>NZ_KB446646.1:0-145722 GCF_000340375.1 Eggerthia catenaformis OT 569 = DSM 20559
ACAAAAAAAGAGGGGGATGCCCTCTCTCTGCCCGGCAGCGTGCTCCTTTCGCCCTCTCGGACTATCTTCGCCGCTGTGATGCTTAACTTCCGTGTTCGGTATGGGCAACGGGTGTGTCCATCACGCCTTCACCACCGGATCTCCCGACGGTCCCTCAAAACCGGATTCCATACTTCTCGCTCTCTGACTCTCTCTCCGGTCAGGTCCTCGGCCTATTAGTGCCGGTCCGCTCAGCACGTCACCGTGCTTGCACTCCCGGTCTATCCACCTCGTCGTCTTCAAGGGGCCTTACCCTTTCGGTGGGAGGTCTCATCTCGGAGGGGGCTTCGCACTTAGATGCCTTCAGCGCTTATCCCTTCCGGACTTGGCTACCCAGCTGTGCCGCTGGCGCGACAACTGGTCCACCATCGGTCCGTCCGCCCCGGTCCTCTCGTACTGGGGACAGCTCTCCTCAGACCTCCTGCGCCCACGACAGATAGGGACCGAACTGTCTCACGACGTTCTGAACCCAGCTCGCGTACCGCTTTAATGGGCGAACAGCCCAACCCTTGGAACCGACTTCAGCTCCAGGATGCGATGAGCCGACATCGAGGTGCCAAACCTCCCCGTCGATGTGAACTCTTGGGGGAGATCAGCCTGTTATCCCCAGGGTAGCTTTTATCCGTTGAGCGACGGCCCTTCCATTCGGCACCGCCGGATCACTAAGCCCGACTTTCGTCCCTGCTCGACCTGTCTGTCTCGCAGTCAGACACCCTTATGCCTTTGCACTCGCTGCATGGTTTCCATCCATGCTGAGGGTATCTTTGGGCGCCTCCGTTACTCTTTAGGAGGCGACCGCCCCAGTCAAACTGCCCGGCTGGCACTGTCCCGTCGCCCGTCTCCGGCGTCCGGTTAGAGCCTAGATGCGCCAAGGGCGGTATCCCAACGTCGGCTCCCCCTGCGCTTGCGCGCCGGGTTCTCTGCCTCCCGCCTATCCTGTACATCACGCACCCAGGTCCAATGCCAACCTGCAGTGAAGCTCCATGGGGTCTTTCCGTCTAGTCGCGGGCAGCCTGCATCTTCACAGGCACTAAGACTTCACCGAGTCTGCAGCCGAGACAGCGCCCAAATCGTTACGCCTTTCGTGCGGGTCAGAACTTACCTGACAAGGAATTTCGCTACCTTAGGACCGTTATAGTTACGGCCGCCGTTTACTGGGGCTTCGGCTCGGAGCTTCGCTTTCGCTCACTCCTCCCCTTAACCTTCCAGCACCGGGCAGGCGTCACCCCCTATACTTCGGCTTGCGCCTTCGCAGAGAGCTGTGTTTTTGGTAAACAGTCGCTTGGGCCATTTTTCTGCGGCTCGCCTCTCAGCGAGCACCCCTTCTCCCTAAGTTACGGGGTCATTTTGCAGAGTTCCTTGGCTGCAGTTCTCTCGCTCACCTCGGGATTCTCTCCCTGCCCATGTGTGTCCATTTTCGGTACGGGCCGTATGTCGTTATTGCTAGAAGCTTTTCCTGGAAGATGCTCCTCGGCTTTCCGTACTTGCCTCAGCTTTCCGTATGCGTCACGCCTTCCCCTTATCAGAAACCGGTTTTCCCTGGTCTCCGGGTCTCTCGCTTACACCGGCTCTTCCGTCCGCCGGCACCGCCTTGCTTCTCCGTCACTCCTTCACCGCCATACGGGTACGGGAATCTCCACCCGTCTTCCATCGGCTGCGCCTCTCGGCCTCACCTTAGGTCCCGACTCTCCCAGGGTGGACGAACCTTCCCCTGGAATCCTTGGGCAATCGGTGTGTGGGATTCTTACCCACATTTCGCTACTCACGCCGGCATTCTCTCTTCCATGCGCTCCAGCCGCCCTTCCGGTCTGCCTTCGCCGCTGCATGGAACGCTCCCCTACCGCAGTCTCCTGCCCAGAGCTTCGGTGTCATGCTTAGCCCCGGTAAATTATCGGCGCGGAGTCATTCGACTAGTGAGCTGTTACGCACTCTTTCAAGGATGGCTGCTTCTGAGCCAACCTCCTAGCTGTCTGCACATCTCCACTTCCTTTTCCACTTAGCATGCACTTTGGGACCTTAGCTGCTGGTCCGGGCTGTTTCCCTCTCGTCTACGGACCTTATCACCCGCAGACTGACTGCCGCGCTTCTCCTCTGGGAACATTCGGAGTTTGATTATGCTCAGTACCGCGGGATGCGGCCATCGCATATTCAGTGCTCTACCTTCCCCAGCCACCGCGCGACGCTAGCCCTAAAGCTATTTCGGGGAGAACCAGCTATCTCCGGGTTCGTTTGGAATTTCACCCCTAGCCACAGGTCATCCGCCAACGTTTCAACGGGGGTCGGTTCGGTCCTCCATCGGGTCTTACCCCGACTTCAACCTGCCCATGGCTAGCTCACCCGGTTTCGGGTCTGCCCCGCGCGACTTCCGCCCTCTTCGGACTCGCTTTCGCTCCGGCTCCGCATCTTCTGCTTAACCTCGCCGCGCACGGCAACTCGCCGGCTCATTCTACAAAAGGCACGCCATCACCCTCTTGCGGGGCTCTGACTTCTTGCAGGCATATGGTTTCAGGTTCTCTTTCACTCCCCTCCCGGGGTTCTTTTCACCTTTCCCTCACGGTACTCGTTCGCTATCGGTCGCGCGCTAGTGTTTAGCCTTTCGGGATGGTCCCCGATGCTTCCGGCAGGATTCCTCGTGTCCCGCCGTACTCAGGATCTCTGCTCGCTTCCTCGCTTGCGCCTTCGGGTACGGGTCTCTCACCCTCTCCGGATGGGCTTCCCTGCCCATTCCCCTGACGCCTTCAATTCCGCTCTTCGCAGCTCCTTCTACCCCGCATCTCTGCGGTTTGGGCTCGTCCGCTTTCGCTCGCCGCTACTTACGGATTCTCTTTTGATTTCTCTTCCTACAGGTACTCAGATGTTTCACTTCCCTGCGTCTCGCTCCTGCGGGGCCCCTTTCGTTCGCCCCGCGGTGCTCCCCTCTTAGAGGAGCGGGTTCCCCCATTCGGATATCGCCGGATCTTTGCCTGCCTGCGGCTCCCCGGCGCATTTCGCCGCTTGCTGCGTCCTTCTTCGCCTTCGCGCGCCTATGGCATCCGCCATACGCCCTTTCTTTCCTGACCTTCTCTTGTCTTTCTTCTATGAGCTTGAGTTCTCTGCTTTTTTTCTTGCTGTTTCTCTTGCTTTTCTCGTTTCTTAGCTTTTTGCCCACAACAGATTTCAGACTCTCTTCTATCATCTCTGATCTCTTCTCTGAATTCTCTGTTATGTGTTTCGCAGAAAGTCTGATCTTCCGATCAGCCTTCCTTCTTGCTTGAAATATGTTATCCGGTTTTCAGGGACCCTCCCTTGAGTGTCTGAACACTCATAACCAAGTAGAAACGCTCTCTTCTCCCTAGAAAGGAGGTGATCCATCCCCACGTTCCCGTAGGGATACCTTGTTACGACTTCACCCCAATCATCAGCCCCGCCTTCGACAGCTCCCTCCCCTTGCGGGGTTGGGCCGCCGGCTTCGGGCGTTGCCGACTCTCATGGTGTGACGGGCGGTGTGTACAAGGCCCGGGAACGTATTCACCGCAGCATGCTGATCTGCGATTACTAGCGATTCCAGCTTCGTGCAGCCGAGTTGCAGGCTGCAGTCCGAACTGTGAACGGGTTTCTGGGCTCCGCTCCGCCTCGCGGCTTCGCCTCCCTCTGCTCCGTCCATTGTAGCACGTGTGTAGCCCAGGCCATAAGGGGCATGATGATTTGACGTCATCCCCGCCTTCCTCCCCCTTACAGGGGCAGTCCCGCCAGAGTCCCCATCCTGAATGCTGGCAACTGGCGGCAGGGGTTGCGCTCGTTGCGGGACTTAACCCAACATCTCACGACACGAGCTGACGACAACCATGCACCACCTGTCTTCTCCTCCTTCCCTTTCGGCAAGGTCTCGCGCGTCTCCGCGCGATCGGATCGATGTCAAGGCCTGGTAAGGTTCTTCGCGTTGCTTCGAATTAAACCACATGCTCCACCGCTTGTGCGGGCCCCCGTCAATTCCTTTGAGTTTCATCCTTGCGGACGTACTACTCAGGCGCGATACTTAATGCGTTGGCTTCGGCACCGGGATGTGACTCCCGACACCTGGTATCGATCGTTTACAGCGTGGACTACTAGGGTATCTAATCCTATTTGCTCCCCACGCTTTCGGGAATGAGCGTCAGTGCCGGACCAGACCGCCGCCTTCGCCACCGGTGTTCCTCCATATATCTACGCATTTCACCGCTACACATGGAATTCCGCGATCCTCTTCCGCACTCCAGGCGCGCGGTTTCCATAGCCGCCCGAAGTTTAGCTTCGGGCTTTTACTACGGACCTTCGCGTCCGCCTGCTCCCTCTTTACGCCCAATGATTCCGGATAACGCTTGCCACCTACGTATTACCGCGGCTGCTGGCACGTAGTTAGCCGTGGCTTTCTCGCAGAGTACCGTCACGAAAAGCGCATTTCCTCGCTCTCCCGTTCTTCCTCTGCAACAGAGCTTTACAGCCCGAAGGCCTTCCTCACTCACGCGGCGTTGCTCGGTCAGGGTTCCCCCCATTGCCGAAAATTCCCTACTGCTGCCTCCCGCAGGAGTCTGGGCCGTGTCTCAGTCCCAGTGTGGCCGTCCGCCCTCTCAGGCCGGCTACGCATCGTCGCCTTGGTGGGCCTTTACCCCGCCAACTGGCTAATGCGCCACAGGTCCATCCGTCAGCTGTCCCCGAAAGGACACTTTAACTCAACGAGGATGCCCTCCTTGAGCCTATGCGGTCTTAGCAGCCGTTTCCAGCTGTTGTCCCCCTCTGACGGGCAGGTTCCCCATGTGCTCCTCACCCGTTCGCCACTGGCTGCCTTATGGCAGCCCGTTCGACTTGCATGTATTAGGCACGCCGCCAGCGTTCATCCTGAGCCAGGATCAAACTCTCCATCTCTTTTTTGATGAAAAGCCTCTCTCGGCTCTCTTCTTTATCTCTTTTCTTTCTGACGCGTTTCTACTCAGTTTTCAGTGTTCCGTCTCCAGCCCGCCTCGCGGACTGCCTGTTTATATTATCAGGTATTCCCTCTCTTGGCAAGTACTTTTTTGAAAAATTTTTCAGCTGCTTTTTACTGTCTAATTATTTTATAAAAAAGAGTTTAAAATCATAAACTCCTTTCCTCATTCTTTATCTTTACTATTGAAAAATGATAGTTATCCATTACTTTTTTTATAAAAGATCTTAAGCTTTTCCATTGCAGATAATTCTCTTTTATAGATATTTCTACTGCATGTTCTAATAAGCATGCATAATCCTCTTCTTTGTCCAATCTTTGAAGCAAATCCTCATTCACAATTTTAGAACAATATGAATTTTTCATATTTGGATACTTTTCTTTATCTTTTCTATAAAACCTAAGGCTAGCCTCTTGATTTGTATGTCCTTCCACCAAATAATTATATTCATAAATCTTTCTATAATCTTTTGCCTTTGATAAGGCATATTTTATTATCTTAATGGTGAAATCATGAATTTCCTCTTCTTTAAGCCATTCTATATTCATAGCCAAATGATCTATTCCTGCCAACGCAATACTACAGCAGCTTTCCTTCTTTTTATGAAAATATCGGCTTAGGGGATAAAGCTCTTGATTAAAAAACTTATCAATAATTTCTCTTTTTATATTTAATCCTCTAGCAGCTATATCCATCAAATGATTAAAACGATTCATAAAATCAGCTTCATTCTTTGAGAGATATGCCAATCTGGCAACATTAATAGAAATTCTACCCACAGAACACTCTATAGAGTCAAGCCTGCTAAAAAAAGGAATTCCTGTCTTTCCTATTAAAGTCATTAACAGCTGCTGATTCTCTTCATGACTATCTAATGCTTTTTGATTATATATAGAAATCGGATATGTCTTCTCCTTCTCTAACATAATTTCTAAAAAAAGACGATTAATTTGTTCCTGTTCTTTCTCACAATCTCCATATGTAAAATCCTGATAATCTCCTAAAAATACTTTTTCATTCTTTACTTTTTGCGGAACATTCCAATCAAACATAAAATATGACTGTGGGCATTCCACACCTTCCCTGGTAGGTAAATTCAATACATCTATTAAAGAAGAAAGACTCTCTCTAATTCTATCTTCACCTAATTGATCCATTCTTATAAAAGGTGCTAAATAAGTATCAATAGATGTCAATATTAATTCCTGTGACCATTCATACTGCATTAATGTATAAAAAGCAGCTAGCTGATCACATATTTCCCATAGATGTTTAGCCGGCGCATAAAATATCTTATGATGTTTATCTTTTAATCCTTTTACTACAATTTCTTTTAAAGAAAGACAATATCTTTCCGGCGTTATTCTATTAAGACTATGTATATAAAAACTTCCATTTTTATGAGCATTAACTATTTCATCATCATAAATTTCAGAAAACCAGTAATTCTTTGTCAGTCTGCCATTATTATTAAGAATGATACAACCAATAGAATCACTCTTAGGCTCTTCTTTATTATCTACATAATTATCCAGCATTGTTTTGTATTTGGTGATAGTATACTTCATACTTCTAGCTTTTTCTCTTTGTCTTCGATAAAGAATATATGCTTTTGCAACATCAGAGTAGCCTGATTGTGAAAGTATATCCTCAACACTATCTTGAATATCCTCAACCGCAATTTTATGATCATATATTTTATTTTCAAAGTGGCTTGTTACCTTTAAAGCCAGCATATCTATTACACTGTTATCATATATACGATTCTGAGATATAAAGGCTTTTTCAATAGCTTTAGAAATTTTTTTAATATTAAAGTCAGTTACTTTTCCATCTCTCTTAATAACCTGATACATATTCCTCACCTGTTTCTTATTCCCACATACTTAATATATTTCTCCAGTATCTTCTGATACTCCTTCATAATCCCTTCATCCTCCGGATGTAAATGAGGATTAATACAATGAGCATTTACATCTAAATACTGAAGATAAAACCTTTCCGCACCTTGTAACCATTTACCAATAGATTCAATACTCTCTTTAGTATGAAATTCTCTTACTATTGTTGAAGTAAACTCACAAGAAACATATCCTTTCATCAGATAATTGATGCTTTCAGATACAGATGCCAATTTTATTCCTTCCATACCACTAGTCTGATTATATAAATCAGAACTGTTTTTAATATCTAAAGCAACATAATCTAATAAATGATCATTTATTAATATTTTTAAACGATCCGGAAATGTTCCATTTGTTTCCAGTTTTATATAAAATCCCATTTCTTTTAATTCTCTAATCGTTTCAATAATACCTTCATGTATCAAAGGCTCTCCGCCGGTAATACAAATAGCTTCTATCATATTCTTTCGTTTAGAAAGATATTGATAGATTTCTTCATTTTCAATTTCCTTTGTAGATTCATCTAAAAAAACCAAATGGCTATATTTACAGAAAGGACATTTCATATTACATCCGCCTGTATATAAGGTACAGGCTGTATAACCGGAATAAGAGGATAATGATAATTTATCCATCTGATAAAAATGCGTCTTAATATTGATATCTGTATAATTCTGCGCTCTTTTTACTATCTCTGTCATCATATCAGAAAATTCTTTGTTTTTATTCTGATCCAATCCTCCGATAAGATGCTGAAACCATTCCTTTCTAATCAGATACATCTTTGTGATTAAATCTTTAGCTTCATCAGTAGT
Organism: Eggerthia catenaformis OT 569 = DSM 20559; assembly: GCF_000340375.1. Taxonomy (GTDB): domain Bacteria; phylum Bacillota_I; class Bacilli_A; order Erysipelotrichales; family Coprobacillaceae; genus Eggerthia; species Eggerthia catenaformis. Next base: position 7,699 of record NZ_KB446646.1, read on the forward strand.
ATAAAGAAGCTTAGATCTTTTATCCTGAGGATTATCCAACAAATAAACATACCCTAATAATTCTAACTTACTGATTGCCTTAGTAATAGTTCCTTTATCAAAAGATCCTTTTACTGCCAAATCTTTCATAGTAATTCCTTCATTCTCATAAATCATCATTAAATAAACAACTTGTCCATATCCTACTGAATAAGAAGCCAGCTGCTGATCATAATATTTTTGTGTACAACGGTAAAGAATAGAATTACTCATGATTAAATCTGTTTCCATAAAAGACTCCTTTAGCCGGTTTATCAGCTAATAAAATTTTAACATCCACAAATTTTTTAAGCAAATAAAAAAGGAGATTCTTCTCCTTTTTTAGCTGATCTTTGTTCCATTTGGCAAATTGGTAGAAATAATCTGTAATTGTTTTTTAGTACCTCCGGCTAAAATCATTCCTTGAGATTCAATACCTCTTAATTTAGCTGGCTTTAAATTTTTAACAACTATAACTTTTTTGCCGATCATTTCTTCCGGTGTGTATATATCAGCTATACCGGAAACAATTTGTCTTGTTTCATCACCAATATTGATCTGAGAAACTAATAGCTTATTTGCATCCGGATGTTTTTTACAAGATATAACTTCTCCTACTACAAGTTCAACCTTATTAAAATCATCTATTGTGATAAATTCTTCCTTCTTTTCAACAGATGTCTTTTTAGGACTTAAGGCTTCTGCTTTCTTAGTCACTTCTTTAGGATCCAGTCTTGCAAATAAAACTTCAGGCTTATCCGTTACTTTCGTGCCGGATTGATATAATCCAAATGTATCCAGTTTCAAAAGATCTCTCTGATCAGTATGAATCATATCTAAAATCTTTTGACTTGAAGAAGGAATAATAGACTCTAATGCAATCGCTGCAAAGCGAATAGCTTCTGTTAAATTATAAAGAACTGTCGCTAATCTGTCTTTCTTTGATTCATCCTTAGCAAGTACCCAAGGTTCTGTATCATCAATATATTTATTAGTACGTCTTAATAAAACAAATATTTCATCAATGGCTTTAGATACTTTATATTCATCCATCAGTTTATTAAATTTAATAGGCATTTTTAAAGCTATCTGTTTTAATTCATCATCTACACCTTCATAAGCACCTTTATCTTCAACAATACCATTAAAGTATTTATTGCTCATCGCAAGTGTTCTATTAACTAAATTACCCAATATATTCGCTAAATCACCATTAATTCTTTCAACTAATAAATCCCATGTAATAGATCCGTCATTATCATAAGGTATCTCATGTAATAAATAATATCTAACAGCATCTACACCAAAGATATTCACTAAATCATCAGCATAAATTACATTACCTAAATGCTTACTCATTTTACTATCACCCATTAAAAGCCATGGATGACCAAAGATCTGTTTAGGTAATGGAATATCTAAAGCCATTAATAAAATTGGCCAATAAATAGTATGGAATCTGACAATATCCTTTCCAATCACATGAATATCAGCAGGCCAGAACTCATCATAAAGAACATCATGATGACCATCTGCATCATAGCCAAGACCGGTAATATAATTAATAAGAGCATCAATCCATACATAGACAACATGCTTTGGATCAAAGTCAACAGGAATAGACCATGTAAATGATGTTCTAGATACGCATAAATCCTGTAATCCCGGCTTTAAGAAATTATTAATCATCTCATTCTTTCTAGATTCAGGTTTAATGAAATCGGGATGATCATTATAATATTGTAACAGACGATCCTGATATTTAGATAATTTAAAGAAATAAGCATCTTCTTTGGCGTCATGAACAGGTCCTCCACAGTCAGGGCATCTGCCATCTATTAACTGTGATTCCGTATAGAAAGATTCATCTGCTTCACAATACTTTCCTTCATAATAACCAAGATAAATATCTCCTTTATCGTAAAGCTTCTTAAAAACTTTCTGAACCTGTTTTTCATGATAAGAATCTGTTGTCCTCATAAATCTATCATAAGTCGTATCCATCATATCCCAGATACGCTTAACTTCACCGGCCACTTGATCTACATATTCTTTGGGTTCAATACCCGCTTCTTTTGCTTTATTCTCAATCTTAATACCATGCTCATCAGTTCCTGTCTGAAAACGAACATTATAGCCTTCCTGTCTCTTATGTCTAGCAATAGCATCACTTAAAACAATCTCATATGTATTACCAATATGAGGCTTTCCTGAAGTATAAGTAATCGCTGTTGTCAGATAAAAATTCTTTTTGTCTTTCATAACCTTTCCTCCAAATAAAAACGTCCTATTAAAGGACGAATGACTCGCGGTACCACCTTTATTCCCCTAAGGGCTCTCTCATCTCTTAACGCGAGTATACGTCTGTTCCTGTTAGAAACAGCAGCTCCCAGTTCATTTTCATAAGATTCCTTATCTATTTCCACCATCCATAGATTCTCTATCAATTCCTCTTAATCTCTTCTGTTCATTGCTTTTCATTAAAACATTATCATTAATTATAATTGATGTCAAAGAAATTTAACATATCTCTTATGTAACTTAGTTCTAAATATCTGTAACTTACCATAAAATCATACACATTCTCTTTTTTCTATCTTACAATAGATTCAGGAAGGGGGAGATACCATGAAAGTACATGTCAAAATATCAGAGGAATATTCGGATCCTTATGCTGTTATCTATACTAATCAAATGACTGATGATATCCAAAGACTTATTAAAACAATAGAAGCTGATAAAAAGCATTTATTAGTAGATGATAAAAATAAAATCTCTATTATAAAGATAGAGGATATCTACATGGTTAGAGTAGAGAATGGAGAAACGGTTATCTATGGAGAAGATAAATGTTACTACTCAAGGGAAAGACTCTATGCAGTAAAAGAAAAACTAGGATCGCAGTTCATGCAGATTTCTAAATCTACTCTCATCAATCTTACCCGGATGGATAATATCGAAGCGGGATTCAATGGAACTCTGGTATTAAAACTACAAAATGGCTGTAAAGATTATGTCACAAGAACGTATCTTAAAGATTTTAAATCATATTTAGGATTATAGGAGGAATTATCATGAAAAAAGTATTAAAAAATATTGTACCAAGTTTAATTATTGCCTTAATTATATTTAATCTCTTTGGTTTAATCATGGATGTAGTAAATAAAGATGGTCTGAATATGCAGAAATATCAGTATACTAAAATGCTTATAGGATGTCTATGTATTGGCATCGGATTTGGTCTTCCAGCTATCATCTATGATGTAGAAAGTATTCCTTTATCCATAAAAACAATTGTTCATATGGGTATTGGTATTAGTACTTATATTATTGTTTCTATTATTGTTGGATGGCTCCCTATAAACATTAATATTTATGGTATCATTGCTATCGTGATTGGACAATTTCTTATTTCATTCTTTATCTGGTATTTATTTATGAGGTATCATAGAACTCTTGTAAAGAAAATGAATGAAAGAATAAAAGAATTAAATAAATAAGAATATATACAGAGTCCCTGTAAACTACAAAGTTAAATTTTTTTCGAGACGGCTTTTACCGTCTCAATTTTTATGTGATTAAAATAGAAAAAATCTTCTAAAAAAGCAGTAAACTCTTAATGAAGATTTTTAATTCTATTGTACTTCAAGATAACATGCTGCTTTGTTTATATTTAAATCATTTAATTTTTTAGTAACATATGGCTTTATTATAAATTTCTTCAAGAAATAACACTTAACTGTTTTCTTAATAGCAGCTGTCTGTGTCACATTATTCAGATATGCGTACTTCTTTAATTTTCTTTACAATAATAATTGTATCAAACATATCTTTTATATTCATTATTTTACAGTAATATAAGCATATTCACTGGGAGCTCCCGTCTTAATAGGATAGCCCCATCCGGCTATGCCGCTTGTTGTTACAGTATAGAATTGATCGATCTTCTTTACTCCATATCTCATTGTTCCGGTCGTTATTGCCTGTAATATTCCTAAAGGCCATATCTGTCCTCCGTGAGTATGTCCGGATACTTGAAGATCCGCTTTATTACTTGCATTTTCTTTCATGTCCAAGGGCTGATGATCCAAAACAATGATATAATTCTTTTTATCTACATTTTTCAGCAGTTCTGATGATGATTTTCTGGAAAAAGAAGCATCTTTTCTACCTATTAATGTAATATTACCGATAGTTTTAATCTCATCCTCTAAAACCTGAATATTATGAACCTCACATTCCTTCTTAATATCATCATGATTCCCATATACGTAATAAATACCATTCCGGCTTTTTAATTGTGATAAGGATTTAAAGACTGACCTCATATCAGAAACATCGGTTCTTTCATCTACAATATCTCCCACTAAAAAAACAAAATCAGGTGTTTCTAAACGATTCATTTCATCCACATATTTACTTAATTTTTCAGGCGTAATACTCAGACCCATATGAAGATCGGATATTGCCAACAGCTTAAGGTTATTTACCTTGTGACTGGATACTGTAAAATCTGTCTTTACCACATGATTCATATTATAATATCCCCATCCGATAAATAACCCTACAACAATAACTGATATAAGACCGCTTTGAAAAAACTGTCTCAACTTATCATTTTTAACAAAAAAATAAAGTATTTCAAAAACAGCTGAAAGTCCTAAAAAATAAAAATATCCTACTGAATAAATTAACCGCCGGAAGACTTAATAAAACAGCTAAACCTATAACGAATAACCATAGCCATATATTCATACTTAATCCCATTATTTTTGTAAATATTCTATAAATAAAGAATACCAAATAACTTCCCGCCACTAATACTCCTGTTAATCCTAATCCAAGTAAAACAACCATAAAATCACCTCCTATTAATTTTTATTATACAATTTTTTAACCCCTATAAAATATATTGACTCACTAAATTTAATGTGAAATAATTATATAGAAGGAAGGGGTTGGTTCCCATGCACTATTTAGAATAGTTTATTATATATTATCAGAGGAGATTAATTATGAAATGAAAAAAGATTTAAAATATTGTTTATTTAGTTGTACTTCATTTCTTATTTCAGCACTTATCTTTCTAGTCAGATACCTGATTATCGCAACCTATAATATGAATTATTCAGGTGGAAGGCTTGATGTACTTACAAATAAAGTATTTCAGCCGGTTTATGGTGATTTATTATTCTTGTTGTACGCAAGTATTATACTCTTTATAATAGGAATCATATTTGCTCGATTATCCTTAAAAAGATAAAAAATAATCTACTAATAACCATTGGGAAAAGATCCCAATGGTTATTTTTACAATTATTCATAGTCACAATTCTTTATCGAATAAATTCTTGTAATTATCTCAAACTGATGTATCATGTTCTAATACGAGGTGACTGCTATGAATATTTATAAAGAAGTATTAGAACATCAAAAAAGCTATTATAAAACAAAGATTACTTATAAAAAAGATATTCGTATTAACACATTAAAGAACCTTCGAGCTTGGATTCACTCTCATGACGATCTGATTGTAGAAGCTTTAAATAAAGATCTTGGAAAAAGTGAAGGAGAAGCCTATATGACTGAAATAGGTATGGCTTTATCAAGTATTTCTTTTGCTTTAAAGAATATCAAAAAAATAATACGCAAACATAGAACAAGAACTCCTTTGCATGAATTTTTATCTAAAAGCTATACTCTTTATGAACCTTACGGTAATGTTTTAATAATATCTCCTTGGAATTATCCTTTTCTTCTCTCTATTGAACCTCTTGTAGGAGCAGTAGCAGCAGGAAACTGTATTATTTTAAAACCTAGTGAATACTCTAAGCACACAAGCGCTTTAATCAGACAGATGATTGAAGATGTCTTTGATAGCGGACATGTCTGTGTTATTGAAGGTGATAGTGAAGTTTCAAGTGAATTATTAAAACTCAATTTTGATTATATTTTCTTTACCGGAAATGCGCAGGTAGGACAGCTTGTCTATCAGGCTGCTGCTAAGCATTTAACACCTGTTACATTAGAATTAGGAGGTAAATCACCTTGTATTATCTCTGATAGTATTCCATTAAAAACCACAGTAAAAAGAATAATATTTGGTAAATTCTTGAATGCCGGTCAGACTTGTGTGGCACCTGATTATATTCTTGTACAGGAACAATTGAAATTTTTCTTATATGACTATATAGATCAATTCATACATGAATTTTTTGGTGATAACCCTTTAGAGTCAGAAAATTTATGTAAAATTATTAATCAAAAGCATTTTAATCGTCTTATTCATCTATTAGATAATCAGGATATTATTTTAGGCGGTCATTATGATACTAAAACATTAAAGATTGCACCAACAATCATAGAAAATGTAGATCTTAATAGCCCTATTATGAAAGAAGAAATATTTGGACCCATCCTTCCTATTATTACCTACAAGAATATCGATGAAGTCATAAATTATATAAATAAACAAGATAAACCTTTAGCTCTTTATCTATTCTCTGATAATAAGATTGAACAAACTAGAATTTTAACAGAAACATCTTTTGGAGGAGGATGTATTAACGATACAATCAATCATTTATCTAATCAGAATCTTCCTTTTGGCGGTGTGGGATTATCCGGAATAGGTCATTATCATGGAAAGTATACATATGAGACATTCAGTCATAAGAAATCTATTATGCATAAATCTATTCGTATTGATACTCCTTTGAGGTATTATCCGATAAATTCAAAAATAATGAAAAAATTCTTAAAATAGAATATAATACTAAAGATGAGGTGTAAATATGGATGAAAGAATAAAAGCAAAATTTACAAAGCAGTTAAATAAAAAATCTAAAGTCAAGAAAGTCATTGCAGTCATGAGCGGTAAAGGTGGTGTAGGTAAGTCTTTAGTCACCAGTAAACTGGCTGTAGAAATGACTAGAAGAGGATATAAAGCAGCTATTATGGATGCTGATATTACCGGACCATCTATTCCTCAAGCTTTTAATCTTCATGGACAGATCTATGCTGATGAAAACAAACTGATGTTTCCCTCTATTACTGCATCCGGAATCCAAGTTATTTCAATTAATTTAATGATTGATGATGAAACAAAACCGGTTGTATGGAGAGGACCGATTATTGCTGATATGGTTTCTCAATTTTGGACTGATGTTTATTGGGAGGATGTTGATTATATGTTTGTAGATATGCCTCCCGGAACCGGTGATGTGCCTCTAACAGTCTTTCAGAATCTTCCTGTAGATGGTGTTGTGATTGTTACAAGTCCTCAGGATTTAGTATCAATGATTGTAAGTAAAGCAGTTCATATGGTAGAAACAATGCATCTTCCTATACTGGGAATAGTAGAGAATATGAGTTATTTTAAATGTCCTGAATGTGGTCATATTCATTCTATATTTGGCGAAAGTCATATTGATAACATTGCTTCTAAATATCATATAGATACTATCTCTAAACTCCCTGTAGATCCAAAAATATCACAACTAGTAGATCAGGGAAAAGCTGAAGCATTAGATAATAAAGAATTATATAATCTTATTGATAAAATAGAAACACTCTAAAAAATTATCATAAACGATCATAACTCTTATATGATCCTCAAAAAGCACTGTTATAAAGAAATAGCCACATTCGTCACATATATTCCCTATCTCACCAATACTTCCACCATTAACAACAGATACTTTCATTTCTTAATCTCCTCATTCATTTGATCATTAATAAGCAATATCGTTATACAACAAAAAAGTCTCCTAGGAGACTTTTTAATATACAAAATTATCTGTTAGAATAGATTTCTGTTTTAATCTTTGATAAAGAGGTGACGACTTCATTAATTCATCATGCGTTCCCATAGATTCTATTCTGCCATCTTCCATAACTATAATCTTATCAGCCTGTTCGATAGATTTTAAACGATGAGAAATCACAATAACTGTTTTATTCTTAATTAGCTGATTAAGAGAATGCTGTATCTTCATTTCATTTTCTACATCCAGATTAGCACTTATCTCATCTAAAAGAATAATTGGTGCATTTTTTAAAAATGCTCTTGCGATTGAAAGTCTTTGTCTTTCTCCTCCGGATAACTTACTTCCGTTTTCACCGATCATAGTATCATAGCCATCCGGAAGAGAAAAAATAAATTCCTCACAATTAGCCATTCTGGCTGCCTCTTTAATCTCTTCATCACTGGCAGAAGATCTTCCTATTCTGATATTATCTAAAATAGATGCATTAAATAAAATTACATCCTGAAATACCATAGATACTTTATCAAACAAAGATTCTGTAGCAATCTCTTTAATATCACATGAATCAATTAAGATATTTCCCTGATCATAATCATACAAACGGGAAATCAATCTTAATAATGTTGATTTACCACATCCGCTAGGACCTACAATAGCAGTTACTTCTCCTTGCTTTGCAATAAAGCTGACATGATCTATAACTTTTGTATCTTGATTATATGAAAACTCAACATTCTTCAACTCAATATCAAATGACTGCAAATCCATTAATCGACCTTGCTGTATCTCTGTATTCCTTATTTCTTGTATTCTCTTTACTCTTGCTCCAATATAAAGCAACTCAGCAAAGCCTTCTTCAATCGCCCCAATAGCATCTATTAATCTTATGCCTGCAAGTAAATAACCAATCACGAAAATAATATCAACAGCATTATTCCTCAATAAAGTAGCTGACACAAAAGCAATAGAACCCAATACTAATTTCATAAATGAAGATGATAAAAGTAAAGGTCCTGCCTGTACTATTTCAGATCTCATTCTCATCTTCTCTGATTCATCAAGAGTCTTTGAAACATGATCATAATTTTCTTTTTTAAGACCATAACTTTTAATTTCTCTTTGCAGTTCAATTGTTTCCTGAAATAATTCTACATTCTTTCTGGTCTGCCAGAAATACTTGCTTGTCCATTTTTCCTGTAATGTCTTAGAACAATACATTAATAAGAACCCTATAGCTAATGGAACCACAGTAGCTAAACCTAAATAAATATTATTGATAAGAAGCATAATTCCTATAACAAAAACAAATATCCCATAACCAATACATCTGCTCATAGCATGACTTAAAGCATGCTCTATATCAGACACATCAGTCATAATAGTCTGTGCCATATCACTTAAATCATGTTTTGAAAAATAAGATAATGGAAGTTTCTTTATCTGATCAGCTATTTCCAGTCTTAATTGTGTAGCCTCTGCATATGTTGCATTGTATGTCTTAATATAATCCATATCTACAATAAAATAAACTATCCCAGTCACTATGGCAATAATACCTAAATAAACAGGTAATGAATGAACTTGATTATTTAAAACATTATAAGCAAAATATATTCCTATTGATACAAATGCCATATATCCGATATTTACTAATACAGATATGATAATCGCAGTCTTTAAAGATTTTACTCCGCTTTCTGTCAAACCAAATTTTTTCTTTAAATAGTTATTCATTATTTGATCCTCCATTCATTAGATACTCTATACATATCCTGTAATTCTCGATAACGTCCATTCATATTCATTAACTTATTATGATTTCCTCTTTCGACAATCTTTCCACCTTCAACAACAAGTACTTCATCAACATTCTTTATACTGCTTAAACGATGAGCAATCATAATAACTGTTTTATCCTTAATGAGATGTGATAATGCCTTCTGTAATTCATATTCATTTTCCGGATCAGCTGCAGCACTTGCTTCATCCATTATGATAATAGGAGCATTTTTTAATATTGCCCGGGCAATAGAAATTCTTTGTACTTCTCCTCCAGATAGATGAACACCCTTTGCTCCGATTATAGTATTCTCTCTTGTTTCAAACTTATTTAAAACATCATCACACTGTGCATATTCTAATGCTTCCATAATCTGTTTATGTGATGCCTGCTTATTACCTATTCTGACATTTTCATAAATTGTAGTCTTAAATAGTTTAGTATCCTGAAATACATTTGCAATATAAGAAGCCAGCGTTTCTTGAGTATAAGAAGTAATAGGTAATCCGCCAATAAGAATATCTCCATTATTTAATGGATAAAATCCTGAAATAAGTTTTGCGATTGTTGTTTTACCGCTTCCTGATGAACCTACTAATGCATATGTCTTACCAGGCTGTAATTCAAATGACAGATTCTCAATAACTAAGTGATCCCCATAACCGAATGAAACATCTCTAAATTCTATAGATGGTTTTTCTATCTGTGTTACTGTTCCGCTCTTTAATTGATTCTTTTTCATTTCTTTAATTAAGTTCTCTATTTTTTCAATAGCACTGCTAGATTGAAATGAATACATAAATACATACATAATTTTCATAAAAGCTGCAAATATAACACCATTGAAAACAACATAGAATAAGAACTTTGAAAGAAATACTTTTGAATCCATTGATATAAAGAAGAAAGCTATAATAATAAATATAAATATAGAATTAAATAAAACCTGAAAAAAGACATACCATGTACGACAGCTCATACTATATTTTAAAGCTAAATCAGAATAATCTGTTACTGATTTATAAAAATCTTTAAGAGCTGTAATATTAGTTTTAAATATTTTTAAAACAGGAATGCCTCTTACATATTCTACTGCACCCGCATTCATTTTCTCTAAAGCTTTCATATACTGAGACATGAATATTTCTTCACCCATCATCCTCTTAATTAGATATAGCCCAAAAACTATAGAGAATAAAAATAAGATTCCTAATCTATAATCAATATAAAAATTAAGTATAGTACCAAAAAATGGAATGAATACTGCTGCTGATAAATCAGGAATCAAATGAGCAATACTCATATGTGTTAAAGCAGTATTATCATCAATAACCTTTCTAATACGACCAGATTCATTCTGATCATAAAAAGAAAATGAAGCATTCATTAACTGCTTAATGCCTTCTTTCTTTAAGTTTGTCTCTAATCTAAAAGCCAAATCATGAGTAAAATAAACAGATAAGAAATAAGTGATCGTATTCACTACTAACAGCAGTATTATTCTTAATGCTATTGATAATAATTTATCTGAATTCCCCACAATCACGATTTCTCTAATGAAATGATAAACATAATAATAGCTCAGTACTGAACATAATGATGCAAATAAAACAAGTATAATTGCGATATAAGCATTCATCATTTTTTCCGGAGCATATTCCTTTAGCTTTTTATATATCATTGCACAACCCCCTTTTATTTAGTTAGTTTTACCTAACTATAACATTATTATTATCCTGTTTCAAATAAAATTATAATATAAATAGAACTAGCTTTTTATAGTCCTTTCAAATGCTCTTATTTACATAATAAAAATTGATGACGAGTTTTACCGGTTTTCTGTTAATCCAAGACATTTTAAATCAGAAATATTTTCCAAAAATAATTATTAATAGTAGCAATAATACTGCATTCTTAAATAAGAATATGCTATATTGTAGTTGAGATAAGAACTGATAACCTGATAATAACAATTTAAAAAAAGGAGTCCTACCAATGATAATAATATAAAAAAGTCTCCTGATATAAAGAGTTTGAAATATTTATTGATTTGGAAAAGAACAGCTAACAGAAAAACACAGTGTACCATTCATAATATGGCAGCCATAAATGTAGCAATGGAAAAAGCAGAAAAATCAGGTAAAAAAGTAGTCTTGTTTAATGATGATATAAATATTAAAAGTATCCAGTCGTTCACATCAACCAAAGGTGATTATACTACTTCAAAAAGTCAGGGTGTAGACTTATCAAATAAAGGATCAAACGGTTTATTCTCAATATACCGGTCACTAGGTGATGAGAGTATTGAGCATCAACAAGGCGCAGATGTCTATGCTAATCGCCTGGGTATTAAAAGATATAACAGTGCCGGAACTTTCAAAGCTGACTTGCACATTATCCATGATTTCTATAAACAGCACATGGAAATGGAAGCTCCAAGAATACCTCAGAGTGGAAATTTTGTAAGAATATTATTAGTTCCTTGTACGGGCTCTAAAAGATACCAGTATATTTGCAGAGTCAGTAAAGACTCACTAATAAGCAATTAAGGAGATCTGCACAATATGAAAAAATTAAAATTACTATTAATACTCTCTCTTTTATTACCGGGATATCAGAATCATTCCAATAAACAGACAGCTATTGGTGAAATTAAATATGGAGATACGGCCTATAAGCTTACCTATTACTTGGAGGGCGGAACACTTGTCGGAAATAAAAATCCTCAAAAAATGGATGATGAATTTTACCAACTTCCTACTCTAAAAAAATCAAATTATTTGTTTATAGGATGGCTTTTAGACAATGCCACTGATGATGATAAATATCATCCTTATAAAAAGTTTACCGGCTTTCATTATGAGAAAGCTATCATCTTAAAGCCTGTCTTTGAAAAAATAAGTATGTCTGTCAATTCCGACGTGCTTACAATCGATATTGAAAACATTCAAGATTCCTACTTAGATGAATATATGTTTATTTTCTATTATTCTAAAGATAAACCAAAAATAAAGAATGATGGACACTTGGAAATGTCTATGAGAAATATGAAATTGCCGTATAACAGTCGTTCAGATAAATATGAAATATCCTTTTCTACAAAAGGAATGAAATACAATATTGTGGATTTAACCAAGGGCGATTATTATTATGAATTAATACTCGTTTATAATCCTTCAGAAAAGGGTTCTGAAGAAAAACCTGAGGAGTTTGACTATTATCTGCGTGAACCCATAAAATCCGGAAAATTCAGTGTAAAGAAATAGATTCTTTACGGCAATATTGCCGTATAAAAAAGAAAGGAATGATTCCTCCGTGAATACAGAAAATCATTCCTTTTTATACACAAGAAAAGATTATATACTGATATAAAAAAAGAATCCTGTCCAACAAGGGGCAGAACCGGAAACAAAAACAAATGCTATCACTTTTTAATAAATTTAATATTTTAAAACTTTAAAGATATTCTAAAAGTTCTATTCAACAAAGTGGAGCGGGTGATGGGAATCGAACCCACGTAATCAGCTTGGAAGGCTGGGGTTCTACCATTGAACTACACCCGCATAGGTAGATGGTGCCTCGGGCCGGAGTCGAACCGGCACGGAGTTTGAAGTCCGCAGGATTTTAAGTCCTGTGCGTCTACCAATTTCGCCACCGAGGCATTATTGTATAAGATGGTGGGGAGGGACGGATTCGAACCATCGAACCAAAAGGAACTGAGTTACAGTCAGCCGCGTTTAGCCACTTCGCTACCTCCCCGAAAATGGTGCCGGCTATAGGAATTGAACCCACAACCTACTGATTACAAGTCAGTTGCTCTACCAATTGAGCTAAGCCGGCATATCTTCGTGCATTCTTATGGTGGGAGCTAACGGGCTCGAACCGCTGACCCTCTGCTTGTAAGGCAGACGCTCTCCCAACTGAGCTAAGCTCCCCTCTTGAATGCCTTTTAATATTATCATTTACTCTTTTCTCTGTCAATCTTTAATTCATAATTTCATCTTAATTATATTCAAATGTTTTATCAATTGTTTCAAAATAGTTTACTAAATATGTCTCTATTACTAAGCATCAATATCAAGTACAATAAAAACCTTATAATTTGGATATAGTGTATTTATCTCCTGCTTGAGCGTTTTTAATGCTTCATCATATTCAACATCAAAACTGAGAACAACATCAAAACGAATTTCTTTCTTTTCCATATCCACATAAAATCCATGCATTTGTAAGACCTATTCATGATCAAAAACTTTCTCTTGCATATTATTTCTAATGCTTGCCGATTCATTATCTGATGTATTAAAAGAATAAACACCTACATCTGTTAAGATTACTCCTGTCTTAAGGTATACCTTTGCCTGCACACGACGTGTTAGTAAATCCACTTCATTAACTGTCATTTGATCAGGAAGTTCAAGATGTACGCTGCCATAATTCTTATTAGGTCCATAATTATATAATATTAAATCATATGCTCCACGTACTTCATCTTCTTGACATAAAATAGTTTTTATCTTTTTAATCATATCACTGTTGCTTCGTTTACCCACTATTTCATTTAATGTATCACTCATCATCTCTACTTCTGCTTTAATAATAAAAATAGCAATAATCATGCCAACATAGGCTTCAAGTGATATCTGCCATATAATAAAGATAATCGCAGAAAACAAAACAGACGCAGACAAAACAGCATCAAACGAAGCATCCGAACCGGATGCAATCAATGCCCCTGAATTATGCTTTTCACCTTGTGCTTTAGTATATTTACCTAGCACAAGTTTCACTGCAATCGCAACAGTAATGATAATCAATGAAATTGTACTATACTCAACTTTTTCAGGAGTAATCATTTTCTTTATTGATTCAACAGCTGATGTAATACCTGCATAAAGAACAATTGCTACAACAATCATCGCACTTAAATATTCAATTCTGCCATATCCAAGAGGATGCTTTTTATCCGGTTTTTTAGCACCAAGCTTTGCACCTATAATCGTAATTACAGAAGATAACGCATCTGAAAGATTATTGACAGCATCAAGCCTTATCGCGATAGAATGAGAAATTATTCCAATAACTACCTTAAAAATCGCAAGCAGTATATTTATAACAATTCCAATAATACTAGTCTTTACAATTGCTTTTTCTCTACTCATCAAAAGTGTTTCCATACTTTCATCTGGTATAATCTTATTCTCCTTATATATTTTTCTTTAGTGCTTAACTATATTATCATGATTAATTAAATAAATATATACATTTAATTCCATCCTAAAATGAGTGATTTTCTGTTTTTGTTAAAAAGATATAGACAACTTTCGGTTATCATGATATATTAACTGAGTCTTTAAAAAACACTGCCTCAATAGCTCAGTTGGTTAGAGCATCTGACTGTTAATCAGGGGGTCGTAGGTTCGAGTCCTACTTGAGGCGCCAGTGGCGGATTGGAGAAACGGTTAACTCACATGCCTTTCACGCATGCATTCACGGGTTCGAATCCCGTATCCGTCACCACTTATAAAAGCAAGACAGGTTCAGCTTATGAACCTGTCTTTTTTAATCATTATATTTTCTATAAAGCATCCCTTGTTTTAATGGTGATGGATCTGCTTCTAATAACTCTAACAGCTTATAAGCAAATGCAAATGTTGTTCCCGGTCCTCTGCTGGTAATAAGATGTCCATCTACAACTACACTATCATCATCCTGATAATCACTTTCTTTTAGATATGATTTTGTCTCATCATCCGGATATGAA
Organism: Eggerthia catenaformis OT 569 = DSM 20559; assembly: GCF_000340375.1. Classification (GTDB taxonomy): domain Bacteria; phylum Bacillota_I; class Bacilli_A; order Erysipelotrichales; family Coprobacillaceae; genus Eggerthia; species Eggerthia catenaformis. Next base: position 23,030 of record NZ_KB446646.1, read on the forward strand.
GTAACTTTCTTATTAACTGCAATCCCGGCTTTTCCTAATGCCATTGGACCCGCACAGATTGCTGCGATATATTTATTTCTACTTGAATAATCCTGCAATAGTTTTATTACTTTTGGATCATCTCTTAAACTGCTTGCGCCTGGAAGTCCGCCAGGTAAAATAATCATGTCATAATCATTCATATCTACAAATAATTTATCAGCAGTTACAATTATCTTTCTTGATGACACAACTGTTAAAATGCTTTTTGTAGAGACAATATCTACATTTATTTGTCCTCTTCTTAATATATCTACTGTCCCCAATGCTTCTATCTCTTCAAATCCATCAGCTAATAATATGGCTGCTTGCTTCATAATAAACACCTCCTGTTATTATTATACACCAAAAAAGCAGGATTTCTCCTACTTTCTTTTCATATAAGCATCAATTCCATCTGACATACCTTGACATAATTTTTTTTGATATTCTGCATTCGCAAGCTTTAAATCTTCCTCTTTATTTGTCATAAATCCCATTTCTATTACTGTCGTAGGAACCTTGGACCAATTTGTCCCTGTCAGTTTATCATTATATTGTAAACCTCTATTTTTAGCACCTGTTGCTTTACATAAATAATTCAATACATCTTTAGATAACTGATTTGATTTTGTAATCATATCCGGATTTAAAAAAGTATTCTTTTTCGTTGGTGCTACTGCTAATGCTCCGGAAGTAGCAGGATTATTGCCGCCGTTACAATGCAATCTAATAAATACATCTCCTTTGGCTTTATTCGCAATTTCAGCTCTTTCTTTATTCGAAATATTCACATTCTGACTTGTACGTACCATCACTACCTTATAATGACGCTTCTCCAATTCTTTTTGAAGCTGTAATCCAATTATCAAATTAATTTCAGCTTCTGTTTTTTTAGACCATTTACCGGCTGTTCCTGAAGTCACCTTTACTTTCTTTTCTTTTGCTCCCGGACCTATAGGTTCTAATTCTGTATTTTGTTTTCCCTGATGACCAGGATCAATAACTACAGTCCCTGCATATTCTGTTTTTTTATCTGTAACGGTTTTAGTTTTCTTTACTTCCTTTGTCCCGGAACATCCTACAAGAACTAAACAAATAATCGCAATTAATAATTTCTTCATAACAAATCTCCTTTCACTCATTATAACAAGTTTATCTGGCTAATTAAATATATTATTAACCAGTTTATATTTTATTAAGTTAAAAAGCACTGAAATAGTGCTTTTTAACTTAATCTTCTTTTGTAAACTGATCTGCTCCAACACCACAGATTGGACATTCAAAATCTTCCGGCAGTTCGTCTCCTTCATAGACATAGCCACACACATCACATACCCAGCTCATCTACATAACCTCCTTTTATATTTCCAATGATTTCTCATTAGATTACAGTACTTCCTGAAAAGCTCTCTGTAAATATTTACAGCACTCTTCTTCTCTAAACCCTTTTATTTCTATCTCTATCAAATCACCTTTTTTTAAACCTGCCCCTAAAACAGGTAATAATTTCTTCAGATTAACTCTTTGATCTTGATAGATTAAATATATGCTCCCACGATAACATTTTGCGATTGATACGAGAGTTCCTGCCGGTGTTGCGTGAAGACCTTCTTCACATTGAATTTTATATTGAAATGTCTTCATTCATTTCATCTTCTTTCTTCATATCAGCTATTAGCCATTTAAAAGAATATGGTTCTAATGGAAATTCTTTAGCAATAGGAATTTCTTTTAGTAAATCATTAAAATCTTCTAGATCCTGTATCTTTACAATCTGTTTATGCTCTGAAAAATTAAAGACTGCCAACAGTTTTTCATCATTAAGATAACGTCCTATTCCTAATACCTGATTACTTCCTGTATCAAAAGTCCACATATCTGCATCATTCTCAAATATATTATAAGATTCTCTTATATGATGAAACTGCTTTAACATGCGATACATCTGAGATTCTTTTGTTTCCGGCTTTTTTCTAAGAGAAACTTTACTTTCATCAAACATACCTGTATCAGTATATCCCAGTTCATCTCCACCTAAAATAACGGGTATGCCTCTTAATGTAAAGATAAAAGCATGTAACATCATATCTAACTGCATTGAAAGTTTCAATTTAAATGCATTCTTTTGTATAACAGCTAATTCTAACCCACATAAAGAAGCTACAGAACCTTTAATACAATCCCCCTCACACATTACTCCACAGGCATTAGAATCCCATGTAGAGCCTGTAAAATAGCGATTTAAATATGAAATATGAGCTTCTTTACTCATGCCCTCTTTTTCTAATTCTTCAAAGTCAAGTGTCCATATAAGTGATTCATGTCCTCTCAAGTAATTCACAAAAGTATACTGTTTAGGAAGCTGGTGTATATGATCTAGCTGATATCTTAAAAGTCTTGTATCTCTTGTTGCAACAGTATGCCAAATAGAGCGATTAATAGCTATATTATAAAGCACATGACATTCAGGTTTTTCTACTGTTCCAAAATAAGGAGCAATATTTCTTGGATTAGTCATTGTATCAGCTAATAATAATGTTCCGGGACAGACAACATCAATTATTATTCTTAATACTCTGGCAATACTATGTACCTGACTAAGATTTTCACAGTCTGATCCCAATCTTTTATAGATATATGGTAAATCTTCTAAATGAATAATATCTGCTCCCTTATTACATAAAGAAAGCAAATCTTTTACCATATCATTAAAAACTTTCGGATTATTATAATTTAAATCCCACTGATCATTATTATATCTAGTCATAATAACTTTCTGAAGTTCATTATTCCAAGTAAAATTTCCCGGTGAACTTTCCGGCATAAATTCTTTTAAATTTTTTTCAAATTCTCTAGGAATTTTCCAATTATCAAACATAAAGTATCTCTTCTGATAATCCTTATTTCCATTTTTAGCTTTTAAAGCCCAAGGATGATTACTTGAAGTATAATTAATCTGATAATCAATACTTAAACAAATCCCTTTATCATGAAGCTTATTAATAAGTAAATCTAGAGAATCAGAAATATTATAATCTGTATGAAGATGAAAACAATTAACACCAAGCTCTTTCAGATAAGATATAAAATTATCCAATGACTTTATCTTATCTAAAAACGTTGCCTGAATACTATAAGCAAACATTTCATTACCGCTATACCAGTCATAAACCTGCATACGTGCCCGATCCCAACTTTTTAGTTTCTCACTTCTATTGTCATATGCCTGTGAAAGTATATCACAAAGATCATGAAATGAATAATCATCAAGATTATATAATTCCCCATATACCCAATGCAATTCATCTAAATATCTTGCCAGTCTGATTTTAAATTCATTTGTATTATCTCGCATGATCTTTCACCTCATATTTATTTTATCATTGATACATTAAAACGCAAGGTATTTAACTAAACAAAGCTTTGTATTTAAAAAAACCAGCCAAAGCTGGTTTTCCATTATTTAGATAAATGTGCCTGTTTGTTCTTTTTATATTCATCATAGAGATCCAAATGACATATTGAAGAACTGCCGCACGAACCACAGGATCCGCTATCACAGCCTCCTGTAATCTTGCCATGCACACTCCTATATAAAATTCTTATTACATAAATAATAATGGCTGTTAAAATAATATAAGTCCACATTTTAATCACCTCTATTTAAATATAGTATATCTCTATGATAGACCATCCCATGGTTATGTATGAAAAGGTTTTAAGAATATATCGGTGTGTGTGTAAATTATTATGAGGTGGTCTATCATAGAGGTCTCCTCCTAAAGAGGAGACTCCTACACTTATTTAATTTTAAGAAATCAGCTTTGAATGATAACCTATAGTTCTAATAGATTCTTCCATAGCTTTAATATCAGGAGACTGTTTAGTTAATACCTTAACTTCTCCTTTTGAAAGATTAGCACTGGCATATGTATCTTCCTGACTATTTAAAGCATTCTCTACTTTTGTAGCACAGTTAGAACAATGCATATCAGAAACTTTAAATATAGTCGTATACTGATAATGACTCTTATTTCTATCTTTCACTTTTATTTTATCTATTGTGCACCCGCCGGAACAGCAGCCTTCTTTTGATTCTTTAAAAAGACGACTTATACCATAAACAAATGCAACAGCTATAATAGCTCCTATAATAATAGTTGCCATCAAATCACTTCCTTCTATGCTTTTACTGTATTTCCTACAGGTTCTTTATAAGCAGGTCTTACAATAAAGTATACTATTACTGCACTTAAGATAAGAGCAACAATCTGTCCAATACCAAATGATGCTCCAAAGAACAGCCAGCTTCCTAACTGATAGCCAATTAATGCAATTACATATCCTAATATTAACTGATAAGAAATCGCAAAGATTGCCCAGAATTTAGAATCCATTTCTCTCCAAATGGTACCCATTGCAGCAATACATGGAGGATTAAATAAATTCAATAATAAATATGAGAAACCTCCCATTACGCTAAAGAGTGAAGCAACTCCTGCTTTACCGGCTAAAACGGTTACTGTTGAAGCAGCCAGTTCTTTTGCAGATAAAGCAATTAATACAGAAACTCCTCCCTGCCAGTTACCAAATCCTAAAGGCTGGAAAATCGGAGAAATAAACTCACCAATATATCTTAAAATAGATTTAGAAACTTCTGCTGATTCAGGATCAATATAAGCAAATGATGGAGTAAATGACTTCAAGAACCAAGTAATGACTGCTACTGCAAAGATAATCGTACCGGCTTTAATAATAAAGTGCTTTCCTCTTTCAAATACTCTCATTAATACAGTTTTAACCTGTGGTAAATGATAAGCAGGTAATTCCATTACAAATGGAGCAGTTTCACCCGCAAAGAACTTTGTTTTCTTCAAAGCAATACCGGAGAAAATAATAACTGCCAGTGATAAGAAATACATAGAAGCAGCTAATATTGAATTCCCTTTAAAGAATACTGATGAGATCATAGCTATAATCTCTGTTTTTGCAGCACATGGAATAAATGTGCATAACATAATAGTCATTCTTCTATCTTTTTCATTTTCAATAGTACGTGCTGCCATAATACCCGGAACACCGCATCCTGTACCAATCAGAATAGGAATAAATGATTTACCGGAAAGACCAAACTTTCTAAATAATCTATCCATGATAAAGGCAATACGAGCCATATATCCACAATCTTCTAATACTGATAAGAATACAAAGATTAATAGAATCTGCGGTACAAATCCTAATACCGTACCAACACCACCAATAATACCATCAACAATTAAGTTAATAAGCCATTCAGCTACACCAATTGAACCAAGGAATCCTGATATTGCAGGAGGAATAATATCTCCAAATAAAACATCATTTGTCCAGTCAGTCATCCATGTACCTAATGTTGAAACTGATACATAATACATAAACCAGATAATTAATGCAAAGATTGGTAAAGCCAAAAATCTATTTGTAACAATCTTATCAATCTTATCTGATAACGACAGTTCTCCTTGAGCTTTTTTAGAAACAACAGTTTCCTTTATTATATGAGAAATAAATGCATAACGAGCAGATGTAATAATTGATTCTGCATCATCTTCTTCTTTATCCTCTACTGCTTTAATAATAGGTTCCGCCTGATCTATAATAGTTTTTGTAATATGTCCATCTTCAATGGCTTTCTGATCTCTTTCAAAAACTTTAACCGCAAACCATCTGAGCATTGACTCATCAACTGAATCTCTCAATAAATCTTCTATCTGTTTAATAGCTTTTAAAGTATCACCCTCAAAGATTTCAGGTCTATTACTTACTTTAGTATGAGCTATTTTTATAGCTTCTAAAGCAGTTTCTTTAGTTCCTTTACCTTTTAATGCAGATAAAGTAACAGCTTTAACACCTAATAGTTTTTCTAATTTAGCTACATCAACATGATCTCCATTCTTTTCAATCAAATCCACCATATTAATTGCAACTACTATCGGTAATCCTAATTCTAATAACTGTGTTGTCAAATATAAATTTCTTTCAATATTTGTACCATCAACAATATTAATAACTGAATCAGGCTTTTCATTAACTAAATATCTCCTAGAAACAACTTCTTCCAGTGTATAAGGCGATAATGAATATATACCAGGTAAATCCTGAATTATAACATCTTTATTTCCCTTTAATTTACCATCTTTCTTTTCTACCGTAACACCGGGCCAGTTTCCAACATACTGACTGCTGCCGGTTAAATCATTAAATAGAGTTGTCTTTCCGCTATTCGGATTTCCTGCTAAACCAATCTTCACTTGAATTTCCCCCTTACTCCACTTCAATCAATTCTGCTTCACTTTTTCTGATAGATAACTCATAACCTTTAACAGTTAATTCAATTGGATCACCAAGCGGAGCAACCTTACGCACGAGTACATCAACACCTTTAATAATACCCATATCCATAATTCTGCGTTTTGTAGCACCTTCGCCAACTAATTTCTTGACTTTGACAGTCTGTCCTACTTTTACTTGTCGTAAATTCATTTTATTCCTCCCTCTTAAATCATAATTCTGTTTGCCATTGAATTATCAATCGCTATACGACTTTCTTTGACTTGAAGAATAAAATTTTTTCCAACCTTATTAACTATCATGACCTCTGAGTCCGGGATAAATCCTAGTTCAGCAAGATGTATCTTTATTTCATCTCTGCCATTAATACGTTTAATAACGACTTTCTCACCTATATTTGCCATACTAAGGGGCATCATAAAGGCACCTTCTTTCCACATATTCTTCACACCAAAAATTAGGTTACCCTAACTTCACTAGTTAGTCTATAATAACATTTAATGTTTGTCAATATTTTTAGTAAAAAAAGTTAGTATCTTCTAATTTTTGTCAAATTATTTGCTTTATTATTTTTTTCGGTTATTATTTAATTAATGAGGTGAGATTATGAGTGAATCTATAGAAATGTATTTGGAAACAATTCAATTATTACAAGAGCGTTTAGGTGTCGTCAGATCTATTGATATCGCAAATGAAATGAACTTTTCTAAGCCTACTATTTCCCAGCAGATCAGAAGATTGAAAGAAAAGAGGTTAGTTACTATTGACCATGAGGGTCATATTCATCTAACCAAAGATGGTGAAAGTATTTCTACAAAGATATTAGAGCGTCACCATGTCTTAACTGATTTCTTTATTGATTTAGGCATTGATCCTACAATTGCTGAAGAAGATGCCTGTCGTGTTGAACATTATATTTCTGATGAAACATTTGAAGCATTAAAAACACATATAAAAACATTAAAGCCTAGCAGTCGCTAGGCTTTATTCTTAGCTATTAATTTGCTTATTTCAACAATGGGAATAACTGCCAGTGCACAGACTAAAGCAATTAAAAGACATTCTATATTTAATACTTCAAGCTTAAATATTTTGGAAAGAGGAGTAATGATTATTATCGCCTGTAACAATATCCCGGCAATAGCGCTGGCCCATAAATATTTATTATTAAAAACCGTTTTATTAAATATTGTATGATGACTCTTGACATTAAAGCTATGAGCAATCTGCGATCCTGATAAGGTAATAAAAGCCATTGTTTGTCCTGCTGCATGCGATATTCCTAAACCGAATGAATAAGAAAGTAAGGTAAGAGTGCCTACCATACAGCCCTGTAATAATATTTTTATCAGTAAGCCATGCGAGAAAAAACTTTCCTTCTTTTCTCTTGGCTTTCTTTTCATAATATCTTTCTCTACCGGTTCTAAGCCTAAAGCAAAAGCAGGTAAGGTATCAGTAATCAGATTAACCCAGAGTAAATGTATCGGCAGTAAAGGTACACCATATCCTAAAGATGGATTCATTAAAGCAATGAATGAAGCTATAAAAATTGTTAGTACTTCACCAACATTACTTGATAATAAGTACTGAACATCTTTCTGTATATTATCAAATATCCCACGCCCTTGCCTAATTGCAGATATAATAGTTGCAAAATTATCATCTGTTAAAATCATTGTAGCTGCATTTTTAGAGACATCTGTTCCGGTAATTCCCATAGCACAGCCAATATCAGCTGTTTTTAAAGCCGGTGCATCATTAACACCATCTCCTGTCATAGCAACAATTTTATCTTTTGATTGCCATGCTTTCACTATTCTTACCTTATGTTCAGGTGCCACCCTCGCATAAACCGAATAGTCTTCAATATGATTTTCCAAATCTTCCTGGCTCATCTCTGATAATTCCATACCGGAAATAACCTTTTCTTTTTCATGAAGAATACCTAAGTCTTTTGCGATAGCACTGGCAGTTGTTTTATGATCTCCGGTAATCATTATTGTACGAACACCGGCTAAAGAAGCCAATGCAATAGCATCTTTAGCTTCCGGACGACTTGGATCTATCATACCTATAAAGCCAACAAATGTCATATGCTCTTCTATTTCGTCTGCCCTCACCGATGATGGAAAATCATCGTATTGCTTAATAGCTACAGCCAGTACTCTTAAAGCCTTATTAGCCATCTGGTCATTAATAGCCATTGCCTTACTAATATCAACATTAATACAATGACTTAATACAACATCAGGTCCTCCTTTAGTGATGGAAAGGAACCCTTGATCATTCTTAACAATCACACTCATCATTTTACGATCACTATCAAAAGCTATCTCCTCTATCCTTGGATAATTATGATCGAGCTGTCTGCGATAATATCCTGCTTTCATACTTGCTTCTACCAAAGCAATTTCTGTCGGATCACCTATTTCTTTACCATCCTCTATCTTTGCATCACTGCATAAAGTAAAATAATTCAGCATTTCATTTGTCTTAGGATCATCTGTAGAAAAATCTTTAATATCCTCGCCATTTAAACAGGTTTTTACAACAGTCATTTTATTTTGTGTTAATGTTCCTGTTTTATCAGAACATACAATTGAGGTGCTTCCTAGTGTTTCTACTGCCGGAAGTTTTCTTATAATAGCATTTTGCTTAACCAATTTGGTAACAGATAACGCTAATACAATAGTAACTGTTGCTGATAATCCTTCAGGAATGGCAGCAACTGCTAAAGCAATTGCTGTTTCAAATGATTGTAAAGGACTCTCATGATTCATAACTTCCATAATAAAGACTAGTATGCAGATAAGAATACATAATACTCCTATAACTTTTCCTATTTCATCTAGTTTTACCTGTAAAGGTGTTTTCTCTTTCTTATGAGACAACAACATATCAGCTATTTTACCAACCTGATTGTCCATACCAATACTGGTAACTACAGCTTTTCCTCTTCCATAAGTACAGACAGTTGATGAAAAAAGCATATTCGTCCAATCACCAATAACTGCTTCATGATTAATACAATCCGTTGTTTTTTCTACAGGTAATGATTCTCCTGTAAGTGATGACTCATCTGTTTTTAGATTATAAGCTTCTAATAATCTTGCATCACTTGGGATCATATCTCCGGCTTCTATAAGAATAATATCCCCTATTGTTAGTTCTCTTGATGGTATAATCTTTGTCGTATGATCCCTGATAACCTTACATTGTGGAGCTGATAACTTATTTAATGAATCTAATGACTTTTCTGCCTGTGATTCCATAGCTAGTCCAATCACGGCATTTAATATAACTACAATAAAAATAATAAAAGAATCAATCCAGTCTGTAGGATCAGTAATAATACTGACTATTGCAGCTACAATTAAAATAATAATCATTAAATCTTTAAACTGATTAATAAAGCGTAAAAAGAAAGACTCCTTTTTAACTTGTTCCAATTCATTATAACCATATAATTCCTGTCTTTTTTTTACTTGCGAACTAGTTAATCCTTGTTCATTTACTTCTAATAAATCAAGTGTTTCTTGTATGGTTTTATTATAATACATCATATATTCTCCTTTAATAAACAAACATATCTGCATCTTACTAATCGTATATGATACTGATGATTCATTTTTCTAAAGATAACGCTTTTAATAAATATTATTTTAATAGTTTATGATTTTTAAATCAATGATCTGACAAATATTTCTATACCTAAAAATATAAGTATAATCCCTCCTATAAATATTGCTTTATTTGGTAATTGTTCTCCTGCTTTTTTCCCTATTATCAATCCTACTACACAAATAAGGAATGTCATAATTCCTATAATCAAGGTAGCTAAAAAAGCTTTTCCTAATAAATAAGAAGAAATAGTAAATCCTACTGATAAAGCATCTATAGAAGTAGCAATTGCCTGTAATAACAGTGTAGATAAGGTAAGAACACCACAAGTGCCCGTTGTAATATCACATATTTTTGCTTCACGAATCATCTTTATACCCATATAAACAAGCAAAAATAATGCTATAAAAGGAACGGCTTTATCAAATATTTCAAAATAATGACTAATAGTATGTACACACAGCCAGCCGACAAGAGGCATAATCATCTGAAATACACCAAATGTCCCCGCTATAATAACTGTTTTTCTTATTGACATTTTTGTTTCTTTTAATCCATTTGCTAAGGAAACCGAGAAAGCATCCATAGCTAAACCAAATCCCATTAATATACTATTAAATAAAAACATTATCATAAAAAGCCTCCAAATAAATAAACCGGATATAGACTATACCCGGTTTATTTATAAATGATATTTATCCCATGTATAGCCTTTAATTGTTATACATGAGTCTCGCAAATTAAGATAAGCCAGATCTATTGATCAGTATGTTGACTTATCACACAAGAAGGTGCTTGCTACTCCCTCATTACTATGAATCTATCATTTCAACATACAATTAGTCAATACGAACTTAAATGAGATTAAATCCAAGAAAACTTGCTGTCATCATGATGATTCCCGCCAGCAAAACACCACCCATAACCGCAATAACGGTTTCTTTAAAATCCATATCTAAAATACTGGCTGCTAAAGTCCCTGTCCAGGCTCCCGTTCCCGGAAGAGGTATGCCTACAAAAAGAAGTAAAGCAAGAAATGTTCCTCGTCCCGCTTTTTCAGTCAGCTTCTTGCCGCCCTTTTCTCCTTTTTCAAGACACCATGTAAAAAATTTTCCGGTATATCTTTTATCCTTTCCCCATTCCAATAACCTTCTGGCAAACAAATAAATAAAAGGTACTGGTATCATATTACCAATAATACATATAATATAAGATGAAATAATAGGAAGACCTAGTCCCTGTGAAATAGGAATAGCTCCTCTTAGTTCTATAATAGGTACCATTGATACCAAAAAGATAGCTAAATATTTTAACATTACTTAATCTCCTGTTCTTTACTATCATATAGAATTTCTAAATGTTTTCAAGGATTTTCTCCCATATTTTTAATAATCTTTCTAACGAATATGAAGCATTCGCAGGTGAAGTAGAAGGAAGGCATATGATAGGCAGTTCAATATCTGATTGATACTTTTTAAACAGCTGATAAGCTGTTTTTCCATTTGTATAAATATGTGTAACCTTTGTTTCTTTGATTAAAGAGCTAATGTCATTACATCTTACTTCTTTAATAGAAGCATCACTGCTTCCATTAATGCGGCAGCTTTCAATAACATCCCACAAAGCGATATGATGCCTAAGCATCATATCTTTCTTTTCCTTAACCGTTCGTGATTCCTCATGTAATAAAAAATTCATTATTGTCCAGAATCTATTTTGCAAGTGAGCATAATAAAATAAAAAATCTCTCGATTTTACTGATGGAAAACTTCCTAATATGAGTATTTTAGAATTTTTATCTTTAATTGGTTCTAAAGGATGATGTATTCTATCTTCTTCCATTCACTAATCCAACTCCTTTTAATATAATTCTCCTTGGTAAAATCCTGACTGCAACATTCAGTAAATACCCTGATAGTCCGATAAACTTTACTGTATGATGATTATTAACTATTTTTTTAGCTACTGTTTTACTATCTAATGGCTTAAAATATTTAAACATCATTGAATCTTTAAGTCCTGCTCTTTCCATAAAACCAGTCCTTATAGGACCGGGACAAATACAGTTTACTTCTATATGATAAGGCTTCATTTCCAAAGCAACAGCTTCACTGAATGATAAGACAAAAGACTTGGAAGCATAATAAATAGACATATAAGGTCCTGAGACCAGACCGGCAATAGATGCAATATTAATAATTCTGCCTTTTCCTTTTTGTTTCATATCATGACCATAAAGATAAGTTAATTCCATTAGAGAAAGAATGTTAAGCTTTACCATTTCTTCCTGTACAGAATAATCACTATTCAGATATTCTCCATGATCACCAAAGCCGGCATTATTAACTAGAATATCCACATTTTTAAAACGATTATAAACATTTTTAATATTCTCTTTAACAGTCAGATCATAGGAACCTATTTCTATATCTCTTTGATATACATTTTCTATTTCTTCTTTCAATGATTCTAATTTTTCTTTATCTCTGCCTACAGCTACAATATCATATCCTTTTTTTGCAAATAGTAAGGCTGATGCTCTCCCTATTCCATTTGAAGCACCGGTAATTAAAACTTTCACAATTAATCTCCTTCACAAAAGAATATCTCAATATTTCCATTTGTTTTTGTCACATCATCACACATATTTAAAAATAAAGATACAAATTCTTCATTCTTTTTTTTAAACAGGCAACTATTTATAAAAATGATTTTAACCGGATTATCATAGCTTGTCATAACATCATATAAAGCATCTAAATTATTTCCATAATAATCAGGTAAAGGTATAGTAAGTGCCTGATGAAACTCTTTCTCATCACAAACATTTTTTAAATCAACAATATAATCCATAATTATTCTCCATATAATAATTTAAAACTCTGATAATGATCATCTGTATAATAAATCTTAAACTCTTTAGAATACACAAGTCTCTTAGCACCTCTTGATGACTGATGTAAAGTATCTATATCACATTCATGATAAGTTGTTCCGGTCGGAAGTTTTCTAGAATAATTACCAAAAATATCCCCTCCGATACAATATCCCTTCTTATAATGATCCAATCCGCCACCTTTCCAGCCTAATTTTTTTGCTTCATTTTTAGTAATAAAATTCTTAGGCAATGAATGATAGGTGTGAAGATAAAGACTTACATCCTCTTTTGTAGTATAGATTCCATTTTTATCAATAGCCTCTGCTTTTTTATAACATCCCGCCAAAAGAAATAACGATAGTAATAATGCTGCGACTTTCTTCATGTTAAACTCCCTTATGCTGATATTTTTCGACAATATGAAAACAGCTTTTGAGGTATTGCCAATGCAAATATAATACCAAACGTAATAGATAAAGCAATTTTAATCGTTTCTAATCCATTATATACAAAAAGACTCATATTATTCATAAAAAAATAATAAGCCGTCTGATAAATACCTGCCCCCGGTACAATCGGAAATATCCCCGGTATTAAATACATTGTCACAGGATTCTTCATAATAACCGCAAATATCCTTGATAATAAGGTTAATACAAAAGCTGATGTGAATGCATATATAATTGACGAATAGCCAAAATTCTTCAAAGACAAATAGATAATCCAGCCAATAGCTCCTGTTATCGCAGCTAATAATAAAGTTTTCTTAGGTGCATAAAATAAGACCGCAAACGATGCTGTTGCTATCATAGCTACAAAAAACTGTATAATCATAAAGCCCTCCATAACATCATCATGCTCCCTACTCCCGCCGCAATACATAATCCCGTTAATATCGCATCCAAGAGATGAATAGTTCCGGAAAGATAATCTCCATGAAACAAATCTCTAATGGCTGTTGTAAAAGCTATACCGGGTACCAAAGGCATAATACATCCAATGATAATCTTATCTGTATTAAGATTTTTAAATATTAACTTACTCAGTGTGATCGCACACAATGTGACCATTGCAGACCCAAATATTTGTTTAATAAATTTAGACTGCATTTTTCTAGACAAGAATACTTCTAAAATGAAGCCTACTATAAATGAAAAGAATGCATCTAAAACAGTTCCTCCAAAAATATAAGTAAAGCTCCCACATCCCAGTCCGCAAGCAATCATTAAAAATAAAATAGGGATATCTTCTTTTTTCTTAACCTCTTCTAAAATTTTTAAAGCCTGCTGTTCATCAATAACTCCTGCTTCCAATTGTCTGGATAATTGATTTAATTGAGCAATCTTCCCTAAATTCATTGCTCCTAAAGTACAATTGCGGATAATGCTGCAAGCATCTTCCTTACTTTCATGTGCACTCGCAAATATTCCATTAGATAATACATAAACATCACATTCTATGATATTTAAAGTATGAAGAATACGAAGAATTGTCTCTTCAACACGATAGACTTCTCCACCATTCTTTAACATTGTTTCTCCTATTTCTACTGCAAATGTTAATTTCTCTTTTGTATTCATAACAATCTTTTAATATTTAATCTCCCGTATCTATTATACTTTAATATTGGATATTTACTAATATTTTCTTTATAATAAAGTCAAGGAGGTTCTCTATGAAGAAAATATGTGCATTACTTCTTGCTTTTATCCTGATCATAGCTTTAGCAGGATGTAAAAATCAGAAGAATAAGGAAGAGAAAACAATTAAAGAAGAAAAAACAGAAATTGTAAAAGATTACAATATTGTAATTAAAATTAAAGATTATGGAACTATTGAAGCCACTTTAGATGGTAAAGCCGCACCCATCACCGTTAAAAATTTTGTTTCTTTAATTAACGAAAAATTTTATGATGGCTTAACTTTTCATCGTATTATTAAAGGATTTATGATTCAAGGCGGTGATCCGATGGGCAATGGAACAGGAGGATCTGATAATAATATTAAAGGAGAATTTAAAGCTAACGGATACAATAATCCTATCTCTCATCAAAGAGGTGTTCTTTCAATGGCACGTTCACAAGATTATAACAGTGCTTCATCACAATTCTTTATTATGCAAAAAGATAATACAAGCCTAGATGGACAATATGCCGCTTTTGGAAAAGTCACTAAAGGCATCGAAATAGTTGATAAGATATGTGATAATGTAAAGGTTGAAGATAATAACGGTACAGTTAAAGACAAAAACCAGCCTATAATTACAAGTATTAGAATAAAATAATAGATTTTCTTTCATTATTTATTAAATAGGATTACAATGAGTATAAAGGAGCAAATATTATGAAAAACAGTAATGATTTATCATATGAAATTTTATTAAGTATTAATAATAAGCTGATCAACGAAAGTAAAATTTTTCATAAAGTTAAAAATGATGAAATATTTACTTCTAATGATGTTGCTCAGTATGCACTTTCTCAGGTACAAACAAAGAAAGATGAATTAGAATTATATAAGGTGTTGAAAAAAGATTATATTGATAATGATTACATGCCCGATGTCAAAAAAATTCAAACCTTCAACAATCTAATTGAAGGTGCTCAATTAAACATTGATTTTTATACTTTAATGGCTCAGGAATTTAGCAAGAAAGATTAAATCTCCTTGGCTTTTCCTGTCGCATAATCTATTTTTATGCCAGGTTGAACATTATAACAGTATACACAAAATTGAAGATTATTATCTTCTATTGATTGTGTCTCTATTAATACACCATGTGCTAAAAGATTATTTCCTTTATAAATAGGAGTAACTCGATAAAGTACATGGTGTTTTGTTTTTCTAATATATTGAGTCACTTTATTTTCAAAAGGAAGCATTCCTTCAACATTAAGATATCTAGTTCCGGTAATCAGATTTCTTCTATCTCCTTGATCCCCTGATAATTCATAAGCGATCAAATGACAGCGATTATACAGATAACCTAAATTAGATTGAAAAGAAGTAGTACTCTCATATTTCTTCACTGCATCAAACCTATAGGTATGCCATCCGGCCGGTTTAATAACAGATAAAGATGGTCTTTTTTCTTTCGACAATGTTTTAATAGACAAACAGGAAGATGCCTTCCCGCATCTTTTTAAACCATCTAAAGATGAGTAGCTGATAAACTCTTTTACCTTTAAATCAGAAGATTTAAAATAAGGTTTATTATTATGAATATATGAATAAGCCTCATTCTTATATTCCGGTAAAGACTCTGAATCTATCTGAATATCTGTAATTTTCTTATAATAATTATGAAAACAAACAGATACTAAAACTATTATCATTCCTAAAATAAAAATTTTTTTCATTAATAATTTATCCTCTACTTATATATACTGTAAAAAAAGGAGTTTTTCTTACTTTTATTTCCTAGGAAATAATTATTGTGCTAAAAGCCAAATAAATCCTTCTGCCATTCTTTTCTCACTGTCTTGAAAATGATTACCATCATTCCATTCTAAAACCATATTTTTATACTTTAGCATTTCTTGCTGATATTTAATATTTTCTTCTACCTTAGAAATAAGAGGATGTCCGGTTTTTGATTCCTTTCTTCCTAAACTCAAATAAACGTTTTCCGGTTTCATATCATTAGTATTAATATAATCTATCCATCCTTTATACCATACTGATGGTGAACAGGCTGCAATTCCTTTAAATATGTTTGTTTGATAACCACAATATAAAGCAAATAATCCCGCCAAAGAATATCCTCCCAGATAATATACTAAATTTTTTCCATATTTATTTTCTAGATAAGGAATTAGTTCTTTTAGAAGAAAACTTAAAGTTTTATCTGCTCCATTACCAAAAGCTTCCTTTCCATAAACTGCCGGTGCATTCCATGGTGTCAGCTCCTGATTCCATGCCTTTACTTTTACTGCAATAAAAGTAAATAGCCGTCCTGATTTTTTAATTAAAGATATTTCCCTATCAAGTGTTTCTAAATCATGATCATCAACAAACTGTATCAATATTCTTTGCGAATCTCCTTCTTCATAAATATAGCATTCCTTATTTTCAATATCTATCTTATTCATTTTTTAATTCTCCTTAAAACAATTATACTGCTGAATAATAAAGCCGTAAGGAAAAAAATCCTGATTCCTCACGGCTATACATGATCAATCTATTTATAATTTCTAAAATCAACCAATTCAATTTTATTATCTTTTATAAAGTTTTTTAACCATTCACTACATAAGAATTCACATTCCATTGCTCTTATGTGAGTAAATGATGAATGAGTTAAAATATAATTATCCAAATAGCCGGGGTGAAAGATTGCTACAGAACAAGGGTGACTCTTTATTTTATCCAGACATTCTGTATAATACTCCTTTGGATTATACATATTATCAGGTGTCAATTGCATGAAGCCTAATCCATAAATACCATTTTCTTCTTCCCATTTTTTATCTAAGTCGGGTATGCAGTAAAATAAGTTATGCTTTTTTGCAACATTTTTTAATGTTGTAAAAAAAATTCTCAGAAAAAACGGCATGTCCTTCAAAATAATCAGGCATTCTTCCTGTAATTTCAATAAACCTCTTTAATTGTGCTTCAGTTTCTATCTCACATTCTTTAACATCTATAGTGTCTTCTTGACGTTCTCTTATTTCTTTGCTTGTACAAAAGCTGCCATCCTCTCTAACTAAAGATGGTATCAGCTTAGGATCAGTTAGAGGCTTTCCGGCACAAATATTAGTATGCTGTCCTAAAGCAATATTCTCATCTTTGATAAGTGAATAGCCATGCTCGGCATAAACCATATTCGGCATTATACCTACACTATTTATTAATCCGTCTTTTACTGATTTTAATATGCCTAAATTGACTGCTTCACTAAAACTCAGATCATCTGCACGCATTATTAATTTTATATTAATTTTCTCCTTTTATTTTCTGATTAATGTAGTCAATCATTTTTTGACCATTAAATGAAGCAAAAATATTTCTATCCGGTGAACAAATAATCGTATTTTATTCGCCACTTTATTCTTAATTGAATTTAGTTCATATTTGATTTGTGGATCTATTAAGATAATTGTAGTTTGTTCATCATCTGTAAACTCATCTATAACTTGAGTTGTTATAAACCAGTTTTTGTTATTATTCTTTAGTTTTTTCCTCATATCTAAAGTTATTAAATTAGACATCATACCACCTTTAGTATGTACAAACTTCACTCTTACTTTAAACTAATATATCTATTGAGTATTCTATATTCCTCTCTCTAAGTGTACTATATTTCCATCAGGATATTCAATTTTATAATTTTATGGAAATATATAAGAGACAAGAATTAGGTCATCGGGAAGCAAACATTGATATTAGTAGAAAATAGAAAGTCAGAAAATGTAACACCAGCAATAAGTGATACTTTAAAAAATTTCTCAATTACAACAGATATATACACATTTAATAAAAAATAGAAAAATGTTCCCACAAAATAAAAAACCTTGATCTAATCAAGGTAATTTTCTCTTGGTGGAGATGAGGGGGTTCGAACCCCTGTCCAAAGATGGTCCCATATGAAACATCTACAGTTTATCTTGTCGAATAAATTTAAGTAAGCTACGATCCACAAGCAGTCTTTCACTTACCGATCCTCAATATTTTCGTGAATTAAGATGAGACAATCTTAATCCCTTATCTTACAAGGTTATGTTACCAGATCTCACTTATATAAGCGTAAGTAAGCCGGCATTCGCAAGTCTATGTCGACTATTAAGCGAAAGCGTAATTTGTTCTGTTTCCAGATATTTGTTTGTGAGTTTAACGTACTCCTACGACTGCCATTCCATTCAAACTCATCCCTGTCGAATCCAAGTCATCCCCATTCATATCAATATCTATTCTTCATAGCTTTATCAATATCTCTTTGCATTGCTTTTTCTTTAAGATCATTTCTTTTATCAAAAAGCTTCTTTCCTTTCACTAAAGCAATTTCCAGCTTTGCCTTAGATGTATTAAAGTATAGCTTAGTCGGTACAATTGTCAATCCCTGTTCTTGTATACTCTTTTCTAATTTTCTTATTTCTTTCTTATGAAGAAGAAGCTTTCTTAATCTTCTAGGCTCATGATTAAAGATATTTCCCTGATCATAAGGAGCAATATGCATATTCTCTACAAAAGCTTCTCCATTTTTTATTCGTATAAAAGAATCCTTTAAATTAACTGAACCATTCCGAATACTTTTAATTTCAGTACCCTGTAATTCAATTCCTGCTTCATATGTATCAATAATAAAATAATCATGATATGCTTTTTTATTATTTGCGATCACTTTCATATTAAGCCCTCTTTCTATGTCTCTTGCTACGTTTATAACTATTCGTTTTCTTTGAAAACTTTCTAAATGATTTTCCGGTACTCGCAGCATCTAAAAAATCAATCTGTTTCTCAACCTTATTGGCACCTTTGACAATAACTGTTATAGGATCTGATAATTTATAAATCTTCTTTGTACGCTCTCCTACCAAAATTAATCTTTCTTCATTAAAAGCATAATAATCATCTGTTAAATCAGTAATATGCACTAATCCTTCTATTGTATTCTCTAATTCTACAAAAAAACCGAAATGAGTTACTGAAGAAATAACACCTTTGAATTTCTCTCCAATATGATAAGACATATACTCTGCCTTTTTCATATCTTCTACTTCTCTTTCTATATCAATAGCTTTTCTTTCACATTCAGAAGATCTTTCAGCTAAGTCAGGTATAACCTCCTCAAAATGATTTATCTGATTATACTGTTCATTAAATAAATATGTTCTTATCAAACGATGAACAAGTAAATCAGGATATCTTCTAATAGGTGAAGTAAAATGAGTATAAAAATCATCAGCTAAACCAAAATGTCCTAAGCATTCTCTATCATATCTGGCTTTTTGCATACTTCTTAATAATAATGTAGAAATAATAGGATGCTCCGGTCTCCCTTTTGATTTATTAATAATCTTTGATAACTCTTTAGGTCTAATATGATCTAACGATCCATGAATCGTATATCCTAAAGGCTTTGCGATAGCTAAAAACTGCTGTAGTTTTTTAGTTTTTGGTGTTTCATGAATACGATAAATAAAAGGAAGATCCATCCATTTAAAATGTTCAGCTACTGTTTCATTAGCTGCTAACATAAACGATTCTATAATTCGTTCACTTTCTCCTCTTTCTCTCAATACTACATCTAGAGGCTTACCTTTATTATCAACGATTATTTCCGCTTCCTGTGTATCAAAATCAATAGCTCCTCTAATATTTCTCTTCTTGGTAAGAATATCTGATAATTCTTTCATTGTCTCAAACAATTCAATACTATCATCATACTCTTTTCTGACTTTTTTATCTCCGGCTAATATCTTATTGACATTGGTATAAGTCATTCGATGATTACTATTAATGACTGTAGGCAATATTTTATGATCAACTACTTTTCCTTGCTGATCTATTTCCATAAAACATGATATTGTATAACGATCTGCACCTTCATTTAATGAGCATATGCCATTAGATAGTTTATGAGGGAGCATCGGTATAACTCTATCTACTAAATAAATAGATGTTCCTCTCTCAATAGCTTCATCATCTAATGGAGAGCCTTCGGTTACATAATAAGAAACATCAGCAATATGAACACCCAACTCATAATGATGATTATTTAAAACTCTTAGGCTAACAGCATCATCTAAATCTTTAGCAGTTTCTCCATCAATAGTAACAGTTAATAAATCCCTTAAATCAGTTCTTCCCTTCATTCCCTGTAAATCAATAGTATCTCCAATATTTTCTATCTGCTTATACACATTATCAGGAAAATCAATATGTGCTCCATGTTCATGAACAACTGATAAAATATCAACACCCGGATCATTTTTATGCCCTATGATCTTAATAACAGTTCCTCTTACTTTAGGCTCATAGTCTTTAATCTCTGCTAATACCTTATGACCGACAGCCGCTCCATGAAGATCTCTTTTTTCTATAAAAATATCCGGTCTTGTATGATCATCCGGAAAAACATGATATTTCCCTTTAACTTCTTTAACCAATCCTACACAGGTATTCTTTCCTCTTTCTAACACATTAATAATAATACCTTCATCATTCTGTGGATCCTTTGTTTTCTTTTTTAAAAGAACAATATCTCCATCATAAGCATTTTTCATATCTGTCTTAGAAACATAAAATTCTGTATCATCAGTTTTAACAAATCCAAATCCCTTTTTATTAACAGATAATACTCCTTTATAATAATCTTTCTGATTAATCATATAATATCTATTAAAATCATCTCTAATAATCTCTCCGGAATCTTCGAGATTATTTAATTCTTTCATTAAAGATATAAAGTCCTTTGTTTCACCATAGCCTAAAGCTTGTGCAATCTCCTTGGCACATCTTTGTTTGTTTTTATCATTTTTTAAATATTCAATAATTTCATCTTTCATGAGTTTTCTCCTAAAAGCAAAATAAAAAGGGCACATAGTGCCCTATTTCTATGCTTTCATTCTAATCAAGATTGCCAGTACGAAAAAAGCAATACCTAAAACAATAGTAATCCTTGTTAGTACTAAATCTGCTCCTCTTTCTTTCTGATTAGCAAACAGGTTAGAATTCTGACCTGATAAAGCATTAACAATACCATCTGTTTTACCTGACTGTAATAAACATACGATAATAAGGGCTACAGAAACAACAATTAAAATAATCTCTAACATGTTTTTTAGCCTCCTTTTCTACTTTGCCTTAGTATCGTATCATAAAGTATACTTAAATTCAATACTTTTTATACTTTAATAATCTCTCTATTGATAAAATAGAATCGGTAAATGTTAAAAACTATTCTCTTTCTTTATAGCCTTCTTCTAAAATGATCTTTATTTTGAGAATAATAAATAATATACAATCAAGAAAGATTAGCATTAATTTCATAAGCTGTAATACTATAATGCTTGTTTTTATCAATTAATGTTATGGTAACTTCAATAGATCTGCTTAATAATATCGGATTATCCTGATTGAAAGTTAAAGTTAAATTAACATCATAATAATTATAATCTTCTAATCCGCTTAGTCTTTTATTACTAGTTTCAATATGGTTAAGCTTATATTTTATAACTTCTATGTTATTCTCTTTTTTCTCTATTAATTCATTAGATGTTTTATAATAATCTGTTTTAGCATATGATTTAAAATTATTGATATTCTTTGAATAATAATAGGATGTTCCTCCTATTTCATCTTTATTCTTATTTGATAATGAATAATAATCAGCTGCAAAATAAGCTGCTACATACTCTCTTTCTTCTTTTTTTTGCCTACTTTTAACTACTTTTTCTATATTGCTATAAATTGTCTTCATTAATGAAGTAGGATTAGATGCTTCCTGATACTGTACTTTAATATCACGATATTTTCTATTATTATGAATAAAGATCAGCGATATAATAAGTGCTGTAGCTAATGGTAAGATAATATACCTTTTCTTCCCTTTTAATTTTCTAACAACAGTACTATAAACTCCTGATTCCTTTAATTTAGGTAAATCATCTCTTTTTAATACCAGATTAACCAATGTAAGTATAGGCTTATACTTACGAGATATCATATCTGTTATCTCAACAAATAACTCAAATACAATAAGCAATAAGATAAATAATAAGAATGCTGCTACTTTATGATTAAGATATAAATAAGAACATAATGAGAATAAAGCAGTAGCACCATAAAGAATAAGAACTGATTTTGTTTGTCCTAATTCTAATGAGAACATCAGTTTATGATGTAAATGACCTTTATCAGCTTCATCAAATCGTTTATGATGTATTTTTCTTCTTACAATCGCAATAAGCGTATCCATAATAGGAACAGCCAAAACAACAATAGGTGCCCCTAATGTAAAAAAGGTTGAACCTTTATAGCCAAATCCCAAAAGAGAAATAACAGCCATCATAAAACCTATAAATAAAGCCCCACAGTCTCCCATAAAGATTTTAGCCGGATGAAAATTATATACCAGAAAACCTGCAATTGAACCAATTAGAAGCATACTCAATGAAGCAATATCTAATCTTCCTGTTGCAAGTGATGTAATAGATATAGTAAACAATACAATAATAGAAATACCTGCACATAATCCATCTAATCCATCAATCAGATTAATCGCATTTGTAATACCGATAATCCATCCAATTGTAATAATAATGGCAATTATATGAGAAATATAAGAAGGAATAAATGGTAGCGTAAAATCTTTTAGAGAAATACCACCATATATAATCACAACCAAAGCAGCAGCTATCTGACCTAGCATTTTTAATTTAGGAGATAAATCATGTATATCATCATACAATCCTACTAAAAAGATTATTAAGCCTCCTATCATCATAGAATTAATCTGATTATCAGTCTTTAAAAAAAGCATTGCTCCTATTAAGAAAGCTATATAAATACCATAACCGCCTGTTCTTGGTATGATTCCTTTATGAATAGTTCTGGAATTTGTATGTGCAATAATTCCCATCCTTTTTGTAACTTTTCCAATCCATGGAACAATTAAAAGAGAAAGAAGGAAAGTTACTATGAAAGATAATATGTTTTCTCTTGTCATAAAATTCTAATCTCCTATCTTTCCAACATTATATACTAATATCAATTAAATTTATAGACTATTTCTTTTATTATTGTCTTAGTCATGTTAAAATACTTATACATACTTATATATATTATAAAGGAGGCTTTTATGCATAAGATAGGTATTTCTGTATATCCTGAAAAATCATCACAAAAAGAAGTTTATGATTATTTAGAACTGGCAAGTCATTATGGTTTTACAAGAATCTTTACATGTCTTTTATCAGTAAACAGTCCTAAAGAAGTCATTATAGAAGAATTTGGAGCTTTTCTTCAAAAAGCTCATTCCTTAGGCTATGAAGTAGCTGTAGATACAAATCCAGATGTTTTTAAGCATTTAGATGCTACACCAAGCGATTTAAGTATATTTAAAAAAATGGGTGTAGATATTATTCGTTTAGATGGCTCTTTCGGTACTTTATCTGATATTGAAATCACTAGAAATCCTTATGATATTAAAATTGAATTTAATGGATCCTTTGATCAGGGAGTAGAACTATTATTGAAGAATGGTGCCAATAAAGATCAGGTCACTATTTGTCATAATTTCTACCCGGAAAGATATTCCGGCTTAGACTGGGAATTATTTAAATCTATTAATAAGCACTGGAAATCTTTAAATCTCCGTACCGCAGCTTTTGTTTCTAGTAATGCCGATAATACTCACGGTCCTTGGAATGTCTTTTGTGGACTTCCCACAGTTGAAGAGATGAGAGGTCTTCCTATTGATTTACAGGCTCGCTACTACTTAGCAACTGGTGATATTGATGATATTATTATCGGCAATGCTTATGCTGATGAAGAAGAACTGAAGGCTTTAAGTGAATTAAATTATCAATCACTTACTATTAAAATGAATGAAGCGGAAGATATTACTCAAATAGAAAAAGACATTGCTTATAACTTTATTCCTCATTGGGATCGTTTTGATCATTCCTCTTATTTCTTAAGATCTTCTATGTCCAGATTAAACTATAAGAATACATCTATTCCTTACCACCCTTATCCTAAAGATCATTTCAAAAAGGGAGATGTCTTAATTGTGAATGATAACCTTGCCCATTATCGTGGAGAATTGGAAATAGCTTTAAGAGATATTCCTAATGATAAAGAAAGAAACTGTATAGGGCATATCGATAAAGATGAATTAGGTCTATTAGATCTTATTAAGCCCGGTTTTCATTTCAATATAAAACCTAAACATTAAAAAACAGAGTTAAACTCTGTTTTTAAACATTTTTTCTAATTCTTTAGCTACACCATCATTGATACATGTATCAATGATTTTTTCTGCTTTCTCTTTTATATCATCAATCGCATTTCCCATAGCAATAGGATGTCCTACCGTTTCAAACATAGTCATATCGTTTAGGGCATCTCCAAAACAGTAACTCTCTTCTAACGGGATATTCAGTGCTGTTAAAACATTAAGAATAGCACTTCCTTTTGATATATCAGGAAGACTTATTTCAGCGACTTTGCTATTATCCTGAGGTAATACAAAGAAGTCCTTAAATAATTCATCAAACTCCTTTAATATCTGATCATTTATAAAATGCAACTCTACTTTAATAATACGATGCAATACTTCATCTAGATCATATTCTGATCTAAATTGATCAGCATTGACATTACATGACTGATAGAATTGATGTAAATAATGAAAATGATCTTTTAAATAAGCATGTGACTGAGAAAGAAGAATATACTCTAAATGTTTTTTCTCAGCTAAATCTATTATCTGTTTTATATGATGATAAGGCAGATATTTTACTGAAATAGACTTATTTTTATACTGAATATTCGCACCATTTGCTAGTATATATCCATCAAAACCTATCTCTTTTACATTATCAGCAATAAAACTATATGGCCTTCCGCTGCATATAAAACATAAATTATTTTTACTCTGAGCTAGATGTATAGCTTCTATTGTTCGTGGTGTTATATGTCCGATAGAGCTGTCAAATAATGTTCCATCTATATCAAAAAATAAAACTTTCATCTAACTTACTGTAAATATTGTGTGTGTTCCAGCATTACACCGCATCCTTTAGCTACACAGTCTAAAGGCTCTTCAGCAATAAATACAGGGACTAATAATTCAGATTCAAGATATTTATCCAAGTTCTTTAACATTGCTCCTCCACCAGTTAAGAAGACTCCTTTATTAACTATATCAGCTGATAATTCAGGAGGTGTCTGTTCAAGAACCTGCTTGGCAGAAATTAAAATAGTTTCACATACTTCATGTAAAGCTTTTTGTGTTTCTATTTCACTTATAGTTATTGTTTTTGGAAGTCCTGTTACCATATCTCTTCCACGTACATCAATAGTATTTTCAGGATCCGGATCAATAGCACAACCAATAGTATTTTTAACTTCTTCAGCTGTTGTATCACCAATTAATAATTTATACTTATCTTTTATATATTTAATAATCTGACTATCCATTCTATCACCGGCAACCTTTAATGATTTGCTTGTAACAATATCTCCTAATGAAAGAACAGCAATATCAGTAGTTCCTCCGCCAATATCAATAACCATATTACCGGATGGCTTAGATATATCTAAACCGGCTCCAATAGCTGCTACTTTAGGTTCTTCCTCAATATAAACTTTCTTTGCTCCACATCTTAAAGCGACATCCTGAATAGCACTCTTTTCAATAGAAGTAATATTACTTGGACAGCAGATTAAAATAGTTGGTCTGGAAAAAATACCCTTTAAATTTAACTTATTAATAAAATGTGTAATTAAAATTTCAGTAATCTGAAAGTCAGCAATAACTCCATCTTTTAAAGGACGAATTGCCTTTAATTTACCTGGAGTCTTTCCAAGCATCTGCCTTGCCTCTTCACCTACAGCTACCGGTCTATTTGTTTCTGTATTAATTGTTACTACTGACGGCTCATTAACTACAATACCGGCTTTTTTAACATAAATAAGAATATTAGCAGTACCTAAGTCAATACCTATCTCTTTTGAAAATGCCATTTTATTTCCTCCTTTAAAGCATAACTATTGTATCTTTTTTTTATTTTATAATCAAGATAATTTCTTTTTATAAAAGATGAAAGGTTAAGGTTACGAAATTTAATATAAAGCCGGCAAATAAATAACCTAAAGCTACACTTGTAACCATATAAAATATATAGAACTCATTTGTTTTCCCTTTTCTTAAAAAGCGATCAAAATGAAAACATGATAATCCATACATAGCTAATAATATAGATAATATATAAACAACAATATTAACAGTTCTATAAAACATAATAAATGCTCCTTTTCTTTAAATTCACTATGCCTTATAATATACCCTAAAAAGGAGACATAAACAAATGAAAGTTGTTAAAGCAAAGCAGAAACATATCCGGCAGATTAATAAACTATTTAATCAGGCAAAAATTTATTTTCAGTTAAATCATATTGATCAATGGCAGGACGGCTATCCTGATACCGAATCATTATATGAAGATATCAAGGAAGATTCCGGATATGTTTTATTAGATAATAAGAATGTTATAGGATATATGTTTTTAGCTGTATATGATGAGCCTTCATATCACACACTAAAAAACGGATCTTGGATTACTAATAAGGAATATGGTGTTATTCATCGTATTGTAATTGATTCAAATAGAAAAGGACAGTCACTTGCTGCCATACTTTTAAACTATGCTGAAGATAATATGAAAGACAAACATATTTCTTCTATTCGTATTGATACTCATAAAGATAATTTATCTATGCAGAATTTTTTAAAAAAATATCATTTTAAATATTGTGGTCAAATTACTCTTTCTGATGGATCTTCTCGTATTGCTTTTGAAAAAATTCTTTCTTAAATTAATTTACAAATATATCTTAGAAAGAGTAAATTGACTTGCCTGATCCTGATATTCTATCAGATATTCAATATGTGGACTAAAATAAATTATTTTTTCTTTTCGTTTCTTTTCTGACAAATAAGCCGGTCCTCTCATACGATAGGTTCTTGTATATGCGGCTAATTCTAAAGTATGTGTTCCTGTGGTAATAAGTATTTTTTTCTTAGCTTTAAAAAGTGAAGTCATAATAATATCTTTGCTTTCTGCTTCCGGTATCTTATCTACCGATAAAATCACTACGCCTCTATCACCAAAAAAACCTGCACTTCCTTGTAGATAAACGACTGCATAATTCCGATGCCTTTCTTTCCACCTTTTTATTTTATACTTCCTTACGGATATTGCTATTAATATTACTATTAAAATTATAGCTGTAATAATTACCGATGGAAACATTACTGAATAAGGATCATAATTATGGGTAACTATAAAATACCTAATCAACTGAGCACATCCTATAATAATCAAATCAATAATAAATCCACTGACTAATAATATAATAAACAGCTTTTTTTTATTTATCGATTTACTGTAATTCGATTTTATCATACATAGTAAATTGACCAATATTGATGCACATAAAACTAATGGCATAATAATTAGTACAAATATAGGAATACCAAACAACTCTTTCATTTTCTACTCCTTTGATTGCTCTCATTTTTTATGATACTCATTATAAATATCATTTTTTCTAAGCTTTCTTATTCTTGCAGTTTCCTTGATAGCGTCTTTAACAGACATTCCTTTTTCTATGAACATATTGATTTGTTCATCAATTGTTTGTTCAAATTCTTCCTCTTTCACAACTTCAGAAGCTCCTTCTACAATAATAACCATTTCTCCTCTCAGTTCATCATTAATAGTCAAAACTTCTGAAATATATCCTCTTATAATTTCTTCATGTTTTTTTGTTAGTTCTCGACATAAAGCTATCTGTCTGTCTCCTAAGATTGACAGCATATAATTTAATGTTTTTTTAATACGATGCGGAGCTTCATAGAAAACGATAGTAGTTAAATGATTTTTTAAACCTTCTAATTCTTTTTTCTTTATCTTATCATCATGTGGCAAGAAACCATAAAACAAGAAAGGCTGTGGTGTTATTCCTGAAACAACAAGGGCATCAAGACAGGCATTACATCCTGATACAGGAATAACATTAAAGCCTTCTTCTATAGCTTTCTTTACCAGCTCATAACCCGGATCACTAATAGCCGGATAACCGGCATCACTAACTAAAGCAATATTCTTGCCTTCTTTTAATAAAGAAATAAGTTTAGGAACTGCTGTCATAATATTATGCTCATGATGTGAAATCATAGAAGTTTTAATATCAAAATAATTTAAAATCTTAATCGTATGTCTTGTATCTTCTGCAGCAATATAATCACATTCTTTTAAAATTTCTATAGCTCTTGGAGTCATTTCACCTAAATTACCGATAGGTGTCGGAATAAGATATAAAGATGAATTCTTATTTTCAAAACTTTTCTGTCTAATCATTAATATTCTCCCCAAAATATTTTCTTACTTCATCACTATATGAACCATCTTCATTATGTGCATAAAGAGGAGATTCTATTTTTATGCCGCTTCTTCCCTCTTTAACACCCTCTATTAAAAATACATTAGCTTCTTTACAATGCTTAGGATAAACAAATCTTAATCTTTTAGGTTCAATATGAAATCTCTTCATACATTCAATAATCTCAATCATTCTCTCCGGTCTATGAACCATTGCCAGCTTACCTCCAAAGTCCAGCAAAGAAGAGGCACTATATATAATCTCCTCCAGTTGAATCATTATCTCATGACGGGCAATAGTTAAATATTCTGATTCATTTAAATGACTCTCTTCTCCTACCTTAAAAAAAGGCGGATTACAAAGAACTAATTTTGTATGTGGTGCTTTTAAAACATATTTCTTAATATCATCATGAATAATTGAAATCTGATGATCTAAATGATTCATAGAAACATTCTTTAAAGCAATATCAACCGCTTCTTTCTGAACCTCTATTCCTCTAATAGGCTTATTTGTACGCTTTGATAATAATAAAGGAATAGCAGCATTATTTGTTCCAAAATCAACAATATCTTTTACATCCTTAGTGATAGAACAAAAATTTGCAAGCAAAACAGTATCCAAAGAAAAGTTAAACATATCCTTTCTTTGAATAATCTTTAAATCATCATAAGCCAATAAATAATTAATGACTTCTTGCATTCTTTTTCTTTCCTTTTTTCGTACTATTATGTTTTCTAACTGTTTTTCTTTCTTTCTGAGAATCTCTATTTGTATTAAATATCTCCGTATTCACTTCTTCTATTTGCCTTCTCTCTTTTATCTCCTCTTTTGGTTTGCCTGTTTTTAATTCTGCCAATGTAATAAAACTAATACCACTATCATCTTCTATTTTTACAAGATCATTAATAACATTTAAACCGACAACTTTTACCTGCTTACCATCAAAAAATAATCTTGTACCAATTTTCGGGAACTTCTTTTTTACTTCCGTATAAGCTTCATCTTCATATTTTAGACAGCATAAAAGTCTGCCACAGGCACCTGATATTTTATCTATATTAATCGCAAGAAGCTGATTTTTTGCCATGTTAATTGATACACCATCAAATTCTCCTAAAAAAGAATTACAGCATAAGGGCAATCCACAGTTTCCAATGCCTCCTACTATTTTAGCTTTATCCCTTGGACCAATCTGCCTTAATTCTATACGACATTTAAAAATACTCGCAAGTTTCTTTAATAGCTCTCTAAAGTCCACTCTTTCATCAGCTGTATACATAAAAATAACTTTTGAAGCATCTAATGTATACTCACAATTGACCAATTTCATGTCAAGACCCATTTCTTTTACTATTTCTTTACATATTTTAAATGATTCTTCTGCTTTAATCTTATTGATTTCGTAAACCTCTATATCTGCACTATTTGCGATACGTTTTACAGGCTTTAATTCTGTATCAAGATCAAATTCAGACATATCTTTTAAATCTGAAATAATCTGTCCCAATTCTAATCCTCTTATTGTTTCAACAACAACTTTATCTCCTTTTTTTAGATCAAATACTGAAGAAAAATAATAAGGTTTTGATGTGTTATTAAAGCGAACTGCCGCTAATTTTTCCATTATTGAACTCCTTTCATCAGCTTATAGCACATACTGTCTATTAATAAAGCTATATTTGCATTAGTATCTATTAAATAGATAGTATTTAATATGGTTTCTATTTTATCAAGCAGCTGTTTGTCTTCCGGCAGCTGTTTAAATAAATCTTTATGCATCATAAATATAGGTGTTAAGGAATGTTTCACGTGAAACATATCTCTGAGACCTAATATAATCATATTTAAATAAATCTTCATCATATCTTTATCAGACTTATATTTTTTTACAATATGAATCTGCTGATTAATCAATAAATTCATAGGATTTAGATAAAGATCCTCAATAAAATTAAGAACCTGAAGCTTAATTTCTCTATAATCATCAGTTAATCCAAATTCATAAGCAGCTTCATAACTACTAAATAGCTGAGATAAAACATAGCTATCCTCTTCTTCAACTTTTTGATGAAAAAGTTCCAATTGTATGCTTTCTTTTGACTCAGGAAGAAGCTGAACAATCTGACATCGGGATTGTATTGTAGGTAATACTTTATTAATGTTTTTTGTAGTTAATATAGCATAGACACCTTCTACAGGCTCTTCAAGGAATTTCAAAAGACTATTCATCGCAACAGTTGATGAATTCTCAATATTCTTTAGAAGATAGATTTTAGCTCCCCCTTCTAAAGACGATTTAGAAAACTGTTTCTGAATGTATTCAATATCTTCTTTTTTTATTGATCGTTCATTACCGTCTATAAGAATAAAATCAGAGTAATTGTTTTCTTTAATACGTCTGCATTCATTACAGTCCTCACAGGCAAGAAGATCATTTTCACAAATAAAACTTTGTGCCATAAATATTGCTGCATTACCGGTGTTTGTTCCTATCAGTAAATAGGCATGTGACTGTTTCTCATCTTTAAAACTTTGTTTTAATATACGATAAAGTGTAGGTTGTGTTTTTTTTAAGATTTCCTTTGTTTTCATAATTCCAATTTTATCTGCTGATAGATTGTTTTAAAAACTTCTTTAATGCTTCCGGATGCATCAATTGAAACAATACGATCTTTATATCGCTGAGCTATCAAACAATATCCTTCATATACTTTCTGATGAAATTCTAAAGATTCAAGATCTAATCTATTAACCTCTCTACTTTCATCTGTTTTTAATCTTTTAAGTGCAATTTCCGGCTTAATATTAAAAAAGAATGTTTTATCCGGCATAATCCCTTCTGTAGCAAATAAATTCATTTGGTAAACCTTATCTATTCCTAAATTTCTGCCTATTCCTTGATAAACAAGTGAGCTATCAATAAAACGATCGCATATGACTATTCCACCATGATCCAATACAGGCTTTACCTTTTCAATAAGATGCTGTCTTCTACTTGCAGCAAATAATAAAGCCTCTGTTTTAGGATCAATACAGCTGTTCTTTTCATCAACAATAATATTTCTGATTTCTTCAGCAATCTTAACTCCTCCAGGTTCTCTGGTAAGCAAAACCTGATATCCATCCTGATTTAATGCTTCTTCTATCATTTTTGCAACTGTTGTCTTACCGCTGCCTTCTCCACCTTCAAATGTAATAAATTTACCTGACATAAGCATACCTCACTTATCTTATTATACTTAAAAAAGAGCAGTATATAAAGAAATTTTTATATTTCACTTTTATCTTGAACTATTAATATGTATAATACAGTCAAAGGAGCAGAATAATGAAAAAATTATTAATAATCATAATAACAATTTGTTTTGCCACATCAGGTTGTTCTTCTAAAAAAGAAATTTCTAAGATTACTGTAAACACCTCTTATATCTATGTAGCAGTAGGTGAAACAGATAACTCTCTTATAATAAATACATCACCTGATAAAAACGGAGAACTCAATTATGAAATTGAGAATCCTTCAATCGCTTCAGTAAGCGAAGATGGAGCCGTCAAAGGAAAAAAACAAGGCTCTACGGTCATGAAGATCTCTGCTAAAGACAATAACAAAGTCCGGACTTCTGTCAAGATTTACACTTATCCATTAAAGGTACTCAACAAGAACCCGTATAAGATACAGTGGCAGTGGAAAGCAGCTTATCGTGTCAATGACTTTGCTGCCAAGAAAACAGGTAAATCAAGCCAATCCATCAGGGATGATATTATTCAGAAAAGTTTTAGTTATCTCGGCAAAGGCTATTCTCAAGTCAAGCGCTATGGACCTACATATGACTGCTCCAGTCTAATTGCGGAGCTTTATAAAAAGAATTATTCTGTTGATATCGGTACATATACAAGAGCACAAATTACTGTACTGAAAGATTACAAGATTGACTTTTCAAAAAAGCAGATAGGCGATATTATTTTCGGAACAGATGGAACAGATAATCATGTTGGTATCTATCTAGGAAACAATCGTATGCTTCACAGTGCCAACTCTCTAAAAGGTGTTTCTGTTTCTTCTATCTATTATGGACCTTTTGCTTCGGTTAAGTAAAAAGATGTTTCACGTGAAACATCTTTTTATAATTTTTTTCTTCCTTCAAAAGATCTCAATAGAGTTAATTCATCTGCATAATCCAAAGAGCTTCCTATAGGAAGACCATTAGCAATTCTAGTAACATTAACATTTTTCTTTTCTAAAAGTTTAGCTAGAAAAAGAGCTGTTGTTTCACCTTCTCTTGTAGGATTAGTGGCAATAATAACTTCTTCTATCTGATCATCAGCTTTCTCTAACAATGTCTTGATATTCAAATCATCAATGGTTGTACCATCCATAATAGAAATAGTTCCACCAAGAACATGATAAAGTCCATGATATTCTTTTAATTTTTCCATCGCAAATACATCTTTTGGTGATTCCACAACACAAATCTGTTTTTGATTTCTAGATGTATCTTTACATATATCACAGTAATCATCTTCACAGATATGTCCACATTTCTTACAGTAATGAATCTTTTTCTTAAAGGAAATCATTGCATTGCTGAAGCGTGTTACCTGACCGACATCCATTTCGAGAAGATGATAAACCATTCTTTCTGCTCCTTTATTTCCAATACCGGGAAGCATTTTAAAACATTCTATTAATTCTTCAAATGAATCTGGATAATTCATGATATGTCCTTTCTATTCTTCAGTAAATTCAACAATATCTTCACCAAATAAATCTATTGCATATTTTTCTGCTTCTGTTTTGTTTTCTTCTTCTAAATCATACTGATCAATATGAGAAAGAATAATCGGTGAAGCTACCGGTAGATTTTTTGTTTTCATTAACTGAATATATTTATTTCTTAAGTTTTTCCAATCATCATTTTGAATACCTACAAAACGATAACCGATATTAAATATTTCTTTAATCAGTGAGGCAATCTGTTTATAATTTTTATAATAGTTAACTGCATTAACATCCGGCATAAATTCAAAACTTATAATAATTGCATCTTTACATGCAGCAACAGGTGTTCCGGCTGATAACATATGAGCACATTTTGCGGTTTTAAGATTAGACATATATCTTTTTATAATTATCCATTTTTCCTTTACATCGTTGAGTATATGACGATCAGCCTGCACTAAGATATTAAGAAGCTCTTCTTCCTTAACCTGTATATCTGAATCATTATATTCTTCTATATCATTCTTATCTTCTTCAATATCTATAATTGGAGGTTCTTCTGTATCTTCCTCTATAAATTGTATTTCTTCATCTTTTTCTTTCTGAACATCCTTGTTTTTTATAACTTGAGCTTCCTGATGATCATGATTACACATCTTTAAAACAGACAATTCAAAATAAATGTGCGGATTAACGGCTTTAACATATTTTTCTGTAGCATGAATAAGAATATCTATAAAAGACAATGCTTCATCACTTGTAATGTAAGGTACAATCTGTTTAATATCTTCTTGATTCATAACAGATAATATTTGCGTATTATTTGTATTTTTATAAATAACTGTATCTTTTAATATATAAATAAGATCATATGTTAATCGTTTGATATCAATTCCATTATGATCCATTTTATCTAAAGATTTAAGAGCATTTTCCATATCACCGGATAATATCATTTTAATAAGTCTGATTTTATCTTCCATAGAGACAATACCATATATAGCATTAACATCTTTTAAAGAAAGATGCTGATCATTATATGCTAAGCATTGTTCAAGTATAGATAATGCATCTCTCATTCCTCCATTTGCTAATTTAGCAATCTGAATTATAGCAGAATCTTCATATGTTTTATTTTCTTCTAAAAGTACTATTTTCATACGATCAATCAGTTCTTGTTCAGTAAGACTTGTAAAATCAAATCTCTGACATCTAGATATGATTGTTGGCAGAATCTTATGAGGTTCTGTTGTCGCAAGAATAAAAATAACATGTGCCGGTGGTTCTTCTAATGTTTTTAATAATGCATTGAAAGCACCTGTAGACATCATATGAACCTCATCAATAATATAGACTTTATATTTGCCGCTAACCGGTGCATATTTTACTTTATCTATTAAATGTCTTACTTCTTCTACACCATTATTACTGGCAGCATCTATCTCAATAACATCCGGATGACTGCTATTTTCAATAGCTTTACAATTTTCACATTCTCCACATGGTTTATTGTCATTAAGACAATTAACAGCCTTGGCAAAAAGCTTAGCAACAGTTGTTTTTCCAGTTCCTCTTGGTCCACAGAATAGATAAGCATGAGCAATTCTATTCTCTTCAATCGCATGTTTTAATGTTGTTATGATTGCTTCCTGTCCTGAAACATCTTCAAAAACTTGTGGTCTATATGCTCTATACAATGATTTATATGCCATCTTTATCAGCTCCTTTGATTATTATACATGATTTTATAGAAAAAGAGAATTCATTATTATGATTCTCTTTTCTCTTTAAAATATTTTTTTAAAATCATTTGACATTCTTCAAAATCTTTAAATTCTATTTCAGGATAATAATTATAAATATGTGTATTTAAATAATCACTTAATCCTATCCATCTGTTATCTCTTGCACCAATAATTATTTTTTTTATTCTTGATTGAATAATAGCTCCGCTACACATCATACAAGGTTCTAAGGTAACATACATCTCACAGTCATTTAAATGCCAGTTTCCAAAATAATCACTAGCTTGTTGAATCGCAAGCATTTCTGCATGAGAAATAACACAATGCTGTTTCTCTTTTAAATTATGTGCTTGTGCAATAATCTGATTTTGATATACAATCACTGCTCCCACCGGTATTTCATCTTCGCTATAAGCTTTTTTTGCTTCTTCTAAAGCTATCTTCATATAATCCATAAACATTCCTCTAATAAAAAGACCATTACACATAGACCTTGATCCTTAATGCTGCTACCTTCCGGTCCTGACATGGTTCAGATATGCCTATTGTAATGGCTTATTCATTATAACAATATTATTATTTGTTTGCAAGATATTCTATGTTAGAATTACAGCAGGAGACCGGAATATGAAAACCGTTATAGGCATAACTGCTCATGTAGATGCAGGAAAAACAACTTTATCTGAAAGCTTATTATATCTTAGCGGAGCTATAAGGAATCAAGGACGTGTTGATCATAAAGATTCTTTCTTAGACTATAATAAGCAAGAAAGAGAAAGAGGAATCACTATTTTCTCTAAAATATCTTCTATTCATTATAATAAAAAAGATCTTACTTTTATTGATACTCCGGGTCATATAGACTTTAGCGGAGAAATGGAAAGAGCCTTAACTATATTAGATTATGCTTTATTAATTATTAATGGATGTGACGGTATTCAATCCCATACAAAAACAATCTTTAGATTATTAAAGTATTATCATATTCCTACATTTTTATTTGTTAATAAAATGGATATTTCTTATTTAACACAAGAACAATTATTAAAAGACTTAAATGAATTATCTGATCATATTGTTCTACTTAGTGAGATAAATGATGAAGAACTTGCTATGAAATCAGATACTCTTCTGGAAGAATATTTAAATTATAATAAAATATCTCATAAATCATTACAAAAAGCTATTAAAGAGAGAGAAATATTTCCTGTCTATTTTGGCAGTGCCTTAAAGAATATAAATATTAAAGAAATGCTTGATAGTATAACTGATCTGATTATAGAATCTCCATTAAATAATAAATTAAAAGGCATAGTTTATAAAATTCTTTATGAGAACAATGAACGTTTAACTTTTATAAAAATAACGGGTGGTCAGATACATGTTAAAGAAGAAATAAATGGAGAAAAGATTAATCAGATAAGAGCTTATCAAGGTGAAAAATATTCTTTGTTAAAACAGGCAAAACAAGGTGATATTGTTGCTTTAACCGGTATTAAATCATTAAAATCAGGTGATATGATAGGTTATTCATCTTCTCTTATGACATCAATATTTCCAGTTATGCATTATGATCTTCACATAGAAGATAATGAACAATCAGCATTAATGATGGAAAATCTTAAAAAACTTGGAGAAGAAGAACCGCTTCTTCAATTAAAAATAAGAGATATCAATCATATTGAAGTTTCATTAATGGGAGAAGTCCAAATTGAAATATTAAAACAGCTTATTAAAGAACGCTATCATCAGAATATTTCTATTGATCATCAGCAAATAAGCTATAAAGAAACAATAAAATATCCTGTTGAAGGAGTAGGACATTTTGAACCTTTACGACATTATGCTGAAGTTCATGTTTTATTAGAACCGCTTCCTTCAGGAAGTGGTCTTCAATTTGAAAATAAATGTATGAATGATCTTCAGGAGAATTATCAAAATCTCATTATGACTCATTTAAAAGAAAAAACACATCTTGGTATATTAACAGGCAGTCCCATTACTGATATAAAAATTACCTTACTGGGAGGTGCTTCTCATTTAAAACATACTGAAGGTGGAGACTTCAGACAAGCTGTTTATCGTGCTGTCAGACAAGGTTTAATGATGAGTGAATCTATCTTATTAGAACCTTCTTATCATTATGAAATCACAATTCCTTCAAAATACATAAGCAAGATATTCTATGATTTTCAAAACTATAATACTCCTATTATTAAAGAAGATAATGGTCAGAATGCTTTGCTTTATGGTGATGCACCGGTTCTGTTCTTATCAGGATATAATCAGGAACTTATGAATTCTACTAAAGGAAATTGTCATCTTTCTCTTCTTAATGTTTTTTATACACCGGTTAATAATCAGGAAGAGATTATAAAACAAATGAATTACCACCCTTTAGAAGATTTAGATAATCCTTCAGGATCTATCTTCTGTACTCATGGCTCAGGATATTATGTAGAATATGATCATGTTTCCTCTAAAATGCATCTGCCTTATTTTTCAAAAGAAAAAGAAATAACTCATTATACATATAAACCTATTCATATTAGTGATGAAGAAGTTAAACGTGTTTATGAGAATACTTATGGCAAACAAAATATAAGATTAAATAAAGATATTTATGGTATTCATCATAAAACAAAGGCTAATACTGTAACTCAGAAAAAAGAATATTTAATAGTAGATGGCTATAATATGATTTTTTCATGGGATGAGCTTAAAGATCTTTCTCAAACATCTCTTGCTTTAGCAAGAGATAAACTTATTAATATTTTAAGCAATTACCAGGGATATAAAAAATGTTTATTACTTATTGTATTTGATGGTTATAAAGTTAAAGATAATATCGGTGAAGAGATTAATTATCATAATATTCATATTGTTTATACTAAAGAAGCACAAACTGCTGATGCTTATATTGAATCAATTACTAAAACAATGACAGATGAATATCGTGTTACTGTTGCCAGCAGTGATTATATGGAACAGAGTATGATTCTCGGTCATGGTGCATTACGTATTTCAGCTAGAGAATTAATGCTTGAAATTGAATCTTTAAATAAAAAGGAAAAAGAAGAGTATTTAGGAAAACAGACTGTTTTCCTAAATACTCCTTTAGAAGATTTAATTAATCATTGATTTTTCATAACTTTTAATAGATTATTATATGTTCTTAAATGGGCTGTACTTGTTGTTGCTCCTGATTTTAAGGCATTCTGAAATCTTGTCATAGAAAGGGTCCATTGATGAGCAAATACTTCAGATTTACGATTTTGTAAGCCAAAATTATTTGCTAAATAATCTGATAAATAATCTGTAATCTTATATGCTCCGATAATATTTAAATGATTAGCATTCACAAAATCTTTTGAATAATCTATAGCTAATTTCTTAATATAGCTGTCCTCATTAAAATCAATATAATTAACATTATATTTTTTAGCATACCTCTTTACAACTTCACGTCTTTTAACATTCCAGTCACCGGGACAAGGAACAGTTACAAATAAGACCTTTATATTATTCTTAGCAGCAAGATTCATAATACCATCTAAATAATATTCTGCCATATTACTTACTGATGAACTCTTTAAATTAGAACTTCGAGTATTATGAGCAACTGCCGAACTGTCATATCGAATAAAATACCCTTTAGCATTATTATAATGAGAAGGTATTCTTCTTGTATAATCTAATGATTTAGTTTTAGCTCTTTCTGATGAAATAATCTGATAAAATATTTCATTTGTATCGAAGACTAATACTTTAGGCTTTTGTGTTTTTAATGCTTCTTTAAATAATCCATAAGCCATAGAAACATCTTGTAATGCTTCCCCAAATACATAAGATGTAATGCCTTTTTTTTGATACATCCACATTGGATTAATAGCACTATATATATCACTGTTTCCGATATGAAATACATCTATAGACTTTGATATTTCATGATAATAACTTGTTGGTGCAGAAGCTCTATTTATTTTATTTGAAGATGATGTATTTTTAGAAGATGGTATTAGTAAAGCTCTATATTTTTCATATACTTCAGTAATTTCTTCTTTTGTCATCCTCGCAAGAATCTTTAAATAATTCTGATAATACTTTTTCCAAGCTTCTGATTTATTTTTATAATTGTCTAACTTATATGTTTTACTTAA
This sequence comes from Eggerthia catenaformis OT 569 = DSM 20559, assembly GCF_000340375.1. Classification (GTDB taxonomy): domain Bacteria; phylum Bacillota_I; class Bacilli_A; order Erysipelotrichales; family Coprobacillaceae; genus Eggerthia; species Eggerthia catenaformis. The sequence goes on from NZ_KB446646.1 coordinate 62,621, forward strand.
ATAATAAGCAAGATAAGAAGATACTTTATAAGATCCTAATATATTTAATAAGTTCTTACTATAAAAATCATATTGATAATTCATTTTAATTTGAGTTCTATACTCATTCTGATTAAAATCAAGATAAGAAACTTTATATTGATCAGCAAGTGACTTAACTGCTTTATATCTATTATTATTCCATCCTATTATATTCGGTAATGAAACAAATAAGACTTTTATATTATTCTTATTTGCATAAGAAATCATTTTATCTAAATCAGATAAATTCTCTTTATTAATCTGATAAGATAACTGATTAGAAGTCATATAATCTGTTTGTGTCATAGAACTATTATTTAAAGTAATCTGATATCCCTTAGTATTATCTAATGAATCATATTTTGGTTTACTAAACTGATTACTGATAACTCTTTGTAAATTAGAAAAACGAGTAGGAAATGAATTATCATAATCAAACAAAGCTGATGTTTCTACAATGACAGCTTTTGGTTTCTGTTTCTTAAGAGAATAAGCTAATAAATCATAATATTGTGTCCTATAACTGCTGCCACTGATTGCATTATATGATCTAATACCGAATTTATGATACATATCCATAGGATTGATGCCATAAGATAATTTTCTATTACCTATAGATAATACATCTATCGTATTTTCTTTTTCCTTTAATAAATCATCTATATTAACTAGAGTATTCCTATCAGTTAAAGGAATTATATAAAGACTGGACATAAAAATAAGACCGGTAAGAATAAAACAAATGATTATTTTTATTTTCAAAGCAGGTTTAAATCTCTTCATAAGATCTCCTTATAACATAGTATACAATATCATGATTTTTAATAAGTACAATACAATATTTTAAAAATTAAGAAATAATTAATATTTATAAGTTATATGATATGAAAAATTAGAGAGATATCTCTCTAATTTTTAGGTTCAATTATTTTTTTACCACCCATATAAGGATGCAATACATGAGGTATAGAAATACTTCCATCTTCATTATAATTATTTTCAATAACCGCAATTAATCCTCTAGGTGAAGCAGTCACTGTATTATTTAATGTATGAAGATAATATGTTCCTCTATCATTTTTTGCTCTAATCCCAAGTCTTCTAGCCTGCGCATCTCCTAATGTAGAACAAGAACCTACTTCAAAATATTTCTTCTGGCGTGGAGACCATGCTTCAATATCACATGATTTTACTTTTAAATCGGCTAAATCACCACTGCAACATTCAAGCTGTCTAACCGGAACATCCATATTTCTAAAGACTTCTACTGTATATCTCCACATCTTTTCATATTCTTTCATAGAATCTTCCGGTTCACAAAGAACTATCATTTCTTCTTTTTCAAACTGATGAACTCGATAAAGTCCTCTTTCTTCAATACCATGACTTCCTCCTTCTTTTCTAAAACATGGAGAATAAGAAGTCATACGAATAGGAAGCTCTTCAGATTTAATAATCTGACCTTGAAATTTTCCAATCATTGAATGTTCTGATGTACCAATAAGATATAAATCTTCATTCTCAATCTTATACATCATTGCATCCATTTCTTCAAAAGACATAACCCCATTAACAACACTTGATCTAATCATAAAAGGAGGTATAGCATATGTAAATCCCTTTTCAATCATATAATCTCTAGCATAAGCAATCATTGCCTCATGAAGTCTTGCAATATTACCTAATAAGTAATAAAAACCTTCACCACTGGTTCTTCCGGCTGATAATTTATCCATACCATTAACTCTTTCAATAATATCAGCATGATGAGGTATTTCATAAGATGGTACAAAAGCATCTCCAAATCTTTCTACTTCCACGTTCTTTGAATCATCTTCACCAATAGGTACTGATGAATCAATGAAGTTAGGAATTTGCATCATAATTTCTTTAAGCTTTTCACCGACTTGTTTTTCTTTTTCTTCTAAAGCAGGCAAGTCATCATTAATCCGTTTAACTTTAGCTTTTGCTGCTTCCGCTTCTTCTTTCTTACCTTCTCTCATTAAAGCACCAATAGACTTAGAAATAGTATTCTTGCTTGCTCTGTATTCACTAGCTTTAGTAAGTGTCTCTCTATATTCTTTATCTAATGCAATTGCTTCATCCACCAAAGGAAGCTTATGATCCTGAAATTTCTTTTTAATATTTTCTCTTACTGCTTCAGGATCTTCTCTTAATTTTGCAATATCAATCATTTTCTTCTATCTCCTGATCTTCTTCATTTTTTTCAACAACAGAGATTGAAGAGACAACAGAATCATTAACTCTAATCAAACGTACTCCCTGTGTTGCTCTGCCGGCTTCTTTGACTTGTTCCATAGGTAAGCGAATAATAATACCTTCATTAGTCATAATCATCAAGTCTTCATGACCTTCAACAGCTTTCATGGCTACCAGTTTACCATTTTTTGAAGAAATGTTAAGTGTTTTTACACCCTTACCTCCTCTTTTAGCAAGTCTATAATCATGTGCCGGTGACATTTTACCATAACCATATTCTGTAACAACAAGAATCTTACTTCCTTCAAGACTGGTTGTCATACCTATAATCATTTCATTCTTTTCAACATTCATTCCCCGAACACCGGCTGCCGTACGTCCCATACTTCTTACGTCTTTTTCATCAAAACGTATGGCTTTGCCATTAGTTGTAGCAATCATAACTTCACAAGATCCATTTGTCAGCTTGACATCTACTAATTCATCTTCTTCTTTTAAAGTAATTGCTAATTTACCGGACTGTCTGATATTTTCAAATTCAGTTAAATTTGTTCTCTTAACAAGTCCTCTTCTAGTTACAAAGAATAAATAATTTTCTTTATTAACATCTTCTTTATGTAAAGAAATCATTGACTTAACCAATTCATCTTTAGCTAAATTCAATAAATTAACAATTGGTAATCCTTTAGCTGTACGCCCAAATTCAGGTATCTGATATCCCTTTAATCGATAAACTTTACCAAAATTAGTAAATATTAAAAGATCATCATGAGTACTCATATTAAGCATACTACTAACAACATCATCATTATTAGTAGTCATTCCCTTAATACCTCTACCACCTCTATTTTGAGCTTTATAAGTATCTACAGGCATACGTTTTACATAACCATTATTTGTAAGAGATATAATAACATCTTCTACAGGAATTAAATCTTCATCTTCAATATCAAATGTTCCTTGAATAATTTCAGTACGTCTCTTATCACCAAATCTGGATTTAATTTCTAATAACTCTTTTTCAATAATTTCAATAACTCTTTCTTCACTTTCAAGAATATCTTTTAAATCAGCAATAATCTCTAATAAAGCATTTAATTCATTTTCAATCTTTTCTCTTTCTAATCCGGCTAATCGCTGTAACTGCATTTCTCTAATAGCTTTAGCCTGTTTATCAGACATATCAAATTCATTCATTAATCTCTGCTGAATAATATCTGTTGTACGAGAAGATCTTATTAATTCAATAATAGCATCTATCTGATCAATTGCTCTCTTCAATCCATCTAAGATATGTGCTCTATCTTCCGCCTTCTTTAAATCAAAAGCAACTCTTCTTCTAATAACATCTTCCTGATGCTCTAAATAAACTTTAAGCATATCTTTTAATGTCAGAGTTTTAGGTTCATCATTAACTAAAGCAATATTATTGACACCGAATGTTGTTTGCAAAGATGTTAATTTATATAACTGATTTAAGATAATTTCAGGCTGAACATCTCTTCTTAATTCAATCACAACACGAATACCATCACGATCTGATTCATCTCTTAATTCAGTAATACCATCAATATTCTTATTTTTAACATGTTCAGCAATCTTTTCAATAAGTCTTGCCTTATTAACCATATAAGGTATTTCTGTAATAATAATAGCTTTCTTGTTATTACCAATCTCTTCAATATCACTCTTAGCTCTCATAACAATTAAGCCATTACCGGTTTCATAAGCTTTTTTAATAGCACTTTTACCTAAAATATAAGCTCCTGTAGGAAAATCAGGACCCTTTATATATTCCATTAATTCAGTTACTGTAATCTCCTTATTTTTTACATAAGCCAAGAATCCATCAATAACTTCACCTAAATTATGAGGAGGCATATTAGTAGCCATACCAACTGCAATACCTGTTGTTCCATTAATTAATAAATTAGGTATTCTAGATGGTAAAACAACAGGTTCCTTTTCTTCACCATCATAATTAGGCATAAAATTAACAGTATCCTTATTAATATCTCTAATCATTTCCATTGAAATTTTAGACATACGTGATTCCGTATAACGCATAGCAGCAGCACCATCACCATCAATAGAACCAAAGTTACCATGACCATCTACTAACATATAACGATAAGAAAAATCTTGTGCCATACGTACTAAAGCTTCATAAATAGAACTATCACCATGCGGATGATATTTACCCATGACTTCACCAACAATTCTGGCACTCTTTTTATAAGGCTTATCACTATAACATCCTAACTCATTCATACCATGAATAATACGTCTTTGAACCGGTTTTAATCCATCTCTGGCATCAGGTAAAGCTCTTGCTACAATAACTGACATAGCATATTCAAGGAATGATTTTCTCATCTCACTTGTCAGATTAACATTCTTTATACCTTTTTCTTCTATATTATTTATATCCATGTCAATCTCCTTTAAATATCTAAGTTCTCTACATACTTAGCATTTTCTCTAATAAAATCTCTTCTAGGTTCCACTTTCTCACCCATCAGCATATCAAATAATAAATCGGCCTCCATCGCATCATCAACATTAATTCTATTAAGAATACGATGTTCCGGATTCATCGTTGTATCCCATAGCTGTTCTGGATTCATTTCACCTAAACCTTTATATCTCTGAATATTATATTTAGCATCTTTCCCTAATTCTTCTCTTAATTTTTCCAATTCATAATCACTATATAAATAATGATCTTCTTTACCTTGTCTTAATAAATAAAGAGGAGGCTGTGCTGCATAAACATATCCTTCTTCAATTAACGGTCTTAAATAACGATATAAGAAAGTCAGCATTAATATTCTAATATGACCGCCATCAACATCCGCATCGGTCATAATTACAATCTTATGATATCTTAGCTTATCCAAGCTGAATTCTTCGCCGATACCGGTACCAAAAGCTGTAATCATACTTCTTATTTCAGCATTGCTTAAAATTCTTTCTAAACGTGCTTTTTCAACATTGAGTATCTTACCTCTTAAAGGAAGAATAGCCTGTGTTCTTCTATCTCTGCCGGATTTAGCACTTCCTCCGGCAGAATCTCCCTCAACAATATAAATCTCACATTCACTAGGATCTTTGCTGGAACAATCAGCTAATTTACCGGGTAAGTCAGCTATATCTAAAGCTGTTTTTCTTCTTGTCATCTCTCTCGCTCTTTTAGCAGCCATACGAGCCTTAGAAGCTAAAGTTACCTTATCCATAATAATTTTAGCAACATCAGGATTTTCCATTAAAAATTTATCTAATGCATTAGCAAAGATTGTTCGAGAGATTTTTCTTACTTCTGCATTACCAAGCTTTGTCTTAGTTTGTCCTTCAAATTGAGGATTAGGATGCTTTACTGATATAATCGCAGTTAATCCTTCACGACAATCTTCACCACTTAAATTTTCATCTTTTTCTTTTAATGCTCCGGACGTTCTTCCATAATTATTAATCACACGAGTTAAGGCAGCTCTAAATCCTTCTTCATGCATACCACCTTCAATAGTATGAATATTATTTGCGAAAGAATAAATATTAGACTGATAACTATCATTATATTGCATAGCAACTTCTACACTGATACCGTCAATAGTCTCTTCACAGTCAATAATCTCATCATGTAAAGCTGTTTTATTTTTATTAAGATAAGCAACATACTCTCTTAATCCGCCTTCATAATGATAAATATTCTCTTTAATTTTTTCTTCTCTTTCATCAGCAATAATAAGCTTTAATCCCTTATTTAAGAAAGCCAATTCTCTAACTCTTTGATTTAAAATATCAAAATCATAAATAGTTGTTTCAGTAAAAATAGCGGGATCAGCCTTAAACAGTACAGTTGTACCGGTATCTTCACAGTCACCAATAATACTCAAAGTATTAACCGGCTTACCGCCATCTTCAAATCGCTGATAATAAATATGTCCATCTCTATGAACATAAACTTCTAAATATTCTGATAATGCATTAACAACACTGGCTCCTACACCATGAAGACCTCCGGATACCTTATAGCCTCCTTCACCAAATTTTCCTCCGGCATGCAGAACTGTAAAAATGGTTTCAACCGTACTTAATCCTGTCTTAGTATTTGTTCCGGTAGGCATACCTCTGCCATTATCAACAACCTTAATAATATTATCTTTTAAGATAGAAACCTTAATTTCACTACAGAATCCGGCCAATGCTTCATCAATAGAATTATCTACAATTTCCCATACTAAATGATGTAATCCTCTTGAAGACGTTGTTCCTATATACATACCTGGTCTTTTTCTAACCGGCTCTAATCCTTCTAATACTTGTATATCATTATCACTATAACTATGATTTACTCTTGTATCTTCCATTTTTTTCCTCCTTAATATGACCCTCACTGATATATATTTTGAGAGCATCATTTATAATCTGATGATGTATTCCATCAATAGATGTTGAAGTAATAAAAGTTTGAATCTTATGATCAATCATATTTAAAAGCTTAGTTTTTCTTTTATCATCTAATTCACTTAATACATCATCTAATAATAAGATAGGATATTCTCCTATCTGTTTTTTAACAATCTCTAATAAGCCAATCTTTAAGGCTAATACAATAGATCTCTGCTGTCCCTGAGAAGCATAGAATGCAGCATTCTTATCATTTAATTTAAATATAATATCATCTCTATGAAGACCGGAAGATGTCATACTATAAATAATATCTTTATAATAAGTTTCCTGATATTTTTTTAATATTATTTCTTTACTATAATCCTTATACATACAATGATAAGATATACTTAAGCTTTCACTTGAAGAAATATAATCATAGATTTTATGTGATATTTCATCTAATAAAGAAATAAAATCATATCTTCTTTTAATAATATCTTCCTGTAATCCAGCCAGCTGTTCACTTAAAACCTCTAAATAAACATCTGCTTCTTTTTTATGATCATGAAGTGATTTCAAATAAGCATTTCTTTCTTTTAAAAGTTTATAATACTTAGAAATATTATACATATAAATAGGTGAAATCTTAGAAATTTCACTATCAAGCAAACTTCTTCTTTCACCGGGAGATCCTTGAATAAGATAAAGATCAGAAGGAAGAAATAAAATAACATTCAAATAGCCAAGATATTCACTTGTTTTTAAAATATCTTTTTGATTAATGAAAGCTTTTTTTCCTTCTTTACTTAATACAATTCTCATAACTGAAGGTTTATTATTAGTTTCTACCTGACCGGTTATTTTAGAGAATTCCTCATTAAAAAAAATCATCTCTTTATACTTATGCGTTCTAAAAGAACGAGCTGTACTTAATAAATAAATAGATTCTAATACATTTGTTTTTCCTTGTGCATTATCACCTATAAAAATATTAATATAAGGATCAAATAAAAAAGACTGTTGATGATAATTTCTAAAAGAGATAAGTTCTAATGAATTAATCTTCATACACAATATAAGAGACATGATCTAATGAAAAAATATCTCCATCTCTTAATTTCTTTCCTCTTCTTATATCAATTTTACCATTAACGCTGACTTCCCCTTCCTGTATTCTTACTTTTGCCTCAATACCGCTAGAGACTGCTCCGGATAATTTTAAAGCCTGTCCCAAAGTAATATAATCAGTTTTAATATGTAATTCTTTCAAAGTATACACTTCCTCTCATATACTTGACTATTATAGCATAAAATGGCTTAATTTTAAACATAAATAAAAAACAATATAATAACTCTAAACATAATAAAAAACGCTTAAATCAAAAATTTAAGCGTTATAATCAAAAATCATCCTTTAAAAAGTTCTTACCGGAAGAACAATCTGAATATTATTATCAGATTCCATATCCTTAACAATAAAAGGTTTCATACTACCGGAAAACTGTAATTTAACAGTCTTAGTATTAACAGATCTAATAGCATCATTTAAATAACGTCCGCTAAATGATATTTCCAAATTATCTCCTTTAAAGAAAGCCTTATTTAAATCTTCTTCCACAGAACCTATTTCTTGTGAAGAAGATGTTAATAAAACCTTATCAGCTGACATATTTAAAGTAACAATACTTTTCTCAGCATCAGCTAATAAAGTAGCACGATCAATAGCTCCAAGAATATCTTCACTGGATACACTTAATTCATATTCATACTGATCAGCTATTAAACGAGATGTATCAGGGAAAGTACCATCAATTAAGCGAGAAAGAATAATATAATCATCAACAATAAATAATACTTTACGATCAGAAACATATAAATCAATAATCTCATCTTTTTCAATAATACGTGATAATTCAGTTAAAGATTTCTTAGGAATAATAACATTAAAAGAACTCTCTTCTTCTAGTGAAGTCTTTGTCTGTGCTAAACGATAACTATCAGTAGCTATACAAGTTAAAAGATTTCCATCTACTTTAAAATTAACTCCGGTTAAGACCGGTCTTGTTTCACTTTCGCTGGTAGCAAAAGCAGTTTTTTCAATTAAATCCTTAATCTTTAATGAATTAATAGTAAGATGAATACCCTTCTTATTTAAATCAACTCTAGGATAATCAAAAGCAGGTGTTCCATTTAAATTAAAATAAGAGCCTGTTGCTTCAATACATGTTAGCGATCCATCAGCAATATAAATAAGAACCTCATCAGCATTAATCTTTCTAATAATATCAAAGATATAACGACTGGATAAAACAACAGAACCGGTTTCTTTAATATTAATATCCTGAGTAACTTTAGTCTGAATAACAATATCACTATCACTTCCCGTTAATACTAATCCATCACTTTCTAAATCAAACTTAATACCGGTTAATACAGGTAATGGACTTTTCATAGATACAGCTCTTGATACTTTAGCAAGAGCATTTAATAATACTTGTCTTTTAATTGTAAATTTCATAATAGTTAATCTCCTTTTATTATCTTATTTATAAGATAAATAATAATAATCTTGTGAATAATGTGAATAAGTTAAAAATATATTGATTACATCAGTATATTTTATGTGAAAAATAAAATACGGAATTGTGAATTACGGTGCTTAAATCATTTTAGATTTAATTTCTTCTACTGCTTTATGATAATTAGGATCTTTTTTCATATTCTTTTCTACCTTATCACAGGCTTTCATAACTGTGGAATGATCTCTTCCACCAAATTCTTTTCCTATTTGGATATAACTAATACTATCAATTAAACTTCTTACTAAATACATAGCAATATGTCTGGCAACAATAATATTAGAAGTACGTGATTTAGAATTAATTTGTGAAACTGTCAGATTGTAATATTCAGCTACACATTTTTTAATCTGATCAACAGTAATTTCTTCATTCTTTTTACTAACTTCATAGTTTTCTTTAAATGCTTCTAAGGCAAATTCCATATCTATCACATTCTTATTGATACCAAAAACAAGCTTATAAAATAATAATCTTTTTAAGCTTCCCTCTAATTCTCTGACATCTCTGTTAAAATGTGAAGCTATAAAATCTAAGACACTTTCTTCAATTGGATAATCGACTTTTTCTAATTCAATCTTTTTAGATAGAATAGCTTTAGATGTTTCAAATTCCGGTGTATCAATACTGACAGTTAAGCCATTAGTAAATCTTGAAACAAGTCTTTGTTCAATACCTTTTAAGTCTTTTGGAGGCTTATCGGAGCTAATAACAATCTGTTTATTTTCATTTTGCAGACTATTAAAAATATTAAAGAACATCTCACTGCTTGCTTCTTTAGAAGCAATAAATTGAATATCATCAATTAATAAAACATCAATATGACGATAACGATAATTAAAATCATTCATTGTTCTGCTGGCAATTGAACTTACATAATCATTTACAAACTGTTCACTGGTACAATAAATAACCTGAACACCGGGCTTATTTTCTTTAATATAGTTACCAATCGCATTTAGTAAATGAGTCTTACCAAGACCGGAATGAGAATAGATAAATAAAGGACTATAAGCAGTCCCCGGCTTCATAGCAACAGCTAAAGATGCATTTTGAGCAATTCTATTAGAATTACCAACCACAAAGTTAGAAAAAGTAAAATCAGGATTTAAATGATCATCATAATCATAAGAAATATTCTCTTTTTGATGTAAAAGCAAATATCTTTCATCACTCATGAGATCAATAATAATGGCTTCATTATACATTTCATTATAGAGTTCCTCAAGCTGATCTTTATAATCACTAACAATGCCAATATTATATTCAGTTTCAGCAGTAACTATAAGATGATGATCATCAGTTATTTCACGAGCCTTTAATAAGGTGATTATAGAATCAAAAACGACTTTATCTGTAGTTGTATGACCAAAAGCATTTAAAGTTTTAGACCAGTTAGCTTCCAGATTATTCATAATCCACCTTCTTTCTTTAATCATTATAGATTAAAATGTGAATAAAATGAAGATAAAAAAGTTATTCACAGGTTTTCCACATACTTATTCACCTATTAAAATATTGATAATGCTTTTTATTTAATCATTATCCACAAATTTATTAATTAAGCGAATGTGAATAATAAAAAGAAAAAATGTGAACAACTTACATATATTGTGAATAACTTTCTTTATTCACTCTTCTATGCACACTTTATTCACTATAAATTATGATATAAAAACCATATATATCAACAATTTGAAGAAATACTGTGAATATTGTTATGCACTTGTGGATAACTTGTGATTAAGATGTGATTATAAAGGATATAAATAAATATAATTATATTTTTAAATATTGAAGGATATTCTATTTTTTTAAATTTTATTGACTTCAAAAAGCTTTTTTCATATAATAGTGTGGCATATGTTATAGAAGTATAAAGCAATAAATTTTAGTTAAGGAGAGTATAAATATGAAAAGAACATATCAGCCAAATAAAAGAAAAAGAGCAAAGACTCATGGTTTTAGAGCAAGAATGGCTACAGTAGGTGGAAGAAGAGTACTTGCTAGAAGAAGACAAAAAGGAAGAAAAGCATTAACTGTCTAAAAATAGTCCACTTTTATGTGGCTTTTTTTCTTAAAAGGTATGAAAAAAAAATATAGAGTTAAGAAGAATCAAGATTTTACAAAAATTATTCAGCATCATCAGAGTCTATCTAACAAAGAATATGTTCTTTATTATTTAAAGAATGATATGCATTTGAGAATAGGCTTATCTGTTTCTAAGAAATTGGGTCATGCTGTAATAAGAAATAAAATCAAAAGACAGGTACGTATGCTAGCTAATGAAATATTTGATAAAGATTTGTCTTATGATTTTATCATTATTGTAAGAAAAAATTATTTAAATAATGATTATAAGACTAATAGAGATTCTCTTATTTCATTATATAAGAAAACATTAAAAAGGATGGATAAGTAAATGGTACTAGATCAGCGTACAAAGAAATATTTAAAGATTTTTGCATTAATAGCTTTTGTCTTTATTTTAGCAGGCTGTACTAACAATATGAATGCTGATGGGACTTTAAAAGCTTCACGAGCAATTACGGAAGAAACAAAATGGACACTTTCTGCAGGTATATTTGATTTCTTTTTAGTTATTCCAATTGCTAAGGGAATATTATTTATTAATAATCTGACAGGTAATATATTATTTGGAGTAGTAGGACTAACAATTGTTATTAATATTATTTTATTGCCTATAATGATTAAATCAACTGTATCATCTCAGAAAATGCAGATGTTACAGCCGGAAATGGAAAAGATTCAAAATAAATATAAGGGTAAGAAGGATCAGACAAGTCAGTTACGTATGCAACAGGAAATACAGGCTTTATACAAAAAGAATGATGTTTCAATGTTAGGCTCATTTTCAATGCTTTTAACTTTACCAATTATGCTTGCTATGTGGCAGTCTGTACAAAGAGTAAAAGTTTTATATGAGAGTACTACTTTTGGATTAAGCTTAGGATTAACACCAATGTCACAAATTCAAAAGGGGCATTGGGAATATCTGATTATTATTGTAATCATGGCATTATCTCAGTTTTTAGCTATTGAGATTAATAATATGATGCTTAAAAGAGATAAAAATTATCATCCCAGCAAAACACAAAATTCTATGAAATCAATGAATATTATGATGACTGCAATGATTATTTTCTTTGGTATGACAATGCCGACTGCAATGTCATTCTACTGGATTACAACTAATATTATTACAGTTATTAGAACAGTTTATATTCATATTCATTATATTGAAAAAGAACAAGCTAAGAAGGATGAAAATGTGATTAGATAGGTGAATAAAATGAAAACATATGAAGGAAAAACTGTAGATGAAGCATTAAGTAATGCCTGCTTAGATCTAGGTGTTGCTTTAGATGATCTTCATTATGAAATAATTGAAGAAAAAAGAGGATTATTTTCAAAGAAAGCTGTTATTGAATGTTATGTAAATAGTATGATAGAAGAATATATGAGCAGCTTTGTTAGAAGAATCTTAACTGATATGGGATTTACTGTTGAAACAGCAACTTTTATTCAGGATAATAGATTTTATTGTAATATTGATACTGATAATAATTCTATTCTTATTGGTAAAAATGGTGTTATTTTAAGAACATTAAATTTTATTACAAAGCATGCTGTCAATACTGAATTTAAAGAAAAAATTGAAATATCTTTAGATATTAATGGCTATAAAGAATCTCGTTTTCAGAAAGTTACAGCAATGGGTAAAAGAATTGGTAAACAGGTTCAAAAAACACATGTAGATGTTAAATTGGATCCTATGCCTGCTGATGAAAGAAAAGTAATGCATTCAGTGATTGCTGAAATGGATCATTTAAGAACAGAATCTTCAGGAGAAGGAAAGAATAGATATATTACAATTTATTATGTGGATTAACACCTCTATTGAGGTGTTTTTTAATAGTCTTCTTAAAAAGAAAAATTAATGATATAATCATAAAAACTAGAAAAGTGAGGAATAGATAAGGAGATTCATATGAATGAGGATATTATTGCAGCTGTTGCTACATCACGATTAGAAGCTGCTATTTCTATTATAAGATTATCCGGGTCAAATGTGATTGAATTTGTACAATCATTCTTTACCGGAAAAATTATAAATAAAAGAACACAGACAATATCTTATGGATATATTGTTGATGGAGAAGAAAAAATTGATGAAGTGTTAGTTTCTATTTATCGGGGAAAGCATACTTTTACCGGTGAGGAGATGGTTGAAATTAATTGTCATGGTGGAATCTTTATTACAAATAGAGTTTTACAGCTTTGTTTACATAAAGGAGCTAGAATGGCAGAAAGAGGAGAATTCTCTAAGCGAGCATTCTTAAATGGAAGAATAGATCTTTCTCAGGCGGAAGCTATCAGTGATTTGGTAACTGCTCATAATGATGAAGCAAGAAAACTGGCATTAAAAGGAATACAAGGAAGTATCAGTCATTTTATTACTGATTTAAAAGAAGATCTTATTCAGATTATTACACAGATAGAAGTCAATATAGATTATCCTGAATATGATGATATAGAAGAATTAACAGCTGATAAATTACTGCCTAAATCTCAGAAATTAAAAGATAAGATGATGCATATCTTATCTGAATCAAAGAATATTAAATTAGTTAAAGAAGGAATAAGTACAGTTATAGTAGGTAAGCCTAATGTAGGTAAGTCTTCTTTATTAAATGCCTTATTAGAAGAAGATAAAGCAATTGTTACTGAAATAGCCGGGACAACCAGAGATATTGTAGAAGGAACAATCAGATTAGATAATCTTGTATTAAATATGATAGATACCGCAGGTATTCATCATACTGACGATAGAATAGAAACAATGGGTGTAGAGAAATCATTGTCATTAATATCACAAGCTGATTTAGTATTATTGGTACTAGATGGTTCTAAACCTTTAGATAATGAAGATTACATGCTTTTAAATAAAACTAAGAATACTCATCGTATTATTATTATTAATAAACAGGATCAGGGATGTGTTATAGATATAGAAGGTATTCATATAAGTGCTAAAGATATGAATATTACAGATTTAACTGATTATATTAAGAATAGTTTTGATTTAAGTGTAATTAATGGAGAGGATGCTCATGTACTCGCAAATCAAAGACAGCTTCAATTATTAGAACAAGCTAATGAATCATTAAATAAAGCTATTGATGCTATGAATAATAAGATACCTCCTGATTTGATTGTAACTGATTTATATGATAGTTGGGAGAAACTTAAAGAAATATTAGGAGAACAATCAAAAGAAGATCTTTTAGATGAATTATTTAAGAGATTCTGTATAGGTAAATAATATGAGTAAATATACATTTTTAAAAGAAAGATATAAGAAATATTTAAAATATTCATTAATACTATTTCTTTCTTCACTATTTATATTTTTAATAGTAACATCACTTAATGATAGTAATAATCAGACATTAAAATTGATTAGTACAGTTACATTTTATCTTTTAACAGCTTCGGGAGTAGAAAGTATTTTATTATATGTGTTATCTAAGATATTAAAATAAGGAACTCATAAGAGTTCCTTTAAGCTTGTTTATAAAAAGCTGTCCCAAAATGAAGAATAATATAACCCAGCTCATTATCATTAAATGATTTACTGTAGTATTTTTCAACTATATCATTAAGAATTTCAGCACATTGAAATTCTCTTTGATCTTTGATAGCAGTTATATCAGATAAAGGATTACTATCAAGCTGCTGATTTGTTTTTAATCTTTCAATAGCCGGATAGAAATGAAGAGTTATGCCATTATAAAATTCTTTATGCTGTTTTAAATCATATCCTAATTTATCTTTAATTTCTAATAATGCTTCATTCATAATATTTTCTACATCTTCACCTACAATATCACTTGATATATCAAAATCTAAATCTAATAAAGAGAGATTAGAAAGATACATAGCTGTATAATAGATATCATTTTTATCCATTTTAAGACAAAAATGTTCTTCTAAAGATGAAATAATCTTTTTAGCAATAGGATATGTTTCTAAATTTTTACATTGAATAAGCTGTGATTCACTATAGCTGATAAAGCTATTAGATAATAATCGGCTAATAGATAATGATAAATGAATAGATAAATTCTCTTTAGTAGAATAGGGAATATCTAAGTGATAATCATTTAAATATTGATTGATTACTTCATTTATATAGTCTTTGATATTATGGAATTCTTTTTGTATTATGATACTCATTGAAAGACCTCTTTCCTAACTATTTGACATGATATATGAAAAGGAGATATTTGTCTATATCAAAATTTAAAGAAAGAAAATAGATAAGATTTTTAATATAAACTGTTTTTCATAAATTATTGTTAGATTCTTGTTATTGTGCTAAAATTAAAAAGAAATAGAGGTGCGGAAATTAAGAAGTGACTATTATATGAATACAGTCAGATAGTCATAGAGGAATAACGCCGAAGAATTCTTAAAGCTGTATATGAAAGAATTCTGGTGAGATAGAGAATATCTATATCATTGTCACAAAATATTTGTGGAGAGCTATTGTATAAGAGAGGATGCAATAGGTTACTATTGCTTTTTTTATAAGGAGGCAGATGATGAAGAAAAAGAGTATCAGTCAGGTAAAAGTTAATGAAAGCATTATTCAGGTATGCTTAAAGAATGTAGAAAAGAATTCTTTATTTGTATCTGAAATATTTAAGATTATCAGCCGACATAATGTAAATGTTGATATGATATCAAGTATTATGTTAAGTGATGAAATGCAAATAGATTTTACAGCTGATGAAAGTTGTCAGAGTCAGTTAAATGAGGCTATTATGGAGATTCAAAAGAATCATCCTAGAATAGAAATGTATTCTTATAAGAATATAGGAAAAATATCTATATCGGGAGATATGGCTGAAGAAACCGGAGTTGCCTATCATATTTTTAAGATATTTGCAGATTGTCAAATTTCTTTTAGACAGGTTACAACTAGTGAAACAAGTATGGATTTTGTAGTAGAAAAGAAATATTTAAAAACTATTTATGAAAAGATAAAGGAGATGATGTAAATGTCATTATTTGAAGGAAGTGCTGTTGCTTTAGTCTTACCAATGCTTGAAGATGGACAGTTAGATATTGAAGGATTTAAAAGACAGGTTCAAAGAATGATAGATGGTGGGGTACAGGCTTTACTTGTGAATGGAACAACCGGTGAAACCGCAACGATTACTGTAGAAGAAGAATATAAACTGGTTGATATTACAGTTGAAATGGCTAAAGGAACCGGAGTCAAAGTTATTGCCGGTGCCGGCAATAATGATACTTATACAGCTTTACAACTTGCTAAATATGATGAAAAGGCAGGGGCTGATGCTTATTTGGTGGTTACACCTTATTATAATAAGACATCTCAAAGAGGATTAATTGATCATTATACTTATATAGCTGATCAGGTCAATATACCAATGATTATTTATAATGTTCCGGGAAGAACAGGAATGACTATTACTCCTGAAACAGTTCAAGAGCTTGCTAAACATCCTCATATTATTGGTATGAAAGATGCTACTGATAATATCTCTTATTTAATGGAATGCTTAACACGAACACAGGGATTAGATTTTGATATTTATAGCGGCTGTGATGATAATATTCTTCCTTTTATAGCAGCAGGAGGAAAAGGAGTTATTTCTGTAACATCTAATCTTTATCCAAGAGAAATAGAAATGCTAGCTCAGGCTTCATTAAAAGGTGATTTAGAATTTGCCAGAAAGCTTGCGATTGATTTAAATGATGTCTCTAAGAATCTCTTTATAGATGTTAATCCTATTATGCCTAAAGCAGCATTAAAACATATGGGAATTATTAAAAACGCTTCTTTAAGAAGACCATTAATAGAAACGACAAAAGAGAATAAAGATAAACTCTTTAAAGCAATGGATTTATTTGAAAGTAAGAGGTATTAATATGAAAGTTCTTGTTTATGGATATGGAGTCATGGGAAAGAAAGTATGTCAGGCTGTTAAGGATGATCCATCATTAGAATTAATTGCTGTTATATCACATGACTTTGATATAACACCTGATGTTCCTTATTATTATTCTTTAGAAGAAGTTAAAGAAGAAGCAGATGCTCTTATAGATTTTTCACATCCTAATAACTTAGAAGAAATTTTAATTTATTTAAAAGAAAAGAGTATCCCGGGTGTTATTGCAACAACCGGATATAATCAGAAACAACTGGAATTAATCAAAGAGTATACAAAGATGATTCCTATCTTTCAGTCATATAATACTTCATTTGGTGTTGCTATGATTAATAAGATCGTCTCTCAATTTACCAAAGAATTCTATACAAACAATTATGATGTAGAAATTATTGAAGCCCATCATCATCGTAAGATAGATGCTCCTAGTGGAACTGCAAAAATGCTTTATCAAAGTGCTTCTGAGTCTATTAAAGACAGTTATCCTGTTTATGACAGAGAGTCTAGACATCAGAAGAGAGATAGAAATGAAATAGGAATATCTTCTATCAGGGCAGGAACAATATGTGGAGAACATACTGTTCTTTATGGTGGAGAAGATGAATTGATAGAAATAAAACATACTGCTCTTTCTAGAGATATTTTTGCAAAGGGAGCTGTATCAGCAGTCAAAGTATTAATAAATAAAGAACCGGGATTCTATGATTTAAAGAATCTCTATGAATGAGGATACTATGATAATACAGACAAAATATGCTCAAATAAAGAATAATGAATTGTATATAGATGATGTTAGAGCCTCTGATTTAGTTAAGCAATATGGAACACCTCTTTATGTTATGAGTGAGGGACATTTAAGAGATAAATTGGAAGAATTACAAGTCTTTATGAATCAGTATGAAAAGAGCTTAGCTTTATTTGCTTCTAAATCATTTAGCTGTTTAGCTATGTATAAACTGATTAAAGAATATAATATTGGGATAGATTGTGTCAGTGCCGGAGAAATGAGTATAGCTTTAAAAGCAGGTGTTGATCCTGATAAAATTTATTTCCACGGAAATAATAAACTTCCCGTGGAAATAAATTATGCCTTAAATAATAATGTTTATCATTTTGTAGCAGATAATTTCTATGAATTAGATTTATTGGAAAGAATAGCTTCTAAGCTTAATAAGAAAGTCTTTATTACATTACGTGTTGTACCTGAAATTAAAGCGGGAGCTAATGAAAAAATACAAACCGGTATGAAAGATACAAAGTTCGGTTTTCCATCATCTGAAGGAATATATTTAAAGGCTATTCAACAGGTATTAGAATCTTCTTCTTTAGTTTATGAAGGATTACATGCTCATATAGGCTCTCAGGTCTTTGATTTAAATGCTTATAAAGAAGAAATGTATAAGTTTATGAAGTTTGCGGATGAAATCTATCAGACATTTCATATCGTAACGAGTAAAATTAATGCCGGCGGAGGATATGGTATAGCTTATATTCAAGAAGATAAACCCTTAGATTTTAATGTAATTACTCAAACAATTATGTCTATTATTTATTCTCATTATGATCAAAGAGGATGGACTCATCCGTCAGTTATGATAGAACCGGGAAGATATGTTACCGGGAATGCCGGTATTACTCTTTATACAATAGGCTCTATTAAAGAAATACCGGGTATGAAGACCTATGTTGCAGTAGATGGAGGAATGACTGATCATATTAGAACAGCCTTATATAATGCTAAGTATGAAGGTATTATTGCGAATAAGGCATCAGAAAAGAAAAATAAAATTGTTACTATTGCAGGAAAATGTTGTGAAAGCGGTGATATTTTAATTAGAGATATTAAAATACCTGATTCTGTTGAATCAGGTGATCTATTTACGATATTTTCTACAGGAGCTTATCACTATACGATGTCTTCAAATTATAATCAGTTACCTAAACCAGCGATTGTCTTTACTTATAAAGGGCAATCAAGGCTTGTAGTTAGAAGACAGACATTTGATGACTTAATAGCTTTAGATATAGAATAGAGAAATCTATTCTTTTTTATTGATACCATATATATCCTTTATTACCGGGCTGAATATAAGCATTCTTAGGTACTTGCTTTAATATTAATACAATATCTCTATAATCAGGAGCGGGAGATATTAATCCCATAAACATAAGTATCATAGAGATAGTAATAAGCCATTTCATAGATACAGGAGTTATTAAAAATAAAATCATAAATAGAATACCTAATAAAGAAGGAGATAAAGCCATTAATATAAAACGATTTCTTTTTAATCTACAAGGAGATATACAAAAAGCTCTTAATTGTCTTAAAGATATGCCGATATAAACTTTAGATTCCTTATAGTAACATAAAGCATGACATAATTCATGTAAAGGCATACCTACAAAAAAGCCTATAATTAAAGAAAGAGGAAAAAATCTAAAATCAATAAATATATCATTTGTTTGTATTCTCTTTATAAAAACTATAATAAAACAAATAATTATAGGAATAATAAAATATAAAGTTAATCCTTTAAAAATATTATCAGGTCTCTTTAAATAAACAGCATGATTAGGAATATATGTTTCTTTTATTTCCTTATCCCATTCCTGTTTTCCATTAGTAACTGTATTCCAGTCTATATTCCCTTTCCATATAATCTTTGACATATGATTACCTCTCTTACTTGTATTATATACTAATTATAAATGAATATGGATATAAGTTTTTTAAGACAGAATAGACAAAAGAGTTTCTTAACTGAATTACAGGAGATAAATATAATAATATTCATTTTACTAAAGAATCATAAAAAAACATTATAAAAAGTTCACAAAAGAATTGAATTATTAACTTTTAAATATTATAATTTAGGAAAGGAGACGTGATATCAATGGTTTCTTTATCTAAAGAGTGAAGGTCATAATATTCACTCTTGCTTATGTATAATAAATATTTTAGAAAGGAAAGTGAATAAGATGAAAAAAGGAATAGTATTTATTGTATCATTGTTGTTAGTTTTTAATTCGAGCTTAATTGGCGTACAGGCAAAAGATGTATCTGAAATGAATGATAAGGAAAGAGAAGAATATATTAATAAGGTATTTGATCCTAAACTGGTTGACAGATTAAATAAACAGGGAGATAAAAAGCAGGTATATCAGCCTAAGTCGTTAACTGGGAGTAATCGTGGAGTCAGAGCCGCTAAAGGAAGGTATCCAAAAAGAAAAGGTGTTATACTTTATACTCCTGATAAATATAAAGGAGTCGTCCCTCTTGGACATGCAGGCATGGTTTATGATAGAGGTTGGATTATAGAATCCTTGGGAGATGGTGTTCAGTGGGGTTATAATAATTGGGATACCCAGCATAGTAAGTGTTACGCTTTAGGAGTAAAAGGAACATCGGTTAAACAAGATGCCAAAGCCGGTGACTATTGTGTAAAGCAGATTGGAAAACCATATAATTATAACTATTATAATATGGGAACTAGAAAAAGTTTTTATTGTTCACAGCTTATATATGCAGCTTATCTAGATACATGCGGTGTTGACCTTAATACACCTAGTTTTGATATTGGACCTTTAAAAGCAATACATCCGGTAGAATTACTTGAAGGACCAAAGACAACCTTACTTTATAGGAGCAGTTAAATGAAAAAACTATTGTTATGTTTTTTTCTACTTTTAGCCACAGGATGTACTGTTAATGAAAAGAAGGAAAAGATAGACTGGGAACTAGGAGTTATTGAAACGTCTATCTATAAGAGAAATACAAAGATTGTTTATTTTGATGGCGATTTTAATATAAAGGGTGAGGATAGTTTAAAAGCAGCCGGTGTTTCAAAGAATTTAGGAGAATCTTCATACCAAAAAGAAAATGCTTATTTTGAAGCAAGAGGTTTAACTAGAAAGAATGATGACAAAAAAATCATAGAATTAAACAGGAATACAAGAAATATTAAATTTTATGATGTGGATAGGATAAACATTCAAGGTGTTATTGCGAATGATAAATACACATATACAATCAGTAATTTGGATAGAAAAGTTTATATAACTCAAACAGATTATAATAATAAGAAAGTAAAAGAAATTACTTTTAATGATATTATAACTTTAAATCTTTTCTTAGCCGGAGACAAGATAGTAGTTCCTTACAATCTTCTTGAAGATTCAAGGAAAGAATTTATTAATATTTATGATAAGCAATTAAACTTAATTAAGAAGATAGACTTATCTCAATATGGGCGTAGCATAACAGAAGCAGTCGTTATTAATGATAAAATCTATCTGCCTGTTTCTAGTAAAACTAATGAGGATGGAAGTGAAGAGATAAGTAATAATCTGATTGTTGAGTTGGATGTGAAGAGCTTAGATTTTAAGATTATTAAAATTAAAACAAAGGAGCTAGGCCATGTTAATAAATATGGCGATTGGCTTATTATTATGAATTCAGAGTCACCTACATATGAAGGTAGAAAGATGACTTTCTATCATACAAAAACAGGAGAAGAAAAGATATTTAATCTTAAGCATCCATTAAGGGATGTTGAGGTTTATGGTGACTTTATCTATAGTGCAAATTATTATAAAGAAAATAATGAAAGGGGGTATATATTAGTAAAATATTCAATTAAAGATAACATGAAAGAAGTGAGATATAAAAAAGTTAATTTATTGAATAAGTATAAAGAATATCATTATTATTCTGATATCTTTGTAAATTATAACAATTAGAGGAGCCATGCTCCTCTTTTCTTGATTAATGAGAAAAGAAAAGCTATGATAAAAAAGAGGTGATCTTATGAAAATTAAACAGTTATTGATAAGTTTTATTGTATTGGCTTTTATATTAAGCGGATGCGATCATAAAGGTAATAATGAAAATAATCAAAAGGCTTTTGACACCTTTATTGATAATGAATTTAAAAGAGAGATATCATCAGATTATTTGAATATGCATGTTTATTTAGAGCATCCTGATAAATATGGTATTGATACAAGTAAAGTAAAGGTATCATTAGGAACCAGACCTACAAAAGAAAACATTGAAAAAGTAAGAAAAGAAAATGAGAAAGCAAGAAAGGCTTTTTCTGCATTTAATAGAAAAGATTTGACTGAGATACAAAAAGATATCTATGATACTTATAAATTTCAATCTGATTTAGATAGTAAGATGAGTGATAGTAAGTTTGATTATTATGAACAATTTTTTAAAACAATGAATGGTATTCATACAGCACTGCCTTCTTTATTTTCTGACTGGCAGCTGAGAAAAGAGCAGGATGCTAAGGATTTAATTGTTTTAATTAATGATATTCTTCCTTATGTGAATGATGCTTTAGAATATACAAAAATACAGGCAGATAAAGGATTATTAATAAGTGATATAGACAGTATTATCAGTTATTGTAAGAAGATTGCTGATGGAGGAATGAATAGTGCTGTTTTAAGTGAAATGAATAAGGCTATTGATCGGTTGAATTTAGGTACTATAAAGTCTAATGATTATAAGAATCAGTTAAAAGAAGCATTTCGTTCATCTTTTCTTAAAGCCTATACTAATATTATTAATACTTTTAATAGTTTAAAAAATAAGAATAATCATAGAGGATACGCATCACTCCCTAATGGTAAAGAATATTATGCTTTATTATTACAGTCTCAAATGGGAGCTAATGATTCTATGTCTGCAATTAAGAAGTTATTATCAAATGGCTATACAGAGAGTTATCAGAAGCTTACAAAGCTTATTACTCAGAATTATAATATTTATTCTTCTATGACTAATATTCGTACTCAGTTTAATAGCTATGATGAAATACTTCAGTATAATTTAAAAAGATATAAAGAGGACTTTCCGGAAGTAAATAATATTGAATATGAAATTAAGGATATTAATAAGACGATTGCTACTGATGGGGGTATTTCTGCTTATTTTAATATACCGGCTTTAGATTCTAAAGCTAAGAAACAGATCAGAGTGAATCCAAATGCCAGAGATATTAAGAAGATAGATACTTATATTACGGTATCTCATGAAGGTATTACCGGACATATGTATCAATATGCTTATACTTATGCTCATAATAAGAGTCATTATATGAAAGCTATCGCAAATAATAAAGGATTTACAGAAGGATATGCTGTTTATTGTCAGTATTATTGTTTAAAGTATTTAGATTTAAATCAGAATGTTCTTAATGCGTATAAATATAATGAGATCTTATCTTATATTGCGATTATGCAGGCTGATATCGGTATTCATTATGATGGGTGGACATTAGATCGCTTTAAGAGTGAAATGAAAAACTATGGATTTAGCTTAGATGATAATGGGGCTAAAAAACAATATGAACAGTTATGGGCTAATCCCGGAGCTTTTGCTCCTTATTATCTGGGATATCTTCAGATTAATCAATTATTAAAAGAAACAAAAAATAGATTAAAAGAGAAGTTTGATCATAAGAAGTTTATAGCTTCATTAATAGAAAGCGGAGCAGCTCCATTCTCAGTTATTAAAAGACATATTGATAAAATCAAAGAATAATAAAAGAGATTTGAGACAATAGAACTAAAAATGTAGTCATTTAATCGGCTTGTAAATTTAAAGCTCAGCATAAATAATAATGGAGGATGTGAATTAATGAAATATATAAAGTTAAATACAGGTATCCCGTTTAATATTGATAATTT
Source organism: Eggerthia catenaformis OT 569 = DSM 20559 (assembly GCF_000340375.1). Taxonomy (GTDB): domain Bacteria; phylum Bacillota_I; class Bacilli_A; order Erysipelotrichales; family Coprobacillaceae; genus Eggerthia; species Eggerthia catenaformis. The sequence goes on from NZ_KB446646.1 coordinate 86,544, forward strand.
TGAAGATAAAACAAACAAAAACTATCCTTATTATCAAAAGGGAAAAAAGTATGCATTGTGTCCAAATTGTGGTTCTTCCGTTCAAATCATTGGTGGAAAAAATAATACAACACAAAATAGAGCAAGGAGAATGTATGCAGCTCATACACGAAGTGAAATCAGCGGTTTGAATTTTGATGAAGAATCTAAGTTTAACTGCGTAAATTATGAAGGAAATGCTAATAACTGGCAAAGAATTTACGAGGCAAGACCGGATACACCAGAGAATCAGGAAATTCTAGAGTTTATTAATGAACATATTGATGACATAGCTCAAGCGATTGAAGACATTATCGGTTTTAAATGTAAGTATGCAAATAGCAGAAGCAAACTGTTTGAGGATTTATATCAATCTTTTAGAATAAATGGAGGTTTACATATAGAACCTAACCAGTTTGCTCCGGAATACTTACCTAGAATGATTGTAGAGCGAGCAGAACCAATAAAATGCTGGGGAGCTATTCCTTTAGAAAGAGCTAGAAAACATATCATACGAAATCAAAGATTCAAAGATTCAATGGATGGGGTTCAATTTAAACCGGTGATAGATGTTAGACTTGTTGGAACATTGGACAATGATGTAAACCCTACTCAGCTTAACATAAGGTTAATCTTTGGAGAAGAGGAGTTGGACTTACATCATATTTCAGCAAGAATAAGTTATTAGGGGATAGAAAGAATAAACTTATATGGATATACTATTAACGCTTATATTCGAAAAATTAAAAATTGATGGGTATAAATGAATCAGATGAAAGCATAATTCAGTTCCGTAAAGTATTTGACTATGCTGGGGAGTTAGTAAGAAGTAAAGAATTACTGCGTAGATATCCGAGTATTGTAAATGTATTGCGGTCGTTACTAGAATATTTGAACAAATAAAATATGTAAAATATAAACACAGATGCATTTTATATCATCTACGTTTAAGAATAAAAGTATAGTATATAAGAGAAACTTTGATAATTTTGATAAAATGATTGAAATTAAATGAAATAAATTGTACCTCTTTCATTTGGAGGCTTTTAGTTTATATGATTTCAAAAAACTATTGCTTTTATGTGAAATAAATATTAAAATAGTATTAGAAAGTATTTTATTAGGGAGGTGTGTCTATGGAAAATCAATTTATTCTCTTTCTAGGGGTGATTCTCTGCTTTTCCTTAGTCATGCCTATATCCTTTTAGAGCAACAATAAAACGGTTATTCTATTCATATAGGCATGCTTATTATATTTTTTTAAATACAATAGGAGGAATTTATATGAAGAAATTAAGAAAATATACACTCATTATCTTATCCGCTTTTCTGTTTTTACTTACTTCTAATATGCATGATGCTTTTGCATATAATGGAGAAAAAGTCGTATATAAGGACAAGGATGCCATTGTCAAAGTTAATGATAGAGGCAATCAAAGAATTGTAGAAGTCATCAGTTATAAGAATCATAAAAGATTTCTATATACAATTAATAAGTCCGACATTCAGTTGAAGACTTTTGATGCCAAAGGCAGACCGATTGAGTCCGGGATACTGGCTTCCAAAAAGGATGATAGAATTAATCCGATATTATCATCAGATAAGATGCTAAAGGCAAGAAAGCCAATTTCATGGGGAAAGATTGTTGAAACAACAACGATTTTTGCTCAGAGATTATGGTATCAGATGGGGTATAGAAATAAGACAACTTATATGAGAATAGGCTGCAAGGCTAGATATACCATCAACTATAATGGTTTAAGCAGCTGGCAAATAAGAAGATGTGAGTGGTATTCTAAATCTATTAGATTATATAACGGTTATACGGATCAATTATCTCTTTGTTTTGCAGGTTTTACTATTATTGTGTCAATGCTTCGTTTTGCTTTTCCTTTGATTACAGGTGGGCTAGGAATACCGGCAGCAGCGGCGGCAGTTGGAGCAGCATTTGGAGTTCTTTATAAATTTGCTGATTTAGTAGCTAAAGCTGCAAACGAATATGCAGATGCTGATTACTTCTATGATATTATTAAGGTCTGGGCATAAAAGGAGATAAAAACAATGAAATCTAAAATGTCCTTTCGTCAATATTGCATACTTGGGAAAGTGAAATATCCTCGGTACTTAAAGGTATTAGGGCGCATATTTCAAGCTTTATCAATACTGGCTTTCATCTATTTTGGGTTTTTAAATAGAATAAATCCTCTTCCACTTGAGATAGTTTGCATAATTATATGTTTTTGGTTATTATACTTTGTCTTACTTCCAATATTAGCTTGTAAGGAATCATTAAGACAGTATAGAGAGTATTACAATAGTGATGATGAAGAATAATAAAAGCCTCCAATGGAGGCTTTAGTTTATATGATTATCTAAAAATTCTTTGAGTTTTTCAAAATATAGATCAGGATTAGTAATGATACTGTCGGCATGCTCTGCTCCTTTTACAATAACAAGTTCTTTTTCTGCATTACAGGCATTATATAATTGAGAAGCATTACGGACAGGAACAACTGTATCTTGGTCTCCATGGATAAATAGAGTAGGTATATGTGATTTTTCTACCTGTTTAATGGCATCTGCCTTTCTTATATCATAGCCTAAGATATTCTTAGATAAGATAATAGCACTGGAAAGAATTGTTCGTGATGGCAGTTTTGCTTCTTTTAAGAAATATCTAAATTCTTCTTTAATATTAGAGTAGGCACAGTCAGAAATAATGCATTTTACATCAGAAGATAAATCTTCACCGCTAGCCATTAAGACTGTAGAAGCTCCCATAGATATGCCATGTAAAGCAATCTGAATAGGTTGAAAACGGAAATATTTTTGTAATTCATGTATCCATTCAATCAGATCTAAACGATCCTGCCATCCAAAGCCGATATATTTACCTTGACTATCTCCATGAGCACGATCCTCAGGAAGTAAGATAGTATATCCTAATTCATGATAGAATCTAATGAAATATTGAAAATCTCTATAACCGCTTGAATGATATCCATGTACACAGATAACAGCTTTATTTGTATTTCCTTTAATAACTGTTCCTTTAAGTCTAATCCCATCAAATGATGTAATAGATAAAGTTTCCTTTTCTAAATTCTTAATATAGTCTAATTCATTTTGTGTTAATGGATGTAATATAACAGAAGAATGTTTTCTTCTTCTGGCAGCATATAATAAACCTATATATCCTGATACAAAGTAACCTGCTGCAAGTGTAGATACTATTGATGTTCCGATAAGTACTTTAGTTTTTGTTTTCATAAAAATCACCTCTTATATTAAGTGTAACATAATTAAAATAAGATTGAAAAATGAATTTTGTTAAAAAAGAATATATCTTTTATCAATGAAAAACCTCTTAGACAATAGTAGTTGATATATACTATCTGCTAAGAGGTTATTTAAATATTAAGCCTTTTGTTTTTTACTAAAGTATAAAACAAATAAACTGATTAATGAGATAAGCACAAATCCCATTATTGATGTTGTATCAGATGTTTTTGGAGACATTCTTTCTTTATTTTTAGGTATTTCTTTTTCTATACCGGGCTTTGATGAGTCTTTTGCTTTTGGTGTTTCTTTAACACTTGGCTTTGATGGGGTTTTTGGTTTTGATGACTCATTATTGCTTTCTGATGCAATTACTTTCTTATTCACTTTAAATAATGCTGTAGCACTTCCTTCTTCAGAGACAATAGAAAGAGTATGGTTCTCTGCTGATAAAGTACTTGTATAATCTTTTGATAAAGTTACAACAGTACTTCCACTTTTTACAGTATAGAATTTCTTATCAATGACTTTATTGTCAACCATAACTTCTTTAAATGTATCAAATGGGGCTTCTGATTTAAAGACAGCTTCTTCTCCTTGTGTGACTGATTTTGGATTTTCCAGCATTTTAAATACTTTTTTCTTTTTAACAATAGTCAATGTTGTTGACTTTCTTGCCAGTAGATAATCTTTTTCCGCACTTAAGCCTTGATGAGTATATTTAATATCATTTGGCAGAGCTGTGTAATGAATTGTATATTGTCCCGGTTTTAATGCTTTTAATGATGAAAGATCATCTTTACCTTTACATAACAGATTAACTTTAGTCAATCCGCCTTCCGCTTTAAACTGAGGAGAATCTTCAATAGAATAATCAATATGATAATTATTAGAAGTAGTAAGACCTTTTAATACATCAGTATCTCCTTCCTCTATAGTAAGAGGCTTAACTCCTTCTAATTTTGGAGCTTTAGCATAGTATTCCTGAGCATCTTTTTCCTGCTGCTGATTTCTTGCATAAACAACATGATCAATTTCAAATTCAGTACCGGCTAAGTTTTTACCGACTTCTCCCGGCCAAGAACCGCCCATTGCTAAATTTAATTGAATATAATGAGGTCTGTTTAATGCTGTTTTAGCAATTTTATCATGACTGTAATCAACACGTGCTACAATTTTATTGTCAACGTACCATTCAATAGAATCTTTATTCCAGTTAATACCGAAAGTATGATAGCCGTTATTAAAATCTTCATTAATAGTATGGCTGGTACCGCCCAGCTTATGGTCATTCTCCGAGTTAGCCGTACCGGTATGTAATGTTTGCCATACTCTCTTATTATCCGGATGATTTCCTGCTTTCCCTGTTAATTCCATAATATCAATTTCACCGCAGCGGGGCCATCCATATCCTTGTTTACCATTGATATTGCCATCTAATGTGAAATCATGACCCAATGTCCAGAACGCCGGGAAAACACCCTGTCCTTTAGGAAGCTTAGCTCTTATTTCTATACGTCCATATAAGAACTCTTTATGACCATGAGTCCTTACACTGCCGGAATTATAGATAACCGTTCTGCTTGGATTTCTTGGATTTTGATACTGATCTTTTTTATCTCTATCTGTAGCTCTTAAAACAAGCTTACCATTTCTTATAAATACATTTTCTTTATTGTTAACATAGTGCTGCTGTTCATGACCGCGAATTGAACCCAATTCATATTCCCAGTCTTTAAGATTTAATGACTTTTGATCAAAATTATCATACCAGAGTGTTTTATAAGTCTGATTCTGCTGTTGATTGTTACCTTCTTCAAATAACTGAATATCATCAGCCTGAATCTGAGAATTAATAATATTTTGATCCTTATCAGTCCATTTCATAATACAAATTGCTACATTTGTATAGTTTTTTGTATTGAATTTTAATTCAACATCCTGATATTTCCAATCATATTCTTTTTTGTAAGAAACAGATACCTCAGCTCCATTAATAAGAGTAGAAACATCTTGTGTTTTGACATTAAAGTATGCCAATCCTCCTTGTTTCCCTACAAGAACCTTTGCTTTGGCAATATAATTGGTGTTGGGCTTTAAAGTCACCTTTTGATATGCACAGGCATTACGTGATCCTTGAGGAAGTAAACAATACCAGTTTCCTGATGCAGCCGAATTCCCATAGCTGGAGAATTGGGCATCACCGGTTTTTAGCCAGTGATTATGGTGGTTTTCAAATGAGGAGTCTTGTAATAAATTCCCTGTATCCTGTTGTATAGGGACAAGTGGTGGAGCACTTTGAGCAAATGCAAGATGCATTTGAGAACAAGACATCCCAAGGGCTAAAGTAAGCATTAACTTTTTCTTTAAATTCATATTTTCTCTCCTTTCGTTAGTGCTTTCATAAAGCATATCATTATTAATACTAACATTCAAGATTATTATTAATACTAACATTCATGTTTAAATTAAAATAAAAAAGAGTTGTATTTATGATAAGTAAAGCATATAATAATAAAAATGACTAATGGTCATTTTTATATAAAAATATATTAAATAGTATTTTTTTAATAGTTTTTATGATATTATATGCCTGATTGAGGTGAATTATTTTGACAACTGTTGTAGAAGAAAAAGAGATTGATTTAATAGCACAAGCTATTGGTAATGGAGAGATTGTTGCTTTTCCTACAGAAACAGTATATGGATTAGCCTGTAAGTTTAATGATTCAGATGCTTTAGATAAACTTATGGACGCTAAAGAGAGAGATTATTCTAAGGCTGTAACGTTAATGCTGAAAGATATAGATGATATTGGCAAGTATGGTGAAACAGATGAGAATATCATGAAGATAGCAAGAAAATTTATGCCGGGAAGAATCACTTTAGTGCTTAAAAGAAAAAAAACAGTAGATCCAATAATGACAAATTATCTTCCAACAATAGGAATAAGAATACCTGATAGTCAGTTTGTATTAAATCTTATTGATAAGACAGGACCTATTTTGGTAACAAGTGCTAATTTATCAGGTCATCCTAATACTACTAATGAAAAAGAGGTTCTTCATCAGCTTGAGGGACGCATTAGTTATGTAGTTAAAGGACAGTGTTCTTCTGCTTTGGCGAGTACAGTTGTCTTACTTACTGATGGAAAGATAGAGATATTAAGAGAAGGATTAATTCATAAAAAGGATATAGAGGAGGCTCTTTTATGACAATCGCAATTGCATGTGATCATGGCGGATACAGATTAAAGAATGTTTTATTCAAAGAATTACAAAGACAAGGATATAAAGTTAAAGACTTTGGAACATATAGTGAAGAATCATGTGATTATCCTGATTATGCTGCCAAGGCAGCAAAAGCTGTTGCATCAGGAGAATGTGATAAAGGTGTTGTAGTCTGTGGAACAGGTATTGGAGTTTCAATAACTGCTAATAAGGTTAAGGGGATCAGATGTGCTTTATGTCATGATGTTTTTAGTGCTAAAGCAACAAGAAATCATAATGATGCAAATATGTTGGCTATGGGACAGAGAGTTATCGGGGAAGGTTTAGCAATTGAAGTATTAAATGCATGGCTATCTTCAGATTTTGAAGGTGGTCGTCATATTCCTCGTATTGAGAAAATGATGGCTTTAGAAAAGGAGCAATTATGAGAGATCAGAAACTTTTTGAAAGTGTACAAAGAGAATTAAATAGACAAAGAGAAAATATTGAATTAATTGCATCAGAAAACTTTGTATCTGATGAAATCATGGAATTAGCCGGTTCAGTTTTAACAAATAAATATGCTGAAGGATATCCTCATAGAAGATATTATGGAGGATGTGAATTTGTAGATGAAGCAGAAGAATTGGCAATTGAAAGATTAAAAGAAATATTCGGCTGTGAATATGCAAATGTTCAGCCGCATTCCGGCTCACAGGCAAATAGTGCTGTTTATTTTGCATTATTAGAACCCGGAGATAAAGTGCTGGGGATGAGTTTAAATGATGGCGGTCATTTAACTCACGGACACCCATTAAATTTTTCCGGCAAGACTTATGAATTTCATGCTTATGGTGTGAATAGAGAAACAGAATGTCTGGATTATAATGAATATAAAAAGAAAGTAGAAATGATTAAACCTAAACTTGTGGTTGCCGGAGCAAGTGCTTATTCGAGAATCATTGATTTTAAACTGATGGCGGAGATTGCTCATCAGAATGGTGCATTATTTATGGTAGATATGGCTCATATTGCCGGTCTGGTAGCTGCCAATGAACATCCATCACCTTTTCCTTATGCTGATATTGTTACCAGTACAACACATAAAACATTAAGAGGACCTAGAGGCGGAATCATTATGGCTAAGGAAGAGTTTGGCAAAGTGATTGATTCAGCCGTATTCCCCGGTATGCAGGGCGGACCGCTTATGCATATTATTGCTGCTAAAGCAGCTTGCTTCTATGAAGTAATGCAACCTGAATTTAAAGAGTATGCAGTTAAGATTAGAAAGAATGCTAAGGCATTAGAAGAATCATTGAAAGAAGAAGGATTTAGATTAGTTGCCGGCGGTACAGATAATCATTTATTATTGGTGGATGTAAAATCAAGTTGTGGTATTTCCGGTAAGAAAGCACAAAGATTGCTTGATGAAATTCATATTACAGCTAATAAAAATGCTATTCCGTTTGATACGGAGAAACCTTTTAAGGCTTCCGGCATTAGGTTAGGAACTCCCGCTATGACTACTAAAGGATTCAATGAAGATGATTTTAGAGAAGTAGGGAAGATTATCTCTTTACGTCTTAAGAATAAAGAAACAGAAGATATTAAGCAGGAATGCTTAAAAAGAGTTAAAATACTGACAAATAAGGTTGTTATGTATAAAGATCTTAATTATATAAAATGATATTGGGAGGACAAATATGAGTGTTAAGATTTTAGACCATGCTTTAATTAAGCATAAGTTATCAATTATGAGGGAGAAAAGTACATCTACTTATATTTTTAAACAGAATTTAGATGAGATTGCAATGTTGATGGCTTATGAAGTATCTAAAGATTTTCCTTTAAAATTAAAGGATATTGAAACACCAATCTGTAAAACAACAGGATATGAATTAGATAAGCAGATTGTTTTAGTACCTATTCTAAGAGCCGGTATTGGTTTAGTAGATGGATTTAGAACAATTATGCCTAATGCTAAAATAGGACATATCGGAATGTATCGTGATGAAGAAACGCTTCAGCCTCAGGAATATTATGCTAGATTTCCAAAAGGACTGACAGAATCAAAAGTGATTATTGTTGATCCGATGCTGGCAACAGGAGGTAGTGCTGATATGGCTATTCAGGATATTCTTGATCGAGGAGCTAAAGATATTATGTTAGTATGTTTAGTAGGAGCACCGGAAGGCGTTAAATTCTTGCAGGATAAATATCCTGAGCTTGATATTACATTAGCGGCTTTAGATGATCATTTAAATGATCATGGCTATATTGTTCCCGGTCTTGGAGATGCTGGAGATCGTTTGTTTGGTACTAATTAATGATTGAATATAAGATTAGACGACAGTCTTATATTATATTTCTTATTGGCTTAATAGCCACTCTATTTACCGGTGAGATCAGATACCCGGCAGGTTTTATGATAGGTTATCTTATTTCGTTATTAGCTTTTATGATGACTGCTAGAATGACAGATCTTCTTTTAGACAATAAAAGCAATACAAAGATTTTAACAGTTTGTCTATTTATAGGTCAGCTGTTTATATATTCTGCCGGTCTATTAATAGGTTTACTTTTGATGGATTATGTAAGCTATATTACTGTATTTATTGCTTATTTTGTAATAAAAATGACTATTTATTGGGATGCTTTTAAAGAAAGGAGGAAAATCGAATGAGTACATTCTTTAATAACTTACAGCCGGAACTGATCAGTTCAATTACAGTTATGATTATTCTTTCTATAATCTTTATAAAGGTAGGGAAAAAAGCAGAAGCTGCTGATCCTTTAGAAAGACCGAAGGGAGCACTATTAGTAGCTGAAGTAGGCATTAAGACAATTTATGATTATTTAAAAGGATTAATGCCTAAAAAGTTTGAAAAGAATTATTATCCTTATTTTGCGATGTTATTTGCTTATCTTATTGTTTCTAACTTATGGGGACTGACAGGATTTGAAGCTCCCACTACAAACTATTCAATAACATTATCGCTAGGTTTGATTACATTTGTATTGATACAATGGAATTCTATTAAAGCTCATGGCATAGGATCTTATATAAAAGACGCTTTATTGCCGCCTACTAATTTATTAGGTAAAGTATCACCGTTGATATCATTATCAATGCGTATATTCTGTAACTTATTAAGCGGCTCATTTATTATGGGATTAGTCTATGGAGCTACAAAATGGGTATCTTATCATTTGATCCCATTCAATTTTTTAGGACCGGTCATTGCTCCGATATTACATATCTATTTTGATGTGTTCTCAGGAGTTATTCAGGCTTTGGTCTTTATGACATTATCTTCAATTCTGATTTCTATTGAGAATCCGGATGAGGAATAAAAAAATTCAATTTTAGGAGGAAAAATTTTATGACAAGAGGTTTAGTTGCGATTGCTGCCGGAATTGCAGTATTAGCTGGTTTAGGAACAGGTATTGGTGAAGGATTAGTGGCTTCAAAAGCAGTTGAAGCTATTGGCAGAAATCCGGAAGCAGAAAATTCTATTAGAACAACTATGATTTTAGGTATTGCTTTAACAGAGACAGTTGCTTTATATGGTTTATTAACTGCTTTAATTTTAATTTTCGTATTCAAATAAATATTTTAAAGGAGGATAGGCTATGGAATTAAATTTACCGGATATAGCTAGTAAATTAGCTCCTAATATTCAGACAATCATTGTTCAGTTATGTTCAACAGGTATCTTACTATTTGTCTTTAAAAAATATCTTTGGAAACCAATGATGGCTTTCTTTGAAAAGAGAGCTGATTATATTGAAAAGAATATAACAGATTCTAAAGAAATGAGAGAACAGGCTCAGGTCTATTTAAATGAAAGTGAAAAACAGGCTAGAGAATCTGCTTCTCAATATAAGATGATAGTTGAACAGGCAAAAGAAGATGCCAATAAACAAAAACAGATGATTATTGCGGATGCAAATCAACAGGCAAGAAAAAAATTAGAACAGACAAGATCTGAAATTGAATCAGAAAGGCTTCAGGCTCAGGATTCAATGAAGAAAGAAATTGTAGATATTGCAGCTGAAGTAGCAGAAAAAATTATGAATAAAGAAATGGATTTATCTGCAAATAATGAAATGGTTCAAAAGTTTGTAGATGAGGTTGTTAATTAATGGATACTGTCAGCGAAAGATATGCAGAGTCTTTATTTGAACTTGCCTTAGAAAATAATACTGTTAAAGCTTATTTGGATGATATAAAGTTGGTTGATACAGTATTAGAAAGTGATCCTGAATTTGTGGTTTTCTTTTCTCATGTACTTATTGAAGATCAGATAAAGTATCAGCTTTTAGAAGATAGTTTTAAAGATAGTGTAGATCATTATATTTTAAATTTTTTAAAGCTTTTAGTTAAGAAAAGAAGAATTCGCTATATTAGAGAAATAGTCAAAGCTTTTATTAAGCTTTGTAATAAGCAGTTAGGTATTGAAGAAGGTATTATTTATAGTGCCTTTGATTTAACTGATAAACAGATAAATTCTATTGCCCGGGCAATAAGTAAAAAAGAAAATAAAACTGTACAGTTACGCGTTATTAAAGATGAAAGTCTTATTGGCGGAGTAAGAGTACAAGTCAATACGAGAGTCTATGACGGCTCTGTAAAGAATAAAGTAAATATGTTAAAACATAGTTTACTGGAAAGCAGGTGAACAGTGTGGGATTAAGACCGGATGAAATTAGTGCCTTAATTAAAGATCAAATCAAACACTATGATGATATCATCGAACAAAAAGATATTGGAACGGTTATGACTGTTGGAGATGGCGTTGCGGTTATTCATGGATTGGATAATGCAATGGTCAGTGAATTAATAGAATTTCCCGGCAATGTCTTTGGTATGGTTATGAACTTGGATGAGGATAGTGTAGGTATTACTTTGCTGGGTAATGCTGATGAGATCAAAGAGGGCGATGAAGTAAGACGTACAGGAAAGATTATTGAAGTACCGGTAGGTGATGAATTATTAGGTCGAGTTGTTAATCCATTAGGACAGGCTATTGATGGTCAGGGAGATTTACGTACTTCTAAGACAAGACCTATTGAAAGAATTGCTCCTGGTGTTATGACAAGAAAATCAGTTGATCAGCCTTTACAAACCGGTATTACTACCATTGATTCTATTATTCCGATTGGTAGAGGACAAAGAGAATTAATCATTGGTGATCGAGAAACCGGAAAAACAGCTATTGCGATTGATACAATCTTAAATCAGAAGAATCAGAATATTTATTGTATTTATGTTGCGATTGGACAGAAAAATTCTACTGTTGCTCAGGTTGTTAATAAATTAAAACAGGGAGGAGCAATGGAATATACAACAGTTGTTTCAGCATCTGCCAGCGAAATGGCTCCTGTTCAATATATTGCTCCTTATGCCGGATGTGCAATAGCTGAGGAATGGCTTGAACAGGGAAAAGATGTATTAATTGTCTATGATGATTTAAGTAAACATGCCGTAGCATATAGAACACTATCATTATTATTAAAGAGAGCACCGGGAAGAGAAGCTTATCCGGGTGATGTCTTCTATCTACATTCTAGATTATTAGAGAGAAGCTGTCGTCTCAATGAAGAAAATGGAGGAGGATCAATTACCGCCTTACCTATTATTGAAACACAGGCAGGGGATATTTCAGCTTATATTCCTACTAATGTTATTTCTATTACAGATGGACAGATTTTCTTACAGCAGGAATTATTTAATGCCGGCTTTAGACCGGCTATTGATACCGGGTTATCAGTATCACGTGTAGGATCTGCTGCTCAGATTAAAGCTATGAAGCAGGTTTCATCATCATTAAAGTTTGAATTAGCTCAATATCAGGAAATGCAGGCATTTGCTCAGTTTGGCAGTGATCTGGATGAGGCTACTAAAGCAACGATTGATCATGGTGAAAAAGTAAGAGAAGTGTTAAAGCAGGCTCAGTATTCACCTCGTTTAGTTACTGAACAGGTTATTACATTATTTGCTTTAAAGTATGGTTTTACAAAGACGATTAAAACAAATAAGATTAGTGAGTTTATGACGGGTATTACGGAAAATGTAAAAATGACACATCCTGAATACTTAACCGAAATAGAAGAGAAAAAAGTTCTTTCTGATGAATTAATAAGTTCATTAAAAGAAGTGATGTCTGCTTATGTTAAACAGTTTGAAAATTTACAGAAAGCTGAGTAATAATTATGGCAGGATCAATGCAGGCGATTAAACGCCGAATCAAGTCAGTGGATTCAACAAGAAAAATAACACGTGCAATGATGTTGGTAGCCAGTTCTAAATTAATGAAAACAAGAAAACAGATGGATAATATGAAACCATATTATTCAAAAGTAAAAGAAACCTGTGCTCATATTCTATCAGATGCTAATGGGGATATAGAGTCTCCTTATTTAAAGAAGAATGGAAAAGGCAGGAATGTTGTTATTATGATATCCAGCAGTTTAGGATTATGTGGCGGATATAATGCAAATATTTTTAAAAAGACAAGAGAAGTATTGAAAGATGAGGATCTTGTTTATGTGATTGGGCATAAGGGAGAAAGCTATCTGAGAGTACATGAAAAAGCGGAAATAAATACAGATTATATTGATCTTAATTCTACTCTGGATTTTAGAGAGATTATCAGACTTACAAATCATTTGTTGGAGGGCTATAAAGCACAAGAGATTAAATCTATTCGTATTATCTATACTGAATTTATTAATAACTTAACTTTTACTCCTCAAATTATTAATCTTCTTCCTGTAGAAGAAAAAGATTTTGGAAAAAGTAAAGGTATTCATAAGCAGACAGTTTTTGAGCCTAGTCCGGAAGCGGTATTAGATAGTCTGATACCAATGTATCTTCAATCAGTTATTTATGGTTATTTAATTGAGAGTGTAACCAGTGAAAATGCTTCAAGAAGAACATCAATGGAAAATGCGACAGATAATGCAAATGAATTAATTGATGATTTACAGTTAAAATATAATCAGGCACGTCAAAGTGCTATTACAAGTGAAGTCAGCGAAATTGTCGCTGGTGCAAATGCAGAAAATTAGAGGAGGTGCCATATGTCAAATATAGGGAAAGTCATTGCTGCTCGTGGACCTGTTGTTGATATTCAGTTTGATAGTAATAAAAATCTTCCTGATATTAACAATGCTATTAGGCTCAATAATCGCGGTCAGGAGCTGGTAGTAGAAGTTGCTCAGCATATAGGTGATGATGTTGTACGCTGTATCGCAATGGGTTCTACAGATGGTTTGACAAGGGGCTTAGATGCAGAAGATACCGGAGCTGCTATTAGTGTTCCGGTAGGAAGAGAAACATTAGGAAGAATGTTTAATGTTTTAGGTCATGCTATTGATGGTAAAGAGGAATTAACAGAAATAGAACATATGCCTATTCATAGAATTGCTCCTAGTTATGCCGAACAAAGAACAGAAACAGAGATATTAGAAACCGGTATTAAAGTTGTAGACTTAATTTGTCCTTTTATTAAAGGAGGTAAGATTGGTCTATTTGGTGGTGCAGGTGTTGGTAAAACAGTTCTTATTCAGGAATTTATCAATAATATTGCTACTGAACATGGCGGTTTATCTGTATTCTCCGGAGTAGGTGAAAGATCAAGAGAAGGTAATGATCTTTATTATGAAATGAAAGAAAGTGGAGTATTAAATAAGACAACTCTTGTCTTTGGTCAGATGAATGAACCACCGGGATCCAGATTAAGAGTTGCCTTAACAGGACTTACGATGGCAGAATATTTCCGTGATCAGGAAGGGCAGGATGTTCTTCTATTCATTGATAATATCTTCCGTTTTACTCAGGCCGGATCAGAAGTATCAGCTTTACTTGGACGTGTTCCTTCACAGGCAGGCTATCAGCCTACTTTGGCAACAGAAATGGGTCAGCTGCAAGAAAGAATCACATCAACAAAGAAAGGATCCATCACATCTGTACAGGCTGTTTATGTCCCTGCTGATGATTTAACAGATCCTGCCCCTGCAACAACATTTGCTCACTTAGATGCACGTGTTGTCTTAGATCGTAATATTGCCGCATTAGGTATTTATCCGGCTGTTGATCCATTGAATTCTTCTTCAAGAGGATTGGATCCGAATGTAGTTGGTAAAGAACATTATGAAGCAGCTCATGGTGTTCAGCAGATCTTACAGAGATTTCAGGAATTACAGGATATTATTGCAATCTTAGGTATGGATGAATTGAGTGAAGAAGATCGTAAGACGGTTGCCAGAGCAAGACGTATTCGTAACTTCTTATCACAGCCATTCTCAGTAGCTTCACAGTTCACCGGTATGGATGGAAAGTATGTACATGTAGAAGATACTGTTAAGGGATTTAAAGAAATTTTAGAAGGAAAATGGGATCATTTACCTGAACAGGCATTTCATAATGTAGGAACTATAGAAGAAGCGGCAGCGAAAGCGGAAACAATGAAAAATGAGTAAAATACATTTACATATAGTTACTCCTGCTGGAACTTATAGAGATTTAGATGTTGATATGCTTAATATCACAACAACTGATGGGCAGATAGGAATACTTCCTCATCATATTCCATTAGCAGCTGGAGTTGCGATTTCAGAAATGAATTATAAGCTTGACGGACAGTATTATAAATTTGCGATTGCCGGCGGATTTCTTCATGTAACACCTGATAATACAGTTACTGTTATTGGCAATGCTGTTGAATCTCCGGAAGAGATTGATCTTCGTAGAGCAGAAGAAGCTGCACAGCGTGCTAAAGAACGTATGAAACAAAAAGATATTGATTTCAAGAGAGCAGAAGTTGCTTTAAAGAAAGCACTTGTACGTATTGATGTCAAAAATGGATTATAATAGTCATTCTTAGGAATGACTTTTCAAATTCTGTAAATTTTAAATAATGTAAGCGTAACCGTACTATAATAGATACAAATGGAGGTATTATATGGATAAGAAAAAAGTAAAGATAGTAACTATTGGCGGAGGAAGCAGTTATACTCCTGAATTAATGGAAGGATTTATCAAAAGATATGAAGAAATGCCTATCAAGGAAATATGGTTAGTAGATATTCCTGAGGGTGAAGAAAAAATGAATATTGTAGGAGCTATGGCTCAAAGAATGTGGGATGCTTCACCTTATGATGTTAAAGTACATTTAACTCTTAATAGAAGAGAAGCTCTAAAAGATGCTGATTTTGTAACAACACAGTTTAGGGTAGGATTACTTGATGCCAGAATAAAAGATGAAAGGATACCTTTATCTTATGGTCAGCTAGGTCAGGAAACAAATGGAGCAGGAGGTATTTTTAAGGCTTTCAGAACTGTTCCGGTTATACTGGATATAGTTAAAGATATGAAAGAATTATGCCCGGATGCATGGCTTATTAATTTTACTAACCCTAGCGGTATGATTACTGAAGCTATTATTAGATATGGTCATTGGAATAAAGTTATAGGATTATGTAATGTACCTGTTAAATCTATTTTAGATGAACCACCAATGATAGGATTAAAACCTGAAGATTGTATTTTTAAGTTTGCCGGATTAAATCATTTCCATTGGCATAGAATATGGAATGCTCATACGGGAGAAGAAGTGACACTTAAGGTTATTGATGCATTATTTGAATGTGATGATAAATCAGCACCTGAAAATATATTTAAGATTCCTTATTTTAAAGAACAGCTTTATGCAATGGGAATGATACCTTGTGGATATCATAGATATTATTATTGTGAACAGGAAATGCTTGCTCATTTAATTGAAGAGTATCAGACTATTGGAACAAGAGCAGAACAGGTAAGAGAAATTGAAAGAAAACTTTTTGAATTATATAAAGATCCGAACCTTAATTATAAGCCTGAAGAGCTTGCTAAAAGAGGAGGAGCACACTATAGTGATGCAGCCTGTGAAACAATTGTATCAATCTATGCGAATAAGAATACACATATTGTAGTATCTACAAAGAATAATGGAGCAGTACCTAATCTTCCTTCAGACTGTGTTGTAGAAGTGAGTGCCTATATAGGCAGATCAGGACCTCTTGCGATTGCTTTTGGAGATCTTCCATCTGCACAAAAAGGATGGCTTCAGGTTATGAAGAATATGGAATTGACAGTTTTAGAAGCAGCCGTTAAAGGTGATTATGGACTGGCATTAGAAGCTTTTACCGTTAATCCGCAGATTGTATCAGGAGGGGATGCAAAACATATTCTGGATGAATTATTTATTGCTCATAAAAAATATCTTCCTCAGTTTAAAGATACAATTAAACGTTTAGAAGAGGAAGGAATTACTATAAAAGATGATAAAGCAAGATCATTAACAGAAGCAGGAGTATAAATTAAAAAGAAATCGATTAAGTTCGATTTCTTTTTATAAAATCATTTGTCCAAAAAGCATAAAGAAGATAAATAGTCATAACAATCCAAATGACAGGTTCACAGAATATAACTGCCATATAATGATATTGAGGAATAAAAACATAAACAAAGATAATCTTACCAATAAGTTCTATAATACTTGATATTAAAGGGAGCATCTTTTGACCAATACCTTGTAAGGCACTCCTTGTTTGCATAAGAATACCTAGAATAAAATAATTAGGAGCTACTATTCTTAAATAAAGAGAACCATTATAGATGATTTCAGGACGAGAAGAACTGGAAATAAATGTAATCATATTATCAGAGAAAACCCATAATAGGAATGTTAATAAGATAGTTACGAATAAATCATAGAGATAAGCATTTTTTAAACCTTTACGTACTCTATCAGGATTATTAGCTCCTTTATTCTGTGATATAAAAGTAGCAATACCATGACTCATGGAAACAAATGGCATATTACAGAACATATATAGCTTTCTTGCTGAAGTATGACCGGCAATAATATATTCTCCTAAACCATTAATTCCTGATTGTAATATAACAGATCCGCTATTAACAATAGAAGTCTGTAATGCCATCGCATATCCTTGTCCGATTAATTCTTTATACAATTGTTTATCAAAGATAAAATGCTCTTTTTTAGGAATTAATAGAGGTGTAAATTTTAAAATATAAATAAGACATAGAATGACTGATACACCCTGAGCAATAACAGTTGCAATAGCAGCTCCTGAAATACCCATATGTAATGAAGTAATAAAGAAAATATCCAGAATAATATTAAGTATTGAAGAAAATATGAGAAATACTAGAGGTATAATACTATTACCAATAGATCTTAATAATCCGGCGAGAAGATTATAGGCAAACATAATTGTTAAAAATACTACAATCCAGAATATATAGCTATATGCTTCATTGAATATATGTGCAGGAACATTAATTTTAATTAGTAAAGGTTTAAGTCCTATTAAAGCAATAATAGTAATTAAAACACTTGATATAAGTCCAATCACAAGACTTCCGGCTACTGATTTCTTCAGTAAAGTATTATCTCCTGAACCATAAGATCTTGCTGTTACAATAGCCAGACCATTTCCTATACCTAAAGCAAAGCCATTAACTAAATCAAAAACAGAATTAACAGATCCTATAGCGGAAAGAGAAGTACCGCCTAGATATTTAGCTACTATAAAAGTATCCATAGCATTATAAAATTGTTGAAAAATACTTGAAATAAATATTGGTATTGCAAAGATCACTATACTTCTAAAGATTGGACCATGAAGCATATCAACATTCATAAAACTCTTTTTATTCATATAAAAAACTACCTTTCTTATCTATTATAAGACAAAGTTAATATAATATAGTATATTTTCATCATCAGAAAGAGCAATATAAGTAGTATTGATATATAAATCTATCTCATAGTAAAATACATAGTACTCATAAAAATAATAGAATATGAATACTATGTATTTTTTAGTGAACGAAATTACATAAAAAAAGTAAGATATATGTAAGTTATGCCATATTTTGGTATGTTATTCCATATAAGTTCACTTGTAATTAGAAACATTGTATTTTGTATATGAAAAGATAGAGGTAAGTTGCTTAGTAAGAGAAGGTGAAAACTATAAATTTTATATATCACTGATAGTTATGACATTCTATGGGTATAGAACTAGAGAAAGGGTAATATTTTTCTGTAGTATGCTCAATTTTAACAAACCTTACAGAGAGTTGTAATTATTGTGGTGGTGGAACATTAACAAAAACTTGTGGTTAAGATTTTGAAAGTACATGATAAAATAAATTAACTTTATTTGTAAGTAACATTGGTATAATATAAATGTAAGTACTAAGATTATTTTAAATATTAAAGGAGAAACTAATTATGGAAGAATTAAATTATTTACCGGTACATATGATTGTTGAAAATCATGAAATTGGCTTTGATAATAAAAGCAGAAAATTTGACTTGATTATTGTGAATAGCGAAGAAATAGAAATCATAAATAAGAATATTTCTACTAAGATTAAGTATGATGAAATAGATAAAGTAGAAATATCTCTGTGCAGTATTATGTCTTTTATTAGGATTTTATCTGTTTGGATGATTTATCATATTTTTATTACTATTTATGATAAGAACGGCAATATCTATTCATTAGAATGTGAGAATGATGATGTATTGATATTCTTCCTTCAGAAGCTGCATGATGAAAATATTGAGATTATTGATATATTAGACTTAGAGGAAAGCTATCTTAAGTATAGAGATAAAGTCGAAAGAACCGGTTATTTTGAAAGAATAATGCCGAAGAAAGCCAAAGAGCATCATATTGAATATCCTACTAGAACTAATATTGCAAGAACAAAAAGTAAGACCAGGTAATATTTCGTTAATATTAGCTTAAATGCGACACTTAAAATATAAATAATGTTTTAAAACAATCAAATAACTAGTAATTAATATTTTAAAGATAATAAAGAGACTCTAGTGAGTCTCTTTAAACTGTATATGTCTTGGCAGCATAACAATAAATGTTGTGATATTATGATGGGAAGTAATAAGAATTTTTCCTTTATGCATTTTTACAATATTTTTACTGATTGCCAGTCCTAATCCTGTTCCTCCCTGAGTAGTGCCTCTGGCACTATCTGCACGATAGAATTTATCAAAGATATAAGGGATATCATTCTTATCAATAGTATCTCCCATATTCATTATTTTAATAGATACTGTTTCATTATCACTTAATACTTCTATTTTTAATTCACTATGATCATATCCATACTTTAATGCATTAGATATAATATTTTCAAATACTCTTGCTAGAAGCTGTCCATCACCAATAATTGTTACATTACGATCCTGTATGTTTAAGACGGGAGTAATACCATGTTCCTGAAAATTAACAAAGAATTCATCAGTAATCTGCATAATAAGTTCAGATATATTAATAACATTAAGTTGCATCTTTACTTTAGTATTATCTAATTTTGTAAATTCAAATAAGTCATCCATCATAGATTGTAAACGTAAAGACTTGGAATAAGCAATATGAGCATAATTATTAATATCTTCCTGAGATAAATCATTACTTTGAATAAGATCAAGATAACCAATAATAGTAGTTAATGGAGTACGTAAATCATGAGCTATGTTAGTAATAAGATCATTTTTCTGTTTCTCGGCATTTCTTTCAGCATCATAAGCTAAGCGTTCATTCTGTTTTAATATCTCACTCTCTTTCTGATTCTCTTTTAATGTTTGTGCTAAAGCATTAATATTAGCAGCTAATAATCCTAATTCATCATCATATTCAATTTCACACTTTACATCATAGTTACCCATAGTAACTTCTTGAATAGATTCATTTAAAGTATTAATATAACGCAAGGTTAAATTCATCAGCATAAAAAAGATAGCAACAAAGAGAAAGAAAGCTAAAACAAAGTTAAAAACAAGAGTGGTTGTATCATTAAAATCAAATAAATGAAACAGATCAAGAAGATATTCAATAATACTGCTTAAAAGCATCGCAATTAAATAACTAAAAGAAATATTAATAAGAATGCGCCATCTAAAAGATGATATAAATAAATGTCTAAATTTCGCAATCATAGAGTAAACTTATACCCAATACCCCAAACTGTTTTAATATGTCTGGGATTTCTAGGCTGTCTTTCTACTTTCTCTCTTAGTTTTCTAATATGTACCATTATTGTATTATCAGCATTGGTAGGTTTCTCATTCCAGATTGTTTCAAAGATGTCTTCAGTAGAATAAACCGTTTCAGGATGAGTCGCAAGTAAGACAAGAATATTATATTCAATTCTTGTCAGATTAATCGGCATATCATTAATAGTAACAATTTTACGTTTGATATCAATCTTTAAATCATTCGCATTAATAATGCTTGTTTCTTCTTTCAATGGACTATTTAAGACAGTATATCTTCTTAATTGAGATTTTACTCTGGCAACCAGCTCATTAGAGCTAAATGGTTTCCCAATATAGTCATCAGCTCCCTTTAATAATCCTTCAACTTTATCATCTTCAGTAGTCTTAGCAGATAAGAAGATAACAGGAATATTAGAATTCTTTCTTAATAATTCTAATGCCTGAAAACCGTCAATACCGGGCATCATAATATCAAGAATAACTAAATCAATAGAGTGTTCTTTAATATCTTCTATAATATGCGCGGCATCATAAGCCTTAAAGACCTGAAAGCTTTCCTGAGTTAAATAGATTTCAATCAGATCACATATTTCTTTTTCATCATCTATTACTAATATATGAGGTATATTATTCATTTCTTATCTCTCCTTATTTATATAATAATAGAATAAGACAGCTTTGACAATGAAAGACTTTTTAATAATAAAATTATTGCAATGTAATAAGCGCTTTATTGTTTTGAAGGGCAGCCCCTAATAAAAGGGAACTGTATTTTTATTGGGAGGCATATATGACTAAATTTATATTTATAACCGGTGATGGTGCAAAAACAGCTCAGGATTTAGGTTATTATGAGAGATTTATTGATAAAGAAAGAAGAGAAGAGTATCTTGGTGCTACTGTTCAAGTTGTTCCTTATATTACTAACGAGATAAGCAGGATCTTCATCAGATGCAAATATTGTGATTACTGAAATAGTAGGTGATAGAGAATCATTGATTCTTCTTTTTTATATTAAAATTTGTTAATATGATAAGGGAGGAATCATTATGAGAATTGGACAATCAATTGATATACATCAGTTATCAGATCATAGAAAGCTTATTTTAGGAGGAGTAGAAATCCCTTATGAAAGAGGATTGAAAGGACATAGTGATGCGGATGTATTGTTGCATGCGGTTATAGAAGCTATTATTGGTGCTATGGGAGAAGGAGATATTGGAAAGCATTTTCCTGATACTGATCCTAAGTATAAAGGAATTTCTTCAATGATATTATTAGAAGAAACTTATAATCTTATGTGTAATCATCATTATAAGATAGGAAATATTGATACTATTATTATGTGTGAAGAACCAAAGATGGCTCCTTATATTCCATCTATGAGAGAAAATATTGCAAGGGTTCTTCATACTGATATTTCTAATATTAATATTAAAGCCACAAGAGGAGAAAAATTAGGCTTTATAGGCAGAAAAGAAGGTATTGTTTCACAGGCTGTAGTATTATTAGAAGAAGATAAGTAATATATTATCTTTGAAATATTTACTAAATAAAAGTATAATGGTTAAAAGACAGGTGGTGATAATATGAAGAATAAAATAACTGTATGTATTTTATTATTCTTCATTATATTAGAAGCCTGTTTTATTTATATTGCTGAAACTATGACTGTTTTTAGTTTAAAAAAGAATGTTTTTACTTTTGAATATGGAACTGTTATACCTACTAATCCTGATTATTATGTTAATTGTTCTCATAATATTAAAGATTCTATTCAGCTTAATCTTAATAAAGTGCAGACAAAAACAGGAACTTATAGTGCATCTGTAACTTATATTAATAAGACTTATGACTTTAAAATTATTGTTGAAGACAATACCAGACCATATCTTGATTTAAAAAAGATTGTTTATAAAATACAGGCAGGAGAAATACTGTACGCAAGTAAAATAGAAACTCAGCTTAAAAAATCCAGTAAAAGTCATGTCTATTTTTTGTATAGTACTGAAAGTGAGAGTTTAGTAAAATATAAGAAATACAATCAGATGGGAACTTACATAGAAAGAGTCTTAATAGTTGATAAGAATGGAAATAAGTCACAGCCTAAAAGAGTAAAAGTTATTGTCTCTAGAAATAAAATTAAGCCTGTAATAAAAGGTGTTTCAGATATTACAATAGCTTTAGGTTCATCTTTTGATCCATATAGCGGTATTAGTGCTCATGATGATTTAGATGGTAATCTGACTTCAAAGATTAAAATCAAAGGACAGGTAGATACTTTAAAAAAGGGTGAATATACTCTTACTTATAGTGCTACTGATAGTTCAGGTAATACAGCAGTTAAGAAAAGAAGGGTAAGTGTAAAATGATTACAAATATTTATATGCTTGTATGTATAGGTTTATTTATTTATATTAGATTTATTGAAAGCACAAAAGACTTTAATTATACAGCTTTAAAATTAGGAGCTATGTATCCGCCAAAGATTCATGAAAAAAAGGAATACTGGCGTATTCTAACATGTCATTTTATTCATATAGATCCTATTCATTTATTTATGAATATGTACTGTATCTATTATCTTGGGCATTTCTTTGAATCAATGATGGGAACATTACAATATGGAATATTAGTTTTTTCTTCTATGATTTGTTCAGGATTAATTACTTATTTTGCTTCTTATTATAGTGATCATGCGATGCATACACTCACTTTAGGAGCAAGCGGTGTATTCTATGGATATTTAGGAGCTGTGATCGGATTAGCTTTATTTCGAGGAGGAAACTTTGTTTCTCTTTTACAGAACTATCTTTTTATGATTGTGATTAATTTAGGGTTTACATTATTTGCACCCGGTATATCTAAATCCGGTCATTTGGGAGGATTGCTGGGAGGATATCTTTATATATTTGTGATAACACAGTTTTTTTAAGAGAGGCAACTCTCTTTTTTTTACATTATTCAAACGTAAATATCACATAATTCTCTTTTATGATAATTATAAGATCACAGATAGGAGGCAATTATGAATAAACCATTAAAGAATACAATCGCAATAAGCACTTTAATAGGATTAATGGCATTGACAGGAGGAACTTGTTACAGTGATCATAAAAGCATGAATAATGTATTTCCATTAGAAATGAGAAAAAATATATCAAACAATCATCAGTCACAAAAAACTGCTGAACCTTCAAATAAAAAAGCACCTTTGGGGAGTAAACCGCCACAAATGAAGAAAAAGTCATTAAATCCTTTATATTATGGAGTTTTTACTGCTGAAGCATTAGCCATTTCTTTAGCAGCCGCATATCTGATTATGACAAAAGGATCTAAAAAAGATATTAAAGATGTCTTGAAAAATAAGGATCAAAAAATTATAGCCGGATTAACAGTTGCATTGCTTACCGGAGGAATAACTTATGTAAATACTAAAATAGCCTCAGTACAAACAAATAGAATGACTATGCAGGTATCACAAAATTCAGCATCTGCTTCAGGAACGGTTACAGTATCTAAAGATAAGACTTTAACAGGTTCTTATAGTTCATCTTCTCAAGATCAGTCTGTTATTTTGGTGAATGGCGGAACTGCTTCTATTAATAATGCACAAATTATAAAGAAAGGTGATACAGGTAATATTGAAAATTCAGAATTTTATGGTATAAATTCCGGTATACTGGTACAAAAAAATAGTACAGCAATTATTAAAAACAGTACTATTAATACATCTTCTAAAGGTTCAAATGCAGTTTTTGCAACCGGTACAAAAGCTAAGATAACAATATCTGATTCAACAATAAAAACAACAGGATCGTCAGGATCAAGAGGACTGGATGCAACTTATGGAGGGAGTATTATTGGAAATAACTTAAAAATCAGTACTCTTGGTCAGAGCTCAGCAACTTTAGCTACAGATCGAGGTGAAGGGAATATTCATGTTTCTAACAGTACTCTAAAAACAAATGGCGGCGGATCACCATTGATCTATTCTACCGGTAATATATCTGTTAATAAAACCACAGGAATTGCTAATAATTCACAAATAGCTGTTGTTGAAGGAAAAAACAGTGCTTCAGTTAGATCTTCTACATTATATGCAAATGGCAACGGTAATAGGAATCATGTGGATGATGCCGGGATAATGATCTATCAGTCAATGAGTGGTGATGCATCAAGCGGTACAGGAGTCTTTAGTGCTTCTCAGTCTTCTTTAAATATCTCAAGTACATCCAAATATTATAAAACGGCACCAATGTTTTTTATAACTAATACAAATGCTAAGATTAATTTGACAAATACACAGTTAAATTATGGAAGCGGAATATTATTAAATGCCGCTGCAACAAGTGAATGGGGAAAATCCGGTTCTAATGGAGCTACAGTTACATTAAATGCTTCATCACAGACACTGGCAGGGAATATTAATGCAGATAAGCTTTCATCAGTTACACTTCATCTTAAAACATCTTCCTATAAAGGGGCTATTAATAATAAGAATACAGCTAAGAATATAACACTGACACTGGATAAGTCATCATCTATTACATTAACCGGTGATACTTATATAACATCATTAAATGATGAAGATACAAGCTATAGTAATATTCATTTAAATGGCTATAAACTATATGTAAATGGGAAAACTCTCTGATAGACTTGACCTTTTATAAAAAATATCATATATTAGGAAAGGTTTTGAATAAGGGGGTAGAACCATGGATAAGAAATTACCAAGTGATGCACACATATTAGTGAGTTTCTTAAATACACAATTAAGAGATCATTACCAGTCTTTAGATGCATTATGTGAAGATTACCATGTTAATCGGGATGAATTGATTTTAAAGGCATTATCTGTAGATTATACATACAATACTCAAGCTAATCAGTTTAAATAAGCACCTCATTTTGAGATGCTTTTTCAATACTATTCTTTTTGACTAAGCCATTTATATATTCTATAAATAACATAAACAATAAACTCTAGAGAAAACAGGAAGAATCCGATAAATAAAAGATAAGGAAGATATCGTAAAAATAATGCAAAGATGTAAGTTATCAAGCTTTCTATCATATAAAGCCCTCCTTTATTATGAAGTGTATGATATTTTAATATGAAAGTCAAAACATCCTGTCATCTATTTGTTAAAGTTTCATAGAGTCTTTTTATTCACTGATTGAGAAAGATATGATAAAGTAAATTAAGGGGGTAAGTCTATGAATAATATATTTAAAAGCTTTAAAGGAAATATAAATGGCTTATTTAAGCCTGGACTTTCTAAAAAAACATCAATTTTTACTGCGATAGGATTAATTGTACTGATGGCCGGATATTACTATTTTAATCATCCTGCGATTAACTTAAAAGATCCGGAGTTTTTACCGATATTATTTATCTTTGTATTAATATTATTGGTCTTTATAAGTATCTTTTTTAATGGTCATGAGAAAGTTAAAGGAACATTACAGAGTACTTTAGGTATTGTTTTAGGACTCATTATTATCGGCGGGATAGGAGGTATGTTTTTTACTAGTAAAATATTCCATGCTAAGCTATATTCACAAAGAATTAAAGTTGAAGAAGTTAAATTTAATTCAGATACATTGAAAGAAGTAGACTTTAATAAAACACCGATTATAGATAGAAAGAGTACAATTAAGCTTGGAGATAAAGTTATGGGTGAAATACCGGAGCTTGTTTCTCAGTTTGAAGTTTCAGATGCTTATACTCAGATTTCTTATAAGAATAGTGTATATCGTGTAACACCATTGGAATATCCTGATTTTATTAAGTATTTCTCTAATCAGTCTAAAGGTATACCCGGTTATATTCTTGTTAATAGTACCAACGGAAAAGCACAGCTTGTTAAATTAAAAGATTTAGGACTGGGAGGTATGAAATATGTACCATCTGCTTATTTTAATCATAATTTACAAAGAAAGCTTCAATTAGATTATCCCACTACAATATTTGGCTCACCGTCATTTGAAATAGATGAAGAAGGACATCCCTGGTATGTATGTACAACTTATGGATATTACGGTGTAGGGACAAAGAAATATGTTAATGGAATGATTTTATTTGATCCTATTACGGGACACTCTAAGAAATATAAAGAAGGAGAATTTCCTAAATGGGTAGATAGAGTCTATCCGGAAGATTTAGTTATCAAAGAAATTGATGATAATGGATCATTAAAAAGAGGATATCTCAATTCAGTCTTATCACAAAAGAATGTTACTTATACTTCTGATGGATATAATTATCTGGAAAAAGATGGAGATATATGGATCTACTCAGGTATTACATCAGCAAATACTGATTCTTCAAATCTGGGTTTTGTTCTTACAAACCTAAGAACACATAAGACATTAAAATTTGCTTGTTCAGGAGCCAATGAAAAGGCGGCTATGGAATCAGCTGAAGGGGAAGTAAAGAATTATGGCTATAAAGCAACTTTTCCATTATTAGTGAATGTTTCAGGCAATCCGGTTTATCTGTTATCTTTAAAAGATAATGGCGGATTAGTCAAACAGTATGCCATGGTAGATGCTAAAGACTATCAAAGAGTTGTCGTCTATTCGGCTGATACCTATCGTAATCTTTCTAAGTTACAAAAGTCTTATATTAAAACGTTATCAGGAGAAGAAATCACATCTTCTTCTAAAAAAGAAACCATTAAAATTAAAACCATACGAATTTTAAATGTAGATGAGAAAACAAAGATTTATCTTACTGATACAAACAATAAAAAATATAAGATTGAAGCTACATCTTCTAATGAAGATACTATAGCCTTTCTAAAGGAAGGAGATAATATTACTATTCAGTATATTGAATCAGATGTTAATATTATCAAAGAGATTTCTAAGACCGGTTCTTAATAAACCGGTCTTTTATTTACTTTGTATATCAAATTATTATATAATTTAATTAGAAATACAAAATATATTAGAAAGGAGTTGTGATTCCCTTGGTGTATTTAAGCAAGGTATAAGAATTATATTTATAATTAATAAATTAAAAATTCAGGAGAGAAAAGCATGAAAAAAATCGACAATTCAGATTACTTTATAGGAGTTTTTAAATGAGTAAGCTATTATTATGTATACTTTTAGTACTGGCTTCAGGCTGTTCATTTTCTAAGAAAGAAGCTATTGATTATGAATTAGGTGTTATTGAAACGACTACTCTGGATCGTAAAACAAGATTTCTTTATCTTGATAAGAATTTGAATATTGTCAGAAAAGACCATTATAAAGCAAGTACAACTTCTTCCAGTGCTGAAAATCCTTCTTATCAAGGCAGAAAAGTTTATTTTGTTCCTAATGGATTAACTGATGAAGGAATTGAAAAGAAGATATTAGAAGTTGATAGGGATACTCATCAAATTAAATCTTATGATGTAAATAGGGTAAATCTTCAAGGTATTGCTGTCAATGAGAAATATACTTATACGATAAGTAATGATAATACAATTACTTATATCACACAAACAGACTATCATAATAAAAAAGTAAAAGAATTAACTTTTCATGATATTATTACTCTTACTGTTTTAAAAGCTAATGATAAGATTATTGTTCCTTATGGGCTTATAAAAAAGACAGAAAAACAATTAATAAATATTTATGATACAGAATTAAATTTAATTAAGAAACTGGATTTATCAAAATATGGTCATGGTATTACAAGATTAATAGTTATAGGAAATAAAGCTTATATGCCTATTTCATCAAAGTTTAATTATAATACTTATGATAATGATAATAATAATTTGATTGCAGAGTTAGATTTAAAGACATTGAATTATAATATTATTAAGCTTAAGGCATCTGAGGTGGGAGATGTATCTTTTTATAAAGATTGGCTGGTAGTGGTTAATTCTGATGCACCTCGTTATGAGGGAAATAAAATAACATTCTATCATACCAAGACTAAAGAAGAGAAAGTTTATGAATTAAAGGATCATCTTGCCAGAATAGAAAGGACAGGAGATTATTTTTATGGATTGTCATATATAAAGGATGGTTATAAGATTACCAGATATTCAATTAAGGATAATATGAAGGAGCTGAACAGTAAGAAATTTTATCCGTCTAAAGGGTATAGTGTACATTATTATTGTTCAAATATTTTTGTAAAGAATAATTAAATTTTAAAATCCGACTTATAAGAGTTGGATTTTTTCTTTGTATGGCTTACAATATAAAGGGTGATAAAAATGAATATCGTATTACAGACAGATTTTTCTAATACATGGGGCGGAGTAGCCAGTATGAAAGGAATTATAAAAAGTGTCAATGATTCATTAGATATTATTGATTTAACACATGATATTGATAAATTTAATGTCTTTGAAGCATCACTTTCATTACATCGAGTCATTCCTTACTGGCCTTCTCAGACTATCTTTATTTCAGTGGTAGATCCGGGAGTAGGCAGTGAAAGACTGCCGCTGGCTTGTCTGACGAACAGTGGCAAGTATATTTTTTCTCCTGATAATGGATCTTTAACACATATGAAGAAACATATTGCTCAATCAAGAATAATAGATTGGAAGTATGGTTTAAGAAATGAAGGATCTGTTTTTGATGGCAGAGATTTATTTGCGAATGCTGCCGCATTACTGGCAGATGAGCAGATTACATTTGAAGAACTGGGTAAAGAATATCCTGTAGAATATTTATCAGAGTGTGAAGAATATAGTATTCGTCCTTTTTTAGAATTGCATAAGACTTCAGGATTTATAATGACCGGTAATAGGCATTTTGGCGGTATTGAATTAAACATTAAGAATAAGGATTTTGATAATTGTGACTTTGATTTTGGTGATAAGGTTAATATAGTTATTAAGAATAATGAATGTATTTTATTTGATGAAGAAGTTAAGTATCATAAAGCTTTTAGTTTTGTTTCTAAAGGAAAGGCTATTCTTTATCCCGGAAGCAGCGGTTTTTTATCTTTAGATATTAATCAGGGACATTTTATGAATACTTATAATGTTAGTGCCGGTAAAGATTATCAAGTAATAATATCTAAAAAACCATGAAATTTCTTTCCCTTTCTAAGATGAATTGAAAACGCTTAGAATTAATGATATGATGATATTAAGTAAGACTACCAAGAGTCTTAAATAATTTGGAAGGGAGAGATAAAATGGTAGGAATTATCATTGCGAGTCATGGAAAGTTTGCTGAAGGTATCTTTCAGTCAGGCAGTATGATCTTTGGTGATCAGGCAAATGTTAAAGCATGTACATTAATGCCCAGTGAAGGTCCTGAAGCAATTAAGGCAAAGATGGAAGAAGCCATTGCTTCATTTGATGATCAGGAAGAAATATTATTTCTGATTGATTTATGGGGTGGGACACCATTTAATCAGGCAAGTGCTTTAATCGATGGTCATGAAGACAAATGGGCAATTGTTGCCGGATTAAATTTACCTATGCTGATTGAATGTTATGCTTCACGCTTATCTATGACTTCAGCACACGATATTGCAGCACATATCTTAAAGACTGCTAGAGAAGGTGTAAAAATCAAGCCGGAAAGTCTCGATATTGCTGAAGAAAGGAAGATTGAGATGCCAATTCATCAGGGAGCTATTCCTGAAGGAACAGTACTTGGTGATGGCAAGATCAAGTATGTACTTGCTAGAATTGATACAAGACTGCTTCATGGTCAGGTTGCTACTGCATGGACAAAAGCAGTGAGTCCGACACGTATTATTGCTGTATCGGATGCTGTATCAAAAGATAGTCTTAGAAAAACAATGATTGAGCAAGCTGCACCGCCGGGTGTTAAAGCAAACGTTGTTCCTATTTCTAAGATGCTTAAGGTGGATCAGGATCCACGGTTTGGGAATACTAAAGCGATGCTTTTGTTTGAAAATCCACAGGATGCTTTAGAAGCTATTGAAGGCGGTATTAAGATTAAAGAGCTGAATCTAGGTTCTGTTGCTCACAGCAACGGGAAGGTTGCAATCACAAAAGCCGTTTCTTTAGGAAAAGAAGATGTTGATGCATTAGAAAAGCTGATTTCTTTAGGTGTTAAGATTGATGTCAGAAAAGTACCATCTGATAGTCCGGAAGATATTCAGTCAATATTAAAAAAAGCAAAAGCGGAATTAAAGTAAAGGAGATATTATGTCAATAATTACAATAATAATGATTGTTATCGTTGCATTTTTGGCTGGTATGGAAGGTATTTTGGATCAATGGCAGTTCCATCAGCCATTAGTTGCATGTACATTAATTGGTTTAGTTACAGGACACTTGCAAGAAGGAATTGTTCTTGGCGGTGCTCTTCAAATGATGGCTCTTGGCTGGGCTAATGTTGGGGCGGCAGTTGCACCCGATGCGGCATTAGCTTCTGTAGCTTCAGCAATCATTCTGGTATTAGGCTTAAAGGGTGGAACAACAAATGTTACAACTGCTATTAATACATCAATTGCAGTTGCTATCCCTTTATCAGTAGCCGGTTTATTCTTAACTATGATTTGTCGTACAATTGCTATTCCGATGGTTCATTTTATGGATGCAGAAGCTGAAAAAGGCAATATTAAAGGTGTTGAACTCTGGCATATTCTAGCGATTGGATTACAGGGTATTCGTATTGCGATTCCGGCACTGGCTTTGTGTATTGTTCCTCCGGAAGCAGTTACCAATGCTTTAAATGCTATGCCGGCATGGTTATCAGGCGGTATGGTTGTTGGCGGCGGTATGGTTGCTGCTGTCGGTTATGCGATGGTTATTAATATGATGGCAACAAAAGAGGTATGGCCATTCTTCATTATCGGTTTCTGTTTAGCAGCAATCAGTCAGTTAACACTTATTGCTTTAGGTTTAATCGGTTTAAGCTTAGCACTCATTTATCTTGGATTAAAAGAGAAGTCAGGTTCATCAGGCGGTAATTCCGGATCAGGAGATCCGTTAGGTGATATTCTGAATGATTATTAGGATCGGAGGTAAAGAAAATGACTGAAAAAATAAAGCTCACAAAGAAAGATAGATTTGCGGTTGCAGTTAGACATCAGTACCTTCAAGGTTCTTGGAACTATGAGCGTATGCAAAATGGCGGTTGGTGTTATTCTATTATTCCTGCAATCAAGAAGTTATATAGTAATAAAGAAGATAGGATTGCTGCATTAAAAAGACATTTGGAGTTCTATAATACACATCCATATGTTTCTGCACCTGTTATGGGTGTTACACTGGCTTTAGAAGAAGAAAGAGCCAATGGTGTTGAAGTCGATAATGCAACAATCCAAGGGGTAAAAGTCGGTATGATGGGACCTCTTGCCGGGGTTGGAGATCCTGTATTCTGGTTTACGGCTCGTCCTATTTTAGGAGCATTAGGGGCATCATTAGCTTTAGGTGGCAGTATTATCGGACCTTTATTATTCTTTGTAGTATGGAATATATTAAGATTTGGGTTTATCTGGTATACACAGGAATTTGGTTATAAACTGGGAACAGAGATTACTAAAGACTTATCCGGAGGATTGCTTGGTAAAATCACTCAGGGGGCCTCTATTCTTGGTATGTTTGTGATTGGCAGCTTAGTACAGCGCTGGGTAAGTATTAACTTTACACCTATTGTTTCAAAGGTTACACAATCTCCGGGAGCATATATTGACTGGGGCAAGCTTGCATCAGGAGCAAGAGGTATTAAAGAAGCATTAATCCAGTATAACAGTCTCGGTGCTAACGGCTTAGATAAAGTAAAGATCACAACTCTTCAGGAAAACTTGGATTCATTGATTCCGGGTCTGGCTGCTGTATTGTTAACTTTATTGATTTGTCAGTTATTAAAGAAAAAGGTATCGCCAATTGTTATTATTGTTTGTCTGTTCGTTGTCGGTATCTTAGCTAGATTAGCACATCTTATGTAATAAATATCAGGGAGAAATGATATGGTTCGTTCACTCAATTCAAGGGTTGATTTAACAATTGATGCAACATCCTATTTCGGATTGGCCAGCTATGGTAAGGTCATGATAGGAAATACAGCATTTGAATTTTATAATGATCGTAATGTATCGGATTATATTCAAATACCTTGGGATGAGGTTGATTATATTGCCGCCTCTGTAATGATAGGTGGAAAATGGATCAGCAGGTTTTCTATCTTTACAAAGAGTAATGGAAATTTCTCTTTTTCAACGAAGGATAATAAAAAAACTTTAAGAGCTGTCAATCAATATATCCCTTCAGAAAAATTACGTAAATCACTGACATTTTTACAGGTTATTAAAAGAGGATTCTTCTCTCTTTTTAAGAAGAAGGATTCTTGATATTAAAAAAAGTATATCAGTTATGATATACTTTTTTGATTGTTTTTATTTTTGAAATAGTCCTTGAAATACAAAATTTTTCGTTATATACTACTACAGAAGGAGTGAGAGGAATGACTTTAGTATATAGAAAAAATAAGAAAGACAATCCTATATATCTTCAGGTGTTTTATTCTCATTTTTATATTTCTATTTAAGACATATCATCGTATATTGATATGTCTTTTTTTTAAAAGAAAAGAGGTTAAATGATGAAAGCATATTTGATTTTAGAAGATGGTCATGTATTTGAAGGAGAAAGCTTTGGATCAGATAAGGAAATTATCAGTGAATTTGTTTTTAATACATCTATGACAGGCTATACAGAAGTATTAACTGATCCTTCTTATGCCGGTCAGAGTGTTGTGATGACATATCCATTAATAGGAAACTATGGTGTATCTTATAAGGATCAGGAATCTAATCATCCTTTTGTAGAAGGATTTGTGATTCATGAACTATCAAGAATAGGATCAAACTTTAGAATGCATATGAGTCTTAATGATTATATGATAGAAAATAATATTCCCGGTATTCAAGGTGTAGATACCAGAGCTATTACTAAGATTATTAGAATGCATGGCTGTATGAATGGGATGATTACAACACATAAATATCAGGTTCATGAAGTTTTAGATAAAATCAAAGCTTTTAAAGTAACAGGAACTGTTGAAAGATGTACCTGTGATACCAGCTATAAGATAGGGAATGGAAATATAAGAGTGGCTTTATTAGATTTTGGAGCAAAAAGAAATATTGCTAAAGAACTTGCAAAAAGAGGATGTGAAGTTACCGTTTTACCGGCTTCTACTAAAGCAAAGACTATTATTAATGATCATTATGATGGTATTATGCTTTCTAATGGCCCCGGAGATCCATCAGAGAATATAGAGATTATTGAAGAAATAAAGATATTATCACAAACAGATATTCCTATTTTTGCGATTTGTTTAGGACACCAGATGTTAGCATTAGCTCATGGGTTTGAAACAGAAAAGCTTAAATTTGGACATCATGGAGCTAATCATCCGGTTAAGGACTTAAATACAGGAAGAGTTTATATTTCTACTCAGAATCATAATTATGTGATTAAAGATCATACGATTGATAAGAATATCGCAAAACCATGGTTTATAAATGTAAATGATGGAACAATAGAAGGAATGGATTATCTTAACAAAAGAATTAAGAGTGTCCAGTTTCATCCTGAAGCAAGTGCCGGACCGCATGATACAGCTTATTTATTTGATGAATTCATTAAAATGATAGGAGGAAATAAAAATGCCTAGAAGAGAAGATATTAAAAAAGTATTAGTCATTGGTTCTGGTCCTATTATTATTGGACAGGCAGCAGAATTTGATTATGCGGGAACACAGGCATGTCGTGCTTTAAAAGAAGAAGGAATAGAAGTTGTGTTAATTAATTCCAATCCGGCTACTATCATGACAGATAAAGATATTGCTGATCATGTTTATATTGAACCGCTCACAATACCAACTGTAAAACATT
Organism: Eggerthia catenaformis OT 569 = DSM 20559; assembly: GCF_000340375.1. Taxonomy (GTDB): domain Bacteria; phylum Bacillota_I; class Bacilli_A; order Erysipelotrichales; family Coprobacillaceae; genus Eggerthia; species Eggerthia catenaformis. Next base: position 121,011 of record NZ_KB446646.1, read on the forward strand.
TGATTGAAGTAGAAAAACCGGATTCTATTTTACCTACATTGGGTGGACAGAATGCTTTAAATATTGCGATGGCATTGGCTGATGAAGGCTTCTTAGAAGCACATCATGTACAAACGATTGGAACTGATACAAATACAATTAAAGAAGCGGAAGATCGGGAATTATTTAAAGAATTAATGGAGAAAATCAAGGAACCGATAGCTCCAAGTACCATCGTGAATGAAGTAGAAGATGCTTTAATATATGCTAAAGAAATAGGTTATCCGGTCGTTGTGAGACCGGCCTATACTTTAGGAGGAACAGGAGGAGGCATTGCTTCTAATGAAAAAGAGCTTCATGATATTTGTTCCAATGGACTAAGGCTTTCAAGAGTTTCTCAATGCTTAATTGAAAAGAGTATTGCCGGATGGAAAGAGATAGAATATGAAGTTATGAGAGATGGTGAAGGGAATTGTATTACAGTATGTAATATGGAGAATGTAGATCCGGTAGGTGTTCATACCGGAGATAGTGTTGTTGTTGCACCATCACAGACATTGGGTGATCGAGAATATCAGATGTTAAGAAGCTCAGCATTGAATATTATTACTGCTTTAAATATAAAAGGGGGATGTAATGTCCAGTTTGCATTAAATCCTTATAGTTTTGAATACTGTGTGATTGAAGTCAATCCCAGAGTATCACGTTCTTCCGCTTTAGCTTCTAAGGCAACAGGATATCCTATTGCTAAACTGGCTGCTAAAATAGCTTTAGGTTATACATTGGATGAAATAGTTAATGCTGTTACAGGAAAAACTTATGCTTCATTTGAACCGGCATTAGATTATATTGTATGTAAGATACCAAAATGGCCATTTGATAAATTCTATGATGCTTCAAGAACATTGGGAACACAAATGAAAGCAACCGGAGAAGTAATGTCTATCTGTGATAACTTTGAAGGAGCTTTAATGAAAGCATTACGTTCATTAGAACAGAATGTTTATTATTTAAATCTAGAATCATTAAAGGATAAGGATACTCTTTATCTAAGAAAGAAATTAAAAGATATAGATGATCAAAGGTTATTTGTGATAGCTGAATCATTAAGAAAAGGTATATCTATTCAAGAGATTCATGAAATTACAAAGATAGATATATGGTTTATAGATAAGATAAGATATCTTGTTCAGATAGAAGAAAGGTTAAGATCCCAACCTCTTACAATAGAATTATTAAAAGAAGCAAAGAAAAGAGAATTTCCTGATTCAGTAATCTCAGAGCTATCAGGAATGAAATCAGATAGAATTAGACAATTAAGATTAGAAAATAAGATTACAGCAGCTTTTAAGACTGTTGATACATGTGCTGCTGAATTTGATGCAGATACACCTTATTTCTATTCAATCTTTGGCGGTGAACATGAAATACAGCCATCTCATAATCGTAAAAAGGTCATGGTCTTAGGATCAGGACCAATTAGAATAGGGCAAGGTATTGAATTTGATTTCTGTTCAGTTCATTGTGTCTGGGCATTAAAAGAGATTGGATATGAAACAATTATTGTGAATAATAATCCTGAAACTGTATCAACAGATTTTGATATTGCAGATAGATTATATTTTGAACCGCTGACAGATGAAGATGTCAGAGAAATTGTAGATTTAGAACAGCCTGATGGTGCTATTGTTCAGTTTGGCGGACAGACTGCTATTAAGCTGACACAGGCATTAATGGAAATGGGAGTTAAGATTCTGGGAACATCTGCTGATGATGTAGATGCCGCTGAAGATAGAGAAAGATTTGATGAAATATTAGAAAAATGCGGTATTGACAGACCGCAGGGACAAACAGTCTTTACTGTTGAAGAAGCTTTAGAAGCAGCGAATGAACTGGGCTATCCGGTTTTGGTCAGACCATCTTATGTATTAGGTGGAGCAGGTATGGAAATAGCCTTAAATGATGGAGATGTAAAGAAATTTATCGGTCATATTAATGAACAGTTTCAGGAACATCCAATTTTAATAGATAAGTATCTATCGGGTAAAGAATGTGAAGTAGATGCAATATGTGATGAATATGGTGTTTTAATCCCCGGTATTATGGAACATGTAGAAAGAGCCGGTGTTCACTCGGGAGATTCTATCTCCGTTTATCCTCCACAAAAGATTAAACAAGAAATGAAAGATATAATTGTTGAATATACAAAAAGATTAGCTGATGCATTACATGTTAGAGGACTTATTAATATTCAGTTTATTGTCTATGAAGATCAGGTATATGTTATTGAGGTTAATCCAAGATCATCACGTACAATTCCTTATATTTCTAAAGTAACCGGTATTCCTCTTGTTAAAGTGGCAACTAAGGTCATTATGGGACAGTCTATTAAAGATCAGGGATATGATTATGGGATTGTTCCGGAAAAAGAAACAATCGCAATTAAAATGCCGGTATTCTCGTTTGAAAAGATTACCGGAGCTGAAATAAGTTTAGGACCGGAAATGAAATCAACAGGAGAAGTATTAGGAATCTCTAAAGACTTTGATGAAGCAATGTATAAAGCATTTATTGGAACAGGTATTGATCTTCCTAAGAAAAAAAATATTATCTGTACAATCAAAGAGTCTTCAAAAAATGAATTTCTTCCAATCGCAAAACAATATCATGACTTTGGTTATGATCTCTATGGTACCAAAGGAACCTATCAGTTTCTTATTGATCATGGAGTACCATGCCAGCTGGTTAATAGAATTAATGAAAAGCATAATACATTATTTGATCTAATGTTAACAGATACAGTAGATCTGGTAATTGATATTCCTACAAGAAATAACAATCTGAAGGATGGCTTTATGATTAGAAGATTTGCAGTAGAAGCAGGAATTCCTATCTATACATCATTAGATACGGCTCAGGCATTAATTAATTCTCTGGAATTAAGAAGAAAAGGAAAAACATCCTTAATTGATATTGCTCGGCTATAGTAAGCATAAAGACAGATTGATATTGATATGATACTTCCAAAGTAGACAGTCTAATTAACTAAAATTAGATTATCTACTTGGAGGTATTTTTTATGGGAAGAAAAGCGAAGTATAGTATTCTTTGGCTAATCTATAAAAATAATTGTATATTCATAATAAAACTTGATATAATAATGGTGTATCAAGGAGGTAAGAACTATGGTATGGATTATTATAGTAGCAGTAATTGCTTTAATATTATTATGGGCAGTATCTACTTATAATGGATTAGTTAAATTAAGAAATAAAGCAAAAGCGGCATGGGCACAGATTGATGTTCAGCTGACAAGAAGAGCTGATTTGATTCCAAATGTTGTTGAAACGGTAAAAGGTTATGCTAAGCATGAGGAAGAAACTTTAGAAAAGGTTATTCAGGCAAGAAATAAGTATGTAACATCTTCTACTATTGACCAGCAGATGGCTTCAGCAGGAGAATTGACACAGGCACTTTCAAGACTGATGGTTTTAGCGGAGTCATATCCTGAGTTAAAAGCCAATCAGAATTTTATGCGGTTACAGTCTGAACTTTCAGAAACAGAAAATAAGATTGCTTATGCAAGACAGTTTTATAATGACGATGTAGCTAAATATAAGAATATGATTGAAATGTTCCCGTCTAGTCTGATTGCTTCTTTGTTTAATTTTAATGCTTTACCATTTTTTGAAGCAGAACAGGAAAGCAAGCAGGCACCAAAGGTCAGCTTCTAATGAAGAAATTATTGAGTATAGCTACAGTCATTCTTGTAGCTATCTTTTGTATCACACCAATCAGTGCTGCTGACACTCATATCTCTTCTATTACAATAGATTGTACGATCAATGATGATGGCAGTGCTGTTTTTACAGAAGTATGGGATATGCATGTTTATAGGGGAACAGAAGTTTATAAAACATTTAAGAATATGTATCAGAAAAAACTGACACTTTTATCAGTTTCTGAATCAGGGCATCAGTATACTAATATTGGAAACTGGAATACGAATGCTAATAAAGCTGATAAGGCTAATAAAAGCGGTATTCATACAATTAGCGGAGGCTATGAATTATGTTTTGGAATAGGGGAATATGGACATAAAGTCTATACGATGAAATATTCTATTTCAAACTTTATTAATCAATATAAAGATTATCAAGGTATTAATTATGCTTTTATGGGTAATATGTCTTTAAATGTTGGTAAGGTCACAGTTGATATTCATGCTTCTACTTCTATTAATAATAAGAACTCTAAAATATGGGGTTATGGTTATGAGGGAAGATGTGATTATTTAGATAACGGTCATATTCATATGACTACCACTGGAAAAATAAGCAAAGTACAATTATTAGCTCGTTTAGATGAGGGACATTATACTCAGACTGATAAAACATATAAGTATAAAGAATTCGAAAAAGTATCTGATGAGGCAAAAAAAGGATCATCTTATGATAAAAAAGATAATGATTCATTTTTAAATTATATCTATCTTGCTCTTATTCTGCCGATTATTGCTTTGCTGATTTCAATTATCAGTAAATTCGGTTTCTTTTCTTCAATAAAAGTAAAAGAAGTATTTACTGATGGAAGTACTTTTGATAAAGAAAGTGTTCATCCTTTTAGAGATCTTCCTACTAAAGATTTATTTTATTTCTATTATTTAGCGGATATGGCAGGATTAATCAATGATAGTAATAAATCAGGTATTTTATCGGCCTATCTGTTAAAGTGGATTAGAAATGGTTATGTTCACTTTGAAAAGGGTGAAAAAGAAGGTTTTATCTTTAAGCATGATACTTATACTATTGACTTTACAAAAAATTTTCCTACTGATGATAACCTTGAAAATACACTTAAAAATTATTTTATTCAGGCATCAGGATCAAATCATATTTTAGAAACTAAGGAATTTGAAAAATGGGCTAAAAACAATTATACAAAAGTTCGTAGCTTTTTTAGCAGAATTATATCTGAAACAAAAGAGAAGTTAAGAACAAATCATCTTTTAAAGGTAACACGATCAAAAGAGAAAAAAGGAATACGTAAAATAAATTATACAAACTATGTTTATGATATGTATGTAAAAGAAGATTTAGAGCATGTTTACGGATTATATTTATTCTTAATAGATGAGAATAATATGAAAGAAAAAGAAGCTATTGAAGTTCATCTATGGGATGAATATCTGATGTTTGCTAGTATATTAGGTATTGCCGATAGAGTACAAGATCAGCTGAAAATTGTTTGTCCTGAATATGAACAGATGAATTATGATTATTATCAGTCATCAATTATTTCCAGAGCATTCATTTATAATGCAGTTATGTCCAGTGATCGTGCTTATCGTACTGCCAATAGTGGATCTGCTTCATCAGGCGGCGGAGGATTTTCTTCGTTTGGCGGTGGAGGTGGAGGCTTCTCCGGTGGCGGCGGAGGCGGCGTACGCTAAAGCATTAAAGACAGAATCAATTAATGATTCTGTCTTTTTTTAATATAAATCTAATTTTACAAATATTGTAATTAATATTGTATCATAATAAAATTAAGTTAGTTAAATCTAATTAGGAGCTGATTCCCTTGAGCTTATGAGTTGTATAAATAATATTGCTAAGTATAATCGGTTGTAGATAAATAAAAACCGATAGAAAGGAAGGTATCACAATATATTTATGAATAAGAAATTACGGGTACTTTTAGATGCATTAGTTGTCTTATTTAGTCAGATATTCTTTATGTGTGTTATTCCGATAGGGAATAATAAACCTCTCAGTCTATTATCATTTTTTACTAATAAAAATATTATTCTGTTTTGGGTTGTCTATGTAATAGTGACTGTTCTGATCCATATTATTATTAAGAAATTTAAACATAATGATTAGCTGTTATTCATACATATTTGATAAAGTTTTTCTAGACATGAAGGAATAATTTCTTCTTTTAAGGAAGAATAATTAATAATAAAAACATGTTGAGTCTTTGCTCCATAATGACTCAGACTTTGAATATTGATATTGAAATGGTGTGCTCTTTTTATGAGAGTATGATCATCTATTTCAATATCCAGTTCGAGAAGAAAATGCAGACCGGCGTTTTCTTCTTTTATATGAGCAATCTTAGATAAAGGACTCTGTGCTATACATTTAAAAAGAAAATCTCTTTTATGTCTATAGATATTACGCATTCTATTAATATGCTTTTCAAAATATCCTTCTTTTATAAATAAAGCTAAAGTATATTGATCGAAATGAGAAACAGGGCAAGTATAAAAAGAGAGTTTATGAAAAAATGATGAAGCAAGAGAAGGAGGAAGAATCATATAAGATATACGAATAGTACTTGTGAGTGATTTAGTAAAAGTATTCATATAGATTGTTTTTTCGTTATTATCTAAACTAAATAGAGAGGCTAATGGTTTCCCGTTCATTCTAAATTCACTATCGTAATCATCTTCAATAATATAATGATTCTTTTGTCCTGCCCATTTAATTAACTCATAACGCCTTTTAATAGGCATAGTAATACCGGTAGGGAAATGATGGGAAGGTGTTACATGAAGAATAGTAGTCCGGTGAATCTGTTTTAAGTCTAAGCCATTTTTATCTAAAGAAATTTGTTCATAATGAATATGATGTGATTCATATAATGACTGAATCTTTGTATATCCCGGTGCTTCAAGTCCATAAATATGATCATATCCAAATAATTGTATAAGCAGACTATAGAGATATTCAGTTCCTGATCCAATAATAATTTGATCACTTGAAACATGAATATCTCTATAGTCTCTTAAATGATCTCTGATAGCTTCTCTTAATATTTGACTGCCTTGAATATTGCCTGGAATCATTAATTGATCTTTATAATTATTAAGAACTTTTCTAGTTATTTTAGCCCATGATGAAAAAGGAAAATTATCGGAATTAGTACGATTAGAAGAAAGGTCATATAAATAGGTATTATCATTTTTGTCTAAGTGAAATAAAGGAATAGGGTGATTATGTTTGTCAGGAAGATCTAATTCGCTGATAAAGTATCCTATTCTGTTTTTAGAGTATATAAAACCTTCACTTAATAATTGCATATAAGCATTTTCAACAGTAATAGTACTGATATTTAATTGCTTTGCGAGTGATCTTTTAGAAGGCAGCTGAGTGTGAGGCTTTAATAGTGAATTAAGAATATCTTCTTTGATAAAATGATAAAGTTGATTAGTAAGTGTATCTTGATTGTTAAAAGTATAAGTAAGCATAAAGTCTCCTGGTTATATAAAAATATTTAAAATTGACACTATTAATCGGGTCAATAAAAAGTATAATGATTATAAATAAAATGTAAAGAAGGTATTATTATGAAAAGAATATTAACAGTACAAGATATTTCATGTTTAGGTAAATGCTCATTAACTGTAGCACTTCCGCTTATTTCAGCAATGGGAGTAGAAACAGCTATTTTACCAACTGCATTATTATCTACTCATACAATGTTTAAAGATTTTACGTTTAAAGATTTATCTTCTCAGATTAAGCCGATTACTGATCATTGGAAAAAAGAAGGTATTGTATTTGATGCTTTATATACCGGTTATCTTGGAACAATTGATCAGATTGAGCTGGTTAAGGATCTTTTTAAAGATTTTAAGAAGAGAGATAATATTATTTTTGTTGATCCTGTAATGGCTGATAATGGTCAATTGTATCCCGGATTTAATCAGGAATATGTTAAAAAGAATACTGAATTATGTGCATTAGCTGATGTGATTGTTCCTAATATTACAGAAGCATGTTTTTTAACTCATACGGAGTATAAAGAAGAATATGATAAGAAGTATATTAAAGAGTTATTGATTCGATTAAGTTATCTGGGAGCTAAGAAATCTGTTATAACAGGTGTTTCTTTACATCAGGGGATGACCGGCTTTATGGGATATGATAGAGAAACTAAAGATTATTTTTGGTTTGAGAATAAATATATTGATGTTTCTTATCATGGAACAGGAGATATTTTTTCAAGTGTTTCTATCGGAGCTTTAATGAATGGATTAAGTTTTTATGATGCTTTTAAGCTGGCTTCTCTTTATACAGCTTATACTATTAATGAAACACTTAAGAATCCTCATAAGCCATGGTATGGAGTAGATTTTGAAACTACAATAAAAGAGTTGGTAATAGCTTTAGAAAAAGCAAGAAAGGATGAAAAATATGAATTATCATATGAAGTGTGATCCAAAGAAAACCAGAAAGATTGTAGAAGATGTTAAACCGGCTGTTTTAATTGCTGCTACAAAATATACTGATGCGGATCAGTTATCTGTCTTAGAAGAGAATGGTGTAACAATATTTGGAGAAAATAGAGTACAGGATTTCTTGAAAAAACGGAAAGAATATAAAGGTCATGCACACTGGCATTTTATTGGTACATTGCAAAGTAATAAAGTTAAATATATTATTGATAAAGTTGATCTGATTCATAGTATTTCTTCTTATTCATTAATTGATGAAGTAGAAAAACAAGCATCTAAGCATGATTTAAAAATACATGTATTAATACAGGTAAATATTGCACAAGAAGAAAGTAAGCATGGTTTTAAGAAAGAAGAAATGGATGATGTAATATCTTATATTATGAATAAACAGCATATTGTTTTAGAGGGTCTTATGATGATGGCTCCTGATATAGAACCATCACAAACAAGAATTTATTTTAAGGAAACAAGAGAATTATTAGAAAGCATTAATCAGAAATATCATCTTCATCTTTCTAAGTTATCAATGGGTATGAGTCAGGATTATAAGATAGCTTTAGAAGAAGGAAGTACAATGGTAAGAATAGGACATGCGTTATTTAAAGGATGAACATGATGTTTATCCTTTTGATTTATAATTAATAAGAAAGAATATGGAGAGATAGAGCTTTGACATTTGAGCAAGAAAAAACAGTAAACCGATTTAATTTACTGTTCTGTGAATTGCTATGTTATAGCTTATATTTCATTGTTTGAGTGAGACAAACTTGGATTTACAAATTATGATCCAACCATGTTTTAAGTTTATCAAAACTGTAATCATCTTTTAATGCTGTTTCTTCTTTTTATAATCTTCTTTAAAAGGATTTTGTGCTCCTATTTTAAATCTTTCCATATTTTCAGGAAACATTTATCGTAATTCAAAATTTATATTGTACTTCTTAAACAAAGAATCTATTTGAAAATTTTATTATATTTACAATTTCTTCAATATCTAAATTATCCGTATAAAGTAAATGATTTTTGTTCATATTTCTAGATAGAAACTCATTTCTTGATGTAATTGATAACTCACCGGTTCTTTCTATTTCTTTTCTAGACAAATCTCGTTCTTTAAGCGTTTGTTCCTCTGCTAGCAAAACGCAGTATTTTAGGTTTACTTGTTTCGTTTTTAGGAACTCTTTCATTTTTTTAATTTGTTCTTCAAACAGCACATAGTTAATTATTACTGTCATATCTCTAGCAAGTAAATTATTGGTAATACTAATAACATTATCCCAAAACAAATCCATATAGTAGCCATCATCTTCCCATGGTGCTACCAATCCACTTTTAATCATTAAATAAATGCTGTCTCCTTCTATAACAGCACTTTTATCAAAAGAATAAGCCAGTTCTTCACTAACACTACTTTTCCCAACACCCGGTGGTCCGGAAATAATATAAACACAATTTTCCATCTTAGCACCTCTACAAATTTAGATTTATATAACTAAATATATACTATTTTTTTAGGTCAATTTTTTGGTTTGTATAAAATGAATTCACTAAAATTTCAGGGTTAATTCCTATAAAAGCTTTTTATTTGGAATCTCTTTATATATTTCCTCTACTTGTTTTTTGTAATTACCCAATCATCTCCACCACCTTGAGAGTGACCGACGATACCGGCATTATCAAAATCAACTTTTTGATAAAATACACTTTTTTTGTTTCCAATTTTTGCATTTTTATGCATATAATGTAGGCTCATTTCAGTACTAAAAGCATTCCATAAATTTTTTTCAGTTCCAATGACAATAACAGGATAATTTTGTTTTTTGCCTCTAATTATTTGGGATAATAAATCAAAAATTTTCCAAAATCCAAGAGTGTTTCTTCTTCTTTTTTTGATAACTTCATACTTTCATTTTGTTATATATTTCTTCTCAATCTTGCCACCCGTTTTAGTGGTCGATTGATAATTTTTAGGTACTGCCGGTTTATTTTTTAGATATATAAAAAATATTATTAGAAGTAAAAGAATCACTATAATCTTCAATAATTTCTTCAAATAATTGATATAATTATACCATATTTTAGTCTGATTTCATAGGTCTATAAATTGAGAATATAGTCGGTTTTCTTTTTTCTCATGGTATAAGTTTTGTAGGTGTCTTTGATGATTTTTAGGGTATCTTTTACTGCCGATATGCATTCTTGTAGTTTGGATGGTGATGTAATATTTTTCTCTTTTCCATATGTGTAGTGGATACCTCTAAATGAATAGCTTTTTATATAATCATGATACGATATCTTATGGTGTACAGTATCGGTATCGTTTTTGTCGGCACGTTCTACTTCAAATTCTATGCTTTCAACATTATAGATTTCTTTTTTATGGTTATAGTTAGTATATACATATCAAAGTAAAAAAAGTACCTGCCATGTTTTAGACAGATACATGTACTATTCTGTTATATAATTATCATGATATTAGATATTCATTAATCGTATCTGATAATCTGTCTGGCTTCTCTGTTCAGTTATATACAACCCCTCATAAAATGAGGGGTTGTTGTTTATTTACTTCAATGCCATACCGTCCTTAAAAGCATTACCGACCTTTGCTCCTACACCAAAGTAGGTGTTTCCGAAAGGATCAAAGCTGATTGGCTTTACTTTTGTAATATCTACAACTCCATCTGTAACCACACTCTCATCTGCTGAGATATTCACAATTTCTCCAATAAGGATTCCATTTTCAAAGCTCTTTACCTTGCATTCCATAACAAGAGGAAGCTCATCAATAAGTGGTGCATCCACAAATTCGCTCTTTGTAGCGTGAAAGCCTGCTTTTGTAAACTTATCAGGTATTTTCCTTCCGGATTCTATACCTACATAATCGCAAGGAATTACTTGGTCTTCTGTAGCCATACTGATAGTAAAGGCTTTTTTGACCTTCAGGTTATCTGTTGTTTTATGGTCTGAAAGACTGATGGTGATCTCCTTAAAATCAGTTGTGATGCCCCATGCAGCATTCATGGCATTAGGAACATCATTCTCATCATAAGTTCCGATAATTAGTACCGGCTGTGGGTACATGAGTGGTTTTGCACCAAAATTTACTCTGCCCATTAGAAAGTCCTCCCGTTCTTATTTGTCTTCTCCAAGTTCCATTGCCGCATATCTTGCAAGGGCTTCTGGTGTCGCAACATAATAAGGTGTATTTTTATTTACCTTTGCAATAGCTGCCATATCATCATCTGTTAATACGAAATCAAAAATATCAAAGTTATCTTTGATATGGTCAGGATTCTTTGAACCCGGAATTACCACGTTACCACTTTGTACATGCCAGCGAAGAATTATCTGTGCATTACTCTTTCCATACTTCTTTGCAAGTTCTGTAAATACCGGCTCATTTACAAGATTCTTATCTCCATGTCCAAGCGGATACCATGCCATAAGTCCCATCTTCGTTTCAGCAAGTTTCTTCTTAAGTTCTGTCTGCGGAAAATAAGGATGTGCTTCTACCTGCACAACTTGAGGCTTGATTTCCATAGTATCAATAGCTTCCTGAATCAGTTCCTGAGAAAAATTTGAAAGACCGATTGCTTTTGCTTTTCCGGTTTTTACAGCCTTTTCAATGTTCTTATAGCCTTCACGCCAATTATCGGTTGGCTGGTGAAGGAATAAAAGATCTACATAATCGGTATCAAGACGAGCAAGCATCTCATCAACAGCTGTATCTTTTTCATAAACTGTTGGCCAGAGCTTTGATACGAGATAAATATCCTCTCTTGCAACACCACTTTTCTTGATGCTGCGTCCGGTTGCAGTTTCATTCATGTAAGCGTTAGCTGTATCAACGAGTCGTACACCGCCTCTAAGTGCCGATTCAACTGATTTCTCTGCTTCCTCAGGTGAAAGCATAAATACGCCGATACCTGCCATAGGCATCTTGTTTCCGTTGTTAAGTGTAAAATATTCCATTTGTTGTTCCTTTCTCTTCTTATTTTTCCAGAGACAGATTAGCTGTTACATCTCCGTCTCCAAGAATACTTTTCAGTTCATTTTGTGTAATATTATCGATATGCCCGAGCTTTGTAAAATTCCAAGAGTTCTTGTCATAATAGATTACAAATCTTTTACCCAGATATAAAATCAGGTCGCCATAGTCTGTATCAATTTGCTCGTCATTTGTGGGAAGTTCTGTAGGAAAATCTCCGACTTTTTCAAAATTTGAAAAGTCGTGCATATCTATAGTAACCGATCCATCGGCAAGAAGCTTCTTTAATGCAGCTACTGAACTGTTATCAGTCAATGTGGCTACAAGGTTGCAGCCATTTACTTCTATAATAAGTTTACTCATCTTATTTGTTCCTTCTTGTGAGTCATTGTTTTCACTTCTGATTCCGCAATATCTTCGTTTCCATTAGTATGTAATGTTTCTATTGTACTTGCTTGTTCTGCCGAAGTCACCATATAATGCTAGACTTTTGGTTCTTTTATAGTTCGTTATATTCCTCATCAGATATCGCCTCAAACCATTCATTGCTTGTGTTCTCTCCCGGAACTGCTAATGAGATGTGAGAAAACCAGCTGTTCTTCTTAGCACCATGCCAATGCTTTACATTTGGAGGAATCACAATAACTGTACCTTCTTTCAGTTCCTGTGCTGCCTTTCCTTCTTCTTGATACCAGCCTTCACCGGCAGTACAGATAAGAACCTGTCCACCACCTTTTTCTGCATGATGAATATGCCAATTGTTATAACATCCGGGTTCAAAAGTTACATTGACAAGTGGGAACTGACCATTTTTAGAGTCAGTGAGCGGATTAAGAAAACTGTTTCCCACGAAATACTGAGCAAAACCATCGTTAGGAGCTCCCTGCCCAAACATATTTGCATTATCAAAATCTTCTTTATTACTGTAGATCATTTGTCTTCACCACCTTCTCCATATACTTCCTTAGCAAGATTAAATACAGCCCACGCCTTAGGCCAGCCTGCATAAAAAGCTACATGTGTAATGAGTGCAGCTATTTCTTTCTGTGTCACACCATGATTCTTGGCATTCATGATATGATGCTTTAATGCATCTCCCACAAGCCCCTGTGCCATGATGGCTGTAACTGTAATCATACATCTTGTTTTTACATCAATATCTTCGTTATTCCAATTTTCCCCGAAAAGCACATCATCATTAAAATGTGCAAACTCCGGTGCAAATTTTCCCAGCATATCTCTGCCTGCTGTCTGAACTATCTTCTTTTCCATAATTAACCTCCTAATTTATTTCAAATATTCTTCAAAGAAACTCTGTATTTTATCAAATGGAATTATATTCATCTGATCATACAGATCTGTATGACTGGCTCCCGGAATAATCAGAAGTTCTTTATTAGTTGTGTACTTGCTGTCTTTTGTCATGTCCTCATAAGCATCCTTTGACATATAACAGGAATGTGCTTTTTCTCCATGAATCAAAAGATCAAAAGCGATAGTTAAGAAACCTCTTGTTGCCATTTCCTGAGCATAAAGACCGAAAGATTGTTCCTTCACCGCCCCAAAAGGTCCTGAAACAGCAGTAGCAGGTAACTTTTCAATAGCATCCTTTGGTATGAACATATCTGCCGCAAGTGTAATGCCAAAGTGATTTACAAATGTCACTTTTTTATGATCTACTTTTTCATTTCGGGGATAAACCTTATCCCATTCTGTTGTAAGATTAAGATTCCCTGTTTTCATCATTTCTCTTTTTACCTCACTTTCCCATCTTTATAGTGACGCTCTGAAAATGTCAGCAATATCTTTCTCAAGAAGTGGAGCCCATGCATTTTCAAGACCTTCGTTTTTTGCTACATGATGAGCCATCTCATCAATACGGCTCTCATCAATTCCCACTTCCTGCAAATGCATAGGAATATTAATTGATTCAAAGAACTTATATGTAGCATCAATTGCTTGATTTGCAATGTCAAACTTATTTTGATTTGAGTCTATTCCAAATACATTTATGCCATATTTTACAAAACGCTCTACTGTTTTTTCACTTAATATATGCTTCATCCATCTTGGAGTGATAATTGCAAGTCCCTCACCGTGAGTAATATCATAGTAAGCTGAAAGAGCATGCTCCATTCCATGGCAAGGCCACCCTGACTGGCTGTTACCAAGAGAATAAATTCTGTTACATCCGTATGTACAGCAAAGCATCATCTCTGCCCTAGCTGTATAATCTTCAGGATTCTCCAGACACTTCTTAGTATTTATCATAAGACTCTTTAAAGCACCTTCCATGAAACTATCATTAAGAAGTGTGGAATCCTCACAGAAATATTGCTCCATTATGTGATTCATGGCATCAGCGCATCCTGCCGCTGTTTGTTTTTTTGAAACTGTAAAGGTATAGGTAGGATCAAGGAATGATACAGCCGGATAAAGAAGCGGATCTACATATCCGATTTTGTCATTGGTTTCAGTTCTTGAAATAACTCCGCCCGGATCATACTCACTACCGGTTGCTGCAAGTGTGATAATATCCACAATCGGAAGTGCTGTCTGTGCTTTCACCTTGTAAGAAATCAAATCCCAAGGATCACCGGCGTACTTTGCACCGGCTGCAATAGCTTTAGAACAATCCAGTACACTTCCTCCACCTACGGAAAGAATGACATCAACGTCATTTTCCTTGCATAGTTTCACACCTTCAAGTACACTTGGATCATATTTCGGGTTTGGCTGAATTCCTGAAAGCTCCACGATTTCAAAATCCTTAAGAAGTTCCTTTACTTTGTCATAAAGACCAATCTTTTTAATGCTTCCACTACCATAGGTCAAAAGCACTTTTTTTCCATACTTGTTCATAACTTCAGGAAGTTTTTCTACTACTCCCTGACCAAAAATTAATTTTGTTGGTGTACAATACTCAAAATTTTTCATGTTTTCTCCTCCTTACTCTTTCTGTTCTTTAGCATCGAGATACTTGATAACCTTGGCAGGAACACCGCCTACAACTGCATAATCAGGCACATCTTTTGTAACAACTGCTCCGGCAGCAACAACAGCATATTCGCCAATCGTTACACTTGGACATATAGTCACATTCATGCCAAGCCAGGCATTCTTTTTCACAAGTACTTTTCCATAGGTATACTTTGAGTGACGTTCATTCATATCATGATTGATGGTTGCAATACGAAGCCCCGGTGCTGACATTGCGCCATCTTCAAATTCAATTCCGCCTGATGCGGAAAGAATTGCTGAATGATTAATAAATACATTCTTTCCAAACTTTACTCTGTTTCCAAAATCACAGATAAACGGAGTAAGAATCCTTACATCATCAAGCTTTCTACCAAAAAGTTCTTCTAAGTATTCAACGTACTTTGGATCATCCGGCATACATGCATTTGCTTTTGCACAGAGAGTTCTTGCACGCAGCATCTCATCTACTGCATCTTTAAAATATGGCTCATTGATATAAGTAGGACCGCCCTGATCCATGAGTTCATATACATATCCTTTTTCGTAATCCATAAAAACCTCCTACATTAATCCATTAGACCTAAGCCAGCTCTCAATCTGAGCATCAGCGCTTGCGACATTGCTTCCGTTAATAGGAAGCCCCTTCTTTACATCTGCTCCAGAACAAAGCTTCTTAATATCAGCTTCACTGAACCCCATGCCACTTCCTTCATTTGTACAGAAAGGAAGAATTGTCTTTCCTGTAAAATCAAATGAATCAAGGAATGTAAAAACAGCCATCGGCATTGTTCCCCAGTAATTTGGGTACCCAAGAATTATAGTATCGTACACGTCTATGCTTTCCGGCATAGATATCAGTTCCGGTCTTGCGTCATTGTTTTTATGTGCTTTTGCTTCCTCAATACAGGTGTTATAATCCTTTGCATAAGGTGTTTTCATTTCAATCTTAAATATATCTGTGCTAATTCTGCCCTTGATTTTTCCGGCAATGACTTCTGTGTTTCCAACCTCGATATATTGCATAGAGCCACCAAAATAGTTTTCATCTGCTCTTGAAAAAAACGCCAATAATCTCTTTGTCATAGCTTGTCTCCTCAGTCTTTTTTAATTTCCTCAGCATCCCATCTAAGGACACCCGTTTTTACTGCTTCTTCATATCTGGATATCTTGTAATTAAGTCTGTCCATAGTAGTCTGATATTTATCAAGTTGTTTCTGTACTTTAACACGAACTTCCATCAAAAGATCTCGTCTTGCTTTGATGGTTTCATCACCTTCCTGAAAGAGTCTTACGTACTCTATCAGCATTTCAACCGGAACTCCGGCACTTCTCATACAAACAGCGTTCTCAACCCATTTAATGTCCTGCTCAGAATAATCACGAATGCCACCTTTTGTACGATTAACCTTCGGGATTACACCAACATTCTCATAGTAGCGCAGTGTATCAGGAGTAAGATCAAATTTCTCACATACTTCCTTAATTGTCATGGTATTTCTCCTCCAAACCGATTTGTTTTTTAGTATTCTATATCTATACTATAATCCTTAGAGTTAACTCCAAGTCAATAGTTTTTTAAAAAATTGATAAATTGTAAAATGAGAGAGATATACTATATTTCAGCTTAATTTTATGGCTCTAATTTTTTCTTTTTCATCTGTTTAGCCTTCTGTTTTCTTGCAATAATTTCTCTACATAGCTTCTAATTATCTAAAAGTATTTGTTTTTAGAATTTTTTATATAGTTGTAGGGAGTTTCTGTTGTTACGGACTTTTTGTTTGCTTAATACCTGTTTTTACTTTCTTGCTGACGTCTCTGTTCTCATCACTAACTGAAAGGGAATATAGCGCTATGATTTTGTTTGTGTTTGATATATCATCTTATTCAGTTAATATTATGCAACTTACTGAAATAACAGCAGTTCAGCCAATAATATTTATTTATAAAATGCAGATTTCTTGACTTTTAAAAAAAATGTATTAGTATATCATTATTTAAATGATACAAATAAGTAGTATAGAAAGGTGAAAGCTTACAATGGATTATAAGGAAGAAGTAACCAGTAAATGTATTTATTTTAATATGAGAGTTATTTGTGAAAAAGCAGGTGTTAATTATTCTACTTATCGGGGATGGAAGAATAATGGCAGAGGCTTTTCTCAGAAAAAAGCAAAGGCTCTTTATGATGCTATGAAGAATGTAATGGTGAGTGTTTAAGAATAGATAAATGTATGGGGAGGTCATCTATGAAATACTATTTAGGAATAGATGTAGGAAGTACAACAGTTAAATTATATTTAACTGATGAAAATAATCAGTGTCTTTATTCCAATTATCAGAGACATTTCTCTGATGTTAGAAAGACAATTTATGATTTATTAAAAGAACTTAAAGAACAGTTTGGCGATATAGAAGTATATGTCAGTATGACAGGATCCGGCGGATTATCATTGGCAAGTAAGATGAATATTGATTTTGTTCAGGAAGTTATTGCCTGTACAAAGACAGTAGAGAAGTATATTCCACGTACTGATGTAGTCATTGAACTTGGTGGAGAAGATGCTAAAATCACTTATTTTGAAGGATTGCTGGAGCAAAGAATGAATGGAACATGTGCCGGAGGTACCGGGGCATTCATTGACCAGATGGCTTCATTATTACAGACTGATGCTTCAGGTTTAAATGCATTAGCAAAGAATGCAAAGACAGTTTATCCAATCGCATCAAGATGCGGTGTTTTTGCGAAAACAGATGTTCAGCCATTAATTAATGATGGTGTTTCTAAAGAAGATATTGCGATTTCTATATTTCAGGCGGTTGTTAATCAAACAATTTCAGGACTTGCCTGTGGCAAGCCGATTAGAGGAAATGTTGCTTTCTTAGGAGGACCTCTTTACTTTTTAGATGCTTTAAGAGATCGTTTTATTGAGACGCTTAATTTAAAGGATGATGAAATTATTTTTCCTGATAATTCTCAGCTTTTTGTTGCTATGGGGGCTTGTTTGGAAGCAAAAGAAAAGGTAGAAGAAGGAAAGACTTTAACGTCTTTAATTCATTCTTTAGAATCAATTGCTTTAGAAAAAACTGAGTTATCTAATGTTTTAGAGCCTCTCTTTTCTAATCAGGAAGAATTAGAGTCTTTTAGAAAAAGACATCATGAACATATGACTTTAAAACGTGATTTAAGTACATATAAAGGAGATGTATATCTTGGTATAGATGTTGGTTCAACAACGTCTAAAGTTGTTTTAACGGATAAAGAAGGAGCTATTCTTTATTCATTCTATAATTCTAATCAGGGCAATCCATTACAGCTGATTATTAATTTAATGAAAGATATTTATAAGATGCTTCCAAATGGTTGTAAGATTGCAAAAGCGGGGGTTACCGGTTATGGTGAATCATTGATTAAAGCTGCCTTAAAAGTAGATTATGGTGAAGTAGAGACTATTGCTCATTATACAGCGGCTAAAGCATATGAAAAAGATGTTGACTTTATCTTAGATATTGGCGGTCAGGATATGAAAGCTATCAGTATTAAAGATAATGTTATTCAGAATATTTCTTTAAATGAAGCCTGTTCGGCAGGTTGCGGTTCTTTCTTAGAAACATTTGCGAAATCATTAGGATATAAGATAGAAGAATTTGCTTCACTTGCATTACAATCACAGCATCCTATTGATTTAGGATCAAGATGTACGGTCTTTATGAATTCTAAAGTAAAACAGGCGCAAAAAGAAGGTGCTTCAGTAGAAGATATTTCTGCCGGGTTATCGTATTCAGTTATTAAGAATGCTCTTTATAAAGTTATTAAATTAAGATCTAAAGAAGATATAGGAACACATGTTGTCGTACAGGGAGGAACTTTTTATAATGAAGCGGTATTAAGAGCTTTTGAGAAAGAAACCGGTATTGAAGCTGTAAGACCTGATATTGCCGGATTAATGGGTGCTTATGGTATGGCACGTATTGCGATTGAAAATGATGACCTGGCAGGATCAACATTATTATCTTTAGAAGAACTGGAAAAACTGACTTATGAGAATGAGATGAGGAATTGTGGTAAGTGCACAAATAACTGTATGCTGACAATTACTTCATTTAATGATGGCAGAGAATATATATCCGGTAATAGATGTGAAAGAGGAGCTAATCTTCCATTAACATCTAAATTATTACCTAACTTATTTGATTATAAATATAAGCGTATCTTCAATTATCGTCCATTAATGCCAAAAGATGCTAAAAGAGGAACAGTTGGGATACCAAGAGTTTTAAATATGTATGAGAATTATCCGTTCTGGTTTACTTTCTTTACAAACTTAAAATTCAGAGTTGTCTTATCAGCACGTTCATCAAAAGCTATCTATGAGAAAGGAATAGAATCTATTCCCAGTGAAAGTGCCTGTTATCCGGCAAAATTAGCACATGGACATATTGAGAATCTGATTGCCAGAAAGATTAACTTTATCTTCTATCCATCTGTTGTTTATGAAAAGCTTGAATATGAAGATGCCGGTAATCATTATAATTGTCCAATTGTAGGAAGCTATCCGGAAGTGATTAAGAATAATGTAGATAATATTCAAAAAGAACATATTAATTTTAAAAATCCATTTATTTCTTTAAATAATCCTAAAACATTATTTAATGTTCTTAAAGACTCACTTAAAGAATTTAATATTACTGATCAGGAAATGCACTTAGCAATTGATAAAGCTTATGAAGAATTAGGCAGAATGCGTGCAGATGTTAAGGATCAGGGAAAACTGGCACTGGAATATATGAGAGCTAATGATAAGAAAGGGATTGTTTTAGCAGGCAGACCTTATCATGTAGATCCGGAGATTAATCATGGGATTGCTGATCTGATCACAGGGGAAGGTTTTGTAGTATTAACAGAGGATGCCATTGCTTCCTTAAATGATGAGCATGTAAAACTAAGAGTTGTTGATCAATGGACTTATCATTCAAGACTTTATCGTGCTGCTCAGTATGTTTCTACTCAGGAAGATCTTGAACTTGTTCAGTTGACTTCATTTGGATGTGGTCTGGATGCAGTAACCAGTGATCAGGTTGCTGAATTATTACAGGCTAGAGGTAAGATTTATACCTTGATTAAGATTGATGAAGTATCTAATTTAGGACCGATCAGAATACGTATCAGATCTCTAAAAGCAACAGTGAATAAGGAACGTCAGCCATTATGTTTAGAAAATCATTATGAGCCTCCGGTTGTTCCATTTACTAAGAAGATGAAAGAAGAGGGATGGACTATTCTATGCCCACAGATGTCACCTATCCATTTTCAGTTTGTAGAAACCGCAATGAGAGAAGAAGGATATAATTTTGAAGTTCTTCCATCAGTAGATAAAGGAGCAGTTGAAAATGGCTTGAAGTATGTTAATAATGATGCATGTTATCCTAGTATTTTAGTAACAGGACAGATGATGGAAGCATTAAAGAGCGGTAAATATGATATTAATAAGACTGCTTTAATGATTTCTCAGACAGGTGGAGGATGCCGAGCAACAAATTATATTGCTTTTATCAGAAAAGCATTAAAAGATGCTCATTTAGAACATATACCTGTTATTTCTGCTAATCTTTCCGGTTTAGAGTCTAATCCGGGCTTTAAGATTACATATAAGCTGGCAAAAAAAGTGGTTATTGGAGCAATGTATGGAGACCTGTTTATGAGAGTTCTTTATCGTGTACGTCCTTATGAAAAAGAAAAAGGATCTGCCAATGCTTTATATCGGTCATGGGTAGAAAAATGTCAGGAAAATGTTAAAAATGGCTCTATGAGACAATTTAAGAAGAATGTCTATCGCATTGTTCATGATTTTGATCATTTACCGTTATTAGATATTAAGAAACCAAGAGTTGGTTTAGTAGGAGAAATATTAGTTAAGTTCCATCCAACTGCTAATAATGATATAGTCAGCATCATAGAAAATGAAGGTGCTGAAGCAGTGATGCCGGATTTGATCGATTTCTTCCAGTATTCATTCTATAATGCTAATTATAAGAAAGAACATTATGATGGAACATGGAAAGGACAGATGTTAGGAAATCTGGCGATTAAGTTTGTTGATTTCTTAAGAAGAGATATGATTAAGGCATTAAAAGAGTCTTCACGCTTTACTCCTCCTCATCCTATTAAAGAAATGGCAAAGAATGCATCAGAAGTAGTATCATTAGGAAATCAGACAGGAGAAGGCTGGTTCTTAACAGCTGAAATGATTGATTTAATTAATGAAGGAGCTTCAAATATTGTCTGTATGCAGCCATTTGCCTGTCTTCCCAATCATGTTACAGGAAAGGGTGTTATTAAGGCATTAAGGCATAAATATCCACAGTCTAATATTGTGGCGATTGACTATGATCCCGGAGCATCAGAAACAAACCAGCTTAATAGAATAAAGCTGATGCTCTCAACTGCTTTTAAGAATATGGAAAATCATCATGAAGATAAAGAATTAACTGATTTAGATAAACGCATTGAAGAAGTATTTGGAGTATTGTAGAAATAGACCGGAAATAAAAAGTACCTCATATCACACAATTGAGGTGCTTTTTATTTTAGATATTATAACGATTATCTAAATACACGTATATTCCTTTTATACTAAATGAAAATATAATTAATATATTAATACACTTCAAAATGAGAACAGATATCTTAATTTTTGTACTATTTTCAGAATTAGAAAATAATACTATTTTTATTGTATAGGAAAGCGTTTACAACTAAAATATAGATAAGACGATAAAATAAAAGGAGGTTTATTTATGAAGATTAAAAAGATTTTTATCGCACTGATTTTTATGATCGGTATGTCAATAAGTCAGATCTCACCATCACTGGCTTATAAAGACTATAAGTTTAATGAAGGAGGCAAACAGCTTTATACTGCTTATATTGATGAATTAGCTAAGAATACTACTGATAATGATGCGTTAGAAACAAATCTGCTTAATCAGGCAGAACAATATTCTAATCTTGATTATGCGGTCATGAAGAATATAGGCAAAAAGTGGAATGAACTATTTTCTAAAAACTGGAAAAGATATACATTTAAATGGGATAAAAATGTTCATAATGCAACTGCGGATGAATTAAAAACAAGCGGTATTAAAGATAGTGAAAAACATGCCTTTGTATGTCTGGGATTCCAGTTAAAAGATGGAGAAATGCTTGATGAATTAAAAGGAAGATGTGAAACGGTAGCAGCGGCAGCTCGTTTATATCCTAAGACTAAGATTTATGTTTCCGGTGGAGCTACCGGACCTAATAATCCGGATCAGCATACAGAAGCTGATCTTATGAAAGAGTATCTTGTGAATGTATGTCATATTGATGAAAAACGTATATTTACAGATCCTCGTGCTATGACAACTGTACAGAATGCAGAGAATACATTTGATATGTTAAAGAGAGACAAGATTGAATCTATTACAATCGTAACGAGCGGTTATCATACAAGAAGAGGAACATTGCTTTATTATGCAGAATCTCAGATGTATGAACAGGGCAGAGGTTATAAGTGTGATATTATAGGTAATCTTGGCTATTATTTAGAAAAAGATGGTAAAGAAAAACCATTAGAACCGGCTTTACATGCAGCTAGAAGCTTAAAGCAGATTCTTGGCTTGCCACAGACTACAACAACTGAAGTGACAGTAAAGAATAATCAAATGATTTATAGTGAAGGCGATAAGCTTGATTTAACGATTACAGCTACTAAATTAGGGAAGAAAACAGAAATTAAAGATTATAAGGTTTCCGGATATGATTCTAAAACAGCCGGCAGACAGGTAATAAAAGTAACATATAAGGTAGATGGAAAAGAACAGACATCAGAAGTGGAAGTCTTTGTTAAGTATAAATTCTTAACAGATGAACAGGTATTTGATAAGACTCATCCTAAAGATATAGTTATTAAAACAAATGGAGCATTAGAAAAACTGACAGGTGTTTATTTAGATAATAAGATATTAGATAAGAAATCTTATACTCTCGCAAAAGGAAGTACAATACTGACTTTAAAGAAAGAACTGTTATCTAAGTTATCTAATGGTAAACATACTGTTAAACTTGTCTATGGTAAAGAAGATAAATTGGATATGGAAATAGTAATTGCTCCTAATGCCGCTAAGGCAAGAGAAGAACAGAAAAAGATTGATGCTAAAAAAGGCAAGACATCTCAAACGCAAGATAATACAAAGGCACCGGGTAAAACAGATACAAGTGATCATACATCTATAATAGCGGTTATGATTGCATTATTATCATCACTGGCGGCTATCTTTATCTTAAAGAAAAGAGTAAATTAAGCTTAGTTTTGAAATAGAATAAAAGAATTAAATGAAATCCTCCCGGATAGGTATGATACTTATAGGGAGGTTTTTATTATGAAGTAAATGTTAAAATTTATGATAAATATCAGAATAATATATGTTATAGTGTATAAGAAATATAAATAATGAAAAGAGCAGGGGGTTTTATATATTGAAGAAGATAAAAGAAGTTATCGTGGTTGAGGGAAAGACTGATACGGCTGTGTTAAAACAGTTATATGATGTAGAAACAATAGAAACAAATGGCAGTGCATTAAATGATATGACAATAGAACTTATTAAGACAGCTGCCAAAACAAGAGGTGTTATAGTATTGACAGATCCTGATTATCCCGGTATGCAGATTAGAAATAAGATTGTTAACGAAATACCTCTTGTAAAACATGCTTTTATAGATAAGAAAGATGCGATTGGGAAAAAGAAATTAGGTATTGCAGAAGCAAGAAAAGAAGCTATTATAAAGGCATTAGAACAGTGTGTAGAATTTAAGGAATATGAAAATACCCTGACATGGTCTGAATTTATTGATTTAGACATTATTAATAATAAAATAAGAAGAGAATATCTTTATCATTATTTTCATTTAGGATATGGTAATAATAAGACATTATTTAAAAGACTTAATATGGTAGGTATTACAAAAAAAGATATTCTTAAAGCATTAGAAAAGTAAATATAAAAGATGAGGTTCCGTATACTACAGAACCTCATCTGCTTTTTTATCTTTCATGATCTCTGTCTAGATTGACTACCTCAATAACTTTTAGCTTTCCTTTATAATTTATTACAGATACTGCATACTCATAGATAGGTCTCTCATTTTCTCTATAAGGTTTAAATGTAGGGTCTTCTCCTTGAATAGAAATAGATCCCAGTACATACCTATAGCTACTGTCAATATATTTATAGAACATTCCCGGTTTATCTTTTTTCTCAAAATACTCCATTGTATGCTCATTGGAAAAGAATCTTTTTACTCTTTCCTTTGCTTCCTCACTCGTAAAATTATAAGTGAACACCTTGAAATTATCATAGCTCCTATTTGAATGCTCTTTCTGATAATTCAGCTCTTTTCTTAGCTTTTCATCAGGCTCCTGAAGGAGAGACTTGGCAATCTTGACATTGCCTTCTTTCATCGCCTGAAGAAAGTT
>NZ_KB446646.1:146586-156685 GCF_000340375.1 Eggerthia catenaformis OT 569 = DSM 20559
TCTTTCCGTCAGCCTTGAGTTTATTAGGATCTGATGGCTTTGCTGAGCATCCTGTCATAAAAAGTGATAGAATTATTAAATATGCTGTTTTTTTCATAGTTTATTCCCTCACGACTTTTCCCTTGTTTACTGTAATATTAATCTGCTCATAATGTTTTTTTACAGCCTCGTCTCTTGTACTATTAAGCTCTTTGACTTGTATATAATAATAGTAAGTAATATTGGCTATTCTGAAGTCATTTTTTGCTTCATCTTCTTTATAGTAGCCTCCTCCTGCCCAATGGAAGTCATGAGCAACTGCCACATCTCCTCTCTTTCCCAGGAATCTCCATACGATATTTCTTCCTATTCTATCAGCTAGTTTTGCTCTATTGCTGTAGTTGGTAGGATCATCACAGTTTCCGTCGTTTCCTCTAGGCGTAAAGTACTTTGCTTTTGTGTGGGTCAATCTTCCCCACCAACTGTTTTCGAATCTGGCATAAGTGGAGTGTGAGAGATAATCCGTTGCAGTATGAAAGGCTATACCAAAAACATAGGCTTTTTTTTCAGAATTATATTCATAATGTGAAGTTATTGCATCTAAACATAGCTTAAACATGTTTTTAATTCTTTCGCGAGAGCGTGAACTGGCTCCTGCTCCTGCACTTGAGGAGATACTTCGGTAATCTTTGCCCTTTCCGTATTCATTCGCAATCTTAATCAGCATTCTGTAGCATGAGAGAATGTTTACGTCTTCCTTTCCGTTATTGATATCTTGAAAGTAGCCATGGAATTCTGGATGATCATTCATTCCCTCCACATATCCTAAATGATCTGCATCAAAAGAGGCTTTTCTCATAATTTTTGCATAATAGCTGCCTTTATCAAGATAGTTGTTAATGAATGAGTTATGCTCAGAGGTATTCCATGTTCCTTTGTAAATTGTCTCATCTGCTGAATTGTCATAAGTGTTGATTATACTGTTATTTTTTTCCTGTTTTGATGTATTTGTTTTGTTCAGTACCTTTAGTGCATAGCTATAGTCAATGATACCTCTATGGATGCTTCTTTCTATTGCATTTCTAATATCAGTATTTGTTTTCTTTTTATTCTTTTCCCAAAGTAGTGATGCAATTCCTACAACGTGTGGAACAGCCATGCTTGTTCCGTTTGTAATCATTGTCTTGCCCATTGCTCCGTTTGCTCTGATACCTTGACCGGGTGCAAGAACATCACTTTTATTAGAAAATGATGATCTTTTTGCTTTGCTGCTGACTGATCCGACAGACAGAACATTTTTGTATCCTGACGGATAGTCTGGCTTGTCAAGACCTGCATTTCCGCTGGCTGCTATGATGAGTATTCCCTTATGATAGACTCTGTTTATCACCTCTTCTAGTACCTTTGATTGAGTTTGTGTTCCAAAGCTTATAGATATTATGTCTACCTTCTGTTCCTCTGCCCAGCTGATTGCTTCGATGATTCTTGACAATGGTGCTTCCAGTTTTCCATCTAAGATTCTGGCAGAATAGAGGTCTATGTTTCGGTTTATTCCTCTTACGTTCTTATTATTTCCTATTAGTACTGATGCTATTGAGGTTCCATGTCCTGCGCCGTCCTCCATGATGATATTATGAGGTTCTCTGATGAAGTCTTTTCTTGCTTTTACATGGAGATCATCCTGCATGAAATAGTCAATGCCACTATCCAGCAGTGCAACCTTGATCCTTTTTGACGGCTTTCCATCTTTGCAATAAGCATTAATCATTTTACTGTTCCAGAAAGCATCCTTTCCTTTATCCTCTATAGGTGCATTCTCTGCACTTTCCATAGATCCTTTAAGCATGATGTCAGGCTCTACTGCTATGATGTTTCTGTTTTTTCTTAGCTCAAATGCCTGAAATTCTGTCAGTCTTGCTTTCAGGATTCTTCCTTCCAGCTTTTTTGTTCCCGCTCTGTAAGCAGCCGGTATCTTTTTGATAGCCGATAAACTGTTTTCTTTTGTGACTACGACATAATCTTTCTTTTCGCTGTTATCTTTGCCATAAAGTGGCGAAGAGGTTATCTGAGCGACTGAAAGAATGATTGCAGTCATAAAATCTCTTCCTCTTTATTTCATGATACTCTTATTATATATAGTTTGTAAAGGCTTTCAGCTTTAATTTTGTTAATATACTAAATAATCATGTTTTAAATGAGGAATATAAGTTATATTATGAGAGTGATATATTGTATAATATAGTCAGAAAGATATATTGCTAAGTCGGCTTTTGTACTTTTTATTTGTCTTATACTTCAGCTTAGTATAGATATAAAAATAAAATACAAAGAAGATCAGAAATATTTTAAAAATCTTACTCTGCTAACAATCTCTATTATAATATGTTAGATTATTTTTTACATAATCGTTTTTCATCTTTTGGATTGTTTATATAATTGTCCAATTATTAGTTAATATTGCATATAAAAATAGTATTATCAGATAATCTGATAATACTATTTCTCTTTTAATAAGAAGCCGCGTTTATCAAGGGCTTCTTTTATTCTTATCATTGTCTGAGGATCATTATAGCTTATTGTATGTAAATGAACACCGTCAGTAAGAGTACTTAAAGGCTGTGCTTTTTCTTTATTAAACTTATCCATGAATAAGGAAACATCATAGCGTGAAGATATATGCAGATTAGCTTTTATTTCTCCATATACAGGATGCTCCACAACAACATCATCAATATGTCCACCTAAGTCAACAATCATATTCATTTCTTCTTCTATTGAGTCTCGATGATGCTTAACCGCAATCATCTCTTTATATCCTGTTTGTTTTTCTATGATATAGCCTCTTGGAGTTGCTATGATCTTATGACCGGAAGCTCTTAATAAGGCAATATCTCCTACGATAATCTGTCTGGAAACATTGAAGAGTTTAGCTAGAAAGGAAGCAGAAAGAGGTTTATCTGACTGTCTGATAAGTTTTATTATTTCTTCTTTTCTATCTTTATTTATCATGATGATCACCTCTTTCATTATAAAAGAATTTTGATATAAAGACAATAATAGTATTCTTTTCATTTCTATTTAAAAATGTTATTCTTTATAAGAAGAAGGTTATCTATGAAAAACATTGCAGAGAATACAAAATATTTATTAAATAAATATCATCTTAAAGCATTAAAGAAATATGGACAGAATTTCTTGATAGATATGAATATTCTTAAGCAGATTGCTTCAAGTGCTGCGCTTACTAAAGAAACATCAGTCATTGAAATTGGTCCGGGATTAGGCGGACTGACAGAAGTTTTATGCCAAGAAGCAGGAGAAGTATTTGCTTATGAGATAGATCAGAGAATGATTGATATTTTAAATCATGAATTAGAATATGATAATTTGACTGTTATTGGTCATGATTTTATGAAAGAAGATATGCATAAGCTTGATATTCATTATCAGGATATAGTAGTTGTCAGTAATTTACCTTATTATATTACAACTGATATTATTACTAAGATTGTAACAAGTGATTTACCTATTCGTACCTTAATAGGATTAATCCAAAAAGAAACTGCTTTAAAGATGACCGGTAATTATAAAACTGCTTTATCATTAATGATAGAATATATTGGCTCAATAGAGTATTTATTTACTGTCAGCAGGGATGTTTTTATTCCTGTTCCTCATGTAGATAGTGCTGTTATTAAAATAGAGAAGGAGAGAGTTATTAGTAAAGAACTTATAGAACTTCTAAAATTATCTTTTCAGCAAAGAAGAAAGACTATTGGTAATAATTTGAAAACATTTATTTCTAAAGAAGAATTATTGGCATTAGGAATTGACAGCAGTAAAAGAGCAGAGCATCTTCACTTAGATGAATTTATTAAGATCAATGAAAGAAGGAAAAAGTTATGAAAATAAGGGCTTTCGCAAAAATAAATTTAGCTTTAGATGTAGTTGGAGAAAGAGAAGATGGCTATCATGAATTAAATATGATTATGGCACCCTTAATGCTTCATGATTTAATCAATATTGAAATTATTGATTCCGGTATACAGATTTCTACTAACTCCTATAAGATTCCTGTTGATCAAAGAAATATTATGTATAAGGTTGCTCAGGCTGTTATTGACTATTATCATTTAAAACAGGGAGTGAAGATACATTGTATTAAACATATTCCTTCTCAGGCGGGATTAGCCGGAGGAAGTGCTGATGGTGCCGCTGTTATTAAAGCTATGAACAGATTGTTTAATCTTCGTATGAGTTATAATGATATGGTTTCTCTTACTAAATCTATTGGTGCAGATATTCCTTTTTGTATTTATAATCATTTAGCTGTTGTGACAGGAATAGGAGAAAAGTTTGAATTTATTGATACTTATTTTAATGCTTATTTTTTATTAGTTAAACCTAAAAAAGGTGTTTCTACCAAGAGATGCTTTGCATCATTAGATATGAATAAGGCAGTACATCCTGATATTAATAAGATGGCGGATTGTTTAAGAATAAATGATTATTGGGGAGTTGTTTCATGTCTTAATAATACTTTAGAAGAACCAAGCTTTAAGATTGTAAATGATATTAAAGATATTAAGGATAAGATGCTGGAATTAGGATTTGATGGAGCATTAATGAGTGGTAGCGGAAGCTGTGTATTTGGTATTACTCAATCAGAAGATATATTAGAGAAAGGATTTTCTTATTTTAAAGGTAAGTATCCTTTTGTTCGAAGAACAGAGTTACTAAATAGTTAGCACTTCATAAGAAGTGTTTTTTTATATAGGATTCTTATTGCTTTTATAAGCAGTGATTGATATGATATCACAGGTGAATACCATAATTTATATAAAAGGGGGATATTATGGATTTAATTTACAATGTTGAAGATAAGCCTGCTTTAGGACAACTTATAGCTTTTGCGGTTCAGCAGTTGCTGGCGATTATGGCAGCAACACTCGCAGTACCTGTTATTGTTGGTCATGGCATGAGCGTTGCCGCAGCATTATTTGGTGCAGGAGTAGGAACTTTAGTTTATTTATTTTTTACTAGAGGAAAGAGTCCGGTATTCTTAGGTTCATCATTTGCTTTCTTAGGATCTATGTCGGCTGCTTTTGCCGGCAGTGCTTCTATGCAGGCAGGTTATTTAGGTCTTATTATAGGTGCATTTTTTGCCGGTTTTGTTTATGTAGTGATTGCTTTTATTGTTAAGAAAGTTGGTGTTGCATGGATTGAAAAGCTTATGCCGGCGGTTGTGATTGGACCGACAGTATCAATTATCGGATTATCATTGGCATCTAATGCAGTTCGTGATTTACTGACAGGTAGTGTAAAAGTAATGGTTAAAGGAGAAAGTGTTGCTTTAGCTCATCCGTTAATATGTTTATTATGCGGCTTAACAGCATTATTTGTAACTATGCTTTGTTCAACATATGGAAAGAAGTCTATGCGGCTGATTCCATTTATTTATGGGATATTAGCAGGTTATGGCATTTCTGTGATCTTTACGATAGTCGGCTATTGTTTTCATATAGATGCTTTAAAAGTTATTAATTTTAATGTTTTTAATAGTTTGTTTCCAAATGGGAGAATTGCTTTAAAAAGCTTTGTTTCTTTTCCTGATTTTACATTCTTACAAATAAAGAATGGTTTCAGTCAGTTTAATGTATCTTATTTAGGAACTATTTTTGCTGCTTATGTTCCTGTTGCTTTTGTCGTATTTGCTGAACATATTGCCGATCATAAGAATATTTCATCAATCATTAACAGAGATTTATTAAAAGAGCCGGGATTACATCGTACCTTAATGGGAGATGGTGTGGGTTCAATGATAGGAGCCTTCTTTGGCGGATGCCCAAATACTACATATGGTGAATCAGTTGCCTGTGTTGCCTTAACTCGTAATGCTTCAGTAGCTACCATCAAAGCAGCTGCTATTGCAGCGATAGTTATTTCATTTTTAAATCCTTTTGTTGCTTTTGTTAATTCTATTCCTTCATGTGTTATGGGTGGAGTATGTATGGCACTTTATGGATTTATTGCTGTATCAGGATTAAAGATGATTCAGCATATTGATTTAGGTGACAATCATAATTTATATGTTGTTTCAGTTATCTTAATAGCCGGCATCGGCGGATTAACAATTTCTTTTGGTACTGTTACCTTAACTGAAGTTGCTTGTGCCTTAATCTTAGGTATTATTACTAATAAAATGCTGAGTTATAAACATATCTAGAATATAACCTTTAATTTTTACTTAATCTTTGTTAGAATGGTAGCCGAAGGAGTTATAAAAAAACTGTATCAGCCTGTCGGTAAGTGATTTATATACTACCGGAAATTAATGATTAGTTATTTAAATGTGTTATTAGAGGTTATACAATGAAGCAATACCTGATTATGCTATGGTTAAAAGCATAAAAACCATATATTTAAGCAAGTAGTCAAGAAAGGGGCAAAAATGAAAAACGACAACAAAATTACTTTATTCTCATTATCTGCAAGCAAGAAGTTAACTTTAGATATTGCAGATATCCTGGATGTGGAAGTAGGAGATTCTATAGTTCATCACTTTGCTGATGGAGAAATTCTTGTTGAAATAGGAGAATCAGTAAGAGGAAAGGATGTTTTTATTGTACAGTCTACAAGTAATCCTGTTACTGAAAACTTAATGGAGATTCTTGTTTTAGCAGATGCTTTAAAAAGAGCTTCCGCTCGTGAAATTACAGCAGTTATTCCTTATTTTGGATATGCCAGACAAGATCGTAAGGCAAAGCCAAGACAACCTATTACAGCTAAGCTGGTTGCTGATCTTTTAACTGTTACCGGAATAAAGCGTGTAGTTACTATTGATTTACATGCTCGTCAGATTCAAGGTTTCTTTAATATTCCGGTAGATGAAATGCAGGCATTACCATTAATATGCCGATATTTTAAAGATAAGCATATTGACGACTTATGTATTGTATCACCTGATCATGGCGGTGCTACAAGAGCTAGACAGATGTCAGAGTATTTTGATTGTCCAATTGCGATTATTGATAAAAGAAGACCAAAACCAAATGTTGCTGAAGTTATGGGTATTATTGGCGATGTTTCAGGTAAAAACTGTATCCTTATTGATGATATGATTGATACCGGGGGAACAATTTGTGCAGGTGTTGATACCTTAATAGAAAAAGGAGCAAAAGATGTTTATATTGCTTGTACACATGCTGTCTTAAGTCATCCGGCAGTAGAAAGACTTCAGAACTCAAAAGCAAAAGAAATTGTTATTACGGATACAATCGCATTACCTGAACAAAAGAAAATTGACAAGATCAGTATTGTAACTGTTGCTGAACTTCTTGCTCATACAATTGAAAATATTGAAAATGATTTACCGGTTTCTGATGTTTTCAAACAATATAATATGGAATAATAAAAAATCACTTCTTATGAATAATTATCTAAAGAAGTGATTTTATTCTATAAGTTATTCTCTTTAGGATATCTTGTTTTTATGATATTATAGAAAAAGAAAGAAGGTTATGATTATGTATTTTAATACACATACTCATTTGAACAGTCCGGAACAATATCCTGATAGACATTTATATATTCAGCATTGTCTGCAAAGAGGAATAGAAAAGCTATGTGTTGTAGGATATGATGTAGAATCATCAAAACTTGCTGTAGCAATAGCTCATGAATATCCACAGGTTTATGCAGCAGTAGGTATTTCACCTAATGATTGTGAGAATACGACCGAAGAAGATATGAAGATAATAGATAAACTGGCAAATGATGATAAGGTTATAGGTATTGGAGAAACAGGCTTAGATTATTATTATGATGTTCCTAAAGATAAGCAGAAAGAAGTTTTTTTAGGGCATATTGAAATTGTTAAGAGATGTCATAAGCCTATTATTATTCATTGCCGTGATGCTTATGAAGAGACTTATTCAATACTTGAGAAAGCACATATAGAAGGAATCATGCATTGTTATAGTGGGAGTGATCAGATG
Organism: Eggerthia catenaformis OT 569 = DSM 20559; assembly: GCF_000340375.1. GTDB lineage: Bacteria > Bacillota_I > Bacilli_A > Erysipelotrichales > Coprobacillaceae > Eggerthia > Eggerthia catenaformis. Next base: position 154,563 of record NZ_KB446646.1, read on the forward strand.
GCATTAAGATTTACTAAGATAGGATTTTATATCTCTTTAGCCGGTCCGGTTACTTTTAAAAACGCTAAGATGCCTAAAAGAACGGCAGAACTTGTACCCTTAGATAAGCTTCTTATAGAAACAGATGATCCTTATTTAACACCTGTTCCTTTTAGGGGAAAACATAATGAGCCTGCTTATTGTATTTATATTGCGAAAGAGATAGCAAGATTAAAGAATATGGATGAGGAAGAAATAGCTTTACAGACATATAAGAATGCCTGTAAAATATTTCAATTGAAAGGATGATATCATGGAATTTATTATTGAAAGAGAACGTATTTATAAGATGGATGATCAGGGACATCTTCTTGCAGAAATAACTTTTCCTGAAGTAAGAGAAGGAGTCTTTAATATTGATCATACATTTGTAGATGAATCATTAAGAGGACAAGGAGTAGCCGGTCAGTTAATGGAAGCTGCTGTTTCTCAAATTCATTCATTGAATGGTCAAATAGAAGCTACTTGTTCTTATGCACTTAAGTGGCTTGATAAGCATCAGATGAAATGGGGCTGACCCGGTTAAATAAAACTGAGTAGCTTAAAAATAAAAATGCGACGGAGACATCCGACGCATTTTTTTGTATAATGTTTATATGACTAATACAACAGTATACAAAAAAGATTATAGCGTATTTCAGACCTATGCGCTACTCGATTTTACTATTTCTTTCGAGAAAGATGTGCCTCAGGATGATCTTGCACGTACCGTTATTGAGATTACGGAAAGGATAAACATTGGTAAATATGTTAATCTCAATAACCGCAAATCACATGGGCATGATCCAATGAAATTATTAAGATGTATTTTGTTGGGATTCGCTGAAGACGGTTATATTTCTACACGTGAATTGGAAAATAAAACTATTTCAGATATTAGATATAAATTCTTTACCGGAAACGTATCAATCGGTCACTCAAGTTTCCAGCGTTTTATGCACAATGACCTTCTTATGCCAATTGAAGATATTTTCTATGAACTTAATAAATTCATAGAAAATGATGACAGAATTGACATGGTTGCAGATATTCTGACTATTGATGGATCTAAGTTTGAAGCAAACGCGAACAAGAATACTTTCGTATGGAAAAAAGCTACAAAACGCTACTATGAAAGAACATGGAAGAAATTCATGAATCTTATCAAGAAGTTAAACAAATTCTTTAAAGCCAACGGCATTGATATATTCTATTCCCAAATAAGAGAGCCTAATCCTGCCTATATGCTTAAAATCGCTGATTGTATTGAAAAATATATGGAGGCTCAGGGAATTCAGATGGTTATTGGACGTGGCTATAGAAAGCAGGAAATCCAGAGATTATATGATGAGTTAAAGGATCTATGTATCAAGATATATAAGTATATGATACATTTTGACATATTAGGTGATCGTAACAGCTTTTCAAAAACTGATCCGGACGCTACGTTCATGCATATGAAGTGGGACTATTACAATCATACCAATATATTCAAGCCCGGATACAATGTACAGCTTGGCATCAGCAGTGGATTTATCAGAAACATTCTCATTACATCTAACGGTAATGACCTTCCTACTTTCATTCCTTTTTTAAAGAAGTATAAGAAGCATTATGGAAAGTATCCTTCTATCGTGGTTTGTGATGCCGGATATGGGGACTATGACAACTATAGCTTTTGTGAAGAAAACGATATTGAATATGGATACATCAAGTACTCAGGAATTTATAAAAAGCAGGAAAAAGTAACCGAGAAAAATCGATACTTCAAGAGACATCTAAAAAGAAATGACGATGGATTTTTTGTATGTCCTGAAGGTCATGTGTTTAATCCTGTAAGTCGTAGAGTTGAGAAGCGTGGGCTTTATGACAAGGAAAATATCAAATGTGAATGTGATGGATGCAGTACCTGTCCTTTCAAGAGTAAGTGTAGCAAAGCTTTGGGAAATAGAACAATGACTGTATGCAAGAAGCTCGAGGATTTTCACGATCACGTTGATGAAGCTATTCATACATCTGTCGGTAAGCAGTTAATGCAATCAAGACAGATATATAGTGAGGGTACGTTTGGAATTATTAAACAGGATTATGGATATGAAAGATTA
>NZ_KB446646.1:156785-185222 GCF_000340375.1 Eggerthia catenaformis OT 569 = DSM 20559
GTCGAAGAGGCAATTCCAATGTAAAATTTGAATTTTACATGCTCGCAATCGGCTTCAATATCAGGAAGTACCATAATATGATACAAAGCAAAGCCAGGTTAGAGTGCAAACAGGCCTGCTAGAAAAAAGATAATCACACCTGAAAAATGACTTTTCACAACAGTATAGGGATATTGCGCCCAAAAAAGGGTGTTTTTTTATGTGGTTTCTCATCAATAAATAGAATTGATAAAATGAGTATCAGATAATAAAGAAAAAGAACTGACACCAGCTCAGTGATTAACAAAAATCACTTTACTGGGTCAGCCCCTTTTTCATACTCAATAAGAAGCCTTTAAATTATTTTATCTAAAGAATTAAACATAAGAAGAAACTAGGTATATCAATATCAAATGCTGTATCTATCTTTTTAAGACAGGAAGCATTTTATCAAGTACCTTTTTTGATTTATTGACGCTTGTATTTTGAAAATTGAGTAAGAAAAAAACAGCAAACCTTTGTGGTTTACTGTTTCTAAAACTGTTCTATTCAATTAGGCAAAACGGGATTTAAGTTGGCAATTCAATCATAACTTATGAGGGGATTTTTTTACCCACACCCAAACAATAATTTAAAGCGCCATAAGAAATAAAGGGAGTATACTTAAAAAAGTCTATTCCCATTGTGCATGTTGTACTCCTGCACCGTAACGATATGCCGTTCCATCTGTATTAAAATTAGCCTCGATTCTATATCTTTTCCATAGTTCATAATCTGCGGTTTGTATCGTAAGACTGAAAAGAGTATCATTTTTTATTTCTTCAAAATCTACAGGATTTAACGAAAAAATATCCTTTATATCCTTAGTTCTAAAATCCTGGATTGTAAGATGAGATAAATCTGTATGATTGAATGTAACCTCAGATAATTGCTTATTGTCAGCGTCAATCTGATAATATGTTATAATACAGTTCTTTAAGCTATCCGAATCTTTCCCTGTCGGTGTAACACTCATAAAACCATAAGACTTACCGTCGCGAAAAATTTCCAAAAGCTTGCCGTAATAAAAATGATCATTGCGTTGATTTACAATCTCGCTATCAGCTGTCTTTTTATAAAAAGTGAACCCTTCTGACAAGAGCTCAGATGCCTTTGTTTCCCCAATAATGACATTCGTTTTATCTATTTGAACTTCGATTGGTTCTGAAGGAAATCCGGTCAAAGATATGAAGAGTATGAAGGAAAAACATGCAAAAACCAGAGTAGCCTTTACAGCATTTGATGAAGAATAAATATACATCGGTTTATTAGAACGATTAAATAACACAGTAATCAGTTTAATAATACTGCTCAGTATTAGTACTACAATAATAATACCAAACTCAGCCTTCAAACATGTATAAAGTGCTTTTGAAAAGTGATATGTTCTGTAATATACTACACCGAAAACAACAATATTTGCCAAAATAAAATTCAAAATGAATAAGGTAGCCTCTTTCAACGCTGTCGAATCAGTAACATCATCATATTGAATGTGGCTGAATCTTCCTTTCAGGGTTGTTCCAATCGCATAAATCCATCCGGGTAAATCTTTCCCTGTTCCTACAGCTATTGCAATTCTCAAATAAATATAGATTGTCAATAAAAAAAGCAGTAATGCAACAACGCCAAAACTCAAAGGTATGATTAAAAATCTCATAATTATTCCTCTTTTCTAAATAAAATTCAAACTTGAGACCGTTTCAAGTTTATGAAGAAGTTTTAACAGAAATATTGTTTTTCAAAAATGGATTAATCAGAGAAATCCCCTCTAAAGGTAGGTAAGCTAATAGATAAACATGATTATAACCTTTAGCTTCATACAGAGTACAATTAGGATGCATTTCCTTAAATAGCTTAGCCGAGTATTGGTAAAATCACATGATATTTATCTGATAGCATACGATCCTGCCGATAGTTCCACTAGGCATTACCTCCGTCATGTATCAATAATATATGTGGTAAATTTTTATCACCAAATTCATGAAATATCATATTTCATCATCTACATAACTTCTAATTTGTTTTACTCAATATTTATAATATTATACCATATTTCAGCACGCTTTTATAGGTCTAACTCATTCTTCTTGACCTGTGTTAGTTCCTTTGAATTTTCCTGTAACTGCTCTATATAGCTTCTAACACTTTCAGATTGTTCAACCTCTTCTCGCAGGTCTATGATTCGGGAATATAGACTGTTTTTTTTCCTCAAAGTTATTACTTCTGATTTTCATTTTGATATGTTTAAGGTCTTGCTTTCACCTAAGTATTCTTTCAAATATTTTTCTGCTTGAAGTTATTTTTTATATCTTCTTTGCTAATTGCTTCCAAGGAAAAAGTTCAAACCTTATTCCCGGAATATCAAAAAAAACATACCAACGGATATTTTCTTTGCAATCAGTTTCTAAATCATCTCTGTAAAACTTTATTGATTTTTTTTATATCTTTAACGCCTAAATAAATTGTGTATTGTTACCTCTTAAATTTATTTTTTCTCCAACTAATTATCTATATTATATCGGTTCTAAGATATTCTTTCTACTGTCAGATTTTATATTTGTCATCAAGTCTTTCGTGTAAATCGATAACAAATGATAGGATACGATATATTTGTTTTATCTTTACTCTTTTTGTTTTGACTATATTACCTTTAACCGCTTATTTTAAAAGGTATCTTTACTGTTTGGGTCAAAATATATCTCAGTTACAAATATCTTTTCTTTTAAGCTTTCTTATCATAATAATCTGCTATTAGGAATTAGAATACTTAAGATTCACTATTCTTGTTTGATTTATCAGAAGAAAGACTTTATGTTTCTAAAATTAGAAATGATATAAATCATTGACATTTAGCATTATTTCATGGAAAATACAGTATGTTTCAGATTGACTCTTGACTATCAAGCGGTCGGGGGAAGCGACTATTTTATTGAATTATTTAGATAGATATCAACTTTATTAGCTTCTCTTGAAAGCAAAAATAAGGGTTGTTATAGTAGACTTGTAATGAAGGAGGAGCCCTAATGGATCTTAACATACAATTAGAACAGTATGCTCAGAATTTATATCAGCATACATTGAAAGAATGTTCTAAAGAACAGGTTTATGTAGTTCTGCTGAATTACGTAAAACAGGCTTTAGAAGATAAAGAATTTATTAAAGGAAATAAGAAGGTTTATTATTTTTCAGCAGAGTTTTTAATCGGAAAATTAATGAGTAATAATCTTATTAATCTCGGTATTAGAAAAGAGGTTAGAGAGGTATTACATGCAAACGGTTTTGATTTGGCTGAAATAGAAGAATTAGAGAATGAACCGTCATTAGGTAATGGAGGTTTAGGAAGATTGGCTGCATGTTTTCTGGATAGTATTGCTACTTTAAATCTTCCCGGAGATGGTATCGGATTAAATTATCATCTGGGCTTATTTAAGCAGGTTTTTAAAGCAAATAAACAGTGTGAAGAACCTAATCCATGGATTGATGATCATTCATGGCTCAATCGCTCATTTAAGAGATATAGAGTGGATTATAAAGGATTCAGCTTACATTCTGTTTTATATGATATTGATATTTTAGGATATCACGGTAATAAGAATCAGCTTCATTTATTTGATATTGAGACTGTAGATGAAAATCTTGTTCATGATGGAATTTCATTTGATCAGAGTAATTTGTTAAAGAATCTGACATTATTCTTATATCCTGATGATTCTACTGAGGAAGGTAAGAAATTAAGACTTTATCAGCAATATTTTATGGTATCAAATGGGGCACAGATGATCTTGGAAGATTTGAAGGAAAGGAATATTCCTTTAAATGAATTAGATCAGCATGTTGTTATTCAGATTAATGATACTCATCCATCATTAGTTATTCCTGAATTAATTAGATTATTGATGTTAGAAGGATTTACAATTAAAGAAGCGATTTCTTTAGTTTCAAAGACATGTGCTTATACTAATCATACTATCTTGGCTGAGGCATTAGAAAAATGGCCAATGAGCTATTTAGAGGAAATTGTACCTCAGTTATTACCAATTATTGAAGCATTAGATGCTGTAGCTTATGAAAGAAGTCATAATCATAAGGTAGCTATTATTGATGAGAATAAGCTTGTTCATATGGCATCTATGGATATTCATTTCGGTTATTCAATTAATGGTGTAGCCGCTATTCATACAGATATTTTAAAGAATTCTGAATTAAAGGATTTCTATGATTTATATCCGAATAAATTTAATAATAAGACTAATGGTATTACTTTTAGAAGATGGCTGTTATCTTGTAATGAAGAATTAACAGACTTTATTGACAGTCTTATTGGTGAAGGATATAAAGAAAATGCTGATGAACTAAAGAAGCTGCTGGATTTTGTGAATGATGAAGATGTACTTAATAGATTATTAAAGATTAAGACAGATAAAAAGAAAGAATTAGCTGCTTATCTTTATAATCATGAAGGTGTTAAAGTAGATGCAGATTCATTATTTGATATTCAGATTAAGAGATTACATGAATATAAGCGTCAGCAGATGAATGTATTATATATTATTCATCAGTATTTAGAGATTAAGAGAGGAAATCTTCCTGCTTATCCGATGACTTGTATTTTTGGTGCAAAGGCAGCTCCTGCTTATACTCTTGCCAAAGACATTATTCATACAATCTTATGCTTATCACAGATTATTAATAATGATCCTGAAGTTTCACCTTACTTAAAGATTGTGATGGTAGAAAACTATAATGTTACTTATGCAGAAAAGTTAATTCCTGCCGCAGATATTTCAGAACAGATTTCATTAGCTTCTAAAGAAGCAAGTGGTACCGGTAATATGAAGTTTATGCTTAATGGTGCAGTAACATTAGGAACTGATGATGGAGCAAATGTAGAAATACATGAGCTTGTTGGTGATAATAATATCTATATTTTTGGTGTAGATAGTGATAGCGTTATTGCTCATTATGAAAATAATGATTATTCACCTCAGATATTGTTAGAACAAAATCCTGAATTAAGAGAGTTAGTTGATTTTATTGTTTCAGATACTTTAACATCGGTTGGAGATCGTGAAGCATTAGAAAGATTACATCATGATTTAACATATAAAGACTGGTTTATGGCTTTATTAGATACTAAAGATTATATAGAAACAAAACAGAATGCCACAAAAGATTATAAAGAAAGACTGAATTGGGCTAAGAAGATGCTTGTAAATATCGCAAAAGCAGGCTATTTCTCTAGTGATAGGACAATTAAGCAATACAATGAAGACATCTGGAAACTTTAGACTGAGAGACAGACAGGCAGGCATTTTAATGCCTGTGTCTGCCCTTAGTTCAAGACATGGTATTGGCGATCTGGGGCAAGATGCCTATGATTTTGCGGATATTGCAGTAGCCTCTAAATTTAAGATATGGCAGATACTTCCATTGAATCCGTTAGGTTATGGAAACTCTCCATATCAGCCTTACTCATCTTTTGCGGGAGATGAAATCTATATTAACTTAGATCTATTAAAAGAAGAAGGTTTACTTGAAGAAGTACCATCTTTTCAGGCTTATAGTCAATTTATAAAATATGATGAAGTTAGAGAATTTAAAGAGTCATATTTAAGAAAAGCATTTAGGAATTTTAAAGAAACAGAGGATTATAAAGAATTTATTTCAAAAGCTTTCTGGCTTGAAGGCTATGCTTTGTTTAGGGCCAGAAAAAAAATAAACAATCAGAAATGCTGGCTTGAGTGGGAAACTCTTGACTATGATCAGGAAGAAGTTTTATTCCACTATTTTGTACAGTATTATTTCTATAGACAGTGGATGTCATTAAAATCATATGCTAATGGAATAGGATTAACGATTATGGGTGATATGCCTATCTATGTAGGATTAGATAGTGCAGATGTCTATGATAATAAAGAATGTTTTCTATTAGATAAGACAGGACATCCAACCAGTGTAGCAGGAGTACCTCCGGATTATTTCAGTGCTGATGGACAATTATGGGGAAATCCTCTTTATGACTGGGATTATTTAAAGGATCATAAGTATTCATTCTGGATGAATAGACTTTCTTGGAATAAAGATATGTTTGACTTAATCAGAATAGATCATTTTAGAGCCTTTGATACTTATTGGAAGATTCCATCAGGGGATACTACCGCAAAGAATGGAAAATGGGTATTAGGACCTTCATATGATTTCTTTGACTATGTCTATAAAAAGTTTTCAGATATTAATTTAGTTGCTGAAGATTTAGGTGATTTAAGACCTGAAGTTATTCAGCTCAAAGATCATTATCAGATGTTAGGAATGAGAGTTGCTCAGTTTTCATTTGATGATGATATGAAAAAAGATAATTATCAGCTTCCTGATTTCTGTATTGGATATACGGGAACACATGATAATGCCCCTATCAATGGATGGTATCATTCACTTTCAAAGATAGAACGGAAGAAAATAAGAGCAGTTATGAATAAGTTACAATTCCACGGTAAGACAATGGCTGATCGAGTTATTAACTATATACTTGCCGGAAAGCCGATAATTGCAATAATTATGATGCAGGATATTTTAGGTTATGGAATGGAAACACGGATTAACACACCAAGTACAATTGGTGAGCCAAACTGGTGTTTCAAGCTTCGCACTCTTGATACATTCAAAAGAAAGCAGAAGCATATTATTCATTTACTGACAAAGTATAATCGTTTATAAGAGAGCTTTTTGCTCTCTTTTATCAAAAGAATAAAATGATGAATCAGGTGAAAATATGGAAAAACTACTTCAAAAAACAGATATGCTTGACTATGATCATCCAAGTATTCAAAGATTGATTCAATCAAGAGGATGGATAGAATTAGATGATTTTAATAAAATTAAAGAAATATATAATTTTGTTAGAGATGAAATATTTTTTGGCTATAATATTGATGATTATATTTCGGCATCTCGGGTATTATCTGATGGCTATGGTCAATGTAATACAAAAGGCACTTTATTTATGGCTCTTCTTCGTGCTGTTGGTATTCCTTGTCGTATTCATGCATTTACCATTGATAAGAAGCTTCAAAAAGGGGCAATGACAGGAATAGTATATCGGAATGCACCCGAAAATATACTTCATAGCTGGGTAGAAGTTTTCTATAATGACCACTGGTATGAATTAGAAGCCTTTATCTTAGACATATCTTATCTGCATAAGCTGCAAGTTATTTATTCTGACTGTAAAGGAACATTTTGCGGTTATGGAGCAGCTGTTTCCGATCTTCATAATCCTGTTATTGACTGGTATGAGAATAATACATATATTCAAAGTGAAGGTATTAATCAGGATTTAGGTATTTATGATTCTCCTGATGACTTATTAGGAGAACATCATCAAAAGATATCACTGATAAAAAAGTATTTATATCAATATCTTGGAAGACATTTAATGAATAGGAATATTCAAAGAATAAGAAATATGAAAGTTTAACGGTAGCTTGTATTATCTGTTTAATGTATTTTTGTAAAAAATGTTTCATATCATTTACAAGTATACATTGATTTTTATTCATGTAGCTGATTTATCTTGAAGATAAAAAATTATTTGATAATATAAGATATAACTCATTTATTAGTTATAATTAGGAGGAGAATATTATGAAAAAAATAATTGCTGTAGTGGTTTTAGCACTCGTATTAAGCGGATGTGGCAGTAAAAAAACGGAGAAGAAAGAAGATAAGCCTACATCAAATCCTACACAAGAAAAGAAATTAGAAAAAGGAGCTTATGAAAGTTCTTTATATACTCAACTTATGGAGGCGTCAGATGCTGATGAAAAAGATTTTGAGATTGAGAATGGTGTCATTAAGAAATATATAGGTAAATCTGATATGGTTAAAATTCCTGAGAAGATTAACGGTCAGACAGTAACTGGAATTGGAACCAAAGCTTTTACAGGTGAATCAACAATAATAGGACTCAGATTAGCTGATACTATTACAACAGTAGAAGAAAATTCTTTTGCAGAAAATAAAAATTTGAAGATTTTTATTGCCGGTAAAGGACTGTCAGAATTGAAGAACTATTCACTTTATCACTCTCTAGAATTGAAAGAGATTTATTTAAATAAAGATTTAAGAAAAATTGGAGCTCAGTCTTTTGTATGGTGTTCAAGCTTAGAAAAAGTTGTTATTCCCGGAAAAACAACAGATGTACATACAGCAGCATTTTATAATTGCTCTGATATGGTTAATGTTTATGGAGTTAAGGGTTCTTCAGCAGAAAAGGCTGCTAATTATAATAAAATTCCATTTAGGGAATTATAAGCTCATTAAAAGAATCACAGAATTGATAAATAAAAAGTCCGATTAAGCAATCGGACTTTTTATTCTTTAAAGCATCAGCATATTCTTTATAATTGCTTGAATATTTTCTTCTTCTACAAAAAGCGGATCCATGTGGGTCAGAAAATGCCAGCTGTCAGTTTTATTTTTTCTATAAATAATAGCCTCTCCATCTTCTGAACCAAAGAAACTTCTGTCAGCTTCAATATTTTTAGAAGCTAAAAATGTTTTTACTTTACAGTATTGTTTCTCCCTTTTTTCTATATATTCATGAACATCTTTATTGTTAATAGAGTAGGCATCTACTCTTGTTGATCCTTTGATGATGCCTTCTCCTATCTTTGAGAAATCAGTTAGTTCCTGCCATATTATATCCACTTTTGATGTTTTCAAAAACATATATTTTGTGATAGGATATATATTTCCTAAATAGGTTAATTCCATATACTCCGGCAGGAAATCAGGATCAAGATATTCATAGAATGAATTTCCTTCTTTTATTTTGTTATAGCCGGGTATTTGTTTCACAAATGATCTTCCCTTTTCTATACTTATAAAGAGTCCCACATTAATAATTTCATAACCCTGATAAAAACTTAATAAATACATTTCTGCCACATCTCCTGTTGTTATTATAACTTAATTTTATAAAAATTAAACAAAATAAAAGGAAGAGAAAATGGAGGGAACTCTTCCTAATATTCATTAAAGTGTTACTTCTGTATCTTTGTCGAAAATATGATAATTCTTTAAATCAAAGGCAAACTTAGCAGTATCACCTTGTCTTGTTTCCGTATCCGGAGAAACTCTAGCAGTTACTTTAGTTTCACCAATATTAAAGTATAGGTATACTTCAGCACCTAGTGTTTCATAAACATCTACATGAGAAATGAATGATGTTTCAGGATGCTTTTCTACAAATGCCGGTTTATCATAGATATCTTCCGGTCTAATACCAAAGATAACTGTTTTGCCAATATATGAACCCGTCATTAATTTCTTTTCTCTATCACTATCTACTTTAATATTTAATCCGTTCTCCAATTCTAAATGAACACCATCATTCTCTAATGTGACTTTAGCTTCCAGGAAGTTCATTTGTGGAGAACCGATAAAACCGGCTACAAATAGATTTGCAGGTTTATTATATAAATTCTGAGGAGTATCGATCTGCTGAACAATACCGTCTTTTAATACAACAATTCTAGTACCTAATGTCATAGCTTCAGTCTGGTCATGAGTTACATAAATAAATGTTGTTCCTAACTGCTGATGCAGTCTGCTGATAACTACACGCATCTGTACTCTTAATTTAGCGTCAAGGTTACTTAACGGTTCATCCATTAAGAAGACTTTCGGATTACGGACAATTGCACGTCCCATAGCTACACGCTGTCTCTGACCGCCTGATAAGGCTTTAGGCTTTCTGTCTAATAATTTTTCAATATCAAGCAAAGAAGCTGCTTTCTTTACTTTCTCATCAATAATCTTTGGGTCTACTTTATTAATCTTTAATGCAAATGCCATATTTTCATAAACAGTCATATGCGGATATAAAGCATAGTTTTGGAAAACCATCGCGATATCTCTATCCTTCGGTTCTACATCATTACATACAGTATCTCCAATTGTAAGAGTACCGCCTGTAATATCTTCCAATCCAGCAATCATTCTTAATACTGTAGATTTCCCACACCCTGAAGGTCCTACAAAAATGATAAATTCTTTATCCTCAATATCCAGATTAAAATCTTTTACAGCCTGGAAACCATTAGGATAAGTCTTATAAATGTGTTCTAATGATAATTTTGCCATAGTGAATACTGTCTCCTTACATGCCCATATTTTAACATTATGTAAACGCTACATAAATATCACTATTCTTTAAAAAATATAAGAAAACTAAGATTTACTTTATCATATGATAAATACATAATACTTCTGCAATACTCCATGCCTGATTAACGGCTCCTCTAGGGGTATAAGGAGCATCACCATCAAATATCTCATTTATGCAATTAATGCATCCTTCATCCATTGATTCTATTAAAGGCATAAGCAATAGTAAAACTTCTTTATGGGAATAACCGCATTTCAGACAGGCTCTTAAAAAAGGACCGATGAGAAATCCCCAACTTGTACCTTGATGATAAGCCTTATCACGAGTTTTTAGATCTCCCTGATAATGTTTCTGATATCTTTTATCCGATGGATCCAATGATCTTAAGCCTTTACCAATATAAAGACGATTCTTGATTTTTTCTACAATAGGCTTTGCTAATTCAATTGGAAGAACATTAAAATCCAATGCGATTGCATAAAGCTGATTAGGTCTGAAAGAATCATCATCAGGATCAGCAACATCCAGCAGATATCCTCTGCTTTGATCATAGAATTTATTTATAAAGCTTTGCTTAGTCTTATCAGCTAATAAATCATAGGTTGGATTATGATCAGTCAAACGAGAAAAATAATTCATAATTTTTAAACAGTGATACCATAATGCATTAATTTCAACGACTTTTCCATGCCTAGGCGTTACAGCCTTGCCATCAATTCTGACATCCATCCAGGTAATCTGATCTTCGTCTTTCCCGGCATGTAAAAGAAAATCATCATCTAAATAAATTTCATGATCCGTTCCCTCGATATAGGAAGAAATAATAGTATTCAGTAAAGGATACATTTCCTGTAAAATAAAGCGTTCATCACGGGTATAAAGAAGGTATTTATAACAGCAGTGAATCAGCCATAATGAAGCATCTACAGTATTATAGATAGGTTTATTATTATCCGGAAACATATTAACGGCTAATCCGTTTTTTAAAGTGGAAGAGAAATTTCGGATAATGCTTTTAGCAACATCATATCTTCCCGTTACTAAGGTTAATCCCTCTAAAGAAATAAGAGTATCTCTGCCCCAGTCGGTAAACCATGGGTAACCGGCAATCACACTGTAGTTTTTAGTAGAAGCTCTTTTGACAATAAACTGATCAGCCGTTTTTGCCAGTCTCTTCATGATAGAGTCACCATAGAAAGATAAATGATCCAGTCGTTTAATTTCATTATTAATGATCTGATTGGCATCTTGAGGATATTGATCTTCAATAGAACAGATCATACTGATTTCTTTAGTAGTATAAGAAGGAATCATGATTGTCCAATAACCGGGAGATATTCCCTGATCATAGGCTTCTTCTCCTCTTTTCTTATCATTCGGATAAAAGTAAGAGAATACTTTTTCTTGATTGGTAAAGACACCGTCACTTAAATGCATGGAAATAAGAATATCCTTATAGTTCATAGGAATGATTTTTACATCATGCTGATAGGAAAAGGCAACTGTCCGGGCAGCTTTCTTATTTACAGTAGAATGATTTCTTAAAGTTAATATCGGAGAGATGATAAGTTTTGCACTTGTATTAGAGTTTGTGATATTATATTTAATAGCAATAGTGTTTTGCTGATGAACCATAGAAATAGTCTTAACAATCGCAATACCGGCAGCTATATAATGAAAAGATACAGTATTGTCTGTTTCAGTATATAATAGAAACTGGCTGTCTAAAGGATAAGGCTGATTATTTATTTGAATGACTTCACGGACTTCACCGAGAATGGAAAGACGATTAACCGGAGGATTAAGAGAAGCATTTAATAAAGCATGGTATTTGGAATGTTTCTGACCATCTAATCCGCCATAACAGTAACCGCCTAAACCGTTAGTTAATAAGTATTCTTTATTAGGGATATGATTGATATCAAAACGTTTCATAAAAGAACCTCCTTGCCTTACTATATAAAGATTTAAAAAGGAGGCAAGTTTATCTAAGTAAAGTAATATATTTCTAATTTTGACAACATTATAACTTAAGAATATCTATGATATTCTTAAGTTGGGATAAAAGGAGATAAAAATTATGAATAGTGTTTATGTAGAGTATAGTTTTGAAAAAGAAGCAAGTTTGAAGGCTAAGTTATTTAGAAATTTATTGATAGCACTAGCTGTTATTTTTGGCTTTTATAGTTTATTTGTACCAATTCTTATACCGGTCATGTTTATGTGGATTGCATTAGCTTATTATTTTAATCGTTCATTATCAATGGAATATGAATACATTATGCTGGATGATAGTCTGCATATTGATAAGATTATTCATAAGGAAAAAAGAAAGAAGTTTGGGCGTTATGATTTAGCACATCTTATTGATGTAGGAAAGCCAAATGAAGAATTTATCTCTAAGTATGAACATATAAAATATAAAACAAAAAAATATTATTCAAGAATTAATGATGATCAGATATATGCTTTAATGTTAAATCAGGGAGGTATTTATACTTGCTTACTGATTCAGGCAGATAAAGAATTTCTAGATGCTTTAAGATTAAGACATCAGCATTGTATGAATGTATAGGAGTAAGGGAATATGTATCGTGTATTAATTGCTGATGATGAAAAGATAGGACGTAAAGGTGTTCACTTTTTATTAGATCAGATGGAAGAAGAATTAGATATTGTTGAAGCAAAGAATGGCAAGGAAGCTTTAGAGTATATTCAGAATCATTCTTTAGATATTTTGCTTACTGATATTAAAATGCCTTTTTTAGATGGTATAGGATTAATTCAGGAAGCGGTTAAAATACATCCGCAACTAAAGATAGCTATATTTTCAGGATATAGTGATTTTGAATATGCTAAAAAAGCATTATCATTAGGTGTATTAGAGTATATCTTAAAGCCTGTTAATCCGGAAGAATTTAAAACCACAATTCAAAGAATTATAGCAGAAGTAGACAAGCTTCATGAAACTCAGCAGGATAATATTAGAAAGGAAGAGATTATTAAAGAACATATTCTTTATAATCTTGTGAATGGAAATAGCGGTGATCAGATCGAAAAGAAATTAGTAAATAGATCTATCAATGATTATGTTTCTTCTTATCATCGTTTAATGCTTTTAGAGTTTCCTAATAACTTCTTTGAAAATGCTGATCATATATTAGATGTCTTAAAAAAGGATATTCATATTAGTTTTGATTATTTAAATTTAAATTTATCTCAGTCATTATTCTTCTTTGAAGAAGATAATATTGAAAAACTAAAAATGATCGCTAGTGATATCTATAACAGTTTACAGATTACTTATAATGTGAAGGGCTATATTGCGATTTCAAAGAGTCTTACAAAAAGTTCCTCTATTAAAAAAGAAGTAGAAAAAATGGAAGATCTGCTTGAAGGAATGTATTATCATCCTGATAAGCATATCTATTATACTTTTGATCATCAGGAGGAAGTGATCAGTCCTTATGAAGAAATAGAAGAACTGACGAATAAGGTAAAGCATGATATTCATATTAGAGATATTATGGCTATTAGAAAAGATTTTGAAAAGTTCTATAGTCTTTATAATGCACAGAATGATTTTTCTAATGATTATATTAAGTTCTTATTCTCCGGAATGATTAAGGAGATTTATAAAGCTTTATCTCATAGTGATGAAAAAGAATTAGATAAGATGATTGTCAGATTCTATCGTACAAGTGATTTCAAGAGTCTTGTTGCTTTAATGAATCAGTTTATAGAAATGTTGGATAAAGAATTCTCACAGACTAAAACACTTTCACATAGTGAAGTTAAAGATGTTATTAAGTATGTTTATAATAATTATAATCTTGATTTAAGTGTAGAAACACTGGCAGATCATGTATGTCTCGCTCCTAGCTATCTTTCTCATATCTTTAAAAAGGAAACAGGTGAGAACTTAGGTAAGTTTATTAAGCGGGTTAGAATGACAAAAGCTAAAGAAATGCTTGAAGAAACACATGAACGTATTGTAACTATTGCGGTTGCGGTTGGATATTCCAATGTATCTTATTTCTGTCAGAGCTTTAGAGAGTATTTTGGTGTATCACCACAGAAATATAGAAATAAAGGTGAACTATAATGTATAAAAGAATAGTGCAGAAGATTAGGGATATGAAGGTGAGAGATAAGATTATTTCTATTTATTTCATCTTTGGCTTAATTCCTTTACTATCTCTTGGAATCTTTGCTTTTAGTCGTATTAATAGACTTCTTATCGTACAGGAGATGAGTTCAGATAGATCAATGATTCAGCTTACCAGTAATACTTTAGATGCTGATATCAATATCTATAATAATCTTTCAGATTATTTATCTTATTCTGAAACAGTTGCAAATGTACTGGGCTATGATTATGCATCTTCTTATGACTTTTATAAGGAGATTACGACAACTTTAGATCCTATGATGAATTCTGTACAATTCTTTCAGTCTAACATCAGACAATTGACTATTTACTCAAATGATATCCAAGTATCTCATGGAACTACATTAATTCCATTAAATAAAATCAAAGAGAAATCATGGTATAAAAAAGCTATTTCAAGTAATACACCTGTATGGGTTATTGATAAAGAAAGAAAAGAAGTCTTCTCAGTCAGAAGAATGCCTGTCTTAGAAAGAAAAGGAAAAATGGCTTTATTATATATAGAAGTAGATTATGATAAGCTATTTACTAATTTTGAGAATTTAAAGGAAAAGAATTATAGCCTTTTTATTGCGAAAGGTAACAATGTTCTTTATGAAAAACATTCTAAGGATAAGCTCAACAATAGTATGCTTTCTTTTTCTGATATCCTTGCTTTAAAAAAAGAAAAGGATGATCGTTTAATTAGCAATAATTCTAAGAAAACAGGCTGGACGATTTATTATTATCATGGAGCTGATGCATTAACTGATAAAGCGGTTAAGATTAATATGTTTGTTGCTTTGTTTGTTATGCTTGCAGGAATTATTGCAACATGGATTGCCTTATATCTTTCTTCTAAGTTTATTGTCGGCAGAATAGATGCTTTAATGACAAATGTTAAGAATGTTGAAAAAGGGCAACTGGAAGTAACTGTTGAAAGTAATGATAAAGATGAAATAGGAACTTTGATCAGAGGCTTTGGTGCAATGATTAGAAGAATCAAATATCTGATTGAACAAGTCTATGAATCAAAGCTGTTACAGAAGAATTATGAAATGAGAGCATTACAGCAGCAGATTAATCCGCATTTCTTATATAATACATTATCAATGATTAATTTTATGGCTATTGAAACGGGTCAGAATGATATATCAAGAATTACTTTATCACTTTCCGATTTTTATCGTACATCTTTAAATAAAGGAAGAAATACATGTTCATTAGCTGATGAAATAAAGAATATGAATGCTTATCTGGATATCCAGATGATGATGCATGATTATGACTTTGATCTGGATATCCAGATCGAAGATGAAATCATGGAATGTGAAACGCCGAATTTAATCTTACAGCCTATTGTTGAGAATGCGATCGGGCATGGTATTGATTTATTAGAGGATCGTAAAGGCATTATTAAAATCTATGCAACTACGACAGAGAATCATGTTTATATTATGGTTGAAGATAATGGTGTAGGAATGGACGAAGCGACTATTGATAAGATGCTGGCAAAGAATTCTAAAGGCTATGGTATGAGGAATGTGAATGAAAGAATTAAGCTTATTTATGGTCCCGAATATCATTTACATATTGAATCAGTAGTAGGACAGGGAACAGTCATTACCATTAAGCTACCTAAAAAGATTTATCAGAAACCTAAAGAGAATTAAAATGGCATCCAAAGAAAGATTGTTGGTGGTTAAGCCTGTGCCGTCAGCTATAATTATGTAATTGAATTGCCTTATCAAGAAGCAGAAGAATGTTGTTTCTAGGCAATTCGGATGATGAAGAGTACTTAATAGGACTATTTAATGCAATGTTTGATGAATTATCGGGTTTAAAGCTCTGAAAGAAAAAGAAATGAATTATTTAAGACATTTATCATTTAGATAAATGTCTTTTCTTGTCTATTTAAAATAAAGCTAAAACTTAAAAATCTTATATAAATCTAAATTTCATGATATGTGAAAGAATATAGAGAACACCTATAATAAAAGTACAGAAAACGAATACGCTTTCAAATAGGAGGAGAAGAATCTAATTATGAATACTAGAAAGAGTATGGCAGCAGCTTTAGCTGCAACAATGTGCTTCGGACTTGCAGGCTGTGGGTCTAAAGAAACTAAACAGGAAGATAAAGAATTAACAGCTACAATCACTGTATGGACTCCACAGGAAGATCAGTCTAACAAATGGATTCAGGGACAGTGTGAAGCTTTTGCTAAAAAGCATCCGAAGTGGAAAATCACTTTCAAATATGGTGTGTGTTCTGAAGGTGATGCAGGAAAAACTGTAGCACAGGACGTTAACGCCGCTGCTGATGTTTATATGTTTGCGAATGACCAGTTAGGTCAGTTAATTGATGCAAAGGGTATTGCACAGTTAGGCGGAAGCACTGCTGAAGAAGTTAAGAAAACAAATTCAGAACCAATGGTTAAATCAGTGACTAGTGATGGTAAGATTTATGGCGTTCCATTTACCGGTAATACTTGGTTCATGTACTATGATACTTCTGCTTTTACAGCTGATGATGTTAAGAGCTTAGATGCAATGTTAAAGAAAGCAACTGTTGCCTTCCCACTAACAAACGCTTGGTACAACGGTTCATTCTATCTTGCTAATGGTGGAAGCTTATTTGGAGATGGTACTGATGCAAGCAAAGGTATTGACTTTAAAGGTGAAAAAGGTTATGCAACTACTAAATATTTAATTAATTTAGTAAATAATAAGAATTTTGTTAATGATGCAGATGGTAAAGCTCTTACCGGTTTACGTTCCGGCAGTGTTAAGGCAATGTTCTCAGGTTCTTGGGATTATGACAATGTTAAAAAAGCTTTAGGTGACAAATTCGGTGCAGTTCAGTTACCAAAAGTAACTATTGATGGTAAAGAACAGCAGTTAAAATCATTTGCAGGAAGCAAGGCAATTGGTGTTAATCCTAACTCTAAGCATCAAGAAGTTGCTGTAGCATTAGCTAAGTATTTAGGAAGTTCTGAGTCTCAGAAGAGTCATTATGAAGCTAGAAAGATTATTCCTTGTAATACAGAATTATTAAAAGATGAAAAGATTTCTAAAGATCCATTAATCAAAGCACAGAATGATACTATTAATAATACTTCAGTTATTCAGCCAACTATTACTGCAATGACTAAATATTGGGTACCGGCTGAAACATTCGGTAAGGCTATCGTTGGTAAAAAAGTAACTGCTGCTAATTATAAAGAAGAAACAGATAAGTTTGTTAAATCTTTAAATACTAAAGAAACTGATTAATAAAAGGGTCTCTTTGAGACCTTTTTCTGAAATGTGGGGTACAAAAGAATGTTTAAGAAGAAAAAAATAAAGAATTTTGATACGCCCTATTCATTTGAAAAAGCTGTCGTGCATGCTGATGCATCAACAAAACTTTCAATGATTATTATGGGTTTCAATAATTTAAGACATAAACAGATTATTAAAGGTCTATTGTTTTTATTAAGTGAAATTGGTTTTATTTTATTCATGGTATTGCAAGGCTTTAATAACTTAGCAAAATTACCTAGCTTAGGAACATCTGTTCAAAAAGGTGTATGGAATGAAGCTAAAGGAATATATGAATATTCTCAGGGAGATAATTCTTTACTTATTTTACTTTATGGAATTGCGACAATATTCCTTTTCGTTGGTTTTATATTAATATGGCGTGCTAATGTCTCAAGCAGTTACAAATCACAGGTATTAGCAAGCAAAAACAAGAAACTGCCTAGTTTTAAAGAAGATTTAAAATCATTATTAGATGGTAATCTTCATTTATTACTGTTATCCGGTCCGATTCTTGGAATTTTAGTTTTTACAATTCTGCCGTTAGTATTCATGATTTCTATGGCATTCACAAACTACAGTGTTGTAGACAATCATTTAACACTATTTGATTGGGTTGGATTGAAAAATTTTGCCAAAATATTCAGCTTTGGTGATTCTATCGGTAAACAGTTCTGGGGTGTCTTGGCATGGACAATTGTGTGGGCAATCTTTGCTACATTCCTTAACTATGTATTTGGTATGATGCTTGCTATTGTGATCAATAGAAAAGATACACATGGTAAAGCTTTCTGGAGATTCTGCTTTATTTTAAGTATTGCAGTTCCACAGTTTGTCTCTTTATTGATTATGAGAACAATGCTCCAGCCGGAAGGTGCTGTTAACGTATTATTGAAAAATGCCGGACTTATTTCTAATTCACTGCCTTTCTTTACTAATACAACATGGGCACGTGTGACAGTTATTGCAATCAACCTATGGGTTGGTATTCCTTATACTATTATGCAGGTTACCGGAATCCTGCAAAATATCCCTGCTGAGCTCTATGAATCAGCTAAGATTGATGGGGCAAATGCATTTACTACTTTCTTTAAGATTACATTACCTTATATGTTATTTGTGACAACACCTTATCTTATTACTCAGTTCACAGGTAATGTTAATAACTTTAATGTCATTTACTTGTTATCAGGCGGAGATCCTACACCTGTAGGAGCTACAGCCGGTAAAACGGACTTGCTTGTTACTTGGCTTTATAAGCTGACAATTGATAAACAATATTATAATATTGGTGCTGTTATCGGTATCATGACATTTATTGTCTTAGCTATTGTAGCTATAGTAACTTATAGAAATACCGGATCATATAAGAACGAGGAGGGATTCATGTAATGGCTAAAGTAATTACTAAGTCTTATAAGAGAAAAAAGACTATTCAGAATATCCTTGTTCATTGTCTGCTGGCAGTATTATCATTTATATGGGTTTTCCCAATCTTATGGGTTATCCTAACAAGCTTTAGAGCAGAACCGGGAAGTTATATCGATACATTCTTCCCTAAATCTTATACTTTCGATAACTATATAAAGCTATTCACTGATACGCATATTATGAACTTCCCTCGTATGTTTATGAATACACTTATAATCGCAATCTTTTCTTGTATTGTGTCAACTTTCTTTGTTTTATCAGTAGCTTATTGTATGAGTCGTTTAAGATTTAAGTTAAGAAAGCCATTTATGAATATTGCTATGATTTTAGGATTATTCCCGGGATTCATGAGCATGGTTGCAGTGTATTATATTTTAAAGGCCTTCGGTCTTTCTGAAGGTGCTATGATACGTGTTGCTTTGGTTCTCGTTTATAGTGCAGGAAGCGGTATGGGATTCTATATTGCTAAAGGATTCTTTGATACTATTCCAAAAGCTATTGATGAAGCTGCCTATATTGATGGAGCAACAAAGTGGCAGGTTTTCACAAAACTTACTATTCCTCTTTCTAAGCCTATTATTGTTTATACTATTTTAACTGCTTTCCTAGGTCCATGGCTGGATTTCATCTTTGCTAAAGTTATCTGCCGAGCAAATGCTGATTATTATACAGTAGCCATTGGTTTATGGAATATGCTTACAAAAGAATACATAGATGTATGGTATACGCGATTCGCAGCAGGTGCTGTTTGCGTTTCTATCCCAATTGCGATATTATTTATATATCTACAGAGATTCTATGCGGAAGGTATGTCAGGAGCAGTTAAAGGATAATGACTATGAACAAAAAGATATTAATCATAATTTTATCTTTCTTCCTTTTAACAGGATGTTCAACGGGGTCGCCTAGCAGCGACTCCTTTAGTGCTTCTTTAAAAAAAGCTTCAACGACTCCTTATGGTAAGTATCCTGAAAAGATTACTTACACCTTGGCACAGATGACCGGAGATAATAACTCTAATATGCCTAAAGGTGATACCTATGAGAATAATGCTTATACCAGATATCTTTTAAAGAAGCTTAATGTTCAGAATAAAGATGTATTAAGAGCACCGGATGAGTTGTATTTCAATAAGATTGATAATATTATCTTAAGTAAGGATCTTCCTGATATTATGATTGTTGAAAAGTATGAGGATTTAAAATATCTCCATGATCATGATATGATTGCTGATCTTTCCGAAGCTTATAAGAATTGTGCAAGTCGAAGAGTTAAAGATATGTATAACAGCTATGGTTCTTCAATATTGGAAAATGTATCATTTAATAATAAAATTTATGCAATGCCGGAAACAAATATTGATGATGGACCGAATTTGTTTTGGGTAAGAGAAGATTGGCTTAAAGCATGTCATTTAAATACACCACATACTTTAAAAGATGTTGAAAATATTGTCCGTACATTTCAAAAGAAAAAGATGGGTAAGACAAAAACAACCGGTATTATGGTAGATACAAATCTGACTGCCGCAACAGGATTTAGCTCAGAATACTTATTAAACTTGTATTTTGCCTATTATAATACTTATCCAAAGCAATGGATTAAAAAGGATGGAAAGCTTTTGTATGGCTCTATTGATAGTAATGTTACAAAGGCCTTATCACATCTTCGTTCATTATATAATCAGGGAATTCTCGATAGAAATCTTCTTTTACGTAAAGGTGCTGATATTGCCCAGGAAATAATAGAAGAAAACTGTGGTGCTTTTTTTGGACCATGGTGGGTTCCTAATAATCCGTTAATAGAAGCATTAAAGAAAAATCCTAAGGCTTCTTGGAAACCTTATCTTATTCAAACTGATGAGTCGGGATATACAACATATCATTCTGTCAAACCGTCTTCAAAATATGTAGTAGTAAGGAAAGGATTTAAGCATCCTGAATTGATTTTTAAAATCAGTTCAGTTATTTTTGATTATCTTCGTTATGATAATTTGGATGAGAAAGAAATTAATGATTATTATGCTTTGAATGTTGATCCAACCGCAAGACCTATATCTATTAATATAGATTATAATAATGCTTTACATAGGAGTTATGTTAATATTCAAAAGATTTTGACTAAGGATAAAAGTATTTCTTTACTTACAGCACTTGATAAGGCTTATGCAAATGTTTGTCAGCGTTATTTAAATAATGAGAAAACAAATCGAATTGAAAACTGGGCAGCTTATGCCTCCCGTGTAGAAGCACTTTCTTTACTTGAGTCTCATAAGGTTAGGAAAGTTAATTCACTCTATTTTGGTAATACTAAAACGATGAGAAATAATTGGTGGAAATTGACACAGCTGGAAAAGGATGCTTATTTACAAATTGTTACCGGGGAAAAACCTTTAAGTTATTTTTCTGAGTTTGTGAATAACTGGAGAAATCAGGGTGGAAATCAGATTGTTAAAGAAGTAGGAAATGAGATAAAAGAGAAACGGTAATTCAGCCGTTTCTCTTTTATCTAGGTTATTTGAAAAAGGCGATTGAATATGGTATAGTTTTAAGGCGAAAAGAAGGTAGAAAGTATGTATGATGTGATTGTTGTAGGAGCTGGCCATGCCGGTATAGAAGCTTGTCTTGCACCCGCAAGAACCGGCTTAAAAACTTTAATGGTAACCAGTCATTTTGAAAATGCCGGTCAGATGCCATGTAATACAGCTATTGGTGGCCCGGCTAAAGGTATTATTGTAAGAGAAGTAGATGCATTAGGTGGTCAAATGGCTAAGAGTGCTGATCAATGCTATACTCAGATTAAGATGCTGAATACTGCTAAAGGTCCCGGTGTTCAGGCTTTAAGGGCACAGGAAGATAAGAAGAAATATCCACGCTATATGCAGCAGGTTTTAAAGAATCAGGAGAATCTTGATATTGTTGAGAATATGGTGGAAAATCTGCTGGTTGAAGATAATATATGTAAAGGTATTGTCTTAGAAAATGGCGAACGGTATTTAGCTAAGACAGTTATTCTTACAACCGGTACTTATTTAAAGTCTGAAATACTTGTCGGTGATACAAAAACACCAAGCGGTCCGGATAATGAAAGATATTCTAAGTTCTTATCAGATAAGCTTAAAAATTTAGGATTTAGAATACAAAGACTTAAAACAGGAACACCTCCACGTATTCAAGCAGATAGTATAGATTATTCTAAGACTTCTTTACAGCCCGGAAGTGATGATCATTTATCATTCTCCTATCATACGCATCGTTATGTTCCTTCTGCTGAACAGGATCCTTGTTTTTTAACTTATACAACTGAAGAAACACATAAGATTATTAGAGATAATTTGAGTAAAAGTTCAATGTATTCAGGTATCGTAAAAGGTGTTGGACCACGTTATTGTCCATCTATTGAAGATAAGGTTGTTAAGTTTGCTGATAAAGAAAGACATCAGATATTTTTAGAACCGGAATCAAGAGAAACTGATTCAATTTATGTTCAAGGCTTTTCTACATCAATGCCTCATGATATTCAAGAACATATGGTACGTACATTACCGGGTCTTGAGAACTGTGTTATTTTAAAATATGCTTATGCAATAGAATATGATGCGATTGATCCTTTACAACTTCATCCTAGTCTGGAAACAAAGCTTATTAAGAATCTCTTTACTGCCGGTCAGATTAATGGTACAAGCGGTTATGAAGAGGCTGCCGGACAAGGATTAATTGCCGGTATTAATGCAATCGCAAAAGTCAAGGGAGAAGAACCTTTGATATTAAAAAGAAATGAATCTTATTTAGGTGTTTTAATAGATGATTTAGTAACTAAAGGCACAAAAGAGCCTTATCGTATGCTGACAAGTCGTGCTGAATATAGACTTTTATTAAGACATGATAATGCTGATGAGAGACTGATAGGATATGGATATAAATATGGCTTGGTAAGTCAAGAGGATTATCAGTTTTATTTAAATAAGATGAAGCATATTAAAGATGAGATAGATAGATTAAATATGCTTCGCTTTACTCCTAAGAGTGATATTAATGATTATTTAAACAAGATTGGATCTTCTGTCTTAAAAGAAGGAACATCTGCTTCTAAACTCATAGAAAGACCGGAATTATCTTATCAGATATTAAAAGATTATTTAGGTAATAATGAACTAACTGAAGAAGAAGTTACAAGAGTTAATATTGCGATTAAGTATAAAGGATATATAGATAAAACACTGAGACAAGTAGAAAAAAGTAAACAGATGGAAGAAAAGAAAATACCATTATATATTGATTACGACGATATTACGAATCTATCTATTGAAGCTAAAGAAAAACTAAAGAAGATTAGACCATTAACAGTAGGACAGGCAACTCGTATTTCCGGTGTCAATCCGGCTGATATTTCTGTATTATTAATATATTTAAAAAGTGCTTATGGAGATTAATATGGATTTTCTTAATTTATTAAAAGAAAAAAATATTTTATTAACTGATTATCAGATTCATCAATTTGAAAGATACTATCAATTATTAGTAGAATGGAATGAAAAGATGAATTTGACAGCTATTACTGATAGAGATGATGTTTATTTTAAGCATTTCTATGATTCATTAACAATCTCTTTTGATTTTCCATTCTCATCTCAGTCACTTATAGATATAGGAGCCGGAGCGGGATTTCCTAGTATACCTTTAAAGATTATTTATCCTGATCTAAAAATTACAATTGTTGATTCATTAGGAAAACGAATTCAGTTTCTTAAAATGCTGATTAAAGAATTAGAATTAGATCATGTAGAAGCTATTCATACACGAGCAGAGGATTACGTAAAGCTATATAGAGAATCCTTTGATTTAGCTACTGCCAGAGCGGTAGCCAGATTAAATATTCTTGATGAATTATGTCTTCCTTTTGTGAAAGAGAATGGATATTTTCTAGTATTAAAGGGAAAAGCAGGAGAAGAAGAATTGAAAGAAGCAAAGAAAGGTATTAAAATACTTGGCGGTCAGATTATAAAAGATGTATCTTTTGCTTTAAGTAAAGATCAGGATTATAGACATAATATAATTATTCATAAAATCAGGAAAACACCTAGCCAATATCCTAGATTATTTGGTAAAATAAAGAAACAGCCATTATAGAAAGCAGGGATCATATGAAAAGAGATGTGTATAAGTTTTTAAATATTAATTGGATACAGCCTAATAAAGAACAGCCACGAACACATTTTGAAGAAGAAAAGATACAGGAACTATCTGATTCAATACAAAAGAATGGTCTTTTACAGCCAATTGTGGTTAGACCATTAGGTTTTCATAAGTATCAGATTGTAGTAGGAGAGAGAAGATATCGTGCCTGTAAATTAGCTAATATTAAAGAAATACCTGCGATTATTCAAAAGCTGAATGACCAGCAGACAGCTAATGCCGCTTTAGTAGAGAATATTCAAAGAGAAAATCTTTCAGCGATCGAAGAAGCACTAGCTTATCAGCAGATATTAGATGCACAGAATATGACTCAGGAAAAACTGGCTTTACAAATGGGTAAGAAACAGTCTACTATTGCTAATAAGCTTAGACTTCTCCAGCTTCCTATGACTATACAGGAAGCAGTAAGGAATAAAGAAATATCTGAAAGACATGCAAGAGCCTTATTAAAGCTTTCTAATACCAGCGAGCAGAACAATATGTTACGTAATATTAAAGCTAATCAATTAACTGTTGAAGAAACAGAAAAGAAAATAAAAGAAAAGCTGGCATCAGATAAACCTAAGGCTAAAAAGAAAGGAACATCAAAAGCTTATTCTAAAAGTATTAGAATAGCTTTAAATACAATTAATAAAGCTTTAACTATGATTCAGAAAACAAATACTGATATTATATCTGAACAGAATGAAACAGAAGAAGAAGTGATAGTTACTATCAGATTTAAGAAATGAAGATATTGTAAAATTAAAACGAGATTTTTTGAGAACAGAAAGAGGGCGATTCACAGGTATCGTCCTCTTTGTTATTGTATTAATTTTTCAGCCGATTTTTTTATTTCTTGATTATACTCTTTCGTGAGCATAAATAAATATATATTTCTTGATATGAACTCTCTAATATGTACCTTAATTAAATTAATATCACAATTTATTAAAATGTATAGTAACGGAAGTGCAGAGATTATCTCTAAATATTCCATAATATATTTAGATAAAGTCAGTGTTTAATGATTTATGAGAAATAGGTGTTTACGATATATTATTCATGAGTAAATTATTTAAGGACTAAATTGAAAGGAAATTCATATGAAAAAACTAACTATCATAAATGATACAGTGTTTTTTAACATAAAGATTAAAGTGATAGATAAAACATACTATGAGATGATTTTTATTAACTAAAGGAGTCATTCGGTATGTCTTAGTAAAACAATCTATTTTTAATAGAATATTATCATATTATTTTATTTTAAAAAAATTCTTTGATATAGTAAGAGTAAGGATAGACTAATATAAAAAACTAGAAATAATTAGTTCAATTATATTAACTATATCCGCTGAATGAGATTAAGTCTTATAAGATAGAGAAGATATCGGATGCAATAGATATTCAGTTCGAAAAGAAAGGATTATTTGTTGCATATGACAAATATCTAATCGTTTTTTCGAATTCTAGAAAGGATTATAAAAAGGGGAGAGCATCTGTTTTCTATCTAAGATATTGTTAGTTTTAAGACTATAAGACAATTCTGATAACTTATGTTATCTGTTATGTTGTCTGTAGTAATATTTATTATTCATTTACACATAACTAAGGAAGAAATAACAATATTGAATGACAATATGAATGATATTAATCCATTCATGTATTACTATTAATACATTATTAATAGATAGTTAAGCAAAGGAGTAAGAAATTGAAAAAAAGATTAAAGAATGTCATATTATTAATGGCTTTGGTTTTTTCAGTCTTAAGCTTTCCGGTAATGGCAAAAGAACATTCTGTCGACATAGTAGGAAGCGCGGGTAACGGGATATTTGGGTGCTCATTGAAAGTTAAGAGCATGGACCAGCTGAAAAGAATTAAAGGAATAAAGGTAAATGGGGAAACCTTTACCAAAGTTTCTAACAAAAGTGATTTAAATTCAGGTAAAAGATATGTTTTATCTGAAACTGATCCGGATATTTTTTTATCGGCTTTAAAAAATAAAGATAAGATAGAAATAATAACGGATAGTGAGAAAGTAACAGTAACAGTTAAAGATGCCAATTCTTATCTAAAGATGCATGATTCTGCAAGCATAATGTATTCTAAACTTGAAAATGAGAACACAAATACTCCTGATTTGGAGATTGAATCATCTGAAGTGAACTATTCATATAATCAGCTAAAACTGAAGTTTAAGAAGCCAAACATGGCTGAAAAAATTAAAGAAGTTAAGGTTAATGGCAGGAGTTATACAAAGAAAGATTCAAAATTAACTCCGGGTGATGGATTTGGATATTATTTCTATATAGATCCGGCAGATAATAAAATATATTTAACTAATATAAATAATGATGATAAAGTTGAACTCATTACAGATAAAGGAATAACTTTTTTTACTGCACAAAAAATGGGATTAATGGGAACATCCGGGAATAACTATAAGGACGTAAAATTCACGCCTAAAAGCGGTGGGAATAATTTTTCAATTAAAATTCACAAAAAGAATGAAAATGGAAAAGATCTTGCCGGAGCAAAATTTGAAGTAGTTAAAGCTGCAACAGGAACTGTTGCCGGAAATATAACTACGGATAAAAATGGAAATGGTCATATAGATAACCTATCAAAGGAAAATTATATTATAAGAGAAACTAAAGCTCCATTAGGATATATAAAGTCCGATCAGGAAGTTGAAGTTAAAACAAGTGATTTTAATGACGGAAGCAAAGAAGCTGTTAAAGAGATAGTAAATAAAAAGGAAAAAACTTCTGTTTCAGGAAAGAAAATCTGGAAAGATGAAGACAACAGAGATGGTATTAGACCTAAGGAAATTGAGGTAGTACTTTATGCAAATGGTTATGCCATACAAAATAAAACAGTGGAAGCAGATGCAGACGGAAACTGGAATTATAAATTTGATGACTTAGATAAATATGATGATGATGGGAACCTGATAGATTACATGGTGAAAGAAGAAGCTGTTGCAGGATATAAGGCAACTTATAATGGTTTCACAATAACAAATGAACATAAGCCCGAAACTATAACTATCAGGGGCAGTAAAAAATGGATGGATGATAATGATAAAGAGAAGAAGAGACCTAATGAAGTTAAAGTAGCTCTTTATAAGGGAAATAAAAAAATTCAGGAAACTGCTGCAACAAGATTAAATAACTGGGAATTCAAATTTGAAAATCTTCCTAAGAATGAAAAAGGAAAGAAAATTGAATATACAGTAAAAGAAGAATCGACAGTAGGATATACATCTTCGATAAAGAAAGTTTCAGAGGATGTTTATGAGATAGTAAACACTATTACCGGGAAATTATCAATTCCGGTTAATAAAACATGGGTAGGGCCTAAGGCACCTAAAGCATTAGTAAAGCTGTTTGCGAATGGAATAGAAAAACAGGAAGCGGAACTGAATCAGGGAAATAACTGGTCTTATATATTTGAAAACCTTGATAAGTATGACGGTCAGGGGAAGAAAATAGTATATACATTAAAAGAAGAGTCTATTCAAAATTATGACAGTCAGATTACCGGAGACGCTGAAACAGGCTTTAAAGTAAAGAATATTAATACAGAAAAGATATCTATTCCTGTTGTTAAAAAATGGGTAGGAAAGCCTGCTGATTCTGTAACTATTAAATTATTAGCAGATGGCAAAGAGAAAATTAGAGCTGTCTTGACTAAAGACAGCAGCTGGAAGGATAAATTCTCTAATCTTCCAAAGTATGATGATAAGGATGGTCATGAGATTATTTATAGTATTTCGGAAGTTAAGGTGAATGGATATAATACCGGTATCACCGGTACAGCTAGAGATGGCTTTACAATTACTAATACCATTACAGGTAAGGTATCTATACCTGTTACCAAGGTATGGGCAGGAAAGGAAGGAATTTCAGCAACTATTCGTCTTTATGCCAACAATAAAGAAATTAAATCTACTGTTTTAAATAAAGGTAATGGCTGGCAGTACACATTTACTAATCTTGAGAAGTATAAAAATGGTCATGAGATTAAATATACAATCAAGGAAGATCCTATTGAAAACTATAAGAGTGAAATAACAGGAAATGAAATAAAAGGATTCATAGTAAAGAACACCAATACAGAAAAGGTATCTGTTAAAGGAACAAAGACATGGGATGATGCCAATAATCAGGACGGAAAGAGAC
>NZ_KB446646.1:186529-189236 GCF_000340375.1 Eggerthia catenaformis OT 569 = DSM 20559
AAAGTCTGCTTTTATTTACAATTCAAGGGGAGGAGATATGATAAGGATAATAAGCGGTGCATCAGAGATTCTTTTTAAGAGAATGCTTGACAGAAGCTATATTGAAAAGATAGAATTGGATGAAACCGGATTTACTGTTTTCGCTAAAGGAGGAGAAAAAACGCCTTTATATTTTAACGATGTTAAGGCAGTAAGAACAGGATACTATCTTGATAAGACTATGCCTTGCTGCATAGTGACATTATTTATGAATGACCATAAAAAGTACAGCATAGATGTTTCTTTAAAAGAGACAGATTCTATACTTAAGCATTATGCACATTATCAGCTTAAGGGGGATGTTCCTGAGAATATAAGTAAAATCAGTGTTGTCTTACAGGTTGGAGTCAACGGCTACAGTATTCGATTAGAGAAAGGATACCTGATTGAAACAAAAAGAAATCATGAATATTTCTATCCGTTAAATGAGATAGAGTCTTATGGGATTGATAAGAGGTCTGATGCAATAGACATCATCTTTAGGAACAGAGAGGCAATGATTACTTTAAGTATGTCACGGGTGGCAAATATCTGGCTGGTTCTTCAAATTCTGGGAAAGTTAAGACTGATGAATACATAAATTAAACATACCCGGAAATAAAGATAATAGAATATATGTGCGGAATTTACTTATATTTATATATTGTTTATATTTTAAGTTAATAGTTATAAAAGGAGATAATGATAAAATATGAAAAAAAGTTTAAGAATTTTTCTTATGTTTACAATGGTTTGCTCGATTATATTACAAACTAATAATATAATACGTGCACAGGAAGTGCCATCTAATGTAATCACAAGTGCGAAGATTACGGATGAAAGTGGAAAACCGTTTGCAGAGGGAGTTACAATTGGTCCATGGCAGGCGTTTCGGATATATGCAGAGTATGCTTTGCCCGATCATATGGTACACGCTGGAGACACGACAACGATGATCCTGCCAATAGGCTTTGGAACTGCTGCACCGGATCACTTTGAGATAAAGGATGGAGATAATCTCATTGCTACAGGAACTTTGTATAATGAAAAGCCGGGTAAAATTGTCCTGACTTATACGAAATATGCGGAAGAACACTCTGGCACACATGGCTCATTTTATTTTAATGTCAATGTTAATGGGGAGGAGCAAAGTCAATCAGGAAAGATTCCGGTAACTCTTACGGTTAATGGAAAAGTAATTCCGGCGGGTGAGGTTAACTATAAGAAACCACAGTGGGTAAATCAACCGTTACGGAAAGGCGGTTGGATGCTCGATGATAAAACTAGAGGAAAATATGATATCAGAATTAACGAGTCAAACAATGTTCTTGTTAATGCTAAACTCGTAGATACCCTTGAATCTCCAAGTGTTGAATATGTTAAAGGTAGTATTAAGATACTTCAAGGAAAATGGCAAAATCTTGGATCTACAGAGGTACTTAAGCAACAAAAAGATGTCACCGAAAAATTTAAGAGTGAGAACAGAATTAAGTTTGAAGGCAACCGTCTTACCATTGATATTGGAAATCTGCCAAAAGAAGTAGAAACAAGAGGTTTTCAAATTCTCTATGAAGTGAAACTGAACTATGAACCGCTGGCGGGTGAAGAAATTCATAATAAGGTAGATCTTACAACCGACGGAAGTGATTCTCATCAGAGTAATTTTTATAAAATTAGAGATGCCGGTGGTGTTGGCGAAGGATATGTATATAAAATCAAGATAAAGAAAACTGGCAAGGATGGCGCGCCATTAGCCGGTGCAGAGTTTGATGTTATACGTGTTCGCAATAAACAAAAAGTTGGAACAATCAAGAGTGGTGCAGATGGAACAGGGGAACTTGGAAAGTTGCTTCTTGATGATTATAATCTTGTTGAAACAAAAGCACCTGCCGGGCATATGCCACTTAAAGACCCTATTTTGATTAAATCATCTGATTTTGGTTCAAATAAAATAGCAGAGAGAAAAATCGAAAATAAGAAAATATCTAAAATTGATATTAATGGTGAAAAGACATGGGATGATGCCAATAACCAGGACGGCAAGAGACCGGATAGAATAAGAGTAAATCTCTTTGCTAATCAACAGCCAATTCAGAATGTAGAGGTAAGACCTGATGTGAATGGCAAGTGGAAGTACAGTTTTAAGGACTTGCCTGAATACGATAACGAGGGTCATAAAATTACATACACAATAACAGAAGATACTATATCAGGCTATACATCTAAGGTAGAAGGCTACAACATCAAGAACAGCTACACTCCTGAAAAGACATCCATATCCGTCACTAAGAAATGGGACGATGCCAACGATCAGGATGGCAAGAGACCGACAACAATCAAGGTGCAGCTTTATGCCGGCGGCGTAAAGAGCGGACCTGAGGTCGAGCTGAGCAAGGACAACGGCTGGACATACACATGGAACGGTCTTGACAAGAACAAGGACGGAAAGCCAATCAAGTATACGGTTGATGAGGTATCTGCACTGCCATCAGGATACATCAAGGCAGTTGATGACAGTGATCCTAATAAGGTCGTCATCACAAACAGCCGACAGGTGGAAAAAATCAATATCTGCGGTAAGAAGACATGGGATGATAATAATAATCAGGACGGAAAGAGACCGACTCAGATCACAGTCAACCTGCTTAAGAACGGAACGAAGTTCAAGAGCGTTACGGTAAAGGCAGAT
>NZ_KB446646.1:189957-340665 GCF_000340375.1 Eggerthia catenaformis OT 569 = DSM 20559
GATAAGATCAGACCTGCAAGCATTACAGTACGTCTGTATGCAAATGATAAAGAAGTTGCCAATGTTGTTTTGGATAAAAACAATAATTGGACATACACATGGAAGGCTCTTGATAAATACGAGAATGGCAAGGAGATCAGGTATACGGTTACTGAGGACAAGGTCAAGGGCTATGAGACAACAATAGATGATAAAGACACAAAAAATATCATCATTAAAAACAGTCATAAACCGGAGAAACCAAAGAAGCCTGACACATCAGATCATTCAGACATTATGATGCAATTGATCATGATGATCGGATCACTGCTTGGAATGGTTCTTATTGCAAGAAAGAAAATGAATGCTTAGCATTATTAAAAGGATTACATATCAAGAAATGTAATCCTTTTCTATTTAATAAAATAATATAGTTAGACTTAATAAGATTAAAAATGTAGTAATAAAGTCATAAAATAAGAAAATGTATTGTTAAAATAAGTTATTTATGATACCTGACTTTTGAATCTAACATTCAAACATAGTGATAGTTAAAAAAGGAAATTGGAAATCAGGATCGTTTTCCAGTTTCTTTTTTAAATTTTATAATTGAATATTTGCTTGATCTGTCGTTCAGTCAGATAGTAATTGGTTAACGGTAAATGTGTTAAGACTTCCAAATCTTTGATAAACTCGCTTGATGATGTGATGTTAATAAAATGAATAAAACCATTAACAATCTTGACAGATGGACATTTTCTTTAAATTGCTCTTATTTTGCTGCAAAAGTATGGAATTCTGTAGCAAAGACTCAATTGTCATGCAGTTCATCATATGCATCTATGCCACTGCCTCAGGTCTTAGCTCAATCTATAAAGAAAAATCTTACATATTATACAACTAATAGAAAGATTGAATCTAATGGAAGAGATTATTTATATTATCATACTTCTTCTCATAAAACTCAGTGTAAATATCCTAAATTTAATATTCTGAATCCACTAACTAAAAGTAAGTTTATAGAGAAAGATAATATAAACATTACTGAAAGAAGATATACAACAAGTTTTCCTAGAGATTTTGAGGTAAACTAATATGCTAGGAGTATTCTTTATATTATTACCTATTATTATTTTATCTGTTGCCCTTATAAAGAGATTAGAATTAAAATACTGGTTAGGTCTTTATATTATTTATACAACAGCTTTTATTTATTTTACTATGATTAATCCTATTATAACTGATGGATTTTTTGGATTGATTATAATGTTTATATTCCTTGTTTGTATATCATTGAATCTATTTATTTATATTGGAAGAAGAAAGATTAATAAACAATAAAAGTAGCATCTAGATGCTACTTTTCATGTACTGTTTTTCCTGTTATATGTTCGATAGTGAACTCAAGCATTTGTACACGAGGACCGGCTTTTTTTATTTCTTCTTCTACTTCTTCTTGAGAAGGGTAGTACTTTAATCCCAATTCTTTTAATTGATCTATCCCATCAACAATATTAATATGACCGAAGGCAATAACACTTTTAACATAATATGACCAGTCACCATCTCTCTGTTCTCCTTGATTATAGAAGGTAAAACAGGCTTTATTATTTATTTTAATAGAGTCTATTTTATGACCTTCTTTAGCTCCATGAAAATAAATTTTATTTGTATTCTTATTATAATAGAAATCTAAAGGGATACCATAAGGATAACCATTTTCACCAATAATTGAAAGTACGCCTCTTTTTTCTGACTGAAGAAGTTCCAATACTTCCTGATCAGATAATTTCTGTTTACTTCTTCTTAGTTTTCTAAACATAATATACCTCACTGATTAAAACATATACATACAGGTGAAGGACAATCGATTTCTTTATCTGTAAGTAATAGTTTTTCATTTTCTTCATCAAGACTCATAACTTGTAATTTATTATCATTTTGAGCACCGATAATTAGATATTTATCATCTAATATATTAAAGTCTCTAGGTTCCTTACCGGTATGAACCATATAAAGTAAAGCCAGCTTACCTGATTTTTTATTGACACGATACATTGCAATACTGTCATGACCTCTATTAGAAACAAAGAGATGTTCACCGCTTTGTGTTAATCTGATAGCTGAAGCAGCAGAAAACCCTTTAAAATGATGAGGGATAGTACTTATATCCTGAATTAACTGGAATCTTTCATGAGAGTATTTAAAGACCATAATACTATTTGCGATTTCATTAACTAAATAAGCAAAACACCCATCCCAAGAAAAGATCATATGACGAGGTCCGCTACCTGGAGTAATATTTAAAGTATGTTCCGTATTTTCTTTAAGTATTCCCTGATCATAATTATAAAGAACAACTTTATCAGCACCTAAATCAACCGCATATAAATATTTATGATCAGGAGTAAAGCCGACATTATGAACATGAGGACCGGTCTGTCTTTTTAATAAGTCGGGACCTAATCCTTTATGTCTGACTGCTCCTATTTTATGATCTATAATCGCATTATTCACTTTATAAGAAGCTGTTGCACCAACATGATAGTTAGCAGCAAAGATATATTCTTTATCTTTACTGATACATAAATGAGTATAGCTTCTGCCGCTGGATGAATAATTATTATTAAGAATCAGTTGATCTTCATGAATTGTAAAAGAACCAAGCCCTCCTCCATCATTAGCACTGCTTGAATTTTTATAAGATACATATAAATGATTAGAGTCAGTAATAAGGTAGGAAGGATAATCCGGTGTTTTAATATGATTCTTAAAAGATAATGTCATTGTATCTTTATTAATATCATAGATATAAATACCCTTACTATCTCCTTTACCATAGCTTGCAGCATAAAATAACATATATATAACACCTCTCTTTATTATAATATTATCATAAATAGAAAGACAAAACTATGATGAGAATAAA
This sequence comes from Eggerthia catenaformis OT 569 = DSM 20559, assembly GCF_000340375.1. GTDB lineage: Bacteria > Bacillota_I > Bacilli_A > Erysipelotrichales > Coprobacillaceae > Eggerthia > Eggerthia catenaformis. Next base: position 192,866 of record NZ_KB446646.1, read on the forward strand.
AAGATTGTTTAATAAATAATAATAAAAATATTAATTTACTATTGAATACAATTCTACTATAATGAAGGCAATCAAGGGGGATAATATATGGAAGATAAACTTTTGCTGACTGTTATGCAGAAAAATGCACGTATAAAAATGACAGATTTAGCAGCAGTTCTTGATGAGCCTAAAGATAAAGTAATAGATAGACTTACTGAATTAGAGAAGGAAAAAGTTATTTGCGGATATCATACAGTCATTAACTGGGATAAAACAAATACTGATATTGTGACAGCTTTAATTGAGATTAAAGCGGTACCGGAAAGAGAATTTGGATATGAACGTATTGCTTCACGTATTTATAAATATGAAGAGGTAGAAACAATGTATTTATTATCCGGAAAGTATGATTTTGTATGTATTGTAAAAGGTCATACAATGCAGGAAGTAGCACATTTCGTAGCATCTAAACTTGCTCCTATTTCAGGAGTAACTGCAACTGCAACCACTTTTGTATTAAAGTCTTATAAGAATAATGGGGCGGTATTAGTAGAAGATGAAGATGGGGTATCTTCACGTCTGGTGGTGACTCCTTAATATGGACTTGAATAAAGCAATTAGTGATAGAGCACGTACTATTAAGCCTTCCGGTATTAGAAAGTTCTTTGATCTTGCCAGTCAAATGGAAGGGGTTGTTTCTTTAGGTGTAGGAGAACCGGATTTTACAACACCATGGAAAATAAGAGAAGCAGCTATTTATTCTATTGAAAAAGGAAAAACATTCTATACAGCTAATAGAGGATTAATAGAGCTAAGAGAAGAAATAAGTAAATATTATAATAATAAGTTTAATGCTTATTATAATCCGAATTCAGAAGTTATTGTAACAGTTGGAGGATCAGAAGGAATTGATATAGCTGTCAGAGCATTATTAAATCCGGGAGAAGAAATGATTATCTTAGATCCGGGATATGTTGCTTATGAACCGTCAGTTATTTTATCGGGAGGTCAATCAGTAAGAATTCATTTAGAAGAAAAAGATGAATTTAAATTGACTCCTGAAAAGCTAAAAGCAGCTATTACACCAAATACAAAACTCATGCTTATTAATTTTCCATCTAATCCAACAGGCGGATTTATGACAAGAGAAGATTATAAGAAGCTTGTGCCTATTATTAAAGAATCCGGAATAATTGTGATTAGTGATGAAATATATGCTGAATTAAGCTATGAACATGAATTCTGTTCATTAGCTTCATTTCCTGAAATTAAAGATCAGGTTATTGTGGTTAGCGGATTCTCTAAAGCATTCGCAATGACAGGGTGGAGACTGGGATATCTTTTATCTAATTCTATACTTTCATCGGCTATGGTTAAAATACATCAGTATATTATGATGTCAGCACCAACAGCAGCACAATATGGAGCATTAGAGGGATTAAAATATTGTGATGATGAGGTAGAAGAAATGAGAAATGCTTATATGGCAAGAAGAAACTATCTTGTTAAAGAGTTTAATGATATGGGACTTCACACCTTTAAGCCACAAGGAGCATTTTATGTATTTCCATCTATTGAGTCTACAGGATTAACATCAGAACGCTTCTGTGAAGCATTGCTTAAAGATCAGAAGGTAGCCTGTGTACCGGGTAATGCTTTTGGTGACAGTGGGGAAGGCTTTATCAGAGTTTCTTATGCTTATTCATTAGAGGAATTAAAGATAGCTGTAGAAAAGATTAAGATCTTCTTAGATAAATTAAAGAATAAAGATATTTAATATTAAAAGGGAATCAAATGATTCCCTTTTAATGTATAGTAAATTGACCCTCTAAGATATTATATGATGTAATTGGTTCCTCCTGATCATGTTCATCATCTTCATACATAAAATCATAATTTATTTTAACCTGATAATAGTATGTTCCTTTACTAAGATTAGTTACATGTGCAGATATTTTATCTTTAGTATAATAGGATGTTCTATCTTTTTCTTTCCATGTAAATGACTTATATTTCTTTATTTCCTCTATGATATTCGTTTCTAAAGAAAATGATAATATCTTAGCATCTTTCATATTCTTATTTTTAGAATAGTAGAATATATATTGATAGTATTCAAAGAAACTATGAGGAATATTGAAGACAGTGACATTTAAAGATTTATTAGAAGTTACTCTAATATCTGCCCATATTGCTTCTAAAGTTATATCTTCTGTTTCTTCCTCAAGTATTCTTAACGGTTCTTTGAGATGGTTTGCCTGTCTATTTGGCTGATACCATCCTACAAATAAACAGCCATCTTTTTTAGCTAGGGGCAAAGTGACTTTACTTCCCGATTTAAAGCTATTAATTTGTTTACCTATAATGCTTCCACCATTAAGATGATAAGTGATATGAAGATCTTTTCCTTTCTTTGTTTCACTTTTATTAATTCCGGGAAGAATTGTTTTTGTATATGTCATATTATTATTTTTCCATGTCACTTTACCATTGGTTGTCTCATATGTTTGTGATGTTCTATTAATAATCGCTTTTATTCGGCTATAATCATGATTTTTAGTATTATTATCATCTTCTACCTCTTCCGGAATATCATTAATGCTTGTGATAGGACTATCAATAATTAATTCTTCCAGCTTTTCATTTGTGGTTATAGGCATAACATATTTTGTAACAGACGGATCATAAAATTTTCCGGCAAACTCAAATTTTTTAATATTAGGAGGAAGACGTGATGGTATGACTTTTTCGACTTTAGGAATATAAAGATTTTCTATTTTCTTGCTTATGCATAATGAACCCATATGAAGCAGTTTAAGATTCTTTCCATAAATAATTCTTTTTAAATAGATATTACCAAATACACTATTTGCATATCTTCCCCAGCTTATTAAGCTGTCAGGCATAACCAATTTTTCAATAGTACTGAATCCAAAGCCAATAATTGAAGTAATACCTTCTTCAATCGTAAGAGATTTTAAATGCGCATATTTTCTTTTTTCTCCATCATTTTCTAATTCTACAGTTTCTATATCTTTTATTTTAGATGCATCAATAGCACCTACTTTTCCTTTACCTCTTAATCTGGCATGTTTATTCTTATCAACAAGAAGTGTTACAGTATCTGATATTTTATAAGTCTTATCGGCTTTAAAACTATCATTATGAGCAATAGTAAGACTTCCCTTTCCAAAAGCATAGTCAGTACTCTTTCTGGATGCATCATTATCTGCATATCTTATCTCATAATAGTATGTTCCGCTTTCTAAGTCCTCGATAGTTAATTTCATATAATCTTTAGTATAATCTTTGATTAAATGCTGTTTATATTCAGTAAAAGGAAGTGTTACAGAAGTCATAAAAAGATAAGCATATTGATAATCTTTCATATCCTTATTCTTAGAATAAAGAAACTTATATCCTAAATGATGTTCTGTATTATTTTTAATAGTAAGATTAATATCTTTATGAGAAGATATATTAATCTTTTCTGTTAGTTTCTTGCCATTGTTATTATCTTTTGAAGGTAAAGTATCTTCTCCTTTAAGATATCCTGCATGGATAGCTTTCCATTTATTATTATCAGATTTATGGCATCCGACTATAATAAGAGATAATGATATGATTATCAGTAGTTTTTTCATGATTAGCCTCCTTCATTCTTTACTTTAAAGCTCTCTTATCTAATCTGCATAAATATTGCTGATTTTTTAATCCTGAGCAAGGAACTAATAGAATTTTTATAAAATTACCGCTTTGTGGTATGCGGACTGCCTCCATTTCCATTTCTCCTGAGAAAATCGCATTGCGTAAAACATGAATATCTGCTTTGAAGCTTCCATTACTTGTATATCTTTTTACCCCTAATCTGTGTGCGGCAGTCATTACCATTTGAGTTGCTATTTAAGTCCGGCAAAAAACATGTTTTTTCTTTGTGATCAGATTAATTTAAAGCATTACTTTATTTGTATTATTTTTATTATTATAATTAACCATTTCAACCCTCTCCTTTCTATTATTATATATTTCTAATTGTATGATACTTAATTTCACTTTTATAATCAAGAAAGCATAAAAAAAGAAATTCAAATATTTGAATTTCTTTAAAATATATTAATAGTCATACAATGAATCATTCATAACTCTAATTGCATGATAGCCTTCATGAACAGCATCCAGAATCTTTCTCGGCTTAATCGCATCTCCTGTGATTGTTACGTCTGAGAAGTTTTCTTCTAAGAAACCTGTTAGTTCATTATTTGATTTAAAGCCTACAGCATTAATGACAGTATCACATGGAATTGTATATGTTTGATTATCTTTTATATAAGTAACACTCTTTGGTGTAATTTTTGTGACAGTTGCATTTGCGATACAATCAATATTTCTGGCTTTAATCATATCTCTTAGATGCTGGTCATTATTTAAGCAGTGATTAGCAGCCAGTAAGATATCAGGAAGCATTTCTATTAGTGTGACATGATTGCCTTTACCGGCAATATCACAGGCTGATTCACTGCCTGCTAGACCGGCTCCAATCACAACAGTTTCTTTACCGGCTTTTACTTTATGAGTAAGATAGTCACTTGCTAAAATTGTATGTTCAATACCTTTGATATGAGGAATAAATGGAGAAGCACCTGATGCTAAGATAACTTTATTATAGTTCCCTTTGATAGTCTTTGTTGTAGCTGTAGTATTCAATCTGATATCCACTCCCAATTTATAGCATTGTGTTTCCATATATTTAATAAGTTTAATAACATCTGCCTTAAAGTCCGGACCGCCGGCTGCCCATAATGTCCCACCTAAACGATTTTCTTTTTCCATTAACGTAACATCAAAACCTCTCCTTTTAGCAGTTATAGCCGCCTGCATACCGGCAGGACCGCCACCAATTACTAAGACTTTTTTATGAATCTTTTCTTTTGGCAGAGCATATTCTTTTTCGGCATAACATAATGGATTAACAGCACAATAATAATGCTTTCCTGAGAAGCCTGAAAGCAGGCATTCATTACAGCCAATACAAGGTCGAATATCTTCTGTGTGTCCGCTTTGCATCTTTTTAGGCCAATATGGATCTGCCAACATTTCATGGGCTAAGCCTAAATAATCTAGAGTATTATCAGCAATAACTTTTTTAGCAAGATCCGGATTAAAGAGTTTTCCATCTCCTAATACAGGAATAGAAACAGTCTCTTTGATAGTTTTTTGAACATCTAATTTAAATCCTTCTTTTGAATAAATAGTAGTAATAGCCTGATACCATTCTTCATAACATCCGGTATCAACATGTAAAGCAGTAACACCTGCTTTTTCCAATATTTTGGCCATTTCAATACCTTCATCAATCGTTCTAAAACCTTCAACTCTATGAACAGGAGTAAACTTAACCAGAATAGGAAAATCTTTTGGAGTATTCTTTTTAATGGCTTCAATACATTCTAATGTAAAACGCATTCTATTTTCTAAAGAACCGCCATATTCGTCAGTTCTATTATTCCATTGAAGACTATGAAACTGATCTAATAAGTATCCGCCATAAGCATGAAGTTCAACAGCATCAGCACCGGCATTAATTGCAAGTGATGCTGAATAACCGATTCTTCCTACAAGATATTGAATATCTTCTACAGAGAATGGCTTACAGATTAAATCTTTGAACCAGAATGATGGAACAGAACCGGCACTGTATGGAGGTGTAAAAGGATCAGTAAATTGTTGTCTTCCTAATCCCGGTGATAACTGTACACATACTTTAGCCCCATAATGATGGCATCTGTCTATCAGCATATTCAATCTTTCAACATGATGAAAATCAGATAATTCAGTACATGGACGAGGCTCATATTTTGAAGAAACAACATTTGCTCCGGTAATAATTAGACCGGCACCGCCTTTAGCTCTTTCTTCAAAATAATGAATACCATCAATACAGTAAGCACCGTCGGCTTCTCCGGTAGTACCCATTGGACTCATAAAAATACGATTTTTCAGTGTCATTGACCCTAATTGAGTTTTGTCAAATAATGTGTTGGTCATAATAATCTCTCCTTTACCATAGTTAATTTACACTTTACCTAAGTAAATATTAGTACTGTATGAAAACGTTGTCAATAATTTAATACGTTCCGTTAAAGTAATTGATTGCTTAAAAAAAGCATGATAAAATAGATATATAGTATATAGGGAAGGGTATTTATGAAAAAGTTATATTTTATTTTTGTATTACTGCTAAGCAGTACATTATTGTTAGGTTCGACATTTAATATAAAGGCGGCGAATAAGAATACAATTTCTACCGCTAAAACAGCTTCATCATTAAATGCGAATAAGGAAACACAAGTGAAATTATCATTTCCGGGTAAGGAAGATAAATTAGGGTCCGATATTGTTTTTGTATTGGATAAGTCAGGAATGTCTGCTCAAAATGATATTTATACACAGGCAAAAGTGTTTTTAAAAAACATTAAGAATCAGGCAAAAGATAAGAATCTTGATGTTAAGATTGGTGTTGTTTTATTTAATAGTATTGGAAATATTAAACAGAAATTAACGAATATAAGTACTGATAAGGGATATAAGGATATTCTTAAAGCTCTAAATTCATCAGTTTCTATGGGGACAAATATGCACGCCGGTTTATTAGCTGCCCAAAAGATGCTGGAAGATGATAAAACTGTAGCAGATTCAAGAAAGCATATGATTCTTATTTCTGATGGAGCAACTTATCTTTATTCAAAGAACAAAGATTATACAAAGGCTTATACACGTTCCTTTGGTAATCCGAAGAATCAAATTAATCCTAAGACAGGTAAGCATTATTCTAATGGATCGGATAAGAAAGGCGGTATCTGGGAATACCAAAGCAGAGATTATAATACTGAAAGTACTGCTCCAAAATTTTATAATGCGAATACAGCTGAGAAATTAAAAGCTTATCTTAATGAGAAAAGAATACATGATAAGGATTTTCAGAAGTATGAGTATGAATATAATTTTGCTTCCGCATACTTGAATATAGGACGCAAAGTGATGCCGATAAGCAGTGATGCGGTCGCAAATATTGAAGCCGGTTTTATTTATGCGTGGGATACTTATAAGCAGATTGACAGTAAATATAATACTTATGTTTATTATAAGAATGCTGCTGATTTTGATGGCTCAGAATTTCTTAAGTTATTAAAGGGTGGAGAACTTGATACATCATTTACAGAGCTTGAGAATAAAGTAACTACAATGATTTCTAAGGGTTCCAGAGTTGAAGACTTTATCGGCAGGCATTTTGATTTTATCAATGATCTTAATAAGATTCAGATAAAATCAGGATCATCAGTCTTGGATAAAGAAAGAATAAGCAATTATAGATATGGGTTTGGTAAAAGAAGTGACAACACATATAGATATGAACTTATTTATACACCGGGTGATAATGAAAAAATTGAATTAAAAGTTAATGAAAGTGTAAAAGCAGATAATCTTCTTGAATTAACTTATTTTGAGAAATTAACAGTTATTCCTGAAAAACCGGGAGAATATACATTTAAAACAAATGAGAAAGCAATTCTTTATCCAATAGATAGTAACAAAAAACCAGGGAAAGCTCTTGTTTTTCCGATACCTCAGGTAACATATACGGTTAAGAAAATAGAGATTAAGGAAACTGAAAAGAAAATAAAAGAAAAGCATAAAATAAAACCTGAAAAGAAAGAGGTAAAACCTCAGACCGGTGATCATACAGCAATATTTGCAATGATCATTCTAGTAATAGGATCAGTAATAGGAATGATTGTTTTAATAAGAAAAAAATCAAAATAACAGGAATGAAAACAGATGATTTAATCATCTGTTTTTTATGTATGTTTATGGGATCGATTTTATTAAAAAAAGAATTGACAACATAAATGTGTAAGGGCTATCATATAAACACAAGATGTCTTTGAGAGACTAAGAAAGGAGACCTGTCATGGGTAACAAAGTATTGAAGTATTTCATTGCTTTTATACTATCATTATCTTCCCTCCATATGATTAGTGTAAAAGCAGAAGGAACCACTTATAAGATCTATCCGACGCCTCAGGATATATCTTATCAGGACAAGTCCTTAAATTTGACACCATCAGTCAATGTTGTTTATGCAAAAGGAATTGATCAATATACTAAAGCAAAAGCACAGGAAGTGCTTAAGAGTTTAGGTAAGAATGTAGAGATCTCCGATTCCCTAAGCAAAGATAAGACAAACTTGCTGGTAGGTGTTTTTAATGAAGAAGATCAGATTAAAGCTTACTTTAAAGAACAGAATCTGATTAATGATGTATCATTTTTCTCTAAAAATGATGCTCATATTGTAAGTATTAAAGACAATATAATCAGTATAATCGGGAAGGATACTGATGCTTCATTTAGAGGATTGACAAGCTTAAAGCATATCTTTTCACAGGTAAGGAATAATCAGATTAGAAATCTGGTAATTAAAGATTATGCGGATATTAAAGGAAGAGGATTTATTGAAGGCTATTATGGAAATCCCTGGTCTAATAGTGATCGCTCAGAATTAATGAGATTTGGTGGAGATTATAAGCTGAATCAGTATATTTATGCACCAAAAAATGATCCGAAACACAATGAAAAATGGCGAGAATTATATACTGAATCAGAGCTTTCTGAAATTAGAAAGCTGGCTGAAGCCGGTAATAAGAGTAAGTGTTATTATGTTTATGCATTACATCCATTTATGAATAAGGCAATTACTTTTCATGGACAGTATCAGCATGATTTAGGTATTATTAAAGCCAAATTTGAACAGCTGATGAAAAATGGTGTCAAGCAGTTTGCTATTTTAGCTGATGATGCGAGTGTTCCGGAAAATAATCCTAATCATTATGTGACATTAATGAAAGATTTAACTCAATGGCTTAAAGAGAAAGCAAAGGTTTATGAAGGATTAAAAACGGATACTATTTTCTGTCCTAATGATTATATGCATGATGGCTCTTCTTATGAAATTAGAACATTAAAAAATCTGCCTGAATCTGTCAGCATTATTCAGACGGGAGGTCAGGTATGGGGTCATGTTGGACGTGACTTTAATGATAAATTCTTTAAAAACTCAGGAAGACCTGCCTATATGTGGATAAATTGGCCTTGCAGTGATCAAACTAGAGATTCATTGATTATGGGCGGTGCTGAAAAAGTATTATATCCTGATGTAGATCCTAAGACTGTATCCGGTATTGTGATTAATCCGATGCAGCAGTCGGAGCCAAGTAAGCAGGGAATCTTTACAAATGCAGATTATGCATGGAATATCTGGAAGAATAGTGCAAAATATACAAAGGTATGGAATGATTCTTTTACTTATATTGATCATGGTAATATGTATGAAACAGAAGCTTCTAAGGCTTATAGAGCATTAAGCAAACATATGCTTAGCTCTCGTTATCTATATAATGATGAATCGTTTGATATAAAAGATAAATTGAAGTCTTTTATAAGTGATTTATCAAAAGGGAAGTCAGTTAAAAAACAGGCGGAAGAGCTTGTTAGAGAGTTTACTATATTAAAAAATGCTTCTAAAATATTGAGAAGCAGAGGAAATCAGCGTACTGTCAAGCAGATTGTATACTGGCTTGATTGCTGGGATAATACATCTGAATCTATTATTTCTTATTTAAATACCGCTATTGCTTTAGAAGATAAGCTTTCAAATAAAGAAATATGGAAGAGATTTACAAAAGGCAGACAGGAGTATGAAAATTCCAAAAAACATAAATTTCTTTATATTAATTATTATGAATATGCTCAGGTAGGAAGACTTCATATTACACCGTTTATGAAACGACTGGATGCTCTTCTTTCTGCTGAGGTTTCTCATATTGTTAATCCGGGAATCCAGACACAAAGATTTATTACTAACAGAAGTGATGATCCTAAGGGTGAAATTAAGAATATCTTTGATAATAAACCGGATACGGAGGTAACATATGTCAGTCCTAATAAGATTGAAAAGGGAACATATGCGGGAGTCTTATATAGTAAGCCGATAGATATTAACAGTGCTTTATTCAGATTAGGAAGAAATCAGAATCCTAATGATACTTTTTCTAAAGTAAAGGTACAGTACAGTATTAATGGACATGACTGGAAGGATCTTGATAAGGAATATGATAATCCTAAAGATCTTATGCTGGAGAATCTGAATTTAAAGAGTGTTAGAGGACTAAGAGTTATTGCAACTCAAGAAAAGAGTAATACATGGCTTGGTATCAGAGATATTGTGATCAATCCAAAGGACAAAGAACCACAGGAAAAAACAACTGTTACTTTAGATAAGGTAGGAGTACGTATATATGATATAAATTCTATTATTGACGGTGATGATAATTCCTATGCTCATCTGGCTGAATATCCTTACAAGACGGGACCTATTCAGGACTATATTCCTAAAGATGCAAGTGTAACACTTCATTTCTCAAAGCCGAAATTACTGACTCAGATTCATTTTAAACAGGATAGCGGAACTGATAAAGTTACAAAGTATGTCTTTGAATATACAGAAAATGGAAAAGACTGGAAGGAATTAGCTTCTTATAATGGGGATTCAGTAGTTAATCTGGATGTGACTGATAAAAAGATTACGGTTCAGGCATTAAGAGTCAGAAATATGGAATTGAATCTTCAGGAACATGATAAAAGCAAAGGGTACTGGTGGAAGCTTTATGAGTTTAATGCCGGAACAAATAGTAAGCCTAAGCTAAATCCTGATGTTGAATATACTTCCAGATGGAGTATATATCAGGGAAGTAAAAGCTATCTGTTAGATAATAATCCTTCAACTGCTTTTGATTTTAATACAAATCCTAGTGCTAAAAAAGGTGATTATATCGGTCTTAATTTTAAGAAAATCATTAAAGTAGGAAAAGTTCATATTGTAGTCGGCGGTAATCGTAATAAGGGTGATAAGTTTGTTAAGTATACATTGGAATATTCTAAAGATGGACATACATGGCATACATATAAATCATATACCGGTCAAACAAATGAGAAAGATACTATTGATGAGAATTTAGAAGGTATTGAAGCTCAGTATTTAAGAATAGTTAATCAGCAGGATAAGAATTCATGGATTATATTCTCTGATTTTATTGTGGATGAATTTGATGAAGATGCAGAATATACATCACAGAATATTATTTCTAATACTAAGACGAATGCTAAAGCATATGTTAGACTGGATAAGGCTAATGTGAAAGCAAAAGACCGGATGGTATTAGGAAAAGATCAGTATGTAGGTGTTGACTTAAATAGAATTAAAGATTTAAAAGAAGTGTCTATTAAGACTGATTCTAATGATTTAACAGTTGAGTTATCAAAGAATAATTATGACTGGGAGAAATTAGATCCTAAAAAGATTGCTGAAGCAAGATATGTTAGAATTATTAATAAGACAAATAAAAATATCAGTTTTAAATTAAACTCATGGGTTGTTAAATCACGTGAAGTAGAATCACCGAAACTTCACAGTACAACGATGGGTATTAATAGCAGCTGGGGTGTAAGTGAAGATTCACGTTATAATAATGCCGCCTTTGATGGTAATGTAGATACGTATACTGAGTTTGCTGATTTACCACAAAAAGGTCAGGAGATTATTTATGATTTAGGGCAGACAAGAACTATTAAAACATTACGATTATATTGTCAGGATAATGCTGTTAATTATATTAGAGATGCCGAGATATTAGTTTCTGATGATCTTAAGAATTGGAAGAAAGTAGTTTCTATCGGTGATGCTAAAGAAAACCTGAATGATGCTAATATAACTTGTATCAATTCAGGACTCTATAAAACTTCTCAGAGATATCCTAATAAGGTTTATGCTGAGGGAAAAATTGATCCGACAAAAGCACGTTATGTTAAGATTCTAATGACTGCTTCTAATAATAACAGAGCTGTTACCTTTAATGAAATCGTGATTAATGATGGTGAATATGTACCTGTATCAAACGATCCTACATTTAAGGCAAGCACAATTGAAGAGCAGGGTCATGCCCCTCAGAATATGGTAGATGGTGATTTATCAACTTATTATAAGGCTGGCAGTAATAAAGCCGGTGAAATTACTTATATATTATCTCAGGATTTAGAAGTAAAGAGATTTAATATTGTACAGCACGGAACAATTACTCATGCTCAAGTAAAAGCTTTAGTCGAGCTTAATGGAAAACGAATATGGGTAGATCTGGGAAAACTGGATCATTCATTAAATGAAATCTACGTGCCATATGCAAGAGTATTTAAATTAAAGATTGTATGGAAAGATAAAGCTGTTCCGATGATCAGTGAAATCATTTCCTTAACGGATAAAGAATACGGCTATAGTAAAGAAGATCTTAAGAAATATGTTGATTCATTAAAACCGGATGAAAAGCTTTATACAAAAGCTTCTTATAAAGCATTTGCTGAAGCTAAAGAGAAAGCGTTAAAAGCAATTACTGAAGATAAAGATATATCTGTAGTATATGGTCAGTTAAAACATGCTTATTTAGACCTTGTGAAGAAGGCGAATACTTCTGAATTAGAAAAGGAAATTGATTCAATCAAACAATTAAATCCGGAAGATTATACAAAAGATTCTTGGAATCATTTAAATAATTTATTAAATAAAGCTAATAAATTATTACAGAAAGAGCTCACAGCCGATCAGGAAAAAGATATTAAGGCTATGATCAGACAGTTAAAAGAAGCACAGAGAGCTTTAGTTAAAAAGGGTAAAATCTATAAGATGCTTAATAGTCCTGATGAGGTTGAACGAGGGAAAACGGCAGTCTTCAGATCAGAAGCCTTGCTAAAAGACTTTGATAAGCTTATTATAGATAATCAGATTATTGATAAAAAGAATTATACAGTTACAAGCGGAAGTACTGTAGTAACATTAAAGGCTTCTTATACAAAGACTTTAAAAACAGGAATGCATCAGCTGATAATTGTTTCAAAAGATGGGTATGCTACAGTTAAATTTAAAGCTGTAGATAAGGTTATTACTACAGAAACAAAGCCTGAAAAAGATATAGGGAAAACTAAAAAGAAACAGAACAAGAAAACAGATACAGGTGATCGTACGAATATTCTGATTTATATGGTACTGATCATCATATCGGTATGTGCAGCTTACTTAATTAGAAGAAAGTTATCTTAATACGAGAAGATGAAGAAAAGTTTTTCTTCATCTTTTTTAATAGGAGATTATTTTTGTGTTTATCTTATTATTTATGTATAATAAACAAAGGTGAATATAATGACAAAAGAAATAATTAGAAATAAAGCAATCAGCCTGTTTTTAGAGAAGGGCTATAATAATGTTACTGTCAATGATATATGTAATGCCTGTTCAATCACAAAGCCGACATTCTATAATTATATATCTTCTAAAGAGAATCTTATTATGACTATTTATGATGATATTATTGAAGATCTCTTATCAAATATATATGGTTTGTTTGATTTGGAATCATCTTATGAACAATTGATAGCTGTTTTCTCTATGCTGATTTCTCAAACAAAACAATATGGTTCAGATTTGTTCGGTCAGCTTTTGATTGTGAATCTGAAAGATAATAAAAAAAGTTTTGATTTAAGAGATAATCTAACTCAATTATGTCTATCACTTATTAAAAATGCCCAGATCAGAAATGAAATACATAATAAAGAGAATCCTAAAAGGCTTTATTATAGTATTGCTTATATGTTTACCGGTTATGAAACAATGTGGTGTATTCATGACGGAAATACTGAATTTGAAGAAGAGTTTTTTGAATCTATGGAGACTGTTTTATTAACTGATAAGAAATATTGTGGGATATATAAAAAATATGTATAATAAAAAGCTGTTATGGAGATAACAGCCTTTTTTCTTTGCGTTGAAAATATAAGAGAAATCTATAACTATTTTTTCTCTTCTACAATTTTAGCGACTTTGACTGATAAGTTAAATAAACGTTTTTGAGCATCCAGATACTGATCATACATAGAAGAGACTTTTTTTGATATTTCTTGATGTTCTTTTGGAAATACTTTAGCTTCAGCTTCTTCGGCTTTATCCTCAAGCTCTTCTCTAAGCTTGCTTAAGTTAACCATATGAGCTTCTGCCTGTGTTTTAGCATTTTCAATAATTTTGTTAATTTTTACGGTATCAATCTTGACATCGTTCATCTCTTCTTCTGCCGGAAGCTCATTCATCTGTTTAAAGAAACGATTGTATGAATCCTGTGCCTGTTTAATAATTTCATCATAATTTTTCATATTTTATTCCTTCTTTCTTTATATATCTGTATCATAATTCCATTGATGAAAAAAAGCAATAAGAATTGTTTGAGTTTTAATTACATTAACATAATTTTATTAAAAAAGAGAATCTCTTTTAATCTTTTGATTGATGAGATTCTCTTTCAAGCATTTCTTCATAAGAGAAGAGACAGCCGCAATAGTTTTGTCTATACATATGATAAGCTTCTGCTGTTTGAGTAGATTTTAAATAACCGTTCCTTTTTTTAAAGTCAGAATGAAGAAAACGTGGTTTATCCATCATTAGGCTATCACCTATTTCATTGATCCAGCGAGAGATTTTATGAGGAGAAACTGAGAGTACAGTTGTCCAGTAATCAAAGTCATGACTCTTAGCATAATCAAAAGCTTTTCTCATTCTTAGATTGTAACAAAGCCTACATCTTAATCCTCTTTCACCGGTGTCTTTTAAAGGATAGAGATGGGATGTGAAGCTTAAGTTATCATAATTATCCGGAATAACTGTAATATGTCTATTTTCGTTTTTATTAAATTCAGGAATGAATGCTAAAAGCTCATTTAAGCGTCTTTGATATTCTTCTGTTGGATAAATATTGGAGTTGGAGTAATAGATAGTTATATCAAAATATTCAGATAATTCTTTAATTACGTTTGATGAACATGGACCACAGCATACATGCAGCAAGAGAGTAGGTCTGCCGGTAATACTCTTCAATTCCTCCTGCATGATCAGATCATAATTCTTATTCTCCATTGTCTATAAACATTGCATCACCAAAAGAGAAGAAACGATATTTCTCTTTGACGGCTTGCTGATAAGCTTTCAATATATAGTCTCTTGAGGACAAAGCACTCACTAACATGATTAATGTAGATTTTGGCAGATGGAAGTTAGTAATGAGACAATCAATAGCTTTAAATGTATATCCCGGATAGATAAAGATATCCGTATTTTCATGAACAGCTTTAAAGCATCCATATTTGCTGTAATTTGCTTCTAATGTACGACAGCTGGTTGTTCCAATCGCAATAATACGGTGATTATTATCTTTAGCTTTATTAAGCCTGTCAGCAGTCTTTTCATCTATCTCATAGTATTCACTATGCATATGATGTTCTAGGATATTATCAGTCTTAACCGGTCTGAATGTTCCTAATCCTACATGTAAGGTAACATCAAGTACTTCTATTCCTTTATCTCTACATTTTGAAAAGAGTTCCTTGGTAAAATGTAAACCGGCTGTAGGAGCGGCGGCACTGCCCTCTATTTTTGCGTAAACGGTATTATAACGATCAGGATCATTTAATTTTTCCTTAATATAAGGAGGTAAAGGCATAATACCTAATTGATCTAATACTTCATAGAAAATTCCCTCATAAATCATTTCCAAGACTCTGATTCCTTCATCCTTGACTTCAATACATTGAGCTTTTAAGCGACCATCGCCAAAACTGATTATAGTATCATGCTTAATGGTTTTGGCATTACCGCATAAACATTCCCACACATCATCATGAAGATTTTTAAGTAATAAAACTTCCACATGAGCATGGGTCATTTCTTTTGTACCGAATAATCTTGCCGGAATGACTTTGGTATTATTTCTGACAAGAATATCACCGGGTTTTAAGTAATCAATAATATCATAGAAATGCTTATGTTCAATTGTCTGTGTTTTTTTATTTAATACCATTAAACGGCTGGTATCTCTTTTAAGTAATGGTGTTTGAGCAATTAATTCTTCAGGAAGATAATAATCAAATAAATTTATATCCATATTAAAAGGCCCTTTCATAAACATTATGTCCATATTCATCTAAGAATTTCTTTTTAAATTCTAATAACCGATCTTCTTTAACAGCATCTCTGATCTCTTTTGATAAATCTAATAAGAATTGGACATTATGAATAGACATTAAAGATTTACCAAAGATTTCATCTTCTTTATGCAGATGTCTGATATAAGCTTTTGTATAGTTTTTACATGCATAACATGAACATTTTTCATCAATAGGAGTAAAGTCATATTTATATTTTTCATTATTAATATTTAATCTTCCCTGATGAGTCATTAAAGCACCATGTCTGGCTACCCTTGTTGGCAGAACGCAGTCAAACATATCAATACCTCTGATAGCTCCTTCGATTAAGTCGATCGGATTTCCCACACCCATTAAATACCTGGGTTTATGATCAGGAAGCCATTTCACACTATCATCTATCATTTGGTACATGACATCCTTCGGTTCTCCTACACTGGTACCGCCAATTGAATATCCCGGAAAATCCATATCAGAGAGAGCTGTTGCTGATAGTTTTCTTAGATCAGCATACTCACCGCCTTGAACAATTCCAAATAAAGCCTGATTCTCTTTCCGATGGGCATCCTGCCCTCTTTTAGCCCATCTTAATGTTCTTTCTACGGATCTCTTCATATAATCATAGCTGCATGGATAAGGAGCGCATTCATCAAAGCTCATAATAATATCTGCTCCCAGATTTTCTTGGATCTCAATAGATTTTTCCGGTGATAGAAAGAGCTTTGAACCGTCAATATAACTTCTGAAGTAAACACCTTCTTCTTCAATCTTTCTCATTTTACCAAGAGAAAAGACTTGAAATCCGCCACTGTCTGTAAGCAAAGGACCGTGATAATTCATGAACTGATGTAATCCTCCGGCCATTTTTACTACATCATCCCCCGGTCTTAGCCATAAATGATAAGTATTTGCAAGGACAACCTGACTTTTCATCTGATGAAGCATCTCCGGCCATATACCTTTAACAGTAGCTTGTGTTCCTACAGGCATAAACATAGGAGTTTCTACATCACCATGTGGTGTATGTAAAATACCATAGCGTGCTCCGGTTTCTTTTTCTCTATGTTTTAATTCAAACCAAAAATCTTTCATTTTATTTACCTCATAACCTTAAGTATTATACACGACTTTAAGTAAAAAAACACCCTTAAAACAAAGAAAAACGCTTTTTCAAGCGTTTAATCAAAAGTCACATATTCATATGCTAAAGGTGTCGTTCCTTCAATCTTATCAGCATGTAAAGTAATTACATTCATACCAATATCTTTATCGTAGTCCATTGTAGTATCACCTTCAACAATTAGCCATTCATTAGGAATAAACTGATTACTGGCAGGATTTTGACATAATAAGCCAATCAGTGAAGTATCCTGCTCACAGCATACCATTGCATATCTCCCTAAGATAAAGCCATCCTTTCTAAGAGAATCTTTGCCAATAAACTTTCCTTTGATTCTAATATGCTTATGATTATAATTCTCCGGATGTTCCATCATATCATAACAGAATATACCGAAATCATGATCGGCAACATCTATTGAAGCGGCATTAATATCATAAGGAAGACCGCTATCTACACTATTATCAACGCTGCCATCGGCATTTTCATAGATAATCTGTGCTCTTGGGTTCATAGCTTTGATATTATTTCTCATAAATGTTTTCTTAATATTCTCTATTCTATTAAAAACAATCAGATCACTTTGTGAACAATGTTGGAATAAATAAGATCTCATATTTGCATTGTTTACATAATAAGCAAACTTAGAAGCATCAATTGTAGTTAAAATCTGGACAATATCCCATCCTTGAGGAAAGACTGTACTCATGAATGTGGCAACATCCCACATTCCATTGAATTCAACTAAAACTTGAGTAGGATGGTAGTCTTCTTTAAGTTCCTTCCAGAATGCCTCTTGTGTCAGTTCTTGAATTGTTTCAACAAGAAGAAGATCTGTATGATGCTTTTTTAATTCATTTTTATCAAACTCTTTTTCGCCTTCTTCAGTAATGATCATGACTGTCTGTTCACCATCACAAAAGTTAGTATTTACAATAGTATCATTTGCGAAAGTAGTCTTTCCGCTTTCTAAGAATCCGGTAAATAGATAGATACGTGTTTCAATATTATCCATAATTATCCTTTCATCAAATCATAAAGCTTATTAGCATCAAGATTTTCACCAATCACACATAATCGTCCTGATACATCCGGAGTTGTTTCTCTAATTTCATAATCGCCGGCAACAAAATCAAATTCAAGCCACTTATCATCTATCCCTCTTACAATACCCTTAGATCTTAAAATATTACCTAAAGATTCATCGCGAGAGAGCGTTTCTAATTTAGCTGATAATTCAGTTTTACTAAATGGATGAATTGTTTCAATACCAATACTCTGGAATATTTCATCAGCATCATGAGCATCTTCTTCATTATAGTAAAGCTTTGTATCACCGTCATCAGTATGTGGATGTGTTTCATCATGATGATGGTGATGACATTCATGTTCTTCGTCATGATGGTGGTGATGACATTCATGTTCTTCATCATGATGATGGTGATGACATTCATGTTCTTCGTCATGATGGTGGTGACAGCATTCATGTTCATGGTGATGATGGTGAACGGAATATCGGTGTTCTTTTTCAGCAGCAATTAATGCTTTTTCTAAAGTTTCTTTGTTGTCGGCCGCTTTTAAAATTTGCTCGGCTGTTAAGCTGTCCCAAGGTGTTGTAATGATAGGGGCATGCTTATTTAGTTCTTTGATAATTTTTAGATCTTCAGCCAGTTTATCTTCGGTTACATCTTGAGTTCTTGATAATACGACGATAGAAGCGGAAGCAATCTGATTATTGAAGAATTCACCGAAGTTTTTGTGATACATTTTACATTTTTTAGCATCAACGACTGTTAAGAATGAATTTAATTCCAGTCTCTTATCATTTACTTTTTCTATTGCATCAATAATATCAGATAATTTACCAACACCACTCGGTTCAATAATAATATGATCCGGTTTATATTTATCTAATACTTCTTTTAAAGATTTTTCAAAATCTCCTACTAAACTACAACAAATACAGCCTTGTGATAATTCATTGACTTGTATATCGGCATCTCTCATAAAACTGCCATCAATACCAATTTCTCCAAATTCATTTTCAATTAAGACGACTTTCTCATCTTTTAAAGATTCATTAATAAACTTTTTAATTAAAGTTGTTTTACCGGCTCCTAAAAAGCCGGAAATAATATCTACTTTACTCATAACTGACTCCTTTTTTCTAGTCCTTATCATACCACAACTTAATGACTTTTCAAGCTAGGTACACTTAATTAAAAGAGAGTGCTTGATATAATCAATAAAAGTGATTATGATAAAGAGGAAATAAAAAAGAGAGGGACAGTTATGAATAAAAGTGATTTTAAAGCATCACTGGTTTTTATTGATGAAGACGAAAAAGGCTTTTATATAATTAAGAATAAAAGGGAAAAAGAAGCAGATATTAATAGTTATGCATTATTAGAAAACAGTGATTTTCATAATGGGATAATTAAAGTTAAAATGTATAGTACATTTACTGACAATGCTCCTGATTATGCAAGGGGTTTTATTGGCATAGTTTTTAGAGTCGATGCTGATACATTTGAGTCTTTTTATGTAAGACCTGCTAATGGATTTTATCAAACTGATGATCCTGTTAGACAAATGCATGCTGTTCAATATTTTTCTTATCCAAAATATACATTTCAGTATTTTAGAGATCATCATATTACTGAGTACGAGAATAAGGCCGATATTCAAATGAAGAAATGGATAGAATTAAAGGCGGTTATTAAAGATGAAAAAGCGATTTTCTATATTGATGATATGGAACATCCTGTATTAACAGTTGATAAGTTATTAGCCGGTAATAAAAGAGGGAAAATAGGATTGTTTGTTGATATAGGGACCAAGGGATATTATAAAGATTTAGAAATTATACTTGATGATTAGGGAGAAACTGTATATGGCACATATATTACCTTTTAAGGCATTAAGACCGGCAGTGAGTAAAGCGAAAGAAGTAGCTGCTTTACCTTATGATGTTTATTCCAGACAAGAGGCTAAAGAATATATAAAAGATAAACCGTTATCTTTTTTAAATATTGATAGACCTGAAACACAGTTCGAAAATAATTATGATATGTATAGTAAGGATGTTTACTTGAAAGCAGATCAGATGATTAAAGAAGAATGGAAGAAAGGTATTTTTGTACAAGAAGAATACCCTGCTTATTATTTATATGAGCTGACAATGAATGATCATGTTCAGACGGGAATTGTAGCTTTATCATCTATTGACGATTATTTAAATGATGTATGTAAAAAGCATGAATTGACAGTAGAAGTTAAAGAAAGAGATCGTATAAATCATGTCGATATCACAAGTGCACAGACAGGACCTATTTTCTTAACTTATAAAGCTAAGAATGAAATTAGAAGAAAAGTCAATAAAATTAAGCAAAGTAAGTCTCTTTATGATTTTATAAGTGAAGATCATATTAGGCATAGAGTATGGATTGTATCGGATAAAGAAGATATCAGTTATCTTCAAAAAGCATTTGATCAGGTAGAGTCAACATATATAGCTGATGGACATCATCGTGCAGCCAGTGCAGTAAAAGTAGGTTTAAAGAGGAGAAAAGAACATCCTGATTATAGCGGTAATGAAGAATTTAATTATTTTCTATCGGTTTTATTTCCTGATGATGAATTAAAAATTCTTGATTATAACAGAGTTGTTTCTGATTTGAATGGTTATACATATGATGAATTTCTTAACCGTTTAAATCAGAAGTTTGATATCTCTTTACTAACAGAGAAAAGACATCCTGAACATAAAAATGAAATCACTATGTATCTGAACCATCAATGGTATTCATTAAAAGCTCATGATGACATTGTAGAAAAGAGAAAAAGTTCTTCAGTCTTATCATTAGATGTATCCTTGCTGCAAGATGAGATACTTTCTCCATTATTAAATATAGGGGATCCGCGTATTGATCAGAGAATTCATTTTATCGGGGGTATTAGAGGATTGGATGAATTAATAAAAGAAACTGATCAGACAAGTGGAGTGGCTTTTGCGATGTACCCGACAAGCATTCAGGAGTTACTGGATGTTGCTGATCATCATTTATTAATGCCCCCTAAATCAACGTGGTTTGAACCTAAATTAAGATCAGGATTATTTATACACTTATTTGAAAGATAACTGTTATTTCAATAATAGTTATCTTTTTATGAATAATACAAATATATTTAAATAATTAAAGATTTATACAAATATTTAAAACATATATATATAAAATAAGTAAAAATATAAACTATATTTGTATTATTTTATAATTTTACTGGACAAATTTGTTAAAAACGTATATTATAATTAAAAAATATATTAGAGGAGGAATCGATGATGACGAATAAGAGAGTTTATAACTTTAGTGCAGGGCCTTCACAGCTTCCTTTGGAAGTATTAGAAACAGCCCAAAAACAAATGCTTAATTATGAAAATTCAGGCATGAGTGTTATGGAGATGAGTCATAGATCCTCTGCCTATCAGAATATATTTGATCAGACAAAGGCAGATTTAAAGGAATTAATGAATATTCCTGATAATTATAGTATTTTATTTTTACAGGGCGGCGCAACCCAGCAGTTTAGTAATATTGCTTTGAATTTTAATGATAAAGGAAAAGCGGATTATATTGTAACAGGAAACTTTTCTAAAAAGGCAGCACAGGAAGCTGCTAAGTTTACTGATGTTCATATTGCCTATGATGGGAAAGAGAACAACTATACGCATATTCCCGGTCAGGATGAACTGGATATAAGAGATGATATTGATTATGTACATTTATGTACAAATAATACTATTTATGGAACAGAATGGGATTATATACCGGATACTAAAGGAATCCCTTTAATTGCTGATATGTCTTCAAATATTTTATCTAGACCGATAGATGTATCACAGTTTGGTGTTATTTATGCCGGAGCTCAGAAGAATATGGGAATAGCCGGTTTGGCAGTAGTGATTGTGAGAAATGATTTATTAGAGACTCATAAAGATCAGATTCCGGTTTTATCTGAATTGGATACGATGGCTAAAAAGGATTCTATGTACAATACACCTCCTACTTATGCCATATATATGTTAGGACTTGTTTTAAAATGGATTAAAAAACAAGGCGGTTTAGTGGCAATGCAGGAGTATAATGTAAAAAAAGCAAAACTTTTACAGGATTATCTTGACATTACTGATTTCTATGATTATCCGGCGGAGATTGGTTCTAGAAGTCATATGAATGTTTCATTTACAACAGGACATAGTGATTTAGATGCTTTATTTGTAAAAAAGAGTATTGAAGCCGGTATGACTAATTTAAAAGGTCATCGCTTAGTAGGTGGGATGAGAGCTTCTATTTATAATGCGATGCCTTATGATGGAGTCGCTTATTTAGTTGAATTTTTAAAAAAGTTTGAGAAAGAGAATAAGGAGTAATAGAATGAGTTATCAGATTAAGACTTTAAATAAAATATCAAATAAAGGATTAAGGCTTTTAGATGAACGCTATGAGGTAGGAAATGATTTTGAAAATGAGGATGCTGTATTAGTCAGAAGTGCTAAAATGCATGATTATCCTATGAATAATAATTTAAAAGCTATTGTAAGAGCAGGAGCGGGTACTAATAATATTCCAATAGAAGAATGTTCAAAGAAAGGAATAGTTGTATTTAATACTCCCGGAGCCAATGCGAATGCTGTTAAAGAACTGGTGTTATGTTCATTATTTCTATCATCCAGAAAAGTATTAGAAGGTATAGAATGGACAAAGACAGTAACGGGGAATAATTTTTCTAAAGAGATCGAAGCAGGCAAGAAAGCTTTTGTAGGTCCTGAAATAGATGGCAAGAAGCTGGGTGTTATTGGATTGGGAGCTATTGGTGTAGCGGTTGCGAATGCAGCTGTTAAACTGGGTATGGAAGTTCATGGCTATGATCCTTATATTTCTGTAACTGCAGCATGGGGGATGAGTAAATGGGTTCAAAAGGCATCTTCAGTAGAAGAGATATTCAAAGAATGTGATTATATTACAATCCATGTTCCTGCTAATGGGGAGACTGAAGGCATGATTAATGAGAAATCTATTAATATGATGAAATCAGGGGTTCATATTATTAATTTTGCTCGTGGCTCATTAGTTAATACAAAAGATATGATAGATGCTTTAAAGAAAGACAAAGTTGCCAGATATATTACTGACTTTGGTGATGAGACGTTAGCACATACTGAAAATGCGGTTGTCATGCCTCACTTAGGAGCATCTACACCGGAATCAGAACAGAATTGTGCAAAGATGGCAGTAGAAGAGCTAAGAGAATATTTAGAAAATGGAAATATTAAAAACTCTGTTAATTTTCCGAATGTCTTAGAACCAAGAAATACAACATACAGATGCTGTATTATTCATAAGAATATTCCTAATATGTTAGCAGTTTTTGCGAATGCATTCGCAAAGAAAGGCATGAATATTGAGAATATGGTCAATAAGGCAAAAGGAGATTATGCTTATACAATTATTGATACCAATGATTTAAGTGAAGATATTACTAAAGCTATTGAACAAAAAGATGGTGTCATAAAGGCAAGAATTATCGCAAAAGCAGTATTTTAAAACCTTCTTATGAAGGTTTTTTTAAATTTAAAATATTTTTTATGAAAGCCTTTACAAAGATAAAGATATCTGTTAATATAATAGTAAGAAAAGAGGGGGTTATGTATGTTAATGTTTAATAAAGGAAGATATAAGAACGGAGACCGGTTAGTTGAGTTTTCATAGACGAATTCTCTTTTATGTTAATATAGATTGTATGATTGTATATATAATACAGTATTAATATACTTCAATTTTTATAATTATATGTGATTGAGCACCTTTCATCATGAAAGGTGCTATTTTTTATGTTTTATTATAAAATAATAATTCATAAAAATATATGATTAGTTGTAAAATTAAGTGCAACAGGAGCTACACGAAGAGTTATTTTAGGAGATATTACTTTTCCAAGATGATAACTTTTTAAAGTTATCATCTTTTATATTGACTTTATGATGAAAAATAGGGTACATTTTTTAGAAAGATAGGAGGGTAATATGTATCAGCTTTTAATAAAAGAAACATTCTTCTTTATTATTTATGGTTTTCTTGGATGGCTGATTGAAGCTCTTTATTATTCAACTAAAGAAAGGAAGTTTATTAATACAGGATTTTTAACATTTCCTATTGATTTTGAAATAGGTCTTACTCTATCATCATTAATTATTGATTTATCACAAATGGGAAGACATTATTTCTTAATATTCTTTCTTATCTTTGCGAGATTAATTATTATCAAAGCTATCTTTGCATTTATAAGTTTTAGAGTAACTAAGAATATTGTATGGCTGAGAAGAAATTCTTTAAATAATAAAGAAACATTTTTTGAAATACTTCTTTTATCTGTAGGATGCTGGATTGCTTATTTAGTTTTACAGCCATTCTTACTGATTGTAAGTCAGTTAATACATGTTCCGGTTCATCGGATAATAAGTATTATTTTCTGGATTATAATTATCATTGATCTTATTATTGTAGTAATAAGTATTAATAAAGGACAAAAAGAGTTTAGTAATTTTGAAAAGCGAAGCATGAATCAAAGAGTTTTTCATAAAATATCACTGTTTGTATGGGATCGTCTAGAGAAAGCTTATCCAGGCATTAAGGATGAAAAGAATAGAAATATGATTGTCTTTGGAAAAGGTTTAAGTCCGGATAAGCTTATCTGGATATTTCTTATATCATCTTTATTAGGAGATCTTATAGAAACATTATGGTGCGGCTTAGTAGATGGAGTCTGGATGACTAGATCAAGTGTTGTGTTTGGACCATTTAGTCTTGTATGGGGAATAGGAGCTGTTGTCTTAACACTTACTCTTATTCCATTGAAAGATAAAAATGATAGATGGATTATGCTTTTAGGAGGATTATTAGGAGGAGCTTTTGAGTATACATGTAGTATTTTTACTGAAATTGTGTTTGGCAGGGTTTTCTGGGATTACTCCGGTATGCCTTTGAATATTCATGGACGTACTAATATTCTTTTTATGTTTTTCTGGGCTGCATTAAGCTTGATATGGGTAAAACTTGTTTATCCTCCATTAGAACGTTTAATTGAGAAATTTCCTCTTATTAAAGCTGAAATCATAACTTGGATAATAGTTATTTTTATGACATTTAATAGTTTATTCACCTTAGCAGTAATCTCAAGGTATAATCAAAGACAGAAAGCTATAGCACCAAAGAATTCTATGGAACAGTTTATTGATAATGCTTATGGTAACCGATATGTTGAGCATCGTTGGCAAAATATGAAAGATTCACATATTGTAAAGAATAAATGATCTACTTTAAATATAAAATTGTTACTATAAGCATTACATTATATTAATAATAAACAAGATGAAGATGATAATATATTTTGGATTAGTATATAATCTCTTGAAATATTAGTTAGATTATACTAATATAGTTAGTATAATCTAACTAAGGAGAAGATATATGCCTCATAATGCATCTTTATTTGAATATAAGCTTGCGGTATATTCTGCACCTACATTAATGAAATATAAATGTGGAAGCTTATTTAATATTAGTAAATCAGACATTCATAACTATCAGGAATGCTTTGATTATTATAATCATCATTTATCATATTATGATTTACAGATAAATATTTTAAGAGAACGTAAAGAAAGTGTGTTGATTTATATTTATTCGCCTAAGCAATTAAAAAGAGTATTAGAAAATAAAGCTATTGTACGCTTTTTAAAATCTCAAGGTTATCATACTCAATCTATCTCCCATCTTTTAGTATCTTTAAAGAAACGTTTTAATACAAATGTTTTTCCTCATGAGATAGGAATATTTTTAAATTATCCTTTAGAAGATGTATTGGGATTTATAGAAAATAAGCCGGTAAAACATATAGGATATTGGAAAGTATATGGAAATGAACACTATGCTTTAAACTGTTTTAAAGAATATGATAGATGTCATAGTATTATGAAAGAATATATGAATCAGGGCTATCATTTAGAAGAGATATTAGCAATGAATTGACTCTTATAAGGAGTCTTTTTTTGTAATATCATGTAATGGCATGAATTGTGACATACAATTAGATAGAAATGTAAACGTTTACGCATTATGATGTAATCAAAGAAAGTATTTACGCGTAAAATTTTCATTTATATGAAGGGAGATTAGTGTATGGTTAATGAAAAAAAGTCTTTTATGGACAAGTTAATGATGAAAATTGATGCTATTGCGGGACCTATGACTAAGTTTGGCCAATTACCATTTGTTAAGGCAATTGTAAATGGTATGGTAGCAGCTGTCGGTGTTACAATGGTTGGTTCATTATTCCTGGTAGTATTTCTGTTATGTTCTGATGGCGGACTAACAAAAACAGCTTTAATTCCTTTTATGAAGCCGTTAGCAGGACAACTGGCTTTGGTTAATAGCTTATCAATGGGCATTATGGCTATTTATATGGTTATTGCAATGGGAGCTGAATATGCGGATACAAAAGGAATTAATAAGACAACAGGTGCTGTAGGTGCATTCTTTGCCTTTATCTTATTGAATTATAATACAGTAGGACAGTTATATAATGCTGCTATAAAAGATCCGACACAATATGTTTCAGCATTACCGATTAATTATTGGGGAGGAGCCGGTGTTATCACAGCAATTATTGCGGCAGCGATCTCTGTTAATATCTTAGATGTTTGTTATAGATATAATATTAGGATTAAATTGCCTGATTCTGTACCTCCGGCAATTTCTGATAGTTTTTCAGCAATTATTCCTTATTTCTTTACAACATTAGTATGCTGGGGTTTAAGAACATTATTAAATGTTAATATACCGGAATTGATAGGACAGGTTTTATTACCGATATTTGCGGCTGCTGATAATATTTTTGTATTTACATTAGCACATTTTCTAATATCAGCGTTCTGGATAGTAGGATTACATGGAGATAATATTGTAGGTGCTGTTACCAATGCTTTTACAAATACATGGTTGGTAGAAAATAATGCGGCATTTATGGCACATCAATCAATACCACATATTTGGGTACCTAATTTAAATAGATTATTTATGTGGGTATCAACTTGCTGGCCTATTTTATTCTATATGTTTAAATCAAGTAAGAAATTACCTCATTTAAAACCGCTGGCAACAATTAGTCTGCCGCCGGCAATATTCTGTATTATTGAGCCTATAATGTTTGGGTTGCCAATAGTTTTAAATCCATTCTTAGCTATTCCATTTATCATTACACATACAATAACGGGAGCTTTAACATATGGATTAACCGCTATCGGATTTATTGGCAGAATGTATGTAAACTTGCCATGGGCAACGCCATCTCCAATATTAGGATTCTTAGGTACAGGCGGTTCTATTGGCGGTGTGATTGTAGTTGTAATTAATTTTATTATTGGATTGCTCATCTTTTATCCATTCTGGAAGGCATATGAAAAATCAGAACTACAAAGAATAGAAGAAGAGAATGTAGTATAAAAATAGGAGGATAATATGATGATTAAATGTCCTTATTGTCATAAAGATTTAACAAATGATTCCATGTATTGTACTTATTGTGGGAAATCTATCAAGAAAATATCAGAAAAGACTATTTCAGACAAAGTATATAAAGAAAATCCTAGGAAGAATCATTTTGCATCAATTGGACTCATATTATTCTTCTTTGCTTTAATCGTATTAGACTTTATTTTAGCAAGTATTGTAGCCTCGTCAGGAAATAATGCAGTATTTGTGTTTCAGATAAGCTTGGTATTTTATTTATTATCTATGTTTTGTGGACTTCTTTCAATTATTATAGATTACAAAGATAAAAAGAAAGGATACAGACAAACAGGCAGTTATGGCATTGCGATTGTTTGTATTCTTCTTCCTTTCTATATTAGTCTTCTAAATCTTACTAAAGTTATATTAAAATAGGAGGATAACCTATGTATTGTCGTAAATGCGGTTCTCATCTTAGAGAGAATGCAAAGTTTTGTGATCATTGTGGAGAAAGTATAGTAGTCATTAAACCAAAAGGTAATATGCGGAAATATGGAAAACAAGAGAAGATTAAAGAAGAGAAACTAAAATCTCTTAAGAATCCCTATGTTATTCCGGCGATTATAACTGCCGTGATAGCTTTTGGATTAGGAATATTTCCATGGCCCAAATCATGGCAAATAGGGACAAGTTTTTGGATGAAACTAACAATTCTTGTGATAGCTTTATTATCAGATTATCATTGTACGAAATCTAAACAAGTTAACAGGCTTTATCAGATACAATATAGTTATGAGATTATGCCTCGTGCTCTAAAAACAGCTGCTATTCTTGCGATTATAACAACATTTGCTGCTACATTTTCTATAATATTTATATAATAATGGATATATTATTTTTTGAACCGATCCCTCGTTTTGCTTTATGGGGACATACATTAGTAAAAGATTATTTTCATTTTTCATGGTTTAAAGAAGGTGTAGGACAAGCATGGGCATTTAGTACACAGGAAGAGTCAAATATATGTTTTAGTGATCCCTTTAAAGGAAAAACACTTCAATACCTTTGGACATATCATCAGGAATTATTTGGACATCCTAACGAAGAATTCCCGGTCATTATTTCTTTATTAGCTCCGGAAGATGATTTAAGCATACAGGTTCATCCTAATGATGAGTATGCATTATCCCATGGTTATAAGATGGGTAAAAATGAAGCATGGTATTTTATTGAAGCGGAAGCTGATGCATCTATTGTTTATGGTCATAATGCAAAGAATAAAGAAGAACTTAAGCGATATATAGAAGAAGAGAGATGGGAAGAACTGATAAAAACAAGATATGTAAATAAAGAGGATTTTATTTATTTGCCTGCCGGTATACTCCATGCGATGAAAAAAGGGAGTATCGTTTATGAGATTCAGCAAGCAACAGATATTACTTATCGATTTTATGATTATCATAGAAAAGATAAAGATGGAAAAGAAAGAAAACTTCATTTAAAAGAAGCAATAGAATGTTTATCCTATGATCCTCATATTACAGATAATATTCTTGAGAAAAAAGTATTTGGCAGAAAAAATATGAAAGAAACAGAATATATTTCTAATCGCTCATTTACAGTAAAGAAACTGGAGATATTCGGTAAATCAGTATATCAGTCCGGTAATTATCAGTTAGCTACAGTAATAAAAGGAGAAGGTATAGTTAATAATCACCATGTATCTATAGGAACAAGTTTTCTTATTCCATTAACCGTCACAATACATTGTGATGGAGCTATGACTATTATGATGACTACAAAATAAAGTAAAAAAATCACTCTAAGCGGATAACATTGTCTGCAAGGAGTGATTTTTAATAGGAGAAGAGTATCAGCTCTTTTATTTATTTTCTGTTGATTTTCTTTTAACAATATGAACCGGTAATGTCTGAATATGTTTAATCGTATTGTTTGCAGGATTATTCATAAGATCTAATAATGTTTTAGAAGCGTTGACAGCTATTTTTTGAGTATCCTGATTGATTGTTGTCAGGGGAGGCTGTGAGACTTTAGAAATCGTAATATTATCAAATCCGACAACTTTAACATCTTCAGGAATTCTTAAATATTTTGACTGTAAGGCTACAATTGCTCCATAAGCTCTCCAGTCATTTGTTCCAAATATTCCATCAAAATGGATATGATTTTCTATCAGTTTTAAAGTAGCTCTTTTAGCTCCTTCAAAATTATCTTCTTTATTACTGATAAGAATTTTTAGTTGATCATCATAAGGAAGATGATGATCTTTTAAAGCTTGTAAATATCCCTGAAAACGCTGTTCATTGACAGAAATAGAACGATTACGGACAATAATACATATTCGTTTACAGCCTTTTTTTATAAGCTCTTTTGTAGCTATATATCCTCCTCTATAATGATCAGTACTTACAATATAAACATTATTATTTTTAGCAGGAACTCTATCTGTACAGACAATGGGAATATCTCTCGTAAGAACGTCTATCGGCAGTTTATTTTCTCCTGTAATACAGATAATACCATCAACCATTTTTGCATCCAAGGATTTAAAATAGCTTATTTCTTTTTCTTTATTTCTAGAAGTGTTGCATATAAATACAGAATAATTATGCTGAAAAAAATAAGTTTCAATTTGAGAAATTAAAGAAGCAAACCATTCATTTTCAATGCTGGGAACAATCAGTCCTATTGTCTTAGATTTTGCTATTCTCAGGCTTTTAGCAGTCATATTTGTTTCATATCCATATTTCTTGATAATCTCTTCAACCTTTTTTCCGGTTTTTTCTGAAAAACGCCCATTTTTATTAATGACTCTAGAGACGGTTGCCTGTGATACATTCGCAAGATGAGCTATATCAATAATTGAAAGTTTCTTTTTTTCCATAATAAGACTCCTATATAGATAATCATATAATGTTTAGAACAAAAAATAAAACAAAATAGAATATTTGAGAAATATTTCTATGGCACAATGTGTGACATAAGGTAATGTGGAAATATTTTCTATAATAGCTATGATAATAAATATAGGAAAGAAGGAAACAACCATGAATAGACTATTATGTCCATCTATGATGTGTGCAAATTTTGCTCATCTTGAAGAAGAAATCAGACAATTAGAGGAAGCAGGAATAGATATGTTTCATTTAGATATTATGGATGGAGTATTTGTTCCTAACTTTGGAATGGGTTTACAGGATGTTGAGTATATCTCAAAAAGATCATCGAAACCTTGTGATGTTCATTTGATGATTATTCATCCTGAAAGATATATAAATAAATTTTCTGATATGGGGATAAAGGTTATTTACATTCATCCTGAATCCGGAACAAATAATGTCAGAACTTTGCAGATGATTAGAGATAAGGGGATAAAAGCCGGGCTGGCGATTAATCCTGAAACTTCTTTTGAGGCTGTTAAAGAACTGCTTTATTTATGTGATTATGTTTTGATTATGACTGTTAATCCGGGATTTGCCGGACAAAAGTATCTTGATTTTGTAACAGTTAAAATCAGAACCTTCCTTAATCATAAAGATTATTATCATGGATATAAAGTAGTTATTGACGGAGCCTGTTCACCTGATAAGATTAAAGAACTTTCCAAGATAGGAGCGGAAGGTTTTATTCTTGGGACAAGTGCTCTTTTTGGTAAAGAAAAATCATACAAAGAAATGATGGAAAAGTTAAGGAGGATATGATTATGGGATTTAAGAAAGATTTTTTATGGGGAGGCTCTATTTCCGCCGCACAGATTGAAGGAGCATGGAATGAAGATGGAAAATCCCCTGTGTTAGTAGATTACTGTACAGCCGGTTCTACAAGTGCAAGACGAGAATTGTGGTATCTAAATAAAGATGGTCAAAGAGAACATAGATTCTGGGAACCTGTTGATGTTTTGCCGGAAGGCTCTGAATATAAATTTTTTGATGATCTTCATTATACTAATCATGTTGCCGGTGATTTTTATCACCATTATAAGGAAGATTTGGCTTTGTTTGCAGAAATGGGTTATACAACATTCAATACTTCTATTTCATGGGCAAGAATCTATCCTGATGGGATTAGAGGAGGCATTAATAAAAAGGGTGTAGATTTTTACAGAGATCTTTTTAAGACAGCAGTAGAACTGGGAATGGATCCGGTTATTACACTCTATAAGTATGATGAGCCTGTTTCATTGAATATTCAACATGGAGGATGGTCTAATCCGAAAATGATTGATGAATTTGTTGCATTCGCGAAGGTATGCTTTACGGAATTTAAAGAATATGTCAATAAGTGGATGACTTTTAATGAGATTAATATTATTATGCCTAGAGGTGATGAACCGAAGGAAAAAGCCCGGAGAAATTTATTATGGATGCATCATCAGTTTTTAGCGGCTGCAAAAGCAGTTATTGAAGCACATAAGATAGATTCCCGTTTAAAAGTGGGATGCATGATATGTGGTAATCTCAATTATCCGCTAACACCTGATCCATTAGACAATATAGAAGTATATAAGAGATTTCAGGACTTCTTTGGGTACAGTGCAGATGTTTCTATAAGAGGTGCTTATCCGTCATATGCACAAAGAATATGGAGAGAATTTGAATTTCATTTAAATATTTCTGATGAGGATAAAGAGATACTTATGAAAGGAAAGTCGGACTTTTTAGGATTCTCATATTATGCATCAGGTATTGTTACTACTCATTCAACAGATCAGACAGATATCACGGGAGGGAATGTCCTAGGAACTATAAAGAATCCTTATCTTCAGGCTAATGAATGGGGATGGCAGATTGATCCTATAGGATTTAAATTATTTTTACATATCATTAATGATAGATATCAGGTTCCACTGTTTGATGTAGAAAATGGAATAGGACTTATCGAAAATGAAGGAGAAGATGGTATTTGTCATGACACAGCACGTATTGATTACCATAGAGAACATATAAAATGCATGAAAGAAGCTGTTGAGGAAGGAGTAAACTTATTCGGCTATACAACATGGGGATGTATAGATCTGGTTTCAGCCGGTACAGGACAGATGGATAAGAGATACGGATTCATCTACGTTGATATGAATGACGCAGGAAACGGTGATCTTCACAGAAGTAAAAAGGAATCATTCTATTGGTATAAGAAAGTGATAGAGTCTAATGGGGAAGATTTAGATTAGAGGAATATTATTATGAAAATTGGAATTGGTAATGATCATGTGGCTGTAGAGTATAAGAAACAGATTAAGGAGTATATAGAAGATAAATACGGTTATGAAGTTATCAATTATGGAACAGATTCTACAGAAAGATTTGATTATCCTATTTCAGGAGAGAAGGTAGCAAATGCTGTTATTAAAGGTGATATAGATAAAGGTATTCTTATCTGTGGAACCGGTGTGGGGATTGGATTAGCTGCTAATAAAGTTAATGGTATACGCTGTGTAACCTGTTCTGAACCATACTCTGCACAGTTTTCTAGAAAGCATAACAATACCAATGTTTTATCTTTCGGAGCAAGAGTAGTAGGAATAGAGCTTGCTAAAATGATTGTAGATGTCTGGCTGGAAGGAGAATTTGAAGGGGGCAGACATCAAAGAAGAATTGATATGTTAGAGCAGATAGAACAAAAGCAAAGAGACCATATCATTTAATGATATGGTCTCTTTATGTGATAAGAAGTCTGATAAACTTCTGATAGGAAGGCTTCTGATAAAGACTATCCAATGCTGTATCATCAACTGATACAGCATTTAAGAGATCTGCGAGGATATCAAATAATAATCTGCTCTTTTCATTACAAGAAAAAAGAATAATAATCCGGGCATAATGATTATCAACGGGAATGGGTTCTTTATAGATTAAAACAGAGACGAGATTATTATTGCTGATAGGCTTAGATAATCTGAAAAGACTGATTTCATCATTATAATTATATTTTGCAGATTGATTGATTGCATGCTCAATTTCCATGAGTTTTATATCAGTATAAACCTGTGAAAATATTTTATAGAAATAAAAGGCCGATGTTTTATTGGCGGAAATATTATCAAGGTAAAACTTATCGTGAAAAAGCATATCTATACGAACCTTATTAAATAGGTAGTTAAGATAGCTGCTGATAGTATTATAATCATCTTCATTCAAGACATGAGAAATCTTAATACATGGAATGGAAAGATCCTGATGAATAGGCAGGTCGGAAATAATAAAGTCATATTTCTTAAGATTAACATGATTTAACTGATAATAGGAGCATATATCAGTAATATGAATCTGACTGGCAAACTTGTTTTCAATCTGAGATTTATACATGCTTCCTACTGAATATCCTAATGAACAGACAAGCAGAACCTCATGTTTATTACCAATTTTATGATGCATATAGGTATGGAAAAACATGGTCAGAAAGGCAAGCTCGCTACTGGATACATATTTATCGGTAAACCCAAAAATATGCTGTGAAACAATTTGTGCACATTCATAGGCTAAAGGATAAGCAATGGGTACTTCATTAAAAAGAGGCGTACGCAGTTTTTCATTATAAAAGAGTCTGATAACGGCTGACTTAATATTCAGATAAAGCTCTTTCTTGAAGCTTTTATCTGGGAAAGACAACATAGTCTGCCGATAAATAGAAGTAATAGAATCATCAGTAATCTTCTTGATTATAGGAATATGGTCATCATCAGCTATCCCGATTCTTTTACATTTTAATTGAATTGCGATTTGATTAATCTCTTGAATTGGAAATTCAAAATGAATTTTTGAAGCAATAAGGCTTGCGATTTCATGAGCACAGGATAGTTCTGTATTTAAACATACAAAAGACATATCCTGATCCTGAGTAATAAGATTATGATTGGCAACACGAGTAATCATTACGCTTAAGCCGATTAGAAAATCACATAAAGCGATATCAGTCATCTCTATTCTATATTTGCTTAATAAATGGATAATTCCGTTTTCTAATGATTTTTCAGGAATAAGAGTGGATTCAAGAAAATCATAATACATATCAGAAGATCTTAAATTATCAAACAGGAAATCACATATAGGCTTTCTTTTATTGACTTCACTGCCGATGATTCTGATTCCATAGTTCGGCCTTTTCTCAATATTTAACTGATATTTTAAAAGAAAGCTTTTTGCACTTCTAATATCTCTTGAAACCGAAGACCTGCTTATTAATAATTCATCCGCAATTTCATCAATCTTAATATAATGATCAGCTTCAATGATCCTTTTAAGAATATAGTTCTGTCTTTCTTTTGGTGTAACAGGTATGAATCCTTCACGATTTAATTCATGCTTAGAAATGATTTGATGAAGATTATTAAGTGAATCCATCGATTTTTCATCAATGAGGTATCCTTTAGATGTTTTAGAAATTAAATCATATCCATAATGTTTTAATATGCCTTTAACGCTTTTCATTTTCTCTCTTACAAGTCTTCTTTTCATACCGATCGATGTCCCAATTTCATAAGAAGATATATAATCCGGAGCAGAAATCAGCAGTTTCATAATCTGAATCTCATCTTTAGATAATTGCATACATATCACCTCTTAATTGAAGAGTAAACGTTTTCTCATATAAAGTCAATTGAGTATCGGAATATGAAAAAACAAGGCTTATTTATGCCTTGTTTATAATGGATCCTGATAGAATCTTCCTTTTATAGCAGATGATTCTAAAATATTAATAAAAGCATGATCATCATTCTCTCTAACAATATATGAAACCATTCCTACTTCATCAGCGGAAACAACAGTATAAAGCATAGTACGTATTTTTTCTTCATGAACACCCGTAGCTTGCCATTTTGTAATACCATGATGGGTTGCCTCCATCAGCTTATGTTCAATTAATTCAGGATGATTGGTAATAATCAGCATAGTGACTTTCTTATTGGCTCTATTAAAGGTACTGATAACCTGAGTACAAACAAACTGAAATACAATCGAATAAAGAGAGGCTTCTACGCCAAAGAGTATACCGCCGGCTAAGAGAATAACGATATTATAACCAAGAATAAGATTCCAAGCTGAAATATTATATCTGCGGTTTAAGTAGACAGCAATAAAATCTGTTCCTCCGGAACTGGCTTTACCAAATAAAGCAATACTGATTCCCAGACCATTAAGTAATCCTCCAAATAAGCAGATAAGAAGAGGATCACTTGTGATTCTATGACTTGGAAGAAAGTCAACTAAGAATGATGTTAAGACTATCACAATAACAGAGTAGAATGTAAATCTTTTAGAAATCATTTTAAATCCAATGATTGCAGGTAAAGTATTCAAAATAATATTAATAAAAGAATAAGGAATGCTGATATTAAAGAATCTGGCCAGTGTTCTTTGTGTTAATAGTGATAATCCTGTGATTCCTCCGGGGATTAAATTTCCGCTATTTACAAATGTATTGATATTTATTGCCATAATAAAAGAGGCAATAAGTACACAAAGCCATGATATTAAAGTTTTGTTATGGATAATTTGTTTAATTGTGATTTTCATAAAATTCACCACCGTATTTATACTACTATTGTATTTTAAAAAATACAATCATTTCCTATAAAACTTTATAATTTAATAAAGTTAAGTTAATTTTAACATTTTTCATTGATTCATTAAATAATATAAATAGAGTTTATGATATAATAAAGCATATGGAGGAAACTTTATGAATGAGCATATAATTGTAGTTGATGATGATGAAAATATAAGAGAGATAATAAGAATAGCTTTAGAAAGCAGTGACTACAAGATAGATTGTTATGATAATGCGATTGACGCAATTGCATCAATTAGAGAACAGACTCCTGATCTGGTAATTTTTGATATTATGTTGCCGGGATTAGATGGGATTAGTGCTATCAGTAAAATAAGAGAAACGAATACTTCACTTCCTATTTTAGTTCTTTCAGCAAAAGATGGAGAACTGGATAAAGTAAAGGGATTAGATAGCGGTGGGGATGATTATTTGACGAAACCATTTGGTGTATTAGAATTAACTGCTAGAGTACGTTCATTATTAAGAAGGACTTATAAAGCAGAAAAAATGATTTCGATTAAAAATCTTAAAATAGATATCAATAAACATATTGTTTTTTTAAATGAAAAAAAAATGGAATTAACACATAAGGAATATCAACTCCTTCTTTATCTGGTGGAGAATAGAAAAAGAGTGGTTGAAAGAGAAGAATTATTAAGTAATATATGGGGATATGAATTTATTGGAGAATCAAGAGTCTTAGATGTTCATATTCGTTCTTTAAGAGCAAAAATGAATGATGATGGAAAGCATTATATAAAGACAATCAGAAGTGTTGGTTATCGTTTTATAGGAGAATAATATGAAAAAGATTATCCTTCGTCATTTTATTACTTTGCTGATTATTTCTCTCACATTAACTACGATTCTGGATTTAATTCTTATTTCCAGACAGTATCTTTCAGAAACTGAACAGCAAATGCTGTATACATTAAAATTAGCTGATTATTCGATTGATTATACAAAAGATCTTAATAAGCAGATTAGCCGGATTAATCCACTGACTTATTCAAAAAATACAAGATTATCTATTATTTCAAAAGAGGGGAAGGTATTAGCTGATACTTATAAAAAATATATTTCAGAAAATCATAGTTCCAGAGAAGAAATAAAAAAATGTTTGAAGAGTAAAAAACATTTTGGAAGTTCTATCAGAAAGTCGGATACAACCAATGAACAAATGCTTTATACAGCTTATTATAATAATGGATATATTTTAAGAATAGCCGTTGTTTATCAGGGGATTGCAGAATACTGGCCTGCGATTATGCCTGCTTTTTTAATTAGTACAATTGTTTCTTTTGTTCTTTCATATATTCTTGCCAGATTACTGTCGCAAAGAGTATCACAGCCATTATATGAAATTTCCGAAAGTCTGGAGAATATGAGTGATGATTATCGTTTTTCGTTAAAACAGTATGATTATGAAGAATATAATACTATTGTTGAAACAATAAAGAATCTCTCACATAGATTAAGAAAAGCAAATAGAGCTGTACAATTAGGACAAGCTAAAGTAGATGCGATTATAAAGCAAATGAATGAAGGATTCATTCTATTAGATGAAAAGAACATGATTCTATCTATTAACAGATCCGCTATTTCAATACTAGGTCCTCTTAAAGAAAAAGAATCCATCCAGGAACATATCCGGGATGATGTATTAATAAAAGCAATTGACAGTAAAGAAGAATATGAACGTATAGAATTAAGGATAAAAGGTTTGATATATAGAGTCTATATATCGAAGCTTCCCTTTGGTAAAGCGTTATTCTTTGTAGACATTACAGCTGCCAGAACAGCAGCAAAGATACGAGAAGAGTTCTTTTCAAGTGCATCTCATGAATTAAAAACACCTCTTACATCTATTAGAGGGTATAGTGAACTCTTATCAGCCGGAGTCATAAAAGATCATAATAAGGAAAAAGAAATACTATCAAAGATACAAGTTCAGGTTACTAATATGGCGAATCTGATTAATGATATATTAATGCTTTCACGTTTAGATAATCATGATATAGCAGTGGAAAAGATACCTTTACATATGAAAGCTATTATCAGTGGTATTTTAAAGGATTATGAAGGATTAACTTTAGAAGATCGGATAGAATTAATAGATCATTCAGAGGATATTATTTATTATGGAAATACTCAGCAGATTACAACACTTATTTCTAATCTGGTCAGCAATGCTATTAAGTATAATATCAAGCAGGGAACAGTTATAGTATCTTGTTATAGGGAGAAGAATATGATGATATTATCTGTGAAAGATACCGGAATTGGAATACCGGAGGATTCTAAAGATAGAGTTTTTGAAAGATTTTATCGTGTTGATAAGGGTCGTTCAAGAACAAAAGGTGGAACCGGATTAGGATTAGCTATTGTTAAGCATATTGTTGCCTATTATCAGGGAACAATTGAAATATTCACTAAAGAGCATCAAGGAACAGAAATTATTATTAAAATGCCTATTATGCATTAATATTGAATCAAGTGAAAACTTTAGAGTTATTTGTAATGTTTTTAATAAATATATATTAATATTTTCTAAATTGGGACAAAATAACTGATTTTATAGAATTTTACTAAATAACTATCAATTATTTAAATTTATGTTATAATTGCTCTATTAAAAGGGGGGGAATGATTATGAATTTTGTTTTTATTTCACCGGGTTTTCCTAAAACCTATTATCAGTTTTGCGAGCAGCTGCAAAATAAAGGTGTAAATGTTTTAGCTATTGGGGATACACCTTATGATTATCTTAGTAATGAAGTAAAAGCATCTGTTCATGAGTATTATTATGTTCGCTCAATGGAAGATTATGATCAGATGGTAAGAGCTGTCGGTTATTTTACTTTTAAGTATGGTAAGATCGATTGGCTGGAATCTAATAATGAATATTGGATAGAGCAGGATGCTAGACTGCGTACTGATTTTAATATTACAACCGGATTTAAAAATGATATAATAGAGAATGTCAAACGAAAGTCTTTAATGAAAGCTTATTATAAAGAGGCCGGGATTCCTACTGCTCGTTATCATTTAATGGATACATTAGAAAATACTTTAAAATTTGCTGAAGAAGTCGGTTATCCTTTAATTATTAAACCTGATAACGGAATGGGTGCTCAGGATACGCATAAGATTAATAATCAGAAGGAATTAGAAGCATTCTATGCTTTAGAACATCAGACTCAATATATTATAGAAGAATTTATTGAAGGGGTTATTGAATCTTATGATGGAATTGCTTCAAGAGATCATCAGGTAATGTTTGAAACATCTCATGTTTTTCCTAATCCTATTATGGATGTAGCTAATAATGGGAAGAGTATGTATTATTATTCTCAAAGGGAAATACCGGAAGATTTAAAGGCTTATGGAAGAGCGGCGGTTAAGGCATTTCCTGTTAATGGAAGATGTTTTCATATGGAATTCTTTAGATTGACAAAAGATAAGCCGGGTCTTGCTAAAAAAGGAGAATTGGCAGGTATTGAAGTTAATATGAGAATGCCCGGTGCTTATACTCCGGATATGATGAATTATGCATGCAATACAAATGTCTATGAAATTTATGCAGATATGGTTGTTAAGGGCTCTTCTGATATAAAGATAGATAGAAAGTATCATTGTATCTATTGTGGGCGAAGAGATGGAGTCTTGTATAAATATAGTCATCAGGATATTATGAATAAATATAGTAAACAGATGGTTATGAATGAAAGAATGCCGGATATCTTAAGTGATGATATGGGTAACTATAGTTATACGGCTGTTTTTGAAACAAAGAAAGAATTAGAACAGTTTGTGAGTGATATATTTCAAGGAGGATAGTCAATATGCAGGTAGAATATTTTAAAGAGTATAGTAAATGTTTAGAAAGAGATATGGAATTTAAGGTTTACGGAACAGGCGGGCAGCCTATTCTGGTTTTTCCGTCGCAGGATGGAAGATTCTATGATTTTGAAAATAATGGAATGATTAAGACTGTAGCTCATCTGATAGATGCCGGAAGGGTACAGCTGTTTTGTTGTGATTCCATAGATAAAGAAGGATGGAGTGAAGGGCATGGCTATGATTATGGTCATCGTACTTATATGATTGAACAGTATTACTATTATATTGTAGATGAATTTGTTCCAAGAATATTTGAAATTAATGCAAGGTTTGAAGGTAAAGCAGATGGTATCTGGACAACGGGATGTTCTATGGGAGCATCTCATGCTGCTAACTTCCTGTTTAGAAGACCGGATATTTTTAAAGGATGTATCGCATTGTCAGGATATTATGACAGTGATTTATTCTTTCATGATTTTCATAATGATATTACTTATCGAAATAGTCCTATTGAATATATTGATGGTATGAGTGAAGATCATCCTTATGTAGATATGTACAGAAGATGTCGTATTGTTTTATGCTGTGGTCAGGGAGCATGGGAAAATGATATGATTCGTTCAACATCACGCATGAAGCAGTTATTAGAAGCAAAGAATATTCCGGCATGGATAGATTTTTGGGGTTATGATGTTGCTCATGATTGGCCTTGGTGGAGAGTACAGTTTCCATATTTCTTAGAAAGAGTAGTATAGGTGAATGACTATGAATGTAATATTTATTTCTCCACAGTTTCCATCTTATTATTATAATTTCTGTGAAAGACTTAAAGAACGAGGAGCTCATGTATTAGGCATCGGAGATACACCTTATGGAATGATCTCTCAGCAAACAAAAGATTCATTGACAGAATACTATTATCTTCCTTCATTAGAAGATTATGATTCTGTATATAAGGCAGTTGCTTTCTTTACAGCTAAATATGGAAGAATAAGCTGGATAGAATCAGAAAATGAGTATTGGCTTGAACTGGAAGCTGCTTTAAGAGAAGATTATAATATTAAAACAGGACCTCATACTCGGGATATGAAGATCTTAAGACATAAATCAAAGATGAAAGATATCTATAAAAGTGCCGGTATACCGGTCGCAAAATACTGTTACTTTAATAGCTTAGAAGCTGCTTTAGATCTTATTAAAGAAGTAGGATATCCGGTAATAGTCAAACCGGATAATGGTATGGGAGCCAGTGAAACATACAAGATTAAAGACTTAAAAGAATTGGAAGAACTTTATAATCATAAAAATTCGGATATTCAGTATATTGTAGAAGATTATATACCCGGAAGAGTAGAAACATTTGAAGGTATAACTGATTATTCAGGAAATATTATGATTTCTACTTCACATGTTATGTGTGATGCGGTTATGGATATGGTCAATGAACGTCTGGAATCTACTTTTTATTCACAGCCGGTTAATGAATCAACAGATATTTATAAAATAGGCTTAAAAACAGTTAAGGCTTTTAAAACAAAAGCACGTTTCTTTCATTTTGAATTTATCAGATTAAAAGAAGATAAAGATTATTTAGGTAAAAA
This sequence comes from Eggerthia catenaformis OT 569 = DSM 20559, assembly GCF_000340375.1. Taxonomy (GTDB): domain Bacteria; phylum Bacillota_I; class Bacilli_A; order Erysipelotrichales; family Coprobacillaceae; genus Eggerthia; species Eggerthia catenaformis. Next base: position 234,679 of record NZ_KB446646.1, read on the forward strand.
AGGAGATCTGGTAGGTCTGGAAGTTAATATGAGAGCCCCGGGGGCTTATATTCCGGAAATGATGAACTTCTGTTATGATGTAGATGTTTATACTATATGGGCTGATATGATCTTATTTAATACTTGCTACTATGATATCGAAAGAAAATATTATGTTGCTTATGCAGGAAGAAGAAAAGAAAAAACATATGCCTTAACCGATCAGGAAGTAAGACTGCGTTTTCATAAACAGCTGGTATTAGAAACAGATGTTCCCGCTTCATTAGCCCAGGCTATGAGTGATCATGTCTTTATTTATCGTACAGAAACAAAAACAGAGATGGAAGAAATAATGGAAGCAATTATTTCTAAAGAACCTATTATACAAGCTCCTGTAAAAAAAGTTAAAAAGCCAAAAGTACAGCCTATAAAGCAGTCTAAGCCTAAAAAACAGTCACCTGTTAAAAGAAAAAAAGATAATTTTAAAGAATTCAGTAATTGAATTCTTTTTTTATTATTAAAAACATTGTAAAACTATTTATTAAATAAGATATGAAGAGAAATTCAATTGGGAAAAAGGCTCCCTTGAAGATTTAAAGGAAAACATAAGCCTGAATAGGGATAATAAGATGAAAAATTGATATAGCGATATAGTATTTTAGAAATTAGTCCTAAAGAATAGCAGCTGTTATTAATAGATTTTTCTATACAATATAAGTAAGCTTCTCGGGCAATAGAAGCGATATCTTATTCTTTTAAAGATATCCAGATTAGAAGAAATTATCTGTTTTTAATATCTCTAGCAAGGATATTCATAAATTGACTATAATTTTCTGCATATAGAAGATTCTGCTGCAGCTTAACATTATTAACAATTTCAATAAAGATATCATAAAGATGTTCTATATCCATTTGATGATTCGCATCAAAAGCTAACAAGAAGATGATCTTGCCTTATATTTCAGAAAATTATCATACAGAAATCTATAACTATGCAAAGTTTTTAAATGGCGGAATAATATTTTTAGAAGAAGAAATAACAGGTATACATCCTAGAATCTATTTATATAAATGAAAATAAAATCATTCTTAAGCCATTATCTCATTGCCGATTTATTACTATTTATGTAGAAATATAGTGTAGATGTACCCTTCTTAGAAGGGTACATAATTTTATGACTTTTAAAACTTTTCTCTTTTTTGAACTTATCTATAAAATTATGGTATACTTTTATAGTAGAACAAAGGATGGTTAAAATGGAATTACTAGGAGTAACTGAAAAAATTTTACAGCAGTATCATGATAATCAGGAAATGTATCGAAATCTTACCCATGATATTAATGATATCTTAACAAGAATTGTCAGTAAGAATAATTTTAGAATATCAAATATGGCTATTCGTATAAAATCTGAAGAAGCGTTAAAAAGAAAAATCGAAATCAAAAATAAGTATCAGGATATTAAAGATGTCACTGATGTTGTTGCATGCCGAGTAATCTTATTATTTGAAAATGATATAGACAGATTTTATAAATGTGTTAAAGAGAATTTTGATGTCTCTGAATATAATGATAAAAGAAAAAAGAGTTATGATGATAGAATAGATTTTGGTTATAATTCATTGCATTTATTAATTAAGTTTACAGATGAAAGGTGTAAGATGATTGAATATTCTGATTATAAGAATTTAGTATTTGAATTACAGATACGTACTGTTTTACAGCATTCATGGGCTGAAATAGAGCATGGGTTAGGCTATAAGTCTCAGTATGAAATACCTAGGGATATTAGAAGGAGACTGACCAGATTATCAGCAACATTAGAACTTGTGGATGAGGAATTTGTGAATATTTCTAAAGCTGTAGATGAATACAATAAAGGATTGGTGCATACTGAGAAAGTCTTGAAAACAGATATTAATATTAATTCACTAATTAAATATCTCTATAGTTCTAATGATTTATTAGATATTATTCATTCTGCTAAGAATGAATATGGCTTAACAATTGAAGATGATACAAGTGTTATGACACAGACAAAACTGATCCATAGAATGCATTATATGGGATATACTTATATTCATGAGTTAGATGAATTTGTAAATAATAATATTAAATCTATAAGGTGGCTGGCACATCAGCAATTATCTCAATATGAAAGAGGAGACCATTTTAATTCTTATTTTATTATGGTATGGATTTCAATAGTTATGCTGATGGATCAAGGTATTAATGATCCGGAAAATATCTTTAATGATGAGGTATTAGAAAGCATTAAAAAATTTGGAGAATCTATTGTGAATGGTGATGTAAAGATTATTATTAATAAGTCAAAGGAGGATAATCAGTTATATGAATGATTTAATATCCAGAAAGATGCAGAGTGTTAAAGCATCAGCAATCAGAGAAATATTAAAAGCAACTTCTAATCCTGATATTATATCTTTTGCCGGCGGTAATCCTGCTCCGGAAACCTTTCCTGTAGAAGCAATTAGAGAGATATCAGACAGGATTTTATCTGAGAATCCTTATAGTGTTTTACAGTATGGTATTACTGAGGGGGATTCTGATTTCTTAAAACAGGCTAATATTTTCTTTAATCGAAATGAACAGGTTACAAAAGATAATGATATGATTATTTCTGCAACAGGATCTCAGCAGATTATGGATTTATTATCTAAGACTTTATGTAATGAAGGAGATATCATTGTAAGTGAAGAACCTGCTTTTTTAGGGGCGTTGAATTGTTTTAAAGAAAACGGTGCTTTATTAAGGGGAGTAGGCTTTAAAAATGAACAGTTGGACTTAGAAGCATTAGAAGAGGCTTTTGCATCTTCTCCAAAACCTAAGTTTTTCTATACTATACCGAATTTTCAGAATCCTATGGGAACAACAATGTCTTTAGAAGTAAGACGGCAGGTTTTAGCACTCGCAAAGAAATATCAGATTATTATTTTAGAGGATAATCCATATGGTGCTATCAGATTTACTGATCAAGCCATCCCTTCTATTAAATCATTAGATCAGGATGATCTGGTAATTTATGCGGCAAGTCTCTCTAAGATTATGGCACCGGGCATGAGACTTGCTGTATGTATCGGAAGAAAAGATATTGTAGGTAAAATGGTGGTTGCTAAACAGGGAGCAGATGTTCATACTAATCTATGGGCACAGAAAGTATCTGCAAAACTGTTAGAAACTTATGATATGGATAAGCATCTTAAGTATTTAAGAGAAGTTTATCAAAAAAAGTGTGAATTAATGCTTAAAACAATGGATCAGGCATTCAAGCAGAGAGTTACATATACAAGACCTAAAGGAGGCATGTTTATCTGGGTAACAATGCCTGATCATATTGATGTAAATGAATTTGTACAGAAAGCATTAAAACATCGTGTTGCGATTGTACCGGGAGCATCTTTCTATATTGATGACAGTCTGCCATGTCATAGTTTTAGAATGAATTTTTCTACGCCTTCTGATGAAAACATTATTAAAGGTGTTAGAATATTAGGAGAATTGATGGGAAAATAAGAATGAAAAGCTGTATAATTTCTTCAAAAGGAGAGGATTAAGATGAAAAGAAAAGGACCAATAATCGACTTAAGACCTATTGAAGAAACAATGACTGAAGAAGAACTAAAAGAATTTAGAGAAGAATGTGAAATGTACAAAAAATATGCTGAAATAAAAATAAAAGAGCATGAAAAGAAAAACAATCAAGAAAGCGACTGAAAAGGTCGCTTTTATTTTGCACAAAAATGAAAGGAGTTTCTATGTCGGAAGGACTTAAAAGACACCATCACCGGTACTTTGAATATGATATTAAAAGTCATTATGACAAAAATAAAAAAGTGATGGTACGCAATATTACTTATATGTGTATGATATGCAGACGGTTAAAGCATGAGACCTTTGAAGAGTATCAAAGTATAAGAAAATCAGATGGAAAGAGAGACTATCAGGGTAAGGTGAAGAGAAAAAGAATTACTTTATATTGTTTTGTTTTCAACAGAGAATTTAAATAGGATATTTTTGTTTCTCATTTAGAAATTAGCTGTAATTATTTATGTAATCGATTACAATATAAGTAAATGGAGGAGAAGGAAAATGAAAAAAGTATTTACGGTAGTATTATCAGCAATGATGACTGTTATGATGTTTTTTGTACCTGTTCAGGCTGAAGAAAAAGAATATAAAGTACGGCTTTATGGTACTATTACTGATGCGGGACAGGTTGTCAGCAAAGCAGAAATTGATTATGGAGACAATGTTAGACCAAAGGCGGATTTAGAGACATTTACTGTTAAAACACAGTCAATTATTCAATTTGGCAAGAAAAAGAATCAGCCATACTATGTAGATGCTCATGGAGTCTCAAGCCCTATTGAACGTAAGATTGTGAAAACAGAAACCAGAGCAGGAAAAGTTATTTTATACTTTGATTTAAGTAATGGCGGCACTTTAACATGGCTATCTGAAGGTAGGAATTATCCCGGTCAATTACAGTATACCTTTACTCAGAAAAAAGATATTTCTTTAACTGCACCGGATGGAAGAGAGCTGGATCCGATTAAAGCAGGTACTAAGTACTCATTAAATGAAAAAGGTGTTATTGATGAGGAAACAAAGAAGTTTGTTAGTGTGACAGGTAAAGATATTAATTATCAGTATCACAAAGGAACTAATGATACATTAATTGTATGGTTCCATGGAAATGGGGAAGGTGACTTTGAAAAAGAAGTTTCCGGAAATAAAAAAGAATATCAGCTTACTAATAATAATGTTGCTCAGATGCTTGCAAATAGAGGTACAGTAGCATGGAGTTCAAAAGAAGCTCAGAGGATTTATGGGAATGCTCATGTTATCGCATTTCAGGCACCTAGTACATGGTATTATGCTCAAAAAGAACATTTATTAGAAAAAGCTTATAAAGAAATACAGGAAGTTATTAAGAAAAATAAGATTAACCCGGCTAAGCTCATTGTATCCGGATGTTCAGCAGGCGGTTATATGACAACAAGAATGCTGATTAAATACCCATCTCTTTTTAAAGCGGCTATGATTAATTGTCCGGCATTAGATGTTGCTTCTCAAAGAGGTGGAGAAACACCTACTGATAAAGAACTGGAATCACTTAGAAAATCACCAACAGCTATCTGGCTTGTACAGGGTGAAACAGATTCTTCAGTAGCAACAAAAGACTGTTCACAGAGAATGTTTGAAATACTGACAAAAGGAAGAAAGCTTAAAACTACAAAAGCTGATCAGAAATATAATTCTGATTTTGTGACTAAAGAGACGGAAGATCAGAAGTATCTTTGGACACTTTATGAAACAGTAGCGGTTAATGGAGCCAATAAAATTAAAGTTGAAGAAGACTATGATTTAGACAATAAGAAAGAAACAGTTTATTATTCTGATCATTGGACTTGGATTTTTACATTAAATAATAATCCTTATAATTCTAAGACTGTTCATATTATGAACTGGGCTGCAAGCCATCTTAATAAAGAAGAGACAAACCCTCAGACAGCTGTAAAACCTAAATTATTAAATATTAGTAATAATCCATATATTAAAAAGTCAGGGAAACCTGTTATTATTAAAATAAATTCAGAATTAAAGAGCTTTACTAAACTGCTGGTAGATGGTAAAGAGACTTCTAAGAATAACTATACTTTAGCTTCAGGATCTACAATTATTACATTAAAAGCGGAGTATCTTGATCAGTTAAAGAGCGGTAAGCATAAAGTAGAAGTTATTACTAAAGATGGTAAAGTAACAGTAACAATAACAATCAAAGATGTTGTTAAAACAGATCGTCGAAGAGGAGCTGATACAGCTGACCGTACATCTATAACAGGAATAGTTGTTTTAATGATTATTTCTATAATAGGACTGGTTATCTTAAGAAAGAAGATAGATTAAAGAACGGTTATTTAACCGTTCTTTTTACATATCCTTAATAATTTCTCTTACCAGCTTTTGTAAAGATACTGATGCTTTGCCGGCGGCATTCTGAACATCTTGATGACTAAGCGGAGAATCAGATAATCCGGCCGCTTTATTAGTAACTAGGGATATGCCTAATATCTCCATATCTGAATGTCTGGCTATAATGGCTTCAGGAACTGTTGACATACCGGCTAAATCACATCCTAAAACTTTATAGGCTCTAATATCAGCGGGTGTTTCAAACATTGGACCCGGGTAATAGCCATAGATACCGGATGAAACGGGAACATCAATGTTTTTGCTTGCCTGATAAGCAATATTTAATAATCTTTTAGAATAAACTTCTGACATATCCTTAAAGCGTGGACCAAATTCATTAAGATTAGGACCTCTTAATGGCGAAGGACAAAACAATGAACAGTGATCTTCAAGAAAGACAATGCTACCCGCATCTAAATCATCTCTTATTCCGCCACAGGCATTAGTAAGAATAATCTGACTGATACCAAGACTTTTAAATACACGAACAGGAAATGTTATTTCTTCCATTGAATATCCTTCATAGTAATGAACACGTCCTTTCATTGCCAGAATGGTTTTTCCTTCTAAAGATCCGATATAGAGAATACCTTGATGCCCTTCTATGGTAGAGATAGGGAAATGAGGAATTTTTTCGTAGGGTATGATAAGAGGATTTTCTATAGAGTCAGCCAGTTCTCCTAATCCTGATCCTAGAATAATAGCTAAATCAATAGGTTTATCATATAATGATAAGATAAAGTCTGAAGCTTCGTAAATAGAATTAATAAGCATAGTAATACTCCTTTTTTATTATTATAATGCAAAGATGTGCTATAATAAAAGAGTAAATATAAGGATGTGATAAAATGTTTTCTTTAGAAAAATATAAAATGAAAGAAACAAGAGTTTTCAGAGATGTTATTCATGGATATATAACTGTAGAATATCTTCCTATATGGTATCTGATTAATACTAAAGAATTCCAAAGACTGAGACGGATTAAACAGTTAGGAGGTACATCCATTGTTTTTCCTACTGCTGAACATTCACGTTTTGTTCATAGTTTAGGAGTCTATGAAATGATTAGAAATATGATTGAATTAGATGAGGTTAAGGGACATTTAACAGATTATGAGAAATTGACAGTCTTATGTGCCGGTTTGCTTCATGATATAGGTCATGGACCTTTTTCACATTCTTTTGAAGATGCTATGCAGACAAATCATGAAGAAATGACTGTAAGAATCATTAAAGAAGACAGTGAAATACATACTATTCTCGTTTCTGTTGATAAACATCTTCCGGAGGATGTAGCTTCTATTATAGAACATAGACATAAGAAGCCGTTACTTGTACAAATGGTTTCCAGTCAGCTTGATGCTGATCGGATGGATTATCTGTTGAGAGATAGCTATTTTTCAGGAGTTACTTATGGGGAGTTTGATAAAGATAGAATTTTGCGTACTTTAAGAATTGTGGATGATCGCATAGTTTTTAAATATTCAGGGGTACAGGCAATAGAAAACTATATCCTGGCAAGATACCATATGTACTGGCAGGTCTATTATCATCCAACTGCTAAAAGTTATGAACTTGTTCTGAAGAGCATTTCAAATCGCTTGGCAGATTTACTTGCTAATGAATATATCTTTAAAACAGATATTCAGCATCTTATTCCATTCTTAAAAAAAGAAAAAATCAGTATTAGTGATTATATGTATTTAGATGAAGCGGCTGTTCTCTTTTATTTTAAGGAATTCTGTAATGAAGAGGATTCTATTTTAAGTGATCTTTGTCAGAGATTTATAAACAGACATCTTTTTAAATACTGTACGATTGAAACAGAACATGATGTCAGTGATATAGAGAAAATATCTTTAGAACATGGCTATGACCCTCGTTATTATGTATTAAGTGATGACTCTATTCAGATTCCTTATAAGCATTATGCTGTCAGCAATATTTCAGAAATAGAAATATTATTAGATGATGGCTCTATTTCTCCACTTCCTGATCAGTCAGAAATAGTTAATGCAATTATCCATGCTAAACCGAAAAGAGATCATATTGTTTTCTATGTTAAAGAGATTGCTGGTTTTATTGGAGGACATTATGAATAAGCAGATTCATTATAAAGCTATCTTTCAAAATAATCAGAATCAGAATAAAGTAGAATACTGCCGGATAGGAAATTATGAATATCAGGAGTCCTTACATCATCTCTCTTTTGATATTGAAGAAACTCCGGTTCATATTTCTTATAATGAGCATCAGGTAAAACTTGTTCATGGGACTTCAGAACTGAACTTTAAGAAAGATATAGAAATAGCTAATAGCTATCAGACACCTTATGGCAATATTGAAATGATCAGTAAGATAAGAAATATGAAAGCGGATGATCATAAGCTTCATTTAATTTATGATCTTTATCAGGATAATCATTTAATCACAACAGTATATCTTTTAGTAAAGTTTGAGGATATACATTCATGAAATTAATAAAAGTATTCTTATCTAAGTTATATATTTATCTTTTACTGATTGTGATTCAGATGTTTTATGTTTTTATATTATTTACTTATTTAACTGATATTAATCAATATGTTAATGCAGGGTTTACGCTTTTTTCTTTAGGGATCGTTTTATGGCTGGTTAATAAAGAGGAGAATCTGAACTATAAAATAGGATGGATTATTATTGTTTTAGTATTTCCATCTATTGGCGGATTGATGTATCTGATGATGGGAAATAAGAATGCTGCTCGTTTTTTATCTCGTAAGATCAGAAGAGGAAATAAGAAAGTCAGTCAGTATCTATTAGGTGATGATTCTGTTAAAAAGAATATTATTAATAAAAATTTGATATCATTAGAGTATTTAGAGAACCTTCATTTTCCGATATATAAGAATACTGATGTTAAATATTATGCCTTAGGTGATGATAGTTATTATGATTTACTAAAAGATTTGAGAAATGCCAAGCGTTTTATTTTTATGGAGTATTTTATTGTATCAAAAGGTATTATGTTTGATTCTATTTTTGCGATACTTAGAGAGAAAGTAAAAGAGGGTGTAGAAGTCAGATTCATATATGATGATTTCGGATCTATTTCTACGATTCCTTTTCGTTTTAAACAGAAATTAGAAAAATGGGGGATTAAATATGTTGTTTTTAATCGCTTTGTTCCATTATTTTCTGTATCTCAGAACCATCGTGATCATCGTAAAATATGTGTTATAGATGGCTATATAGGCTATTCTGGAGGATTTAATCTGGCTGATGAATATATTAATGCTAAAGAACGTTTTGGACATTGGAAAGATGCCGGTGTAAGAATAGAGGGAGATGCTGTGTGGAGTCTGACCGCAATGTTTTTATCAGCTTACTATACCTATCATCCTAAGCTTATTGAAAATCCTTTAATATTTAAGTCTGACTGTATAACTAAAGAATATACCGGCTATGTTCTTCCTTATGGTGATGATCCGTTGGATAATGAAGGAGTAGGAGAGAATGTTTATTTAAATCTGATTACTCATGCAGCTAAGGAAATAAAGATTATGACTCCTTATTTTATTATTGATGATACTCTCATGAAAGCATTAAAGCTGGCATCAAGGAATGGTATTAAAGTTAAAATATTTACTCCGCATATTCCGGATAAGAAGATAGTTTTTAGAGTTACCAGATCTTATTATTATAGTCTGATTATGGATGGTATAGAAGTCTATGAATATACACCGGGATTTTTGCATTCTAAAGTTATTTTAGTAGACAATAAAGCAGCTACTGTAGGAACAATTAATTTTGATTATCGTAGTCTTTATCTGCATTTTGAAAATAATATATTACTTTATCAAAGTAAAGCAATCAAAGACATAAAAGAAGATTTTATATATACAGAGTCTATCAGTCAGAGAGTAAGCATGAAAAAAGCCAGATATTTTAAAGGCTTTATTGAAGCGGTTTTAAGATTATTTGCTCCATTGCTTTAATATTTTTCATATATTATGTCAATTTCATTACTTTTTTATTTTAAATGATTGACTTGAAATCAAATTATGATAAGGTATTGTAGATAAATATGCAGGAGGCACTTATGGCAGTAAATAAGCTGGAAAATATGCTTAAAGAATCTCTAAAAAAAGCTATACTTAAAGCATCATTGGCAGAAGATTTTGAAGCAGATAAAATCACAATAGAAATACCTAAGGATACAGCTCATGGTGATTATTCGACTAATATAGCAATGCAACTGACAAGACTATTACATAAAAATCCTAGAGAAATTGCGAATGCTTTAATAGAAAATTTTGATTTAGAGGAAGCACATGTTGAACGTATTGAAATCGCAGGACCGGGATTTATTAATTTCTTTATGAAGCAGGATGTTCTTACTTCTATTATTGATGAAGTTATTAATGAAGGAAAGAATTATGGTTTTACTGATACAGGTCAGGGAATTAAATATAATATAGAGTTTGTATCAGCTAATCCAACCGGTGATCTTCATTTAGGACATGCGAAAGGAGCTGCTGTTGGAGATGCGGTTGTACGTATCTTAAGAAAAGCAGGATATGATGTAACGGCTGAATATTATATTAATGATGCCGGTAAACAGATTACTAACCTGGCTTTATCGTTATATAGCCGTTATCTTGATTTATTCGGTATTCAGAGAGATATGCCGGATGATGGTTATTTTGGAGCTGATGTTAAAGATATTGCAGTAAAAGTTAAGGAAGACTATGGTGATCGTTTTGTCGCTATTAAGGAAGATGAAGCTATTGCTTTCTTTAGAAAATTAGGGACTGAACATGAATTACAGAAGATTAAGGATATCTTAAAAGAATTTAGAGTTCATTTTGATTACTGGTTTAGTGAGACTTCACTTTATAGTGAAAATATGATTGAACCTGTCATTGATCTATTAAAGGAAAAAGGTTATCTTTATGAAAAAGAAGGAGCCTTATGGTTTAGAACAACAGATTTTAAAGATGATAAAGATCGTGTACTGATTAAGAAGGATGGTACATATACTTATTTTACACCTGATATTGCTTATCATAAGAATAAGTTTGATCGGGGCTATGATTATTTGGTGGATTTATTTGGTGCTGATCATCATGGCTATATTAATCGTATGAAAGCTGCCATGCAGGCATTAGGATATAATGAAAATCAGTTGAATATTGATATTATGCAGTTAGTACAGATGGTTGAAAACGGGGAAGTCGTTAAGATGAGTAAACGTACCGGAAATGCGGTTACAATCAAGGATTTGATAGAGGAAATTGGTGTTGATGCAACTCGTTACTTCTTTGTATCTAAAGCAGCAAATACACCTTTTGAATTTGATTTAGGATTAGCAAAATCACAGTCTAATGAGAATCCGGTTTATTATGCACAATATGCTCATGCGAGAATGTGTTCAGTAGAAAAAAATGCAAAAGAGAAGGGCTTTGAAATCAGCACTCATTATGAACTGTTAGGAAATATGAAAGAAATAGAGTTATTAAAGCATATTAATGAGTTTAGAAATGAGGTTGATGATGCTGCCAGATTAAGAGCACCACATAAAATCGCAAATTATATTCAAAGACTTGCACAATTGTTTCATGCTTTTTATAATGACTGTTATGTTTTAGATGAAGCTAATAAAGAATTGTCAGAACAGAGATTAGCATTGGTTGAAGCATCTCGAATAACCTTAGCTAATGCTTTAGAATTACTGGGTGTCAGTGCACCTGAAAAAATGTAGGAGGGAACATGGAATATTTACAGGAATCAATGGTTAATGTTGCTTATGATATTATTGGATCAATTGATCATTCTATTGAATTCAAAGAATTATGGGAACAAGTAGCTGAAAGAAAGAACTTTACGGAGGAAGAAAAAGAAGACAATCAGTCATTATTTTATACAAATCTGATTCTTGATGGCAGAATGATTACAGTAGGAGAAAATCGCTGGGATTTAAGAAGCCGTCATAAGTTTGAGGATGTGCATATTGATATGAATGATATCTATACAGAAGAAGAGGAAGAATCTGATGAAGAAGAGGATGATGCAACTATTGAAGATTCTTATAATGATGATTAGACATGGAAACATGTCTTTTTTATTAGAAGATATTAACAAAAGTGAAGATTGAATTTACTACTTTTTGGGAAAAAGACTTGATGCACTGTAAAAAATTTTGTGAATAAAGATATTTTACTACAAGGTATGTTGTGGGGATCAAAATTCAATAGGAAATCATAAAAACGGTGATCTTTCGCTTCTTAACAGGAAGCATAAAGACACCGCTTTTTTCATGACCATGTTACGATGTAGAGGCAAATATACCTTTTCTTTCAAAATCATCCTTTAACTGCGTAACAAATAAAAAATGAAAGAATGTAAACACGGCTGCCTCATCACCAATCCTTTTCAACAGGAAAGATAGTTCTGCTCCGGACTGTCTATTTTGCTTTGATACTCAGTTGTTAGAAATTGCTCGGTGTATATCTCACTGTGACGATATGCACTTCTTTCTTTTCCTTCAGTACACGATATATAATGGTATAATTTTTATAAAACAGCTGTCTGTATCCTTGATTTGCATAGGCACCTACACGCCGAATTGCTCCACGCTCCGGAGAACTTTCCAGGCTGAAAATTGTATTCTCCAGCTCGTCAATCATTTTAGAAGCTGTGATAGGTTCTAAAAAACTACCTGCGATGTAGGCATAGATTCCATCTAAATCCCGATAGGCACGGGGATAGAGCTTTACAATATATTTATCCAAAATGCTTTCTTCTCAAAGACGAAAGAGCATCTCTTGCATCAAGCAGTTCTCTGCCTGAGGCAAACTCTTTTTCAGCTTCGTTTATCGCAGTATCTATCTGTACCGTTTCAAGTATTTTCTCATATGTCTCAATACTCATCACAACTAAATCTCCGTAACCGTTTTTTGTGATAAAAAGAGGTTCATGCTTAGCGTGACAAAGCTCTGAAATTTCGGTAGTATTTCTTAAGTCTGTAATCGGTCTGATTTGTGGCATAATATCCGCCTCCTTTGTACATAATTATAACATAATTATATACAAATTACAAGTTGGGTATATAGTTGTTTGTAAAGCAACGTTATACATCTTCCGTCACAGGGAATTTAATCTGCACATTGTTATTCAGGGTGAATTTCCTTTCCGCTTTATAGAGGGTTTGGGACACTTTCCAACAAGCCATTTTTAGCTTATGCCGTAGGGATTCATAGGAAACGGAAAAGGGATCCCTTTCCTTAGGTTTGCTATTCTACTTATCTTTTAATCCCTATAACAATGAAAATTCACCTTTTGCCAAAAATCTGCAAAATAAAAATGCTTCTCAATGGATGCAATATTCATTTTATCCGCATTCGACAGCGTACAGGTGGAAGTTTTCAGATTGGTGGAGAGGTGTTTTACTACTTCTTTACTACCTTTCAAAGCAAAAACACAAGCAGATTTAAGAAAACATGTGAGTATCTCTCGATACACAAAATGCCTAAAATGTCTGAAACAATACGCTATATCAACATATAAAGACTAAAGTTAGTTAAAAATTATATTAGAGTTTGTAAAAATATTTAAAAAAAAATAAAGACTAGGTGAAAATATTGATTTATTAAACGGCTTGACTTATAATGAGGATAGAAATTAATGAAGGAGGAATGTCATAAAATGGCAGTAAAAGTTGCAATTAATGGATTTGGCCGTATTGGTCGTTTAGCATTCAGACAAATGTTTGGTGCAGATGGTTACGAAGTAGTAGCTATCAATGATTTAACATCTCCTAAGATGTTAGCTCATTTATTAAAGTATGATTCTTCACAGGGTAAATATGCATTAGCTGATAAAGTACAGGCTAAGGAAAGCTCAATTGTGGTTGATGGTAAAGAAATCACTATTTATGCTAAACCAAATGCAGAAGAATTACCTTGGGGTGAATTAGGTGTAGATGTAGTATTAGAATGTACTGGTTTCTATACTTCAAAAGAAAAAGCTATGGCTCATGTAAAAGCAGGTGCTAAAAAAGTTGTTATTTCAGCTCCGGCAGGAAATGATTTAAAGACTATTGTATTTAACACTAATAATGAAACACTATCAAAAGATGATCAGGTTATTTCAGCTGCTTCATGTACTACTAACTGCTTAGCTCCTATGGCTAAAGCATTAAATGATTTAGCTCCTATTCAGAGCGGTATCATGTTAACAGTTCATGCTTACACTGGTGATCAGATGATTCTTGATGGACCACAGAGAAAAGGTGACTTAAGAAGAGCTAGAGCAGGTGCAGTTAATATTGTTCCTAACTCAACCGGTGCAGCAAAAGCTATTGGTTTAGTTATTCCTGAATTAAATGGTAAATTAATTGGTTCTGCACAGAGAGTACCGGTTCCTACAGGTTCTACAACTATCTTAACTTCTGTAGTTAAGGGTGCAGTTACTGTTGAGCAGATCAATGCTGCTATGAAAGCTGCTGCTAATGAATCATTTGGTTATAATGAAGATGAAATCGTATCTTCTGACATCGTTGGTATGACTTATGGTTCATTATTTGATGCAACTCAGACTATGGTTAACCCATTACCAAATGGTGATACTGAAGTTCAGACAGTATCTTGGTATGACAACGAAAATTCATTCACTTCTAACATGGTTAGAACAATCAAATATTTCGCTGAATTATAAGATAACAGATAAAGAGGTTCCTAGGAACCTCTTTTTTGTTTAAGGTCTTTTCCTTTAACTTAAGTCCTGAATATGATAAAATACACCATATCGAGGAAAGAATTATGAAACCATTAAGAAAGAGAAATATAAGCTTACAGGCATTTATAGTCTGCTGTATCATTTGTTTGATTATCGGCTCAGCAGGAGGACATTTTATTACTTCAGGATTATCCCGCCCTACTCCTGCTCATATAAATGATGAGACACTTAATCAGATTGTTAAAACTATCCATAATAACTGGTACGATACTTCTAATAAAAAAATATCTTTATCTGAAAGAATTATTAAGGGTCTTGTGAATGAATTGGGGGATGAACATACCTCTTATTTAGGTCCTCAGGAAAAAAAGGATTTTTATGATTCTATTGATGGTGATTTTGTAGGAATAGGTGTAGAGTTTATGAAAAGGGATGAAGGAGCTTTTGTGACTAGAGTATTTCATCAGTCACCGGCTTCAAAGGCAGGAATTAAGCCGGGAGATCTTATTATTCAGGCAGATGGAGTTTCTTTAAAAGAACAGACAGCTGATAAAATTAAAAACCTTATTAGAGGAAAAGAAAATACCACAGTAGTACTAACAGTTAAAAGAGAATCTCAGACTTTGAATCTGAAAGTTACAAGAAAAGCTTTAGATACAGATGTTTTTTATGAAGTGAAAAAGATTAATAATATTGCTTATGGATATCTTAATATCACGACAATTGGTTCTAATACAGACAAAGAGGTAAAAAAAGCATTACAGATATTTAAAGCAAGTCAATGCCATCAGCTGATTATTGATTTAAGAAATAATGGCGGAGGATATGTTGATGCTGCTAAAAACATTCTTGATTTATTTAATAAGAAAGGACAAGTATTATTCTCTTTAAAAAATAAGGATAATAAGGAAACAAAGTATATAGATATTACTGAAGAAGAATATTCTTTTAATAAAGGATATATTCTTGTAAATGGAAATACTGCTTCAGCTGCTGAATTGATCGCTTCACAACTTCAGGAAATTAAAGGATATCAGCTGATAGGTGAAAAAACTTATGGTAAAGGAACAGCACAGACACAAGTAACTTTACCTGATGGCGGAGTCTTAAAGTATACGTATGCAAAATGGTATACAGCTAAAGGAAAGAGTATTGATAAAGAAGGAATTAAGCCGGATATTGAAATGAAGTCAAATTCTATCAGTAAGCTTGAGATATCATCATTTAAAGGAACATTTACTTATGATCAGGTTAATGATCATATTAAGTCTATGGAAATTATGTTAGAAGGATTAGGCTATCAGCCTAAGAGAACAGATGGATACTTTTCTAAAGAAGCCTCTGAAGCATTAAAGAAGTTTCAGACAGATTATCATCTTCAATCTACGGGAACTTATACAAATGAGGTACAAAACTATTTATTAAGTGCTTATGCTTTATATTTAAGTGATCAGTCAAAAGATCCTGCTTATTTAAAGGCATCAAAGCTAGTGGAGGAAAATAATGGATAAGTTTGAATTAGTATCTGAATTTCAGCCTATGGGAGATCAGCCGGAAGCTATTGAAGAACTGGTATCAGGAATCATCGGTGGAAAGAGACATCAGGTCTTGCTTGGCGGTACGGGTACCGGTAAAACATTTACTTTTGCGAATGTGATTGCCAGAGTTAATAAGCCGACTCTTGTATTAAGTCATAATAAAACATTAGCTGGACAGCTTTATTCAGAACTGAAAGAATTCTTTCCTTATAATCGAGTAGAATACTTTATTTCAAACTTTGATTTTTATCAGCCGGAAGCCTATATTCCAAAGAGTGATACATATATTGATAAGAATTCACAAACTAATTATGAAATAGAAATGCTACGTGCCAGTGCTATGAATTCTTTATTAGAAAGAAAAGATGTAATAGTAGTTGCATCGGTTGCTTCTATTTATGGACTAGGAAATCCTGAGAGTTATAAAGAAATGATTTTTTCTTTACGTATTGGACAGACTATTGATCGTAATGAATTATTAGGTTATTTAGTAGATCGTCAATATACTAGAAATGATATTGAGCAAAGTAAAGGAACTTTTAGAGTACGTGGTGATACTGTAGAAATAGTACCGGGACATTCACAAAGCTATATATTAAGAATAGAAATGTTTGGTGATGAAGTTGATCGTATTACTGAAATTGACCCACTGACAGGTAAAACATTAGCTTCTTATAATACCTATACAATTTATCCGGCTGATGAATATGTTACTAATAAAGCAAATATGCTGAAAGCTTGTCAGACTATCAGTGAAGAATTAGATGATCGCTTAAATTACTATCAAGAATCAGGTAAGCCGTTAGAGTATGAACGCTTAGATCAGCGGACTAGACACGATATTGAAATGCTAAGAGAAGTAGGTATATGTCCCGGCATAGAGAACTATGCCAGACATATTGATGGCAGAAATCCGGGTGAAAGACCTTATTGTTTATTAGATTATTTTCCTGATGATTTTTTACTGGTTGTGGATGAATCACATGTTATGCTTCCTCAGATTAGAGGAATGTATAATGGGGATCGCAGCCGTAAGAGTACTTTAGTAGAATATGGTTTTAGGTTACCAAGTGCTTTAGATAATAGACCATTACAGTTTGATGAATTTGAAAAACTTGTACCTCAGTCTATTTATGTATCAGCGACACCGGGAGATTATGAACTTGAAAAAGTAAATAATCATGTTACTGAGCAGATTATTAGACCGACAGGATTATTAGATCCGGCTATTGAGGTAAGACCTATTAAAGATCAGATAGATGATATTATTAATGAAATACAGGATCGTATTGAAAAAGATGAAAGAGTCTTAATTACTACATTAACTAAGAGAATGGCTGAAGATTTAACTGATTATTTAAAAGAATTTGGACTGAAAACAGCTTATCTTCATTCAGAAACAAAAACTTTAGAAAGAACAGAAATCTTAAGAGATTTAAGATTAGGAAAATATGATGTATTAGTAGGTATTAATCTATTAAGAGAAGGATTAGATTTACCGGAAGTTTCCTTGGTATGTATTTTAGATGCAGACAAAGAAGGCTTCTTAAGAAGTTATCGCTCAATGATTCAGACAATTGGACGTGCTGCCAGAAATGCGAATGGCAAGGTTATTATGTATGCTGATGTAATGACTGATTCAATGACATCGGCTATTGAAGAAACAAACAGAAGAAGACAGATTCAGCAGGCATATAATGAGGAACATCATATAACACCAAAGACCATTAGAAAAGAAATCCGAGAAGCTATTCATGGACAGAACTTTGTAGATGAAGCAGCTAAGCTTGTTCAAAAAGGTAAAAAGGCTTCTAAAAAAGCACGTGAACAACTGCTTATTGAATTAGAAAAACAAATGAAAGATGCAGCAAAATCTTTAGATTTTGAAAGAGCTATGGAATTAAGAGATATGATAGAGGACATCAAAAATGAATACTAAAATCACAGTACCTAAGCTGGCAGATACAATATTTAGAGATATTCATGATCATGGCGGTGAAGTTTATCTGGTAGGAGGGTTTGTCAGAGATCATATCATGAAAAGAGAAAGTAAGGATATTGATGTAGAAATCTATCATTTATCTTATCGTGATCTTACAGATATTCTCTCATCTTATGGAGCAGTCCTAACTTTCGGTGAAAGCTTTGCGGTAACGCATTTGAGTACTTTGCCAAATGTAGAATTTGCTTTACCAAGAAAAGAGAAAAAAACAGGGAATAGACATCAGGATTTTGATATTATTGTAGAACCTGATTTATCTTTAGAGCAGGCTTCTTCCAGAAGAGATTTTACTTGTAATGCTTTGATGTATGATTATTTTAATGAAACTATTAAAGATTTTCATGGTGGTATAGAGGATATTAAAAATGGAATATTAGAGATTGTAGATTCACATACATTTATTGAAGATCCTTTAAGAGTCTTAAGAGCTGCTTCGTTTATTTCTCGTTTAGAATTTAAAGCTAGTCATAAAACATTAGCTTTATGTCGAGAGATGGTTAAAGATTATATGCTGGAAGAATTAAGTTTAGAGAGAATTAATGAAGAATATGATAAGATTCTTATGTCTTCAAGACCATCTTTAGGCTTTGCGTTTTTAAAAGATATTAATGCTTTACCTGATTATTTAAAAAATCTTATAGGATGTTATCAGAGACCTGATTATCATCCTGAAGGTGATGTATGGAATCATACGATGCTGGTAATAGATATAGCTGCTTTAGTTAAGAGTAAAGCAGCTGATCCGTTAGGATTTATGTGGGGATCATTGCTTCATGATATTGGTAAGCCGGCAGTGACTGATCAGGAAGGACATGCCTATCGTCATGCTGAAGTGGGAGCAGATATTTTTAATCATGATGTAAAATTGATTCTTTCCAAAAGAAGACGATTATATGTAAGAACTCTCATTTACTATCATATGCGCCTCATGCAATTGTTTAATGGTCATTCCAGACCTATAAAATATAAGAAATTATTAAAGCATATTGAGAATAAATGCCCTCTTAATGATCTTATTCTTATTACTAAATGTGATAAACTGGGAAGAGGATATTTATCTTATAAGGGAATCTTAGATTTTGAATTATATATGAGTCTTATGAAGGTTCATTATGGCGATAAGGCAGAGAAACCTATTATTGGCGGAGCTGATCTGATTAATAGTGGCTTTACTGATCATCATTTATATAAGAAGCTTATTCATGATGCCTATAATTATCAGCTAAGCGGTATGAGAAAAGAGACTATTTTAAGGAGGCTGGAAAAAGATGTCAAAAAATCTTATTGAAATAAAGGGAGCCAGAGTTAATAATCTTAAGAATATTAATCTTACAATCCCTAAAGATAAGCTGGTGATCATGACAGGATTATCAGGAAGCGGTAAGACATCTCTTGCCTTTGATACAATTTATGCTGAAGGACAAAGACGTTATGTAGAATCATTAAGTGCTTATGCCAGACAGTTTCTAGGAGGTATGGAAAAGCCGGATGTAGATAGTATTGATGGACTTTCTCCGGCCATTGCGATAGATCAGAAGACAACTTCTAATAATCCTCGTTCTACCGTAGGAACAGTGACTGAAATATTTGATTATTTAAGATTGTTGTATGCTCGTATAGGACATGCTTATTGTCCTAATCATCATATTTTAATTGAAGCTCAAACTATTAAGCAGATGATTCATATTGTTGATGAATATGATGAAGGAGATAGACTGCAGATTCTTGCCAGAAAAGCAATGAATCAAAAAGGAACACATAAAGATTTATTTGAACAATTATTAAAAGATGGATTTATCAGAGTAAAAGTAGATGGTGAAATGCATCTTTTAGAAGATGATATAATCCTTGAAAAAAATAAAAAACATACTATTGATGTTGTTGTGGATAGAATTATAAAAAAAGAAGGCTATCATACCAGATTATCGGATTCTTTAGAAACAGCCTTAAAATTAGCCGGAGGAGAATGTATAGTAGAGAATCTGACTAAAAAAACAGAGAGGCTTTTCTCTGAAAATCAGGCTTGCCCAATCTGTGGCTTCAGTGTTCCAAAATTAGAACCTCGTCTGTTTTCTTTTAATAATCCTTTAGGAGCATGTCCTGACTGTAAAGGATTAGGTATTAAAGAAGAAGTAGATGATGATCTGTTAATTCCTGATTGGAATCTGTCTATTAATCAGGGCGGGATTCGATATTTTAAAACATCTATAGGGACTGATCGTATTGAGTGGCAGACATATTGTAAATTATTAGATTACTATCATATTGATTATGATAAGCCATTAAAAGACTTTACAAAGAAAGAAAAGGATATTATTTTTTATGGTTCAAAAGAACCTATCAGTTATGAGATTATTTCCTCTAGCGGTAATATATCTAAAACAACCCGTTTTATAGAAGGAGTTAAAACATTAATAGAAAGAAGATATCAGGAAACGACATCTTCATGGGCAAAAGAATATTATGCCAGCTTTATGAGTGAGCATACTTGTCCATCCTGCCGGGGAAAAAGACTTAATGAAATGGTTCTGGCAGTACAGATAGGAGGCAAGAATATTGCTGAATTTACAGATATGTCGATTGATCAGGCATTAAGTTTTATTAAAGATTTAAAGCTTTCTATTATGGAAGAAAAGATTGCCAGATTAATAATTAAGGAAATCAGAGATCGTTTAACTTTTCTTCATAATGTAGGATTAGGTTATTTGACTTTATCGAGAAGAGCAGGAGGACTTTCCGGAGGAGAGGCTCAGCGAATCAGACTGGCTACTCAGATTGGATCTCGGTTAACAGGTGTCTTATATGTTCTTGATGAGCCTTCTATTGGACTTCATCAGAGAGATAATGAAAAATTAATAAAAACTTTATGTGAAATGAGAGATTTGGGGAATACAGTTATTGTGGTTGAACATGACGAAGATACGATGAGATCTTCTGATTATATTGTTGATATTGGACCGGGAGCAGGTGTTCATGGCGGAGAAGTTGTAGCAGTGGGAACACCACAGGAAATTATGGCTAATCAGAATTCCATTACAGGAGCTTATTTATCCGGCAGAAAGAAAATATCTGTTCCATTAAAAAGACGTAAAGGAAATGGCTTATATTTAGAAGTGAAGGGAGCCAAAGAACATAATTTAAAAAATATTAATGTTAAGTTTCCTTTAGGAGAGTTTATTGTAGTGACAGGAGTATCAGGGAGCGGTAAGTCTACTTTAGTTAATGATATTCTTTGTCGTGCATTAAAAGCGGAAATCTATAAGTCTAAAGAAAAGCCGGGTGTTTTTAAATCAATTAAAGGTATTGAGAATATTGATAAAGTGATAGAAGTATCACAAGAACCGATTGGACGAACACCACGTTCTAATCCGGTAACTTATACCGGTGTCTTTGATGATATCAGAGATCTTTTTTCTAAAACTCCGGAAGCTAAAATCAGAGGTTATGATAAAGGAAGATTTTCCTTTAATGTTAAGGGGGGAAGATGTGAAGCATGTCAGGGAGATGGAGTCAAACGAATCTCTATGCATTTTCTTCCGGATGTTTATGTACCTTGTGAAGAATGTGATGGAAAAAGATATAATGAGGAAACTTTACAAGTTACCTATAAAGGAAAGAATATCTATGATGTATTAGAAATGACTATTGAAGAATCATTAGAATTCTTTGAAAATCTGCCTCGTATCTATAATAAAGTTAAAGCACTTTATGATGTAGGATTAGGTTATATTAAGCTGGGTCAGTCATCAACAACTCTATCCGGAGGAGAAGCGCAGCGTGTTAAATTGGCTTCAGAACTTCAGAAAAGAGCTACCGGAAAGACTCTTTATATTCTTGATGAACCAACAACCGGCTTACATAGTGATGATGTTTCACGACTGATTAATGTCTTACAGACTATTGTTGATGGAGGGGATACAGTTCTTATTATTGAACATAATCTAGATGTTATTAAAGTTGCTGATCATATTATTGATTTAGGGTTGGAAGGCGGAGACGCCGGTGGTACAATAGTCGTATCAGGAACTCCGGAAAAAGTTGCACAATGCAAAGAAAGCCGAACCGGAGCATTCTTAAAAGATTTACTATAGGAGAGAAGCTATGGGGAAAAGTATACAATTAAAAAAAATCTTATCAGAAGGTAGCTATACACGTATTACCGGTGATGAAGAATCAATGGAAAGAGAAGTCTTTGTAGCTGAAATAAATAGACCCGGTTTTGAATTGGCAGGCTTTTTTAAGCATTCAGACTTTAGAAGGATAATTCTTCTTGGTGAAAAAGAGAATGCTTTTATACAGGAAATGTCAGCTGAAGCCCAGCTTGCCTGTTTCTCTAAACTTGTTAATGATGAAACACCTTGTATTATTATTGCGAAAGGTTATAAAACACCGGATATATTAAAGAATATAGCTATCAAACGTAATTTTCCTGTTTTTGAAACAGATCAGCCGACAGGCAGAATATCTATTGGCTTAACAGGAAAACTGGATGAATATTTAGCAGAAGATACATTAATGCATGGAGTCTTTTTAAATATTTATGGGAAAGGTGTTATTATCAGAGGGGATTCCGGTATAGGTAAATCTGAAATTGCTTTAGAATTAATAAAAAAAGGACATCTTTTAATTGCTGATGATGCGGTAGAGATTTATCATATTGGTACAGGATTACAGGGAAGAGCACCGACTGTATTAAAGAATCTTTTAGAAATCAGAGGTATTGGTATTATTGATGTAGGGAAGATGTTTGGTGCAGGCTGTGTTTTAGATAAGGATCAGGTAGAATTGATTATTCAATTAGAAAGATGGCTTCCAAGTCGTGAATATGCAAGAATAGGTCTTGAAGCAGATGATAATACAGAAGAAATTTTAGGTGTTTCTATTCCTAAAATGGTTGTTCCGGTAACCGGAGGAAGAAGCATGGCAGCTATTATTGAAGCGGCTGTTATGAATATGCAGTTAAAATCAACAGGATTTGATTCATCTAAAGAATTTGTAAATAGAGTGCTTGAAAATATTCAAAGCAAAAAGGAGAACTAATGTATTTATTTCCGGATTTTTCAACATTTCTTAAAATAGGCAATATGAGTATTCGTTATTATGCATTACTTATTCTTTTAGGAGCAATATTTGCTTATTTATTAGGACAATATCGTTTTAAACAGTTAGGGTATAGTAAAGATATCTTATCTGATTATTTTGTATCAGTTTTAGTTATAGGGATAATAGGAGCTAGAATATGGTATGTCATCTTTATGTTTAAAGAATCTTATCTTCAAAATCCTCTAGAAATTTTTGCGATCTGGCATGGCGGTCTAGCCATTCAGGGGGGACTATTTACCGGACTCATCTATTCTTACTATTATTTTAAGAAGAAAAATATTCCTTTTTTAGTAGCAGGGGATGCTATTTTACCGGGAGTATTAATAGCACAAGCTTGTGGAAGATGGGGAAATTTCTTTAATCAGGAAGCTTTTGGCGGTGTATGTTCATTAGAATTCTTAAAATCTTTACACCTTCCTAACTTTATTATCTCTCATATGTATATTGATGGAGCTTACCATCATCCGACATTTCTCTATGAATCTATGGGTAATATAATTGTATTTCTTATTATTGTTCTTATTATCAGACATTTTGCATCAAAGAAAGGAATGCAGTTTTTTGCTTATTTTATAGGTTATGGCATAGTCAGATTCTTTGTGGAAGGAATGCGTACTGACTCACTGATGATCGGATCATTGAGAACAGCGCAGCTTATATCTATAATATTTATTATAGCGGGTATTATAGGTGAAATATATTGTTTAAAGAAAGGACAGAATATCTAACATTCTGTCTTTTCATAGGGACTCAAATTATATATACTTTTCTTGGTGATAAAATGAATCATTTATTAGAAAAATTACGAAATGGAGATTCTTTTAATACAAAAGATTCTCTTTTACTTACAATTTATTTAAGTATACCGGCTATTCTTTCTCAGATTACCGTAGTAGTTATGGAATATGCTGATGCTTCAATGGCAGGAAGACTGGGTGCTAAAGCATCAGCATCTATCGGTCTTGTTTCAACAACAACATGGCTAATAGGAGGACTTCTTTTGGCTGTATCATTAGGATTTAGTGTTCAGATCGCTCATCATATTGGAGCAAAAGAAAACAAAGAAGCCAGAAATCTTGTTAAGGCGGGACTCTTATCAGCAATGATCTTTTCTTGCTTAATATGCCTTATTTCAGTGTTAATTGCACCTTATCTGCCAATATGGCTAGGAGGAAATAAAGATATTATTCATCAGGCATCTCTTTATTTTCTGGTCTTTTCACTTGCAATTCCTTTTCAGGAGCTTTCAGTTACATGCAGTGGTATGCTTCAATCCAGTGGAAATATGAAGATACCGGGAGTCTTAAATGTTTTTATGTGTCTCTTAAATATTCTTTTTAATGCTGTCTTTATTTTTCCTCAAGGTACTTTTGCTTTTTTACCGGGCTTTAATCTTGGTGTTTTAGGAGCCGGCTTAGGAACAGCTCTTTCACAGATTATTATTTCTTTATGTCTTCTTTACTATCTTTTATTTAAAAGTGAGATACTTCATCATCGCAAAGATGAAAAGACAGTTTTCCATTATTACTATTTTGAAAATGCGGTTAAGATAGCTTTACCGGTTATCTTAGAACAGATTGCTTTAAATGGAGCACAGATTATATCCACAAGAATCATATCACCATTAGGTAATATTGCGATTGCTGCCAATTCTTTTTCAGTAACTGCAGAAGGATTATGTTATATGCCCGGCTTTGGTATTGCATCAGCAGCCTCTACAATAATTGGACAAAGTATTGGAGCAAAAAGATCCGAGCTTGCCAAAAGACTAGGATGGGTTGTTATAGTTTTTGGTATGATCATAATGACATTAATGGGTATTCTTATGTATATTTTTGCTCCATTAATGATCGGTTTAATGTCTCCTGATCCTGCTATTAGAGAATTAGGAGTATCGGTATTAAGAATAGAAGCTTTTGCTGAGCCTCTTTTTGCTGCTGCAATTGTAGGGACAGGAATCTTTAGAGGTATTGGTGATACCCTTATGCCTACAATAATAAACTTTATGAGTATGTGGCTGATCAGATTGCCTTTAGCTTATTTTTTAGCACCGATACTTGGATTAAGAGGAGTTTGGATTGGAATGGCTTTAGAATTAACAGGGAGAGGTTTTCTTTATCTTTTACGATTAAAAACAAAAAAATGGTCAGAATATAGACATTAAAACTTTAGATAAATATTATTGAAGTAAAAAATGAACTAAAAACTATAAGGAATTAAAGGCAATTGATGATTTATCTTTTGTAGTTCATCAGGGAGAAATACTAGGCTTGCTAGGACCTAATGGAAGCGGTAAATCAACCACAATCAATTGTCTTTTATCTTTATTAAATTATAGTCAAGGAATGATTAAGATATTTAATCAGGAAATGACTCCTGATAGTTATGATTTAAAATCAAAAATAGGAGTCATTTTTCAGGATATTTCTGTTTTTGAAGAATTAACAGCCGAAGAGAATATTGATTTCTTTTGTGGTTTATATATTAAAGATAAAGCCAAGAGAAAACAACTTGTTCAGCAGGCAATAGAATTAACAGGACTGGAAGATTTTAAAAAATTCTATCCTAAGAAATTATCCGGAGGTTTATTAAGAAGATTAAATATAGCCTGTGGTATTGCTCATAAGCCTCAGCTGATATTCTTAGATGAACCGACTGTTGCGGTTGATCCGCAAAGCAGAAATAATATCTTAGAAGGAATAAAAAAATTAAGAGATCAGGGAGCAACGATTGTTTATACAACACATTATATGGAAGAAGTGGAAATGCTTTGTGATCGTATTATTATTTTAGATAAAGGAACGATTATTGCTTCCGGTACAAATGATGAATTAAAGTCATTAGCTCGTATAGAAGAAAAAATATCTGTTGAAATAAGAGATTTAAATCAGGAATTGTTTGCTAAAATAAAGAATCTTGATAATGTAGATAATGCAGACTATAAAGAACATACTTTATTTATTACATATAAAAAGGGACAAACGAATCTTGCTGATCTGATTAAGTTTTTAAATAAAGAGAGTATTCATTATGATAAAATTTATTCAGAAAGACCAACACTCAATGATGTATTTCTTGAATTAACAGGAAAGGAATTACGTGATTAATGTTTATCCATCATTTTAAATACTCTTTAAAAATCCTTTTTAGAAATAAAATACTGATTTTCTGGATTTTCTCTTTTCCTATTATTCTTGCAACATTTTTCAGTATGGCTTTTTCTAATATAGAAAAAGGAGAAAAACTTAATCTTATTCATATTGCGATTATTAATAATAAAGATTTCAATCAGAATACTTTATTTAAAGATTCATTTAAAGAAATGAGTAATAAAAATAGTAAGAATAGATTATTTATTATTGATTATACAACCAAAGATCAAGCTGAACAGTTGTTAAAAGATGATAGGATTATAGGTTATCTTAATCTTATTAATGATGATCCTCGGCTGACTTTTAAAAGCAGCGGTATTAATGAAACAATATTCAAATATGTAACAGAAGAAGTATCTCAGACTTATAATATAGTTAAGAATCTCTCTAAGAAAGAGATTGAAAAAGAAATATCTTCAGGTCATTATCAGATTGATTATCAAAAGATTAGTCATAAGGTTCAAAGTCTTATTCATACTGATGTGAAGATTAAAGATAAATCAAAAAAGAATTTAAGCTATATAGTTATTGAATTCTATTCTTTAATTGCTATGTCATGTCTAATGGGAGGTTCATTAGTCATTGCTTCGTTAGATAATAATCTTCCTCAGATGTCATCTCAAGGAAAAAGAATTGCGATTGCGCCTGTTAAGAAAGCCGGGCTATTATTAAGTAGCCTGTTTGCCGGTTATATTACTCAATTAACAGGATTATTACTCTTATTTGTCTATACAATCTTTGTTTTAAAGGTTAATTATGGAAGTAATCTTGGACTTATTGTCTTATTAAGTATTGCCGGCAGTCTGGCAGGTCTTTCTTTAGGAATGGCTATTGCGGTTGTTTCTAAAGGAAACAGCAGTTTTAAATCATCTCTGCAAATATCAGTTACAATGTTAGGATGCTTTTTTGCAGGTATGATGGGAGTGACTACAAAGTACTTTATTGATAAGAATATTCCTATTATTAATATGTTAAATCCGGCAGGTATGATTACAGATGGCTTTTATTCATTATACTATTATGATACATTACATCGCTTCTTCTTTAATCTGATGAGTTTATTGGCTTTTTCACTTATTCTTATTATTATCTCTATTATCGTTTTAAGGAGACAGAAATATGACAGTATTTAAAGCATTTCTCAAGATTATTAATAAAAATAAAATGATTATCTTGCTTTATACAGTTTTATTAATTGTTTTTGGTGTACTTAATGCTCGTTCAAGTAATCCTAATACTGTCTTTCAGTCAAGCAAGCCTGATGTTATGATTGTGAATAGAGATCAGAATAAGGGAATGACTAAGAACTTAATAAATTATTTATCTAAGCATTGTCATATAGTTCATCTTAAAGATGATGAAAAAGCCATTAATGATGGATTATTTTATCGTGAAATTAATTATGTTGCTTATATTCCAAAAGGATATCATCAGGAGTTTATGAAAGGACATCATTTAGAACTGTCAGTAAAAAGTACAAATGATTACCAGGCTTCATTAGCAAAGCTAATACTGACAAGATATTTAAAAACTGCTGATATTTATGCTAAAAGTATAACTGATGAAAAAGAATTAATTAAAAATATTAATGAAACATTATCAAAAACCTCAAAAGTTAATATAATTTCTAAAATAGATACCGATAAGCTCTCACAGGTAAGTTTTTATTATAACTTTGCCAGCTATAGTATATTAGCTTGTCTGATTTATGTTATTTCTCTGATAATTTATGGCTTTAAGAAACCGGAAGTACGAAAAAGGATATTAATCAGCAGTATCAATTATAAGACATTTAATAGACAGCTTCTTTTATCTAACTGTTTGTTTGCTTTTATGATCTGGCTTATCTATGTGGGTATGAGTATGATGATATTAGGTAAAGTTATGTTAAGTTTATCCGGCCTATTATATATACTCAATTCATTTATCTTTACTTTTACTGCGACTGCAATTGCCTTTTTTATAGGACAGATCGTCTTTAATAAGAATGTCATTAATGGTGTTGTTAATGTTGTGGCATTGGGATCAAGTTTCTTATGCGGAGCATTTGTACCGGTCAGATTATTACCGGAGAATGTCTTAAAAATAGCACATATTCTGCCATCTTATTACTTTATTAACAGTAATGAATTATTAAGTAAAATAGAAACCGTTAATCTGCAAACAATCTACCCTCTTTTAATCAATATACTGATTCTCTTATTATTTGCTTTGTTTTTTATAATCCTTACAAATATTATCACTAGAAAGAAAAGAAAGATTAATTAAACAGAGTTTAAATTAAAAATATATACTAAAACCGAGCCGTTGGGGATAGATATAAGGCAAGGAGAGAGGAGAAAAAACAGAAGAAGCTAAAAGCTTTGAAAATGACAAGAATACAGGTTAATAAGTTAGAAAAAAAAGAGATTGAAATTCGGTGACTTCAATTAGGGATTTTTAATCTCTGAAATAAGCGGCATAACTTATGATATGTACCCTCTTTACTGGACAATCAGTAAGGAGGGTACATATCATATATTCCATTTAGTGCAGGCAGTTTTTTTATAAAAACTTCAGATGTAGGAAGTGTGATATCTTCAATGGATAAAATTAAATTACCTCGCTCTGTTTCTATACCAATTGCTGTAATGTTTAGATTTTTCCCGTCGTTTAGAGAGGAAAGTAGGAATATAAAACTTGCTATGAGGATACGAGGAATTACATTTAAAAATCCGATTTCATACATTGAATATGTAATAGTACCTTTACTTGTTATATCATCCAATATTTCTGATGATATCGCAAAGGCTGCAGAAACAAAATGCATTGAAAATCCTATTAAAAAAACAAGATATATATCTATTAAAATAAAAATAGTCGATTTTATCTATGTGTTTTTAATGCTAATTATGATTATAGGAGGAATTTTATGGTAGAAATTGAAAATTTATCTCTATCTTATGGGAATTACCCCAAAGTGTTAAAAGACATTTCTTTAAATATAAATAAGGGAGAATGTGTATTATTTACAGGAAAAAGTGGAAGCGGAAAATCTTCAATTATTAATTCTATCAATGGATTAGCTGTACGATATGACGGGGCTTCTATGGAGGGAACTATAAGGATAGATAATAGAGATGTCAGGAATCTCCGACTGTATGAAATATCCGGTTTGGTATCAAGTGTATTTCAGAATCCAAAGACACACTTTTTTAATATAAATACTACCCTTGAATTACTTTTTTATTTAGAAAACATAGGTCTTTCAAAAAAACAAATGGATGAAAGACTAAATGATATGTTGGATATATTTCCGATAAAACACCTTTTAAATAGAGATATTTTCAAGCTTTCAGGTGGAGAAAAGCAGATTTTATGTATTGCTGCAAGTTATATATCCGGAACGGAAATAATTGTTTTGGATGAACCTTCATCAAATCTTGATGAAGAAAATATTATAATTATAAAAGGAATGCTTACAAAGCTAAAAAATAAAGGAAAAACTCTTATTATTTCAGAGCATAGAATATACTATCTTATGGATATTATAGATAGAGTTTTTTTGATTCAAGATGGTAAAATACAAAGGGAATATACAAAAATAGATTTTATGAAAATACCATCTAAAAAACTTAATGAGTTAGGGTTAAGAGATAAGTCTAAAACAAAGCTTGTAGTGCCTGAAATTCAAAAAAAGGGAAATTTTGAAGTAAGAAATATTGAATTTAAATTTAATGGTGTAGATAACAAATTACTTTTCAAAAACATCTTTTTTGAAATGGGTAAAACCTATGGCATAGTGGGAACAAACGGACTTGGTAAATCTACTTTGCTAAGATGCCTTATAGGTTGCGAAAGAAAATCAAAGGATGAAATCTATTTAGATGGTAAAAGGCTTTCAAAAACAGATAGGCTTAAAATATCATCTCTTGTGATGCAAGATGTTAATCACCAACTTTTTACCGATTCTGTTATAAATGAAGTAAGTCTTGGAACAAAAAATATTAAAAACAGACATATTGAAGATATCCTAAGAAAACTTGATTTGTATGAATTGAAAGATCGTCATCCAATGAGTTTGTCGGGTGGGCAAAAGCAAAGGGTAGCAATAGCATCTGTACTTTGTAAAAATTCCCAACTTTTATTTTTTGATGAGCCTACAAGTGGGATGGATTATTACAATATGATGAATATTTCTCATATAATCAATGAATGTAAGAGTGATAATAAAATAATATTCATTGTTTCTCATGATCAAGAATTTTTAAATTCAATAACTGATTATGTTATACATTTATAAATATCAATAAAGTAGATTAATATTTTTTAAAATTAAAATAAAGGAGATTTAATAATGTTAAGGAGATAAAGTTATGTGATGGTTGAAATTTATTGGAATATCGGTAAGAAAATTATTGATGGACAAAGGTTATTACAAGAACTATCTAAGCAGATGACAAAGGATTTTGGAAAGGGATTTATAGTTGTAAATCTTAAGAATATGAGGCAGTTTTATCTTGCTTTTTCAAATGGCTAGGCACTGCATAGCAAATTGAGTTGGACAGTTTAATGCGTGTTGAAAACGAAAAGACAAGGAACTTTTATTTAGAAGAAGCTATAAAATTCAATTGGAGTACAAGGCAACTTAATAGGCAAATAAACAGTTTTTTTTATGAAAGTGATTTGGAACAAGCCTTAATAACTCATTTACAGAAGTTTCTTTTAGAATTAGGGAGAGGTTTTTCATTTGTAGCAAGGCAGAAAAGATTTACCTTTGACGGAAGACATTTTGATAGATTTGAAAATTGGAGATTTAACACATCAAGATTTAAGACAAATGTAGATGTATATTCATTATTATGAAAGAGAAAAGATGAATGAGGGAGATAATTCTCCGATAGGTATTGTACTTTATGCTGATAAGAGTGATTCTATTGTTAAATATACTCTTCCAAAAGATAGATATTTGCATCAAAAGATAAACTATATTTACCAAGTGAAGAAGAAATTTTAAATGAATTAAACAAGGAATATCTATCCATAGAAGGCTATGCAGATAAAGAAAAAGATAAAAAATTAAAATAGTCAATTGGTCAGAGAACATCTGACCAATTAAAAAACAAAATTTAATATTCAAGGTAATAATCTGTGAAATTGAAAGAACGAAGTAAAACGACCGAAAAAAAGCCGGTCGTTTTTTAGTGTAATAAGCAGGAGGAAATTTATGTGTACGAAAATAAAAATGATTAGAATACAGGAACAAAGACGATAAAGAAAATTGGGAAAGTAACCTATGCGGTTGTTGTACACTTCAATGAAAATGCTACTGAAACCATGCAAGATAAATTAAAACTTATAATGTTTAGAGAAATGGATAGGAATAAAAGAAACTTTCAAGTCATATACTTAGTAATCAAATTCCATTTATGGTAGATTATTCCATGTGAGGTAATATATGAATACAAATATAATAATAGGGGTATTAATTCCTTTTGTCGGAACAACATTAGGATCAGCAATGGTCTTTCTAATGAGAAACCGTATGAATAAACTTTTAGAAAAAATATTATTAGGATTTGCAGGCGGAGTCATGATGGCGGCTTCTGTCTGGTCATTACTTATTCCTTCTATTGATATGAGTCATTCCTGGGGAAAACTTAGCTTTATGCCGGCAGTGATAGGAATGTTGGTAGGTATCTTTATGCTTCTGGGAATTGATGAGTTAGTCCCTCATCTTCATTTAAATGAAGATGAACCGGAAGGACATCTTCGTCCTAAATTGAAAAAAACCACTATGATGATGCTGGCAGTTACTATTCATAATTTTCCTGAAGGTATGGCAGTAGGTGTTGTTTTTGCAGGAATGCTGTCAGGAGGAACGAAGATTACTTTAGCTGCTGCGATGGCATTATCTTTAGGAATAGCTATTCAGAACTTTCCTGAGGGTGCTATTATTTCCATGCCTTTAAAAGCAGAAGGAATGGGTAAAATAAAAGCATTTATTCTTGGGACATTATCCGGATTAGTAGAGCCGATAGGTGCTATTTTAATGATTCTTTTATCAAGACAGATGATACCTATCCTTCCTTATCTTTTATCATTTGCAGCCGGAGCTATGATTTATGTTATTGTAGAAGAACTTATTCCTGAAGCTAGTAAGGGTAAGCATTCTAATATTGCAACAATTGGATTTGCGATTGGATTCTGTGTTATGATGATCTTGGATGTTGCATTAGGATAATAAACTTGAAAAGCAATAAAACATTCTGTATTATTAGCTAGGGAGGAAAATTTATGAAAAATTTATGGAATGAATTTAAAGAATTTGCATTTACCGGAAATGTTATAGATATGGCTGTAGGTGTTATTTTAGGTGGTGCACTTAAAGAAGTGGTTACAGCAGTTGTAAATATGGTCATGGGTATTATTTCAGCAATTATTAAAATTCCGGCAAGTTTAGATAAAGCAGTTGCTAAAGTAGGAACTGTTGAAATAGCTTATGGAGCTGTAGTATCATCTTTAATTAATTTCTTATTATTAGCTTTATGTATATTTACAATGATTAAAGCTATTAATACAGCTAAAAATAAGATGAAAAAAGCAGAGGAACCAGTTGCTGCTCCCGAAGCAAAAAGTGCAGAAGTTCTATTATTGGAAGAAATCAGAGATTTATTAAGCAAGAAATAATTAAAAGGGGCTGACCCGGTTAAATAAAACTGAGTAGCTTAAAAATAAAAATGCGACGGAGACATCCGACGCATTTTTTTGTATAATGTTTATATGACTAATACAACAGTATACAAAAAAGATTATAGCGTATTTCAGACCTATGCGCTACTCGATTTTACTATTTCTTTCGAGAAAGATGTGCCTCAGGATGATCTTGCACGTACCGTTATTGAGATTACGGAAAGGATAAACATTGGTAAATATGTTAATCTCAATAACCGCAAATCACATGGGCATGATCCAATGAAATTATTAAGATGTATTTTGTTGGGATTCGCTGAAGACGGTTATATTTCTACACGTGAATTGGAAAATAAAACTATTTCAGATATTAGATATAAATTCTTTACCGGAAACGTATCAATCGGTCACTCAAGTTTCCAGCGTTTTATGCACAATGACCTTCTTATGCCAATTGAAGATATTTTCTATGAACTTAATAAATTCATAGAAAATGATGACAGAATTGACATGGTTGCAGATATTCTGACTATTGATGGATCTAAGTTTGAAGCAAACGCGAACAAGAATACTTTCGTATGGAAAAAAGCTACAAAACGCTACTATGAAAGAACATGGAAGAAATTCATGAATCTTATCAAGAAGTTAAACAAATTCTTTAAAGCCAACGGCATTGATATATTCTATTCCCAAATAAGAGAGCCTAATCCTGCCTATATGCTTAAAATCGCTGATTGTATTGAAAAATATATGGAGGCTCAGGGAATTCAGATGGTTATTGGACGTGGCTATAGAAAGCAGGAAATCCAGAGATTATATGATGAGTTAAAGGATCTATGTATCAAGATATATAAGTATATGATACATTTTGACATATTAGGTGATCGTAACAGCTTTTCAAAAACTGATCCGGACGCTACGTTCATGCATATGAAGTGGGACTATTACAATCATACCAATATATTCAAGCCCGGATACAATGTACAGCTTGGCATCAGCAGTGGATTTATCAGAAACATTCTCATTACATCTAACGGTAATGACCTTCCTACTTTCATTCCTTTTTTAAAGAAGTATAAGAAGCATTATGGAAAGTATCCTTCTATCGTGGTTTGTGATGCCGGATATGGGGACTATGACAACTATAGCTTTTGTGAAGAAAACGATATTGAATATGGATACATCAAGTACTCAGGAATTTATAAAAAGCAGGAAAAAGTAACCGAGAAAAATCGATACTTCAAGAGACATCTAAAAAGAAATGACGATGGATTTTTTGTATGTCCTGAAGGTCATGTGTTTAATCCTGTAAGTCGTAGAGTTGAGAAGCGTGGGCTTTATGACAAGGAAAATATCAAATGTGAATGTGATGGATGCAGTACCTGTCCTTTCAAGAGTAAGTGTAGCAAAGCTTTGGGAAATAGAACAATGACTGTATGCAAGAAGCTCGAGGATTTTCACGATCACGTTGATGAAGCTATTCATACATCTGTCGGTAAGCAGTTAATGCAATCAAGACAGATATATAGTGAGGGTACGTTTGGAATTATTAAACAGGATTATGGATATGAAAGATTACGTCGAAGAGGCAATTCCAATGTAAAATTTGAATTTTACATGCTCGCAATCGGCTTCAATATCAGGAAGTACCATAATATGATACAAAGCAAAGCCAGGTTAGAGTGCAAACAGGCCTGCTAGAAAAAAGATAATCACACCTGAAAAATGACTTTTCACAACAGTATAGGGATATTGCGCCCAAAAAAGGGTGTTTTTTTATGTGGTTTCTCATCAATAAATAGAATTGATAAAATGAGTATCAGATAATAAAGAAAAAGAACTGACACCAGCTCAGTGATTAACAAAAATCACTTTACTGGGTCAGCCCCTTTTAATTATCTTCTTCATCTTTTATATCTCTATTAAGATAAGATGTACGATGTGAATGATCTTCTTTTAATTGATCAGATTCAATTTTAACAACTTTTTCTTCTTTTGATGACGTATCAATAAGATTGACACCTAAAGACCATTCTTCCAATTCAACTGTCAGTTCATCAGTATCTTTTGCCTGTACTTTAATTGCCATATTCTCACCTCTACTTTAATATTATATTAATGAAACTTTGTTGCGATGTCAAATTCAAAGTGATATAATTATTTCCATGCTGGAGTAGCTCCAATGGCAGAGCAACTGACTCGTAACCAGTAGGCTGTGGGTTCAAATCCCATCTCCAGCACCATATAAAAAATACCTTGATTTAATCAAGGCTTTTTATTTAAGATATCCATTAGTTCATCTTTCTTGTTCTTTATTAAGTGAGTATATGTATCAATAGTGACAGATATCAATGAATAAAGGTACCTATTTCAGGTTCATAGCTATGATATCTTTGTGATTCATTGAATTGTGTATATTGATTTAAACAAGGATCATTAATAGAAGTGAGTTTAAAAAACATGATGCTCTCCTTTTCATAATTTGTATATATCTTTCTATTTTAAGAGAAATAAGATATGATAAAGTATAGGTGATAAAATTGGAAAAGAAATATATATTTATTGATGTTGATGGAACATTATTTGAACATGGCTATGATGTTCCGAAAAGTGCTATAAAAGCAATTAAAGAAGCAAGAAAAAATGGACATAAAGTTTTTTTATGTACAGGAAGAAATAAAGCATCTATTCAGAAATTTTTGCCAATTGGATTTGATGGTTTTATCTGTAGTGCCGGTTCCTATATAGAAACTGATAATCATATTTTAATAGATGAG
This sequence comes from Eggerthia catenaformis OT 569 = DSM 20559, assembly GCF_000340375.1. Taxonomy (GTDB): domain Bacteria; phylum Bacillota_I; class Bacilli_A; order Erysipelotrichales; family Coprobacillaceae; genus Eggerthia; species Eggerthia catenaformis. The sequence goes on from NZ_KB446646.1 coordinate 270,618, forward strand.
TCAATGAATGAAAAGACTATTCTTGAATTAACTGAAATAGCAAAAAGATACCATATCTATTATTCTTTAGAAACTACTCATATAACTTATCAACAGCCTGAAATTACTCAGTTATTTGCTTTGGGAACAACATATGATCAGTTAAATTCAGAAATGGCAAGAATTATAGAGAATAGAAAAGATGAGATGAAAGCCAAGGATCTTGAAGACTATCAAGGAGAACCTATTCATAAATTTGTATTTATAGGGAAAAGCAAAGAAGGTGTTAAGTTATTAAAGGACTATTGTAAAGAGAGATTACGCTTTATATTATTTGATGAAATAATCAGTAATGATATGATAAACGGTGAAATTAATGATTTTACTGTTTCTAAAGGATTAGGAATACAGAAAATACTGGATTATTATCATGTTCCTCTGGAAGCTACTATAGGGTTTGGTGATTCTATGAATGACTTGGAAATGATTAAAACAGTTCATATCGGTATAGTTATGGAGAATGGCAGTGAAAAACTTAAGAGATATGCTGATACTATTACTGAGAGTCCATTAAATAATGGTATCCATAATGAGTTTGTCAGACAGGGATTAATAAAGGCTTAGCATTTGCTAAGCCTTTATTTCATTATTATAGATACCGAAACTGGAAATAATTATTAAGAATAAGAATCCCGTCTGAACAAAAAATATTGTTAAGTCTAAAAAGCCGTGAATAAAAATCATTGTGAGACACCCAAATATCAATGCCACAAGATTATCATCAAGATGTTTTTTATAGAGTCTTATAATATTTTTTAGAACATCATATATATATGGAACAAGTAATCCTAAACCAATAATACCATAAGATAAAATAGGATCTATATAAATATTATGAGCATGCTGAGTAGGATGACCATGATATTGTTTATAGATATGAAAATAGGTTAGAGGGCCTTCACCAAATAATGGATGATCTTTAATACAGCTGATGGCGGCTTTCCAAATTTTCATACGTACCCCAAGATAAGCAATAATATTGTTGACACGAGGAATTTTTTGCGGATTAAAAGTCAGATAGACAATACCTGCACCTCCTATGCCGGCAATAGAGATAAAGAGTTTGCGATGATGACTTAATAAAAGCATGATAGCTCCGCTAATTAAAATAGCAGGCCATGCGGTACGACATCCTGATATATACAGACAGAATAAGTTTAAAGAGGTAATTATACCAATCGTAAATAATTTTTTAAGTTCATCAGTACCTATTTTATTTTGAAAGATATTGAGTGTTTTATAGAATGCAATACCGACAAAGAATTCGATCATCATAGCATAGTAATTCGCATTAAAGAAAACAGAATTAATTCTATTTTCCGGAGTATTAAAGACGATTATTTCTATACGATTTAAATCAAACTTAGATAATATACTTACATACTCTATTAATCCATAAATAGCTGCAAAAGCGCTCATATATAAGATAAGATTTGTGAGAGTTTCAAAGAACGGTTTTGTCAGATGTTTTCGGTAGTAAAGCATTAAAGTTATAAAAATAATAAATCCGGCACTAATTAATGCTCCCAGATAATTTTTATAAAATAAAGAAACAATGGCTGATAAAATTGAAAAAGCAATCAGATACCAGGCATTTGTGGTTTCAATATAGAGTTCTTTCACTTCATGCTTCCATAAAATCCTAATAAATAAGAGAGTAAGAACACTTGCACACATATAAAAAGGCAGAAACATTGATAGGACACCAAGAAGCATAATTCTTTGGGGATGGGTAAGAGTATTTCTAAAATATTCGTAGCCTAAAATAAGGAACACCTCCTTGAACATTTTTATTTTATACTTTTCTTTTCCTAAATACAATCATTCATACAACATTATCAATCTTACTCAGTAATAAATATAGAAGGATATACTATATTATATGATATAATTAACTTGTTATAGTTCTATTTATAGATTACAGGAGAAAAAACTATGAAATATAAACATATTAATAATCTTAGTAAGAGTGAAATAAAACTTTATGAATATTTAATTCGTACTGATATTAAGTTTATGTCTATGCGTGATATTGCCTTAGAATCAAAAGTAAGTACAGCAACTTTATCAAGATTGATTCATAGATTAGGATATAAGAGCTTTAAAGATTTTAAATATGAATATAGAAAAGTAACTAAAAAAATTGAATCTTCTTATGATTTTGATGAAGTGATAAAATGCTTGGAATCACTTGATTCCGATTATTATAAAAGTAAATTAGAAGAAGCGGCTTCATTACTTTATGAGGCAGATATGGTAGTTTGTTATGGTATTGGGAATACTCGGTTTGTCGCTGACTATTGTGCAAGAAGTCTTTGTTCTATAGGGAAACTGGCAATAAGCTGTCAAGAGCCCTTTAATTTTAAAATTATAAAAAAAGATAGTAGCGGTAAAAGAGTAAATCTTGTTATTTTTAATGCTGAAGATGAAGTCAAAATTGCTGATATGATAATGGAGCTTAAAGCAATAAAAGATAATAGTCTTATAATAACGATCACATCGTCTTTTACAAGTACAGTAAATAAACTGGCTGATTTAGCGTTAAGCTATTCATTATTAAATAATTCTCAAATTCTTAATGTAACAATAGTTGAAAGATTAGTATCATGTCTAAAAAATATGTCTTAAATTGTTACAATTATGTAACAAAAAAATAAATGATATTATCTATTAAGAAAAACTCAAAATTCTTCCTTTTTTTGTAGATAAACCTATAATCTATAATTAAGAAAACGTTTTCTATATTAAAAGTGAAGGAGGAAAGTGTATGAATAAAATTCAGGATTTTATGGAAAAGTATTTTGTACCATTAGCTGCTAAGATTAACGGACAGCGTCATGTAGCCGCTGTAAGAGATGCTTTTACATTATCTTTTCCATTAACTATGGCTGGATCTATGGTGTTACTCATTAATTATGTTTTTTTATCAAAAGATGGTTTTATTGCTTCATTATTACAGCTTAATAAGCTCATTCCTAATCTTGATTCCTATCAAGCCGTTTTAAGTTCTGTTATTAATGGAACAACAAATATTATTGCTTTATTAATTGCTTTCTTAACTGCTTATCAATTAGCTCAAGAGATGAATGGTGACAAGGTATTATGTGGAATTACTTCATTATCAGCTTATTTTATTCTTTATCCGGGAGCTAAAGAATTTGTTGATAAGTCAGGATCAGGATTATCAAGAACTTACTTTGGAGCACAAGGATTATTTGTTGCTTTAATTTTTGGTTTATTAACAGCTGAAATTCTTACACGCTTAGGCAGAAATAGCAAATTAAGAATTAAGATGCCGGAAATGGTGCCTCCTGCTGTATCTCAGTCGTTTAATCTTTTAATTCCTATTATGATTGTATTAGCAATGATAGGTGTATTGAATTTCGTTTTTTCTAAGCTAACGGCTGATGGAATTCAAGTATTAATTTATAATGCTATTCAGGCGCCAATGACATCACTTGGCTCATCTATGGGAACAATTTTGGTGTTTGTAATTGTTCAGCAATTTTTATGGATATTAGGTATTCACGGACCTAATACATTATCAGCACTACGTTCAGTTATATGGACTGAACAAGCTAATTTAAATTTAGCTTATGTAGCCAGTCATGGAAGTTCTTGGGGAGCTCCATATCCTATCACTTGGCAGTCAATCAATGATGCCTTTGGTAATGGAGGAGGATCAGGAGCTACTTTAGGACTTATTATTGCGACCTTCATTGCCGGTCGTAAAAATAAAGCCCAATATAATATTGCAAAAATGTCTTTGCTGCCGGGATTATTTAATATTAATGAACCTATTATCTTCGGATTTCCATTGGTTATGAATCCAATCTATCTTATTCCTTTTATCCTTGCTCCTGTTATATGTAATATAGTTGGATATCTATTTGTAGTATCAAAAATCATACCACCAATTGCATATTCAGTAGCTTGGACAACTCCTGAAGTCTTAACACCATTTTTAGGATCAGGAGCAAATAATCTTATGTCTTTAGTAGTCGGTATTATCTGTTTAGCCATTTCTGTTCTTATCTATTTACCTTTTGTTATGGCGGCAAGCAGAGCGGCTGTTAAAGAAGAGATGGAAAGCCCTAATTAAGATGAATAAAGATTTTTTGTGGGGTGGAGCAGTAGCTGCTCATCAGGTCGAAGGAGCCTGGAATATTGATGGAAAAGGACCTAATATTTCGGATATGATGTTAGTGGGCGGAGCAAACAAATCTCGTATCATTACTGATAATATTATTTCAGGAGCATATTATCCTAATCATGAAGCTATTGATTTTTATCATCATTATAAAGAAGACATAGCTTTATTTAAAGAAATGGGATTTCAATGCTTTAGAACTTCTATCTCTTGGGCAAGAATTTTTCCTAAAGGAGATGAGAAAGAACCTAATGAAGAAGGATTAAAATTCTATGATAACTTATTTGAAGAAATGTTAAAAAATGGTATTAAGCCTATTATTACGCTTTCTCATTTTGAAATGCCTTTCTATTTAGTTAAAAAATATGGAGGATGGAGAAATCGAAAATTAATTGATTTCTTTATAAATTTCGCAACTGTATGTTTTAAGAGGTACCATCATCAAGTAAAATATTGGCTAACGTTTAATGAAATCAATAATCAGTCAAACTATAATTCAGAAGGATCTGTTTTTACAAATTCAGGAATTATATTTAATAATGATGAGGATAAGGAAAAAGTAGTTTATCAGGCTTCTCATTATGAATTGGTTGCAAGTGCAAAAGCAGTTAAGATAGCACATGAAATTGATTCTTCTCTGATGATAGGTTGTATGATTGCAATGACGCCTATATATCCTTATTCCTGTAATCCGGATGATATGTTAAAAGCCATTGGATCAAACCATAAGCGTTTCTGGTATACTGATGTTCATGTTCGAGGATATTATCCCGGATATATGAAAAAATTTTTTGAACGCAAAGATTTTTGTCTTGACATAATCAATGAAGATTTAGATATCTTAAAAAAAGGTACAGTTGATTATATTGCCTTTAGTTATTATATGTCCTTTAGTGTTAAAGGTGATGGAAATATCTATCTTGATTATGATGAATCAAAGGATTTATGCAACAATCCATATATACAAAAATCAGACTGGGGATGGCCTATTGATGCTAAAGGGCTTCGCTATACATTAAATTATCTTCAAGATCGTTATGAATTACCAATGTTTATTGTTGAAAATGGTTTTGGTGCATATGACACTTTTGAGAATGGTATTGTTCATGATCAATATCGTATTGCTTATCTTAAAGCACACATTCAGCAAATGAAAGATGCTGTTGAGATTGACGGTGTCAATCTATTGGGCTATACCGTATGGGGATGTATTGATTGCGTAAGCTTTTCTACAGGAGAAATGCAAAAGCGTTATGGTTTTATCTATGTTGATAAAAATAATGATGGGAAAGGAACGCTTAAGAGATATAAGAAAGATTCATTTTCTTGGTATCAGAAAGTTATTGAAACAAATGGTGAGATTTTATAATTTAGATAATTGTTATTTTATTTAGGATAGTGATAAATATGGGAATAATTAAAAAATTAAGAAGTTCTGAACCAAATAAAAAAACTTTTATAAGAAGAGCTATAGCTTATGGTATTGATTGGTACATTGGCAGTGTTCTATCTTCTGTTCCTCTAATTATTATTTATATGATAATACATCCTGATGCAAAAATTATTCCTAACAGATTATCAATCTTTCCGTATCCGTTAAATATTATAGTGGGTATTGTTTGTATTTTTACTGCTTTTATTTATTATGTTTTAATCCCTTATAAACTTAAAGGACAGACAATAGGCAAGAAAATCACTTCATTACGAATTGTAAATAGTGATTATAGTGATGTAACACTAGGTAAGCTTATATTTCGACAATTTATAATGATTATGGTCATAGAAGGAAGTATTTATGCAACGACTTCTTCAATGAATCAGATTATTTCAATTTTAACCACACCTTCTGTTGGAAATATTGTCAAAATGACAGGTTTAGTAATAACTGTTATCTCTATATTAATACTATTATTAACGCCATCACGACAATCATTACATGATATTATATGCCATACATTAGTTGTAAATATAACAACAGATACTTATCATAATGCGCTTATTCAATTAGATAAAAAGAATAAAAAGCAAGCTTCTATGAGATAAATGGCTATCTCATAGAAGCTTTTATATTGAACTTGTTTTTTAAAGATAAACACTAGTATAATTAAAATAGGGTGAGGGTAGAATGAGAGAAACAGAAAACATTAAGTTTTTAAATGAACTGGAGTTGAATATCTATAATTATATTATAGCTCATAAAGATCAAATTACGCATATGCGCTTAATTGACATTGCAAATAATTTACATGTTTCACCATCAATGATTACTCGTGTTGCTAAGAAACTGGGATATGAAGGCTTTACTGATTGGAAAATGATTATTAAAATACAAGATGGTAAATATAGTAAGCCAAATAAAGAAAGCTTAAATTATATTTTAGATTATTTTAATAGAGTTAATAATGGCGAATTTGATGAGGGCTTTAACACAGTTGCTGAAATGGTGAAAAAGTGTAGTGAAGTTATCTTTTTTGGCATGGGAATTTCAGGAGCTTTTGCCAAGGCCGGGAGCCTATTATTTAATAGAAAGGGAAAGAAATCTTATTATGTTGGTGATTTTTCATCAAGAATTAAAGATATTTATTCCGGGCATGAAGTAGCAATCATATTAACTGTCTCAGGCGAAACAAGAGAAATCAATCAAGTATTGACTTTTCTTAAAGAAGTTCATATAAAAAGTGTTGTTATTACTAATACAGGTATTTCCTTATCAGCAAAATTAGCTGATTATATTATTTGTTATTATATGCCAAGTGTAAAAGATAGATATTATTATTCATCAGCAACACAAGTTCCGGTTGTTTATATTTTAGAAGCCATTGCTAATAGAATATGATGATTTGAGTGATTGAAAAATAGAAATATTGTCTTTCTAATAAAATCAGGTATACTGAAAGTATGAAAAAATATCTCTATATATCCAATTATTTTGAACCGAATGAATCTTCATTAGCACAGTGTGAGTTTAAAACATTCTTTAACTGTGATTTTGAACATTACCATTTGAGTGATTTAGATTTTCATTTTCAGCGTTCTGCCTTTATCAAAGATCGTATTCTATTACTATGTCAGGGAAAGAATATTGAAGAATTAGTAAGTCAATTAGAGAAAAGACATATGTATTATGAAGACTTTAAGATTGTTTACTATAAGAATAGGATAACACATCTGGACTATCAAACATCCTTAATCCATGCTCAAAGATTGAGTGATCCGATTGATGGAAGTACCGATCTGAGTCATCCAAAGATTATTTTTGCTTATACTCTTATTGAAGATACTTATTATTTTGGTATTTTAGAATCTAATAAGAAATGGAATCAATATGAATATAAGCCTCATAGTTATTCTCATTCGTTACCGGTTCGTATTGCCAGAAGTGCTATTAATATCGGTGCCGGAATTGATGAAAAGATTCGTATTATTGATCCGTGCTGTGGAGTGGGAACTGTTGTTTTAGAAGGTCTTTCTATGGGATTTAAGATAATTGGCAGTGATATTAATAGAGATATTTCTTATAAGGCACGCTTAAACTTAGAATATTTTGGATATGACCCTAAACTTATCTCCAGAAAAGATATTTATGATATAAGAGAATATTATGATTTATCCATTATTGATGTTCCCTATGGAGTTTATCATTATATTCCAAAAGAGATACAATTAGCTTTAATTAAACAATCTATTTCTATATCTAGGAGATGTGTAGCTATCACTCATTTAGATTTTAGTGATGAATATAAAAAAACAGGACTTCAAATAGAGAAATCATGTTATTATAGAAAAGGGAACTTTTATAGATATTTAACAGTATTAAAGGGATAATTTATGAAACATATATTTTTATTAAAAACACCGGAATTTATACCTGTTATTCATGAGGTTATGAAAGGTTATGATTATGTGATCAGAGTTTCTCAATATAGTCATCATGTAGATAAGATTATTAGAGAATATAAAGAGCCAGCACGTTTTTATAGTATTGGGGGAGATGGTTTCTTTAATCAGGTTATTCAAAATCTGGTTAATACAGAACATGAAGTTGTGATTATTCCCAAGGGAACAGGTAATGATTTTAGTCGTAGTGTGAATCAGTCTTCTGATCCTAAACAGGTATTAATAGATTCATTGAATAAAGAATCAGTACTTATTGATACGGTATCAGTTAATGATGTCTATGCGGTTAATTCCATTTGCTTTTCATTAGATGCTTTGATTGCGAATTCTATCCATGAACATTCAGATAAAACGAAGAATTCTAGTAGATATTTCTTATCTGTTTTTACTAAGATAAGACATTATCCTTTTCATCATGTTAAGATTATTGAGAATGAAAAGGTTATCTATGATGATCAGACAACATTATGTACATTTATGAATGGTCAGTATTATGGAGGAGGTATTCAGATTGCTCCTAAGGCTTCATTACAGGATGGTTTATTGAATGTCTTTATTATTCCCAAGATATTAAAAAGGAATGTTCCTTTCTATGCCGCTAAGATATTAACACATCATATGAATAAGATAAAAGACTCCCTTAGTTTTAAAACGAAAGAAGTCTATGTTTATACTAAAATATGTAATATTGATGGCGAAGAAATTGAAGCATCTTCTTATCATCTGAAAGTAAATCCTCACAGTTTAAGGGTTATTCAAACAAAGAAATAAATTCTTTTGCGATGGGTGATAGATTATCATCTAATCTGGACACAACAGCAACACCGGTATAAAGGTCTTTATCTTTTAGCGTGACTGCTTTTAATGAACTGTTAATAAGAGGTTCAGCAGTATCAGGAATAATTGCGATTTCATTAAGCGTTAAAGCCCAGTAAATGGATGTTCGGCAATCATCGCTTTGAATATGAATATAGGGATTAAAAGATAATCTGTTAAGACAATAATCAGTAATTAAAGACTGATAACGTCTATGTATAATTAAAGGCTTATCTTTATAATCAATTAAATGATTCATATGATCATTAATCATATCTTTAGGACCAATCGCAAGCATTGGTCCTTTCTCTAATGCGATTGAAGCTATATTTAATGAATTATAAGGTGTTCTGACAATACCTATATCTATTTCATGAGCCTGTAAGAGATCTATCATCTCACCGGTAGGACCTTCTTTAATTCTAAAGTTTAAATTGGGATGATTTTTAATAAAGTTAATGACTTTATCTTCATGAATAATAGCACTATTAGAAGATGTAATTCCTATTCTTAATGTTTCACAGGATATATTTGTGATTTCATGACGTGTTAATTCTTCTAAACCTAAGATTTGAGAAGCACGTTTATATAATAATTTACCTGCAGCTGTTAAAGTGACATGTCTTTTTCCTCGTGTTAAGAGTGAGACACCTAATTCTTTTTCTAAAGATTTCAGCTGCATAGATAAAGGGGGCTGTGCCATATGTAATTTAATAGCTGCTTTAGAAATAGTTCCTTCGTCTACAATAGTCTTAAAATATATCATTTGTTTAATATCCATAGTCGTTTCCTCTTGATTTTTATATTATCATAAATCATAAATAATTGGCAATCTAAATATATATATATATATATAAAAACTATATTCAGAATACAAAACATATATTTGTAATATGTTTAGAATTTAATATAATAAGGGCGTGGAGGGAATGTTATGTATTGGAAGAAATATATTTGGAGTTATCGTAAACAGGCATTATTAGGATTCATTTTTAAATTAATAGAAGCATTCTTTGAACTGCTGATACCTTTAGTAGTTGCTCATATTATTGATGATGGAATAACCGGTCATAATACATCCTATATTATCAAAATGGGTCTTGTTATGTATGCATTATCATTAGCCGGATATTGCTGTGCTATTGTCTGTCAGTATTATGCCTCTCTTTCTTCACAGGGATTTGGTACTTTGATGAGAAAGGAAATGTTTGATAGAGTTAATAAATATGATTATGAAAACTTAGATGATATAGGAACACCTGCTTTGATTACTCGTATTTCTAATGATGTGAATCAGCTTCAGTTGGCAGTTGCCATGACAATCAGATTAGCCTCTCGTTCTCCTTTTATTATTATCGGTTCATTAATTATGAGTTTTACTATTTCAGTAAAAATAGGCATAATATTTATTTTTATTTCTTTTTTACTGGCATTTTCTATTTATTTTATTATGAGTCGTACTCAGCCTATCTATATAAAAATCCAAAAGTTGTTAGATAAAGTCTCTCTTATCACAAGAGAAAATCTCGCCGGTATCAGAGTGATTCGTGCATTTAATAAACAGTCCAGTGAAAAGAAACGTTTTGAAGATATGACTGAAAAACAGAAGTCTTTACAGCTTTATTCAGGTAATATAGCCTCTATGTTAAATCCTCTGACAACAGTTATTGTTAATACGGGAATTATTATTATTCTTTTGCTGGGCGGACGTTTTGTTAATGATGGTTCATTGACTCAGGGAGAAGTAATAGCTTTAATTAATTATATGAATAGTATTCTTTTATCCATGTATGCTTTTGCTAATGTAATTCTTATCTATATTAAAGCCAAAGCATCTTATGTAAGAGTTTCTGAAGTATTGGATACAAAGCCGGTTATTATTGAAGGTCACTCTTCAATACCGGAAACATATACTACTTTTCTTTCTTTTGAAGATGTTTCTTTTTCTTATCCTAAAGGAGAAGCTTTATCACATATTAGTTTTGAATTATCGAAGAATCAGACAATTGGTATTATTGGAGGTACCGGATCAGGGAAAAGTTCATTGATTTCACTCATTCCACGTTTTTATGATATCGATAAAGGAGAGATAAAAATAAAAGATCAGAATATTAAAAAATATTCTTATCAGTCATTAAGATCAATGCTTGCTCTTGTCCCTCAGAATGCTGTTCTATTTAGAGGAACTATTAGAGATAATCTATTATGGGGAAATCCGAATGCCTCAGATATAGATCTAATAGAAGCTTTACGTATTTCACAATCATATGATTTTGTTTTTTCTAATAAAGAAGGATTGGAAACAAAGATTGAAGCATCCGGGAAGAACATTTCAGGAGGACAAAGACAGAGATTAACAATCGCAAGAGCATTAGTTAAAAAGCCCGAATTGCTTATTTTAGATGATGCATCAAGTGCTTTGGATTATGCGACAGATGCTGCTTTAAGAAGAGATTTAAAGACTTTACAGACTACTGTCATCATTGTATCTCAAAGAGTATCAGCAATAAGAAATTGTGATCAGATTCTTGTTTTGGATCATGGTCATTTAGCCGGAAAGGGAACACATCATGAACTTATTCATTCTTGCCGACTCTATAAAGAAATAGTTCATTCACAGACAGAAGGTGATATCAATGAATAATAATCATACTTTTTCTCGTTTGATGAGTTTTGTTAAACCTTATAAAAAATATTTATTTCTTGCTTTATTATGTTCTCTCATTCATATTATTTTCACTCTTTTAATACCGATCTTAACTGGTCGAGCTATTGATACAATGATTGGACCTTCAAAAGTAGATTTCTTATTACTTTATCAAAGAATACTATTGATCATAATAACTGTTTTATTAGCTGCCTGTTTTCACTATCTTGTATTAAGGTTTTCAAATAAGCTGACTTTTGAAATTACTCAGCAGTTAAGAAAAGTCTTATTTAATAAGTATCATGAACTTCCTTTATCTTATATAGATTCTTCTTCTCATGGTGATCTTATGAATAGAATGATTGCTGATATTGATTTAATTGGTGATGGACTCTTACAGGGATTTACAAACTTATTTTCAGGAATTATGACTATTCTGGGAACAATAGGATTTATGCTTTCTATTAATATACAGATAGCACTTATTGTTATTATACTTACACCCTTCTCATTAATTGTTTCTTCTTTAATTGCTTCAAAGACTTATAAGTATTTTAAAGAACAGTTGTCTATTAGAGGAGAATTATCCGGTTTTGTAGAAGAAATGGTAGGAAATCAGAAGATTGTTAAGGCTTTTGCTCATGAACGGGAGAATATCAAAGCATTTGATCAAATCAATCAGAGACTCTTTCATTCAGGTGTAAAATCACAATTTTTAGGGGCTTTAGTTAATCCATCAACGAGAGTGGTGAATGCAATCGTATATGCTTCAGTATGTTTATTTGGTGCTCTCAGTGTTGTTAATGGGCACTTAACAGTAGGTATTCTTTCCAGTTTTTTAAGTTATGCTAATCAATATACAAAACCTTTTAATGATATTTCAAATGTCTTTACTGAACTTGAAACATCTCTTGCATGTGCTGATAGAGTCTTTATGATATTAGACCAGAAAGATATTAAAAGACCTGATCATCCTTCTACTATTGATCATCCTAAAGGAAATATTGAAATTAAGAATATTTATTTTTCATATAATCCGGAACACAAGCTTATAGAAGATTTTAATCTGTCAGTAAAAGCCGGTGAAACGGTTGCGATTGTCGGTCCAACGGGATGTGGTAAAACAACACTTATTAATTTATTAATGAAATTTTATGAACCTGTTTCCGGCTCTATTTTGATTGATGGTATCAATATGAATAAGATGACAAGAGAGTATATACGTTCTTTATATGGTATGGTTTTACAGGACACATGGTTGTTTAAAGGAACTATTAAAGAAAATATTGCTTTTGGTTCAGATCATTCTAGTGAAGAAGAAATTATTGAAGCGGCTAAGAATGCTCATGCTCATAAGTTTATTATGCAACTTAAGGATGGTTATGATGCTTTACTTAGTGAAGAAGGGGCTAATCTTTCTAATGGACAAAGACAGCTTTTATGTATTGCCCGTATTATGCTTGCTAATCCTCCTATGCTGATATTGGATGAAGCAACATCATCTATTGATACTCGTACAGAAAAACAGATTCAGTCTGCTTTTGATAAGATGATGAAAGATAAGACATCATTTATTGTAGCTCATAGACTTTCTACTATTCAAAAAGCGGATAAGATTATAGCTATGAAAGATGGACATATTATTGAGCAGGGAACACATCATGAACTGCTTAAACAGAAGGGTTTTTATTATCATCTTTATTATAGTCAGTTTGATTTGAATGAAACTGAAAAAAGTATATAATAGTCTCGGGAGATTATTATGAAAAAATTATTAAAGATGATTAGAAATATTCTTATTTGTATTCTTGTATTAGCTATATCCGGATTAGGATTATTAACTTATAAAGAATATCAGCCTGCTAATAAAGCAATAATTCCTTTGGTTCAGAATTCTTTAAAAAAAGAGGTTTCACTTAATCAGGAAATGAATATATTAACTTGGAATATTGGTTATGGTGCTTTAGGTGAACAGGCTGACTTCTTTATGGATGGGGGAAAATCCGTACAAAGCTCTACTAAAGAAAGTGTTCAGAAGAACTTGATAGGTATTCAGAATATTATTAAGAATGAAAAACCGGACTTTGCTTTATTTCAGGAAGTTGATTATGATTCAAAAAGAAGCTATTATATAAATGAACAGAAAGTATTATCTGCTGCACTTCCTTATTATTCAAGCAGTTCTGCCTTGAATTTTAAAGCTTTCTATGTTCCTTATCCTTTACCTCCTATCGGAAGAGTAAATTCAGGAATAGAAACATATTCAGCATATCGTATAAATTCATCATTAAGATATCAGCTTCCAATTCCTTTTAAATGGCCTAGCCGTACAGTTAATCTTAAAAGATGTTTAACATTAAACAGGATCAACATTAAGAATACCAAAAAACAGCTGGTTATTATCAATCTTCATTTAGAAGCTTTTGATAAAGGTGAAGGTAAGAAGAAACAAACAGAAGCTGTTAAGAAACTTATTGAAGATGAATATAAAAAAGGTAATTATGTCATTGCCGGAGGAGATTTTAATCAGACATTTACGCATATTTCATTACAAAACTATCCTCGGTATAAAAATAAGTGGCAACCGGGAACGATAGATACATCTGTTTTTAAAGGTTTTAATTGTGTCATGGATAATACTTATCCGACGGCCAGATCATTGGATAAAGCTTATAGAAATAAGTTTAATCATCAATATTATATGATTGACGGTTATATGGTTTCTAAAAATATTACTATTAAGAAAATTGAAACAAAAAATTATCATTTTAAATATTCTGATCATAATCCGGTAAAACTAACATTTCTTTTAAATCCGATTTAAAAGAATATAAGTATAAAAAATGTATAATATACAATTTTAGAGATAGAAAAAGACTTTCCATTAAGAAAAGTCTTTTTTCATAGCTTAAAGAATCTTTGCAGTAATCGGGCATAATGTTTTGGATGCTGTAGACTAAATTCTCCATGTTTCATGCCTAATGTTGTATAAAGCTGAGAATGAGGAATAGTTTTACTGATTAGACGAGCACTTTTTCTGACTGAATGTACTTCTTTTTCACCAAATAAGATAAGTGTATGAGCTAGAGTATTTTTTAAAGTTGGCGGAATTGTATAACTCATAGAATCTTTGACTAGATTTGTGAGTGAAGCAGAAGACATTTTTTGAATATCACGATAATAATAAGACCACATTGTATCGGGAACACTTATTGCTTCCGCTTGTTTCTTACTAAACCATTTTTGTTTAATTAAAGGATAAATAGTCTTAATAGCAGGTGTTAGGATAGTTTTTGTAGATATGGATGGAATCACTTCACAGCTTTCAATAATTGCATATTGAGCAATTTTTGAATCTTTAGATAAGACAGTTAATGCTATTTGAGCACCAACTGATAAGCCTCCAATCGCAAATATTTTACCATGACATTCACTATGGATATAACTCATAATCTTTTGTGCACATTCTTCATGACTGACATATGTATCCATTTCTCCACCATGTCCTGAAAGACATGGAAGAACAACATGATAATTCTTTTCTAACTCTTTTGCGACCGGGAAGAATGACCAGTGAGCAAGCCCTCCGCCATGAATTAATATAATTGTTGGATATGCTTTTTTTCCAAATTCTATAAATCTCATCTTTTCACCTTCTATACTTCATTCTACAAAAAATAGAGTAATCTTTCAATGATAGTTATATTTTAATAACTGGAAAAGATATTAATTATAGAAATTCAACATTTTACAATAGTGAATCCTATTAAAATAATCCAATAAAATAAATGATGGTGGAAATGGAACAATAGAAATTATAGATAGTGATGATAATATTTATGATGAAATCATAAGAGATAAAGAGATTTGGTCACTTAGTATAATGGATACTGATAATCTTATAAATAATTTTGAAGTTAAGGATGATTAAATAAATGTAAAACTTTATATTACAGCTTTCAAAAGGTGAAATAGAAAAGCAATTAAGAAATTTTCTTTGATTTAATATGTTTATACTTCAACAAGTTTTCCGGTTTCCAAGTAATAAACATATCCTTGTACTTTATAACCAGGATAATAAGCTTTTAATACTTTTTTATAGTATTCAAGCTGTATACGATGTTTATTTACTAAAGCAGAATTACCGGTATGGGGAGTTATACGATCTGTTTTATAATCTAATACAGATACTGTCTGATCTTTAATAAAGACTAAGTCAAAAATACCTTTAATAATTTCATCGTGATCTTTATATAAGAAAGGCTTTTCTTTATAAATAGTATCACTTTCTTTAATAAGTTGATAAGTATCGCTATGAATAAAGGATAGAATATGAGATTTATAATCATTAATTTTTCGGTAATCTTCTTCATTAAAGAAATCCTGATATGAGAGTTTATCTATAATATCTTCATCACTCTTAAAATCTAAGAAAGATAAAACATTATGAACTAAAGTACCTAATGATAATGCATCGGTTCTATTTTTATTGGTAGTATCAAAATATTCAAAATGCTTTTCATCTTCTAAAGCCTGTTTTTTAGTAACCGCAATAGAGCGATGATAATCTTTATAAGGATAAACATAAGAATAATAAGCCTGATAGGTCTGATCAAGAGAATGATCAGACTGAGATGCTAAGCTATGTTGTGAGATTATATCATTTATTTCATAATAATGAAGATGAAAATAAGCAAGTGCTGTTTCATCAGTATTTAAATTCTTGTTTCTTAATACAGAAGCTAGTATCCATTGCAGATAATTATTAGTAGAACGAATAGATTTGTTAAGGATAACTGATGAAGGTTTTGCCGTCTCATCAGTGTCATTTATTTTAACTTTTTTTTCTAAAGAGGCAAGCTGTTCCTGATTATCAATCACACCGGATAAAATTAATTTATTTTCGGCACGAGTTAAAGCAACATAGAGAATACGCATTTCTTCATCTAAAGCATTCTTATGAATATAATGGGCAATCATATGACGATAAGGATTCTCTATTTCAGTTAATATCGGTCCAAATTCACTTTTTTTATAAATACGTGCTTTTGATCCGATACCTACTTCCTTATCTAATAAAATTAATGGTGTTTCATCAGACTTATTAAAGCGTTTTTGAAGATTAGCTACAAAGACAACTTTAAACTGTAATCCTTTAGATTTATGAATAGTCATAAAGCTGACAGAGTTACTGTCATCACTCGCAATAACACCGGGAGCAGCCTGAGTGTTATTTTCCAGCTTAGCTAAAGTATCTTTTAAATAAGGTGATTTATCGTTTCTTAGCAGTTCAGTTAAGGCATCAATATTAGCACTTCTTTGTTCACCATTAATTAAGGCACTCACAAATTCCTGATAAGCAGATAATCTTAATGATTCAATGAGAGTTTCATAAGCATTATGAGAACAGCTATATGTTCTTAAATGTTCAAAAACCTCTAAAAAATGCCGAACTTTTGGTAATGAAGATGACTGTAAGTCAAGATATAATGGTTTCATTGGTTCTGTATACTGTCTGATTCCAAATAATTCATTTTCATTAAATGATGAAAATGAAAAATGATTATGAAGAACAGACAATAAAGAAATATCATCATAAGGATTATGAATAGCTTTTAATAATGCAATTAAAGCTTTAATTTCAGGAGCATCATGAAGACCTTTAGATAAAGTAATGTTTGCAGGTATTTTATATGATTCAAAGACTTTCTTAAAAGTAATAAAATCTGTTGTCGAACGCATTAGTACAGCTATATCTTTATATTCATATGAATTTTTTAATGAAAGAATCTTTTTTGCAATCATATGGGCTTCTATTTCGGCTTTTGTATAAGTATGATCATTATTAGTAACAGCTAAAATAATATCAGTATCATATTCATGATTATCTTTAAGATCCGCTAAAGTTGTATGTTTTGCCTGATAATCATATCTTAATTGTGCATTAGGATCTTCCAGATACTTTAATCCCCCTATCTTTTCATCCATAATACAGTCAAAGATATAGTTGATACAGTCTAATACTGCTTTTTGAGATCGATAATTATATTTTAAGTCAATACGGATATTATGATCATCTTGATTAGATTGCTCTAAAGGTATAAAATGATCAAATTTATATTTAAAAATAGATGGATCAGCCTGTCTAAAACGGTAAATAGATTGTTTCATATCACCAACCATAAACATAGGAATATCCGTATTACCTTGAGCTATCTTAAGTACAAGATTTTCTTGGATCTGGTTAGTATCCTGATATTCATCAATCATAATCTCTTTAAAGAGATTATGAAGCTTGTCTTTCACTTCAGGTTTATCTAATAATTGAGAGGCATAGTCTTCTAAATCATGAAAATCAAGCATATTCTGTTCTTGCTTCTTTTTTCTGAAGACCTCTTGAAATTTTTGTAGTAGCCCATCTTTTCCTAAAAGATAATAGATATCTTTAAATGTATATTGAAGAAGATCCTTAAAATCATCTAATGATACAATAGAAATCTTATCTGATAGTTTTTTTAATGGCTGTAAGACAGCTGATTTAAGTTTTGTGAATGACTCTTTATCTTTTGGAGAGATAGAATAATCTTTCCATGAGATGCGAGGTAGCTTTAAAGGCATATGTAGGATATTCTCGAGATCTTTATAACTATTCACAGATATATGAGTTATATTATCAAAATACTGATCATAAGCTTCTTTAGTACTTAAGCCGTTCTTATCAGTATCAAAGAATGGCTCAATAGAATTTTCCAATACAAACTGATAAAGATTATTATAATTTGATAAAGTTTCATCTAAAGCATCAGAGAATATCTCTTTTATTAATTGAAAAAGGGATGAATCCTCTATCTGATTAAAGGAATAGTATTTCTTATAGATATGAGATAAAAATGTTTCAAAGTCTACAAATGAAGCAGTTACACTATGATAATGTATAATCAGAGATATAAAATTGTCAAAGTGATTATTAATATTATATCTAGAAATATAATCTTGAAATTGGGAGTCTAAAATCCATTTATTTAAGCATTCTTCCATAGCTTCTTTTTGTAATGTTTCAGGTGAAGAAAGTATTTCAAAGCCGGGCATAATATTAATAAGATAGCCATATTTTTTTAATAATTCTGCACAAAATGAATCAAATGTAGTTATATAAGCGGAAGGCAGATCTAAGATCTGCGCTTTAATATGGATCTTAATAGATTCATCAAGTGACTGATCCTTTAGATCCTGATGAAGCTGTTCATTGAGTCTTTGTTTCATTTCCATACCGGCAGCTTCAGTAAATGTAAGTACTAAAAACTCTTTGATTTGATAAAGATCTTTTTTAATAAGATCATCAATTCTTGAAACAAGAATACGTGTTTTACCGCTTCCTGCCGGAGCAGAAACAAGAATAGTTTTGTTTCTCAGTTCAATAGCTTTTCTTTGTTCCTGATTAAAATCTGACATTATTCTGCTCCTTTCAATAAATCTTTTTTATAATCTGATAGAATATCTTTATTTTTATTTTCAAAGACATCATAAAGACACACAGAGGCATAATCACAGTATCTGCAAGCATAGATTTTAGAATATGATGATTCATTGCTTTTAGCCGGATAGATAGAAACATCGCCGGATTTTAACTTGGAATAGAGTTCATTAATATAAGATGTAATCTCATGAATGATCATTTTAAGTTCATATTCTGAAATAATCTTAGAATTTTTTGATGGTGTACCATCTCTTTTAAAAACGGCGGGAATACTATCAGGATCACTGGCATTCATCACCGGATAATCATCTTGATCAATCACATAACCTGTCATCTGATGTGCTTTATAGATGGTATTTGAATCAGGATTATCAGTTAATGATAATTGTTTATTGAGAATCTGTTTTTTCATAGAATAGTAGAGAACACTTCCGGGCTTTAATTGATGCTTTTGAGTATAAAGGTCTAAATAAACAAGCATTTGAATATTAAATCCCTGCATAGCATAAGATAGATTAATATCTTTATTACCTGATTTATAATCAATAATTCTAATGTATTTCTTATACTGATCCAAACGGTCAATATAACCCTGAACAGGTATTTCCCCTAATTTTCCTTTGACTTCCTCTTCATATTGAATAGGTATAAACTTACTGTTATTAAGTTGCTTTAAAACAATCTTTACATTTAATTTCATATCCTCTATTAAATGATCAATTAAATATTGATTTAAAGGATTCTGATATTTATCATTAAGATTCTCAGCAACATACTGATATCCATAATCAGTAAGATGATCATAATCATCTAATGCTTTTTCCATAATATAATGACATAAAGAACCAAGTTCATTAGGTAATAAGCTATCTTCTTTAGAAGGATAAATCTTTAATCCATAACGAATATAATATTGAAATGGACATTGATTATAAATATCCAGTCTTGAAATACTCATACCTTTTCCTAATAAATTTCTGTATTTTTCATCAATCAGACTAGTATTATTATGAGATGCTTTATAGTGATCTATTTCATTATTAATAGGATAATTATCTATTCTTCCTCCTAATAGATATAAAGGAACTGTATGCAACGGAAGCATAGATTTACTCTCTTTAATAATAAAGAACTCATAGAGTCTTTTCATTAATGTAGAAGGCATCAGTTCTTTACCATCCAGACTATTTTGACTATATGAAAAGAAGAATTGTTTATGCGGATTAGATAAAGCATGAATAATATGAAGATGATGTTCTCCCAGTCTTTTGGAAAGACTTAATGGATAATGATTAAGAGATATTAGATCTTCTTCTAATAAAAGACTATTTTCTTGCATCACTTGAGGAACACAACCTTCATTTAATCCCATGAAATAAATATATTTTTTATGAATAGAACAGGCATTCTTAAAAGAAGTTACATGAATAAAATCTCCTGAATCAGTGACTTCTAATTGATTACTTAATGTTTCTTGAATATATAATAATAATTCTTTACTTGAGATAAGATCTTCAAATCTTATAGAATTAAGATAATTGATATAATCTGATGATAAAGATAATTTTAATAATGAATGAATATGATTGTTAAAACTGCATTTAATATCATGAGTATGAAGATAATCTTCTATTCTCTGATAGTTTTCATCATAATAAAATGATTTTTCTGTAGCTATATCATGAGGAAAATCCCATTCATTAAAGATTCTTTTTAAATAATCAAGATACATGGGATCTTCAGCTATAATCATAAAATCATGATAATGAAGCTTTTCTTTATAAAGCTTTTCTTTTATATCACTTGTGACTTTCATACATTCTAATATGGGATGACCGCCAATAAATAAACAAGCCGGTTCTATTTTCTCTACTTCTTCAATATCAAATAAATGTAGTGAAAGAGGAGAAGCGGAAGTATAACTTACATCTCCTAAATAAAAATCTTTCTGATAGCTTTCTAAATGATCATTATTATCATAACTTAATAAGAGAACAGAATTAAGTTTTTTAAACATATCTCTTTGGATAATGTGAGGATAACTATCTGCTAGGATATATAAAGAGTTCATAGGTTTTAATAAATCTTCAATCATTTCTTCATAAGTGATAAATGTATGATTATCTAATGCTTTCATAAGCAAATTATTTATTTCTGAGAGTTCCTGACATTTTCTTATTGTGAGTGAATCTCCTTGTATTTTATCAAATGATATCTTTTCCTGATGAATTATTTCTATTGTATGCATGATTTCTTTAAGCAAAGGATAGGGATTTGTATTAAGTTTAAAGAAACTGAAGGAATGATTGGAAAGAATAGAACGTAAAAGATATAAGAAATCTGTTTTTGGTAATAGATGACGATTAAAAATATGATTCTTAATAAGAAGATCTTTCTGAAATTCTCTAAGTGTCTTAATTTCAATATTCATTAAGATATCTGTATGTTCAAAGAAAATATCTTCTACAAACTCTTTATTTTCAGTAATGATAGTAACAGGTTCCTCTTTATTGACGATCTCACCGGCAAGAGTATACAGTTTACTATGAATATCAATTCCTGCAAGTATTTTCATAAGTGCCTCCATTTTCTTTATTATAAGCTAAAAAGAAAATAAAAAAAAGAGTCACTAAGACTGCTTGTATTGTAAAAAAATAATAAAGATCTTTAGCAGTAAAGGTAGGGTTAGGATCTCTTTATCAGATTGAATACAATAGTAATAAAAGTAAATTTTTCTGTGTTATAAACAGATTTATTACAAATTATAACTTTATCCTTATCATTTAAAAAGAAAGATTGATTATAATCTTTCTTTGATTTTTGAATAAAATTTTATCTGTTTAATTTAAAGCTTGGCATAAGTTTTAGTTTATGAAGATTAATGGTATGAAGATGATCTATACGTTTTTTTGTTTGTTCATCTTCGCATTCACCTGTTAGGATATAATGATCAAGAGTTTGATAAGTAAATCCCAGTTTATCTTCATCACTCTGATTGCTTAATCCGTCACTTGGCACTTTATGTACCAGATAATCAGGTAATCTCAATATTTCTCCTAACTGTAAGACTTCATGAACTAATAAGTTCGAAAGAGGAGAGAAGTCTCCGGCAGCATCGCCGTATTTCGTAGAATAGCCTACATAATCTTCTGATCTATTACATGTATTCACAATACGACCTCCATGAGGAAGCATTTGAGCTACTGCATAGAGTGTTGTCATACGAAGTCTGGGTGGAAGGTTAATTCTTGTATCATCAGATAAGGTATCTAAATGGGTTATTTCCTTAAGTTTATCATTGCTTTCAAGCATATGCTGCATACCTAAGAAAGCTTCATTAATATTACATTCTATATAAGGAATATCAAGAGTTCTGACTAAGCTTCTAGAATCTTCTATATCTTTTTGGATACCATTAGGCATGAGGACTCCAAGAACTCTTTCTTTACCTAGAGCTTCTTTCATAAGAGCGGCAGCTACACTGGAGTCCTTGCCTCCTGAAATACCAATGACAGCTGTACATTCCGGACCATTCTCTTTAAAGTAATTTCGGATCCAAAGAATTATTTCTTTTTTTGTCTGTTCTGGATTTTTTAGCATTTTTAATCTCCTATAAGATATGAACATCTTTTTCTTCACAAATCTTCATTGTTTCATCATCCCATAATGAAGCCTGTACTTCACCAATATGACATTTTCTTAAAAAGAACATACAAATTCTGCTTTGTCCAATACCTCCACCAACAGATAATGGCAGTACTTTATTGATAATATTCTGATGATAAGGCAATTTGAGTCTTTCCATAGCATCAGCTTTTTCTAACTGTTCTTTTAAGCTTACCTCATCAACTCTAATACCCATAGACGATAATTCTAAAGCATCATCTAAGACTGTATTATAGACAAGAATATCACCATTTAATGACCAGTCATCATAATCCGGTGCTCGTCCATCATGTTTTTCACCGGAAGAGAGAACATCACCGATCTTTTCTATACATACGGCTTTATAAGCTTTTACGATGGCTTTTTCTCTTTCTTTTGGAGTTAATTCAGGATAAAGATTTTCTAACTGCTGAGTAGTAATAAATTTAATCTTTTCAGGAAGAATAGGATCTCCTAATCCCGGATAATGTCTAATCATTGTAAATTCTACATCTAATAAAGCTTTATATATTTTCTTAACAGTATCTTCAAAAAATTTTATATTACGATCTTCTTTATCAATAACCATTTCCCAGTCCCATTGATCAACATATAAAGAATGAACATTATCTAATTCTTCATCTTTTCTAATCGCATTCATATCTGTATACAAACCGGTATGCGGTTCAAAACGGTATCTATATAAAGCATCTCTCTTCCATTTTGCGAGTGAGTGAATAATTTCAATTTCATCATCATTATTCAGCTCATAGCTTTTAAAAGAAACAGGTGTTTCTACACCATTTAAATTATCATTTAATCCTGTGTTTTTTAATAAGAATAAAGGTGCTGACACACGTGTTAATCTTAACTGTTCAGCCAGTCTTCTCTCAAAAGTATCTTTTATCATTTTAACCGCAACTTCAGTTTCTATAAGATCTAATGGAGACTGATAGTTCTCAGGTATTTGAAGCTTACTCATAATAACTCCCCCTAATAATATACTTATCATCATATAAGCAATTCTATCTAATTTCAATCATTTTCTATTGTTTTCAATGAAAACTAATAATATTTCTTAGCAAATTCCTGCATAATCAGTCCTTCAATAATCATTAACTATAAGGATGAGCTATCTGATCAGGATATCTTAAGGTTGTATAAATATGTTTGCCCGGCATTAATAAATCAAGTTGCATATTAAAAGCGGCTTCCTGAGCTTTTAATAATCCAAAAACCGCAATTTTAAATGTTATAGGATAAGGTGTAGCAGATCCTACTGGAGTGATCAGATTTTCATCATGAATAAATTGACCGCTAAGCAGTCTCTCTTCATAACCATGATAATCGGTTACTTTTTTTCCTTTAATAATATCTGTTTCTTCTAATAAGAGTGTACCTGAACACATATCTGCAACAATCATTGTTTCACTTTCTTTATAAGTATCCTCTTTTTATTTATATTATTAAAGGTCTTATGATAAATAGCTAGTCTTTTCCAAAATATGGAAATATGTATGATTGCTTTTAAACAGAAAATAATACTGACATAAAGAGGGGAATTTGTTATAATTTGGGAAAGGAGATAGACATATGAAAATAACAGTAAATATCTATTATACAGGTACTAATGGAAATGCTCGTAAGTTTGTAAGTGAGATGGAATCAAGTGGAATTGCTGATAAGATCAGGCAAGAAGAAGGGAATCTGCGTTATGATTATTTTTATTCTGCTAAAGATAAAGAAACAGTTTTATTGATTGATAGTTGGAAAGATCAGAAATCTATTGATGTGCATCACCAATCTCCAATGATGAAGGATATTATTTTATTAAGGGATAAATATAATCTCCATATGACAGTAGAACGTTATCATGAAGATGTAGATGGAATACCTGATAGAGACCGAGAATTTATTAGATAAAGGAATGGATTATGGATAAGTTATATAAGAGTACAAGAGGAAAACAAAAGCCTATTGATTTTTATACGTCTATTTTACAAGGATTAGGTGATGACGGAGGATTATTGGTTCCTGATTTCGACTTTGAAAAGAAGAACTTAAAAGATTTAAAAAATCTTAATTATGTTGATTTAGCAACTGAGATTATCAGCAGTTTTACAGATGAGTCCGGTAAAGAAGATATCAGATCATTGATTCATAAAGCTTATAATACAGGCTTGTTTGATGAAGAAATTGTACCTGTCAAAAAGGCCGGTGATCTTTATGTCTGTGAATTATTTCATGGTCAAACCGCCGCTTTTAAAGATATGGCATTATCTTTACTGCCTCATTTTATGACCTATTCTTTACAACAGAAAGGTGAGAAAAGAGATGTAATGATTTTGGCTGTTACTTCCGGAGATACCGGTAAAGCTGCTTTAGAAGGATTTAAGAATGTTAAGGGAACGGAGATTAAAGTTTTTTATCCTCTTGATGGTGTTTCTAAGATTCAGAAGCAGCAGATGGTTACTACAACAGGAGATAATGTTGAAGTTATCGGGATTAGAGGTAATTTTGATGATGCTCAAAGAGCAGTTAAAGAAGCTTTTTCTTCACCGACATTAAAAGATCTTTGTGAGAAGCATCATGTTTTTTTATCTAGTGCCAATTCTATTAATATCGGGCGTTTACTGCCTCAGATTGTCTATTATTTTTATGCCTATTTTTCTTTAGTTAATGATCAGGTGATCAAGTTAGGTGAAAAAATAAACTTTACTGTTCCATCAGGTAATTTTGGTAACTGTCTGGCAGGATGGATCGCAAAAGAGATGGGTCTTCCTGTTCATCGGTTTATTATTGCCTCTAATAAAAACAATATATTAACTGATTTCTTTAAGACAGGTCTTTATGATATTAGAAGAGAGTTTTTTAAGACAAATGCTCCGGCTATGGATATTCTTGTTTCCAGTAATTTAGAGAGACTGATTTATTTTATGAGTCATCGAGATGCTTTAAAGATTCATGAATATATGAAAGAGCTTAATGAAACAGGTATTTATAGAATAGACGAAGAATTACTAAAGGATATTCAAAAAGAATTTCAAGCTAATTATTTAGATGAGAATGAAATTCTTGATATAATCAGGTTATGTTTTAATAAGTATCATTATTTATTAGATACTCATACAGCTGTTGGTTATGGAGTTTATTTAAAATATCGTAAAGAAACAAATGATACTGTTAAAACAATCTTATTATCAACAGCTTCTCCTTATAAATTTCCGGAATCTGTTTATGAAGCATTAACCGGTGAAAAGAAAGATGTTTATGAAGCTATTGATCAATTATATGAAGAGACCGGCATTATGATTCCTGAACCATTAAAAAATATGAAAGATAAAGAAATTCTGCATCAAGGAATAATCAATAAAGAGGATATACTAAGTTTTATTGGGGAAAGAATAGAGGAACATTAGGATGTATGTAAGAATAAGAGTTCCTGCTACAAGTGCTAATTTAGGTCCGGGATTTGATGCGGCAGGATTGGCAGTGACTTTATATAATACTTTTGTCTTTGAATTATTAGAAGAAGAAAAGCTGGAAATAAAAGGCTGTCCTGCTCAGTTTGCGAATGAGAATAATATGACATATCAGGCTTTCTTACAGGCAGCCGGTCATATCGGTTTATCATTTAAAGGTCTACAAATAACAACATCAGGAGATGTTCCTTATACAAGGGGTTTAGGATCATCTTCTACTTGTATTGTTGCCGGTATTGTAGGGGCTTATGCTTTTTTAGACAGACAGGAAGAGAGACAAGATATATTGAATCTGGCAACTGCTATAGAAGGGCATCCGGATAATGTAGCACCGGCTATTTTTGGCGGAATGACTGTTTCAGTCATGAAAGAAAATCAAGTTACAACACTGAATATTCCTGTTAAGCATGATTATCGTTATATTGCCTTAATTCCTCCTTTTACTCTCTCTACTGAGAAAGCACGTGCAGTATTACCGGATAAAGTTTCCAGAAGTGATGCAATCACAAATGTCTCTCATTTAGCCTTAATGGTGGCATCTATTATTAATGGTTATGATGAAGGACTTAAATTAGGATTTAAAGATAAGCTTCATCAGCCTTATCGTGGCAAATTAATTGAGAATTATTTTCCGATTATGGAGGTATTAGAAAAAGATCCTCATATTATAGGTGCTTATCTGTCAGGTGCAGGACCAACTATTATGGCTATTATTAAAGCAGATGATGATAAAGGCGTAGTCAGATTAAAAGAAGAATTAGGTGATTTGATTAAAGGATGGAAAGTAGAAAAATTAGAACTAGATACAAGAGGTTATACTTGTGATTTTCTATAATAGGTTTAAAATGTAGGAGCAGTATCCTGCATTTTTTTATGAGGGGGATTCATTATGTATGTATCAAAACAAATGATTGTGATGAGAAGAGATTTAAAGATGAGAAAAGGAAAGATTGCAGCTCAGGCTTCTCATGCTTGCATAGAAGCTGTTTTAAAGGCTTTAAAGAAAGAAGATTTATTAAATGATATTGAAGTAGAGAATAGTCATATTATTATAGATAGTCATAAAAAAACATCTTTAACAGAATGGTTTGATAAAGGTGTGGCTAAGATCTGTGTTTATGTAGATAGTGAAGAAGAGTTGTTAGATATTCATCAGAAAGCTTTATCACAAGGTATTATCAGTGCTTTAATACAGGATGCCGGATTTACTGAATTTCACGGTGAGCCTACTTATACCTGTTTAGCTCTTGAACCATTAGAAAAAGGGCTTGCTGATAGCCTGACAGGCCATCTGCCGCTTTATTAGGAGGGACTATGAAGAAGAATTATCATACTCATACAATCAGATGTCATCATGCGATAGGAACAGAAGAGGAGTATATTCATCAAGCGATAGATGCCGGATTTGAATTACTGGGATTCTCTGATCATACACCTTGGCATTATGAATCAGGATTTCATCCGATTATGCGTATGGAAGAATCACAGCTGGAAGATTATGTACATACCATCAGATCATTAGAACAGAAATATAAAGATCGAATTACTATTAAATGTGGTTTGGAAGCTGAATATTTCAGTGATAAAATGCCTTGGCTTATTAATAAAACAAAAGAATATCAGATAGATTATTTAATACTGGGACATCATTATGATCAAAGTGATGAAACAGGGATGTATTATGGTTTTCCATTAAAGTCTTACAGTGAAGTAAAGAAATATACTGCACAGGTATTGGAAGCTATGGATACAGGATTATTTAGTTATTTAGCACATCCTGATGTTGTTATGTATCATCAGAAAGATAAAAAGAGTCTCTTAGAATTAGAAAAAATATGTATTAAGGCCAAAGAAATAGATATGCCCTTAGAATTTAATATGCTGGGTTATCTTACTAATAGGCATTATCCCAGTATTCCTTTTATAGACTTATGTAAAAAGCATCATAATAAGATTATTCTGGGAGTAGATGCTCATGATCCTTCAATGCTTAATAATCAGAATACTTTTTTATTAGTAGAAAAGAAACTGAAAGAAGAAGGATTAGAAGTTACTGACGAGATTAAGTATTTAAGATAAAATTAATCTTATTGTGAATGTATTGACTTATTAATTATAATGTGAGATTATTTCTTTAATAGAAAGGGTTTTCAAAGATATTTTAAAAGGTGGAGATTATGAATACTAGTAGAGTTCTTTTATTTGAGGTACTGCTCTGTTTTTCTGTAGTGTGTCTATATAGAGCCTAAAATTTGTTTTTTAGGAATATAGACATATTCAGCTAATAGAAAAGGAGGTTAATTATATGAATAAGAAGAATTATTTATATCATTTCTTTTTTGAAAAAATAGAGAAACCACGACATGTTAAAGTTATACTAGCTATATTAACAGTATTTATAATCTTTTGCCTGGTATTTTCAATTGTAGCTTATATAAATCCGGACTATCATATATCACCAGTATTATTTATTGTGATTCTTTGTTTTCCATTTTTTGCTCTTTTGACTTTAGTTTTTCTTTTATCTAAGTCAATCGAATATGATTACAAGAAGTATATGAAAGATAAATAGATTTTTTAA
Source organism: Eggerthia catenaformis OT 569 = DSM 20559 (assembly GCF_000340375.1). Classification (GTDB taxonomy): domain Bacteria; phylum Bacillota_I; class Bacilli_A; order Erysipelotrichales; family Coprobacillaceae; genus Eggerthia; species Eggerthia catenaformis. The sequence goes on from NZ_KB446646.1 coordinate 299,352, forward strand.
TCAGAGGATTGCCTTTAAGCAATCCTTTATTTTTTATAAAATTAAGTATTTAAGATAGTCAAGAAAGAATCTTTTGATTATAATGATAATACAGGAGGACTTTTTATGGATCATATTACAGAAATTGATAAAGAACCTTATTTTGATCATTGTCTTGAACTGGTAAAAGAAATAATGAAAGAACAGAATTACTCTCTTTTAGAAGAAGAATATAAAGATTTAACTATAGAAATTATGGATACATCTGTCTTTTCGGGAGGAGATTATGATGATGAAAATATTATATTTTATGCGAATGAATATATTAAAAATAATTTTCTATCAAGATTTAAAATGATCAGAGATAAGGATGTGAATCCTAGTGACTATTAATAAAGAAACTATTGAGAGATATCAACAGGAGCATCCTCATAAGAAGAAAGGGAAATATAAATTTAAATGTGCTTATCGCAGTAATGAATCGGAGTTTAAGTGTATTTATTATATTATTGATGATACTTTAAGGACAGCAGAAATCTTTGTAGATATTAATATTACTGATGAGATAGATGTTAAGTTTTCGGAAAAGATTAGTCAGGATGAAAAGGATTGTATTATTGATAATATATTAGATCTTATTTTATTAAGAGAACAGTATCCATCACTATTACATTATTCATTGTATTCTCAATATATTGAATCATCCGATAGAGAAACTTTTTCTTTATTACCGATGGATTATATGGATATCTTAGGATATATTAAATATCATCAGGGGATTAGTCAGAAGACCATTGATTTGTTTTATGATATTTTCATGCCTGCTATTAATAGATTAAAAGATGATAAGAAATATAAGAATTATTTAGCTTCAATAGTTTTGTTGTTTAATACTATTAATTATACATATGAGTGGAATTCATCGCATACTAATTATTTAGATTCTGAATATCAATATCATCTTTATTACTTAAGAGTTATTTTAAAAGACTTTTATTCATTGATAGATGATTTTTATGAAGCGGCATCTGATGAAACATTTATGATTATAGAGAATCTTTGTCTAAATCCACGTTTTGCTTTATTTATTATGGTTGATTATATCAAAAATCTTTTAAAGCCCTCAGAAAACCAAGATGCTCTTTATCAGATGCTTAAAAATAAATATCATTTTAGTGATGATAAAGAAGATAAAAATTATAATCTGATTTATGCTTATTTATCTGCGATCTATAGACAGAATCATGAAAAGTATAGAATAACAGTTAAAGAAATACTAAGAGAAGTTATCAAGGTTGGTATTACTTATGTAAATTATGACTTAGATCTTGCTTTAGGAAATGCTTTCTTAAAAAGTGAAGGTCATGAATTACTGATAGATATTTTTGAAGAAGATTATAATACTTTCTTATTTAATGTATTTACTATTGAATCTTTGCCGGAAGAGTTAAAAAATGAAGTCAGAGAGAAGCTGTGTCAGGCAGTTGTCTTTTTTGCCGGCAGAATGGATAATGAGAAGTTTAGGATGAGTTCATTAGAACAGATTACTAATATTAATAGGCTATTATTAGATAATTATCGGGGGTGGTATCAATGAAAGTAAATAAAAAGCTTATAGTATTAACCGCAATAGGAACATCTGCTTATATTTATAAGAGAGTCAGTGATTATACACATGATATGCTTTATCGTTATTCTATTGTTAGAAATGAATTACAGGATAATTATACAAAGATTGTACGTTTAAGAAATCATGATGGATTAATTATTTGCGGTTATTTATATGAAAGAGGTCCCGGTCATAAAACAATTATTATGATGCATAGATTCTTGGAAGACAGTACCTCATTAATAAATGAGATTAATTACTTTAAAGAACATACCGATGCTAATATATTGGCAGTAGATGCAAAAGCACATGGCTTAAGTGATGGCTATCATCGAGGTTTCGGCTATGAAGATATCACCGATTTAATGTTGTGGAATAGATATATTTTAAAAAGATATGGGCAGGATCATAAGATTTTAATGTATGGACAAGGCTTGGGTGCTTCTTGCATTTTAATGTGTGCTAATAAAGGTAAACTAAAAAATGTAGAAGCTATTATTTCTGATGGAGCATGTGCTGATACCGGGGATTATTTAGTGAAGCATTGTTTTAAGAAGACAGCTATCCCGGGTTTTATTTCTTATCCTATTATTAAAAGAATGATTAGAAACGAAATTGATTGTAATCTTTCTGTTATGACACCTATGAATCATATAGAAGATAATAAGATTCCTACATTATTTATACATTCTCGTATGAATAAGGATGTTCCATTAGAAGATGTTTTTACTCTTTATAATCATGCACAGTGTGAAAAAGAATTATTTCCGGTTAAAGAAGCTTATTTCTATACAATGAAAGATAATGAATATGCTCAAACACTTATATCATTTATCAATACTTATTTTAAATAAAGGAGGAACTCTATGTATTTTAAAGAATTAAAAGGTTTTCCTAAAGATTTTTTATGGGGAAGTGCCAGTGCCGCCTATCAGGTAGAAGGAGCATGGAATGAAGATGGAAAAGCACCATCTGTATGGGATTATTTTGTAAGAATTCCGGGTAAGACATTTAAAGCAACTACCGGTGATAAAGCGGTTGATCATTATCACCATTATCAAGAAGATGTTCGCTTAATGGCTGAAATGGGATTAAAGACTTATCGTTTTTCTATTGCTTGGACAAGAATATATCCGCAAGGTAATGGAGAAGTTAATGAAGCGGGATTAGTCTTTTATGATCATCTTATTGATGAATGTCTATCTTATGGTATTGTACCAATGGTGACAGTCTATCATTGGGATCTTCCACAGGCATTAGAAGATCAGTATCATGGCTGGGAAAATAGAAGAATTGTAGATGATTTTGTAAACTATGCAGTAACTCTTTTTAAAAGATATGGAGACAGAGTCAAACACTGGATTATCTTAAATGAACAGAATGTCTTTACTGCTCATGGCTGGATGCTTGCCAGTCATCCGCCGGGAAAATCAAATGATATGAAAATGTTCTATCAGGTGAATCATCATGCTTTTTTAGCACATGCTAAAGCTGTATTAGCTTTAAAAGAACTTTATCCGGATGCCAAGGTAGGGTCATCATTTGCTTATACACCGGGCTATGCTTATTCAGATAAGCCTGAAGATGCTATGGCAGCTTTAGATTATAATGATTTACAATGTTTTTATTGGATGGATGTTTATGCCTATGGGCGTTATCCTAAAGCATCAATGGCTTATTTAGAATCATTAAAACTGACACCTGATATAAAAGCAGGAGATCTGGATATCTTTAAACAGGCGGCTTCTAAAGTAGATTTCATGGGTATTAATTATTATCAGACGGCTGATGTAGAATATAATCCTATTGATGGTATTCATAATATGAATGGAGAAAACAATACCGGTGAAAAGGGAACAAAGCCGATAACCGGTGTTGCCGGTCTTTACAAGAATCCACAGAATAAGAATCTTCCTGCTACTGACTGGGACTGGACGATTGATCCTATGGGATTAAGATATGCCTGTCGTATTATTACATCTCGCTATGACTTGCCAATTATTATTTCAGAGAATGGGTTAGGGGCTTTTGATAAGCTTGAAAATGGACAAATTCATGATCCGTATAGAATATCTTATTTAAAGAGTCATATTGAAGAATTAAAGAAAGCTGTTGATGATGGGTGTGAAGTTTTAGCTTATTGTACATGGTCATATACTGACTTATTAAGCTGGCTGAATGGCTATCAGAAAAGATATGGCTTTGTTTATATTGATCGAGAAGAAGATGAAAATTCGGGTACATTAAAGCGTATACCTAAAGATTCTTATTACTGGTATAAGCAGGTCATTGAAACAAATGGAGAAGAACTTTAATACTTTTAAAAGAAGTTATTAGAATAAAAAATGTATCTTAGAGTTATTTTATTAACGCCGATATTTCCGGGATTTGGATAATGACTATAACTCTGTTAAAATAGAAAATAAAGATTAAAAAAGAATTCTATTCTTATGATAGAGTTCTTTTTAATCAATATGTTATAATCCTTTTATGAATCAATTATCAAAAAGCGGGAGGTATAAAGATGAAAGAATTACAGAAACTATTAAAATTAAATCAGATTAAATATTATATTGTTCCTACTGATGATGACCATCAAAGTGAATATGTAGGAGATTATTATCAATTTAGAAGTTACTTATCAGGGTTTGATGGCAGTGCAGGAACATTGCTTGTTGGCTGGGATAAAGCTTATTTATGGACTGATGGACGTTATTTCTTACAGGCAGAAAGACAGCTTAATCCGGATATTCAGTTAATGAAGATGGGTGATGAGAAGACACCATCATTATTAGAATTTTTAGCTGATAATATCTCAGAGAATGATATATTAGGATTTGATGCTAAAGTGATGAGAACATCGCTTATTTTAGAATTACAGAAGAAACTGGATTTTTCTTTAAGATTTAAAGATATTGATTTTTCATATATTTGGAAAGATAGACCTGAAAAAAGTCATGAAGAAGCTATGATTTATGATATTCAATATCATGGCAGAAGCACTTTAGAGAAGTTGGAAGATATTCGAGAATATATGAGTTCTAATGATTGTGATTTTCATATTGTCAGCAGTTTAGATGATATCGCGTGGATATTTAATATCAGAGGAAGTGACATTACATATTGTCCGACAGTATTATCTTTTGCGATTATCGGACAAGAGAAGGCTTCTTTGTATTTACAGAAAGGTACATATGATGAGCAGTTTATAGAGGTATTTAAAAAGATTAAAGTATCTATTAAAGATTACGATTCTATTTATGATGATGTCTCTAAATTAGGAGGTACGGTATTATGTGACTTTAATCGTATGAATTATGCATTATATGACTCTATTGAGGCTAAAATAGTAAATAGTGATAATCCCAGTCAGTACTTTAAAGCTATTAAAAATGATATTGAAATTAAGAATACTAAGAAGGCTCATATTAAAGATGGTGTTGCAGTCACAAAATTTATGTACTGGCTTAAAAATGAAGCGGAGAATGAAACTGAATTAAGTATTCAGGAGAAACTTCTTTCTTTTAGAAAGAAACAGAAATTATTTATGCAGCCTTCTTTTGCGACAATATGCGGTTATAAGGATCATGGGGCTATTGTTCATTATCATAGTACTGAAGAAACAAATGTGATTGTAAAGAAGGAAGGACTTTTATTAATTGACAGTGGCGGTCAGTATCTAGATGGAACAACCGATATTACAAGAATGTTTGTAATGGGAGATTTGACAGATAGAGAACGAAGAGATTTTACTTTAGTATTAAAGGGTTTTCTTAATTTAATGCATGCTGAATTCTTATATGGTACAAATGGAACACAATTAGATATATTGGCACGTATGCCGTTAGCTCGTTATGGATTGGATTTTAGGCATGGGACAGGTCATGGAATAGGACATTTCTTAAATGTCCATGAAGGACCGCAAAGTATCAGACCTAGAAATCTTAGTGGAACACCTATAGCTTTTGAGGCAGGCATGATTACCAGTGATGAACCGGGCGTTTATATTGCAGGAAGTCATGGTATTAGGCATGAAAATGAATTATTATGTGTCAACTTAGAAAAGAACGAATATGGGCAATTTATGGGCTTTGAAACAATTACCTATGTTCCTATTGATTTAGATGGAGTAGATATTTCATTACTTAATGAAGAGGAAAAAAACTGGCTTAATGAATATCATCAAATGGTTTATGATAAGATTCATACTCATCTAACAAAAAAAGAGGAGCAGTGGCTAAAACACTATACAAGAAAAATTTAAGAGAAGCTCATTATAAGCTTCTCTTTTATATAGATAAAAACAGTCTCTATTTAGAGACTGTTTCCTGATAAAACTGAATACCGCCAATATTCTTTATATGAGAATATCCTTTTCTTTTTAAAATCATACAGGCTTCCTCACTTCTCGCACCGGAAAAGCAATAAAGAAATAAAGGGATATTTTTATTTTCTATTCTTTGTTCAATAGAATTTTCAATAACAGATAAAGGAATGTTCATACTGTTAGGAATATGTCCTTCGCTGTATTCATCTTCTTCTCTAACATCAATTAATACCGCCGGAGAAGTACTCTTATATTCTTTCATACCTTCTTCCATTTGTTTTATATACTGATCAAATACACTCATCTTCTATTTCTCCTTACTAATATTTTAATAAAGATAAGAGAGATGTCAAAGATTATGATTTGATATATTTTATAAATGTTTCATTCTTTTGGACACATGTAAAAATGATGGCACCAATAACTAATACAGCAAATTCACCTGCAAAGACTGATGCGGCTGATGCAATAAATGGAAGACCTAAAGCAAACTTTAATTCTAATCCGACAATAACCCCATTGATTAATCCTCCAACTAAAGCAGCTAAATATTTGTTGTCCAGTTTCCACATTGCGATTACTGCGAGTAATGTCGCAAATGTTCCAAAGACCATATCAAATGCACCTAAACCGGATGGAATATTTGCGATTAGACATCCTAATACCAATCCGGGAATATAATCTTTATTATAGAATGCTAAAAAGATCATAATTTCTGATATTCTCATTTGTATGCTGCCATATGAAATGGGGGCAAGCAAGATAGTAAAAGCGGCATACACTGCTGCTATAATTGCATTTAAAGCAATCATTTTTGTGTTTAGTTTTTTCATTGTTTTCTCCTTTAAAATTTTTTGGAGCCAAATAAAAAGATGACAGAGCCATCTCAAAAATTCTTCTTAAGAGTTTTTTATACTGGGTTTTGGCTCATGAACCAGTGTTCCTAATATAACATATTCATTCATTATATGCAAACTCATTATTTTATATATTTCCCAAGAAATAATAGAAATTCAATTGGTGATTTTTTACTGAATTTAAGAAAATCAAATACATTATCATAAGATATTATTTTATGGTATAGTCATAGAGAGGTGAGATTATGGATAGATGGAATTTAGATAAGTTATATAAGGGTTTTGATCAGAGTTTTTTAAATGATCTGGATCATTTAAAAGAAAGGTATGAATCATTATCTCAATATAGAACTTCTGATAGTGAAGAAGCATTAGAGAAATATATTCTTAATAAAAGGGAAGCAGATATGTTATATGAGAAGCTATCCTGCTTTATTATGCTGACAATGTCAGCTGATACAAATAATACTACCGCAAAGAAATATTATGATCAGTTAAATAGAATGATGGCAGAATTAGTATCTCTAGAGACTTTAAATAATCAGTGGATTTCTTCTTTTAATTTAGATTGTATAAATAGTCCTCTTATTAATGAGCATCTCTATATTTTAAAAGAGATAAAGAATAATATGAAATATGTATTATCAGAAGATAAAGAAACAATTATAGCTCATATGAGGAATACAGGATCATATGCCTGGACTCAATATAAAGATCAGATTATTGCTTCTATTAAGGTAACTATTGATGATCAGATATATCCTTTAACTGAAGTATTAAATATGGCTTATAGTGATGATTCATCACTTAGAAAGAAAGCCTATGAAGCTGAGATAAATGCTTATAAGGATTATGAGGATAGTATTGCCCAATGTCTTAATGGTATTAAGGGAGAAACTCTTTATTTATCAAAATTAAGAGGCTATCAGGATGTTGTTATGGAATCATGTATAAAATCAAGATTAAAAAGAGAAACACTGGATACATTACTTTTAGTTATTAGAAAGAATTTAAATGTGTTGAGAGATTTCTTAAAGCTTAAAGCAAATATTCTGGGATATTCAAATGGTCTTCCATGGTATGATATGTATGCTCCTATAGTGAATGATACAAAAGAATATTCTTATCAGGAAGGATGTCAGAAAGTATTAAAGCACTTCTATTCTTTTAGTACCCATTTAGGAGATTTTGCCAGGAAAGCAATAGATGAACACTGGATAGATGTTTATCCAAGAGAAGGAAAGACAGGAGGTGCTTTCTGTGAGAACATTATATCTATTAAAGAAAGCAGATTCTTATTGAATTATGGAAATCATTTTTCTGATATTATAACGTTAGCTCATGAATTAGGACATGGATTTCATGGTGAATGTCTTAAAAATGAATCTATCTTAAATACACACTATCCTATGCCTATTGCTGAAACGGCTTCTACTTTATGTGAAACAATAGTTGCGAAAAAAGCTATTAAAGAGGCATCTAGAGAGACTGCTATTACAATATTAGAGAATTCATTAATGGATGCGACTCAGGTTATTGTAGATATTTATTCTCGTTTCTTATTTGAATATAAAGTTTTTGAAAAGAGAAAAAAAGGACCCTTATCAGCGAAAGAATTATGTGATACTATGCTTGAATCTCAAAAAGAAGCTTATAGTGATAGTATAGATCCACAGTATTTTCATCCTTATATGTGGACATGGAAACCACATTATTATGATCCGGATTATTCATTTTATAATTATCCTTATGCTTTTGGATTACTTCTGGCAAAAGGACTATACGCATTATATGTAAAAGATCATTCTTTTTCTAAAACTTATGAATCTTTTTTAGCTATGACCGGAAAGAATGATTTAGAAGATGTTTGTCAAACACTTAATATAGATTTATCTTCTGAATCATTCTGGCAAAGTTCAATAGATATTATTAAAGAAGATTTCAAACAATTAAAATCAATGTTATAATAGTTATATGCGAAATATTGAAATATTTAAAAAATGGATGATTTATCAGGCATCAGATATTCCCGGGATGAGAATAAAAGAAAAGAATCATACACTTTATTTATCTTACAAAGAAAAGCTTGCTTTAATAAAGATAAGTACAAATAATGTAATAGAAGAGAGTGTTCATGATCGATATGGAGATGGCTTATTCTATTTATATTATGATTTTGAGCATTATTCCTTAGCTGTTTCTTTTTTTCAAGCCATGTTAAGAGTATTAATAAGAGAAGAGAACTTATTTTATCATAGAATATTATTATGTTGTAGCGGTGGAATGACGACAAGTTATTTTAAGCTTAAAATGAATAAGTATTTAAGGCTGGCTCATGCTCCTTATTATGTAGAGGCATCTGCCTTATCTGATATGGGTATGATTGCTCATTTATATGATGCTGTATTTGTAGCTCCGCAAATGACATTTGCGATAAATCGCTTAAAAAAAGAATTTCCTGATAAGAAAATTGTGCCTATTGACTCGGAAATATTTGCCAGTTATGATTGTGGGAAGCTGTATACATTATTCACAGAACTACTTGACTAGAGGAGAATTATGAATATATTTACATTTATACAAATGATAGATCATCTAATCCTATCATTTTATCATCAGTTTGCTTTAATGACACAAGGAACTTTTAATACTTTTTTTAGAATTATTTCTTATAGTGCTGAAACAAGAAAAGCTCTGCCTATATTAATCTTTGCGATAATTCTTTTGATTTTTAAGAAAACAAGAAAAGCAGCATTCTGTATGATTATAGCTATGCTTTTAGGAACTATTTTTGTTGATCTGATTAAAGGCAATGTTGCCAGAATAAGACCTTTTAAAAGTGGAAATCCGGATTATCTTATCTGGTGGAAGTATGCCGGAAGTGTAAGTATAGGTGAATATTCTTTTCCTTCAGGTCATACAACTGCCGCTATGGCAGCAATGAGCAGTTTGTTTATTTATACTAAGAAGAAAATCAGCTGGATCGGTTTTATATATGTTTTATTAATGGGAATGTCCAGGAATTATTTGATGGTTCATTATCCCAGTGATGTTTTAGGCGGTATACTGACAGGCTTATGTGCAGCATTAGCCGGTTATGTTATTACACAGATAACAGTCTATTTTATTAACTGTCATCAGAATAATAAGTTCTTTTATTATATTAAAGAAGGAAGTTTCTTTAAATTTAAAGAGAATAGAGATATATAAAAATAATAGAGTCTTTTCCAATTGTTGCTTGGAAAAAGACTTTTTTATTTATGAATATTTATAATACGATCGCATTGAGAAGCAATTTTAGGATCATGAGTAACTATGACTATGGTTTTTCCCTGTTGTCTGCACTGAAAGAGAAGCTGAAGAATCATCTGACTGTTTATGGGATCTAGTGAACCGGTAGGTTCATCACAAAGAATGATTTGAGACTCTTTTAAGAGAATACGTGCTAAAGCAGTTCTTTGCTGTTCTCCACCGGATAATGTATATATTTTTCTGTTACTCATATTCTGTAAGCCTACTTTTAATAGGGATTCTTCAATGAGTTTTTTCTTTTCTTTCTTATTATATTGAGTATATTTTAAGCCAATAAGCAGATTATCATAAACAGTCATCGAGTCAACTAATGCAAAGTTTTGGAAGAGATAAGATATTGTATGTCGCATTAATAAAGATGATTGATGACTTTTGTGGTTAATTAATATTCCATTATAAAGAATATGACCTGTATCAGGTCTTTCAAGAAGTCCCATAATATTAAGTAAGGTGGATTTTCCTGATCCGCTAGGACCGGTAATCGCAATAATTTCTTTTTTTCTTACTGATATACTTATATTATTTAGAATGATGTAATTATTATATGATTTTGAGATATTCTTAAGTTCCAGCATTATTGATTTCCTTTCAGCATTAGTATGATAGATTGTTTTTCTTGATATTTTGTATGAATAAGAAAAAGAATCATCCATGTCAGTAGAATAAGAGTATAAAGAGCTAATAGATAGAAAAGAGAATAATTCATTAATAATGAAATAATAAAAGATAAAATAAAGGTAATGTTGCTCATTAGTATTAATGATTTATATTTATCAATAAAACGATATCCATTCATTTTTTGAATACTTAAGAGTTTAATATTCTGTAAGATATAAAGTTTTATATTTTGAAGAGTAATAATAATCATTAAAGAAATAAGAGTTATAATTGCTATTATGACTCCGATAAAAAGCATCCACTCATTATGATTAAGCATAGACATTTCATCATATGCTGTTATATAATTATCGACATACTGAGATAACTGATATTGTTCTAGTATATTTATAATCTTTGCCCGATTTGCTTTAATTTTATAAGGATTATATTTATAACCAAGGATAAGATTATAATCACTATCTTTTCCATTATTTTCAGTTAATACCTGAATAATAGGTGATTGAATCATATTTGTATAGTTATTAGTGATTTGAGAATTATAAGTAAAGAATCTTTGATTATGCTTATAATAAATGATCTTTATACCTTGTGATATATCATACATCCCTTTTGTTATGTCTACAATTTCTTCTTTAGAAAAAGGTGTTTTTTCATCTACAAGAACTACTCTTCTGGACTCATTTTCATTAATGAGTATTCTTTTATTATGACTATCCATAACCTTTTCTTCTTTTAAATAATTAGTATTAATATAAGCCATACTGGTCTTATTTAGCGTCTGCTTATCATATTCATTAAAATCGGCTAATATAGAGCCTAAACGATTCAATTCTTTAAATAGTTCTTTTTGTTTATTTAAGAAGCTTTTAGAAGAAAGTTCATCAGGATTTTCTACATTAGATAATTCACTAATAAGATAATATTTTTTTGTCTTTTCCCATTGAGTATGGTTATTATATCTGCTTAAAAGTGCTTCTCCTTTATTTATACTTACAGAAGAAAGAGTAGTTATAAGAACGACAATAATAAGAAAAACAATTTGATTAAAAATAATAAAGTAATGTGAAACAGATTTATTTTTTAAATAATCAATAGGTTTTACCTTTGTAAAAAGAGCTATTAATAATGAGGAAATAATAAAAGTAATAATACATAATAATCCCAATAATAAATAAGAGTTAAATAAAAAGATAAAAACAAAATGATTAAACTGTCTACAAATAATAAATGTTAGTAACGTAAAAGTTGAATAACTGGTAAGAATTTGCTTAAATATAATATCAATAATAGAATCTTTCCATATTGTATAAAAATCATATCCATTTAATTTATATATTGAAAATCTTTTAAAACTGCCAAGAAGATTATAAATAAGTAAGAGAGTAAAAATAAGATAGAATGCAAAAATACTTAATATAATCCAAGGCATCATATCTATTTGTCCTTCTTTTGATGTTATTTCAGTTATATGAATAGATAATCTATTATTCATTTCATTTCTAAATGAAATATAATCATCAGTATTACTGGCTGTAATAATAGCTTCGCCTTCTATCTGATAAGAATCTTTGATAATATTATCAAGAGACTTGATAGTCAGATGAAAGCTATGATCAAACTGTTTAATATTGTCTGTTTTAAATGACTTCAAATACTGATTTGAAGTTAAATAAACATATTTAATATAGTTTTCTTTATTACTTTTAGTAAGAAAAAAATTAATATGGTGTTGATCAGCTGTTTCCTTAATTGTCTTTATAATCATTTTCTTATCATTTTTTAAGATAGAATGAGGAAGCTGAATAGTATAATGATATTCTGCTTTCTTTTCACTATATACAATATTATTGAAATTCTGATGTGATGCTAGGCTATATTGCATCATAAAAAGACTGCTTGTAAGGATAAGTATTATGAATATCATTGATTTTTTCATTCAGTTTCCTCCTCATACTTAGTTAAAATCCATAGTAAGATCTATTTGATTTCCATCCTCCAAAATAACGCTGAGTATAAGCATTTGCATAATGTTTTTTAGTAGGATGATAATATTTTGATTCTTGTCTAAACCATAAATTTAAAAATGTACCAACACCAAAAGACCAATTTCCGCCATCTGCTTTCATATCATAAATATAAGCTTTTACCGGTGAAAATATTCCTGATAAAACTAAAGCCAATAAGAGGATGCTTGTTCTTTTTAATAACTTTTTGTTTTTCATTTTCCCTCCACATTTTTATCCTTACGCAAAAAGAATATAATAAAAAAACTGCTACTGCTACTTGATATGTACCCTCTTTACTGGACAATCAGTAAGGAGGGTATTTTTATGCGTTATAGCTATGAATTTAAGAAAAAATGTGTTGAAATGTATTATCAAGGAATTTATCCTGATACTCCTGAGGGGATCGATACCAAAATCTTTCGAAATAAAGTTAGAGAATGGGTTCGAATTGAAGAGGCAAACGGATCGGATGCTCTTCGCCATAAGGCTCACAACAAAAATTGGACTCCGGAAGCTAAACTTGAACTTGTGGCTAAAGTGATTGCAGGTGAATCATACAAATCAGTGGCATTTAATGCTGGAATTAGTGATGGTATGTTATATCAGTGGGTTCGCAAATATAAGATTTTTGGTTATAATGGACTTATCAATAAAAAGAAAGGTCGAAAATCAAAGAATCCGGATATGAAAAAAATAGGTACTAGAAAACCACCAAAACCAAATGAATCTGAATATGAAGAATTAATCAGATTAAGAGCTGAAAACGAATATATGAAAGCAGAAATAGAAGTAATAAAAAAAGAGATCGCCTTGAGAGAAGAAAAGGAAGCTGCGCGACTCAAGGCGAAAAAGCAGCAATCATCAAAGAACTCCGCAAGAATGGATACAAATTAAAGTATCTCCTTAAAGCTGTGCCTATGGCTAAATCTACCTATTATTTTGAACTTAACAGAAAAGATGTTGTTGCTGAACGTAATCAAGAATTACTAGAAGAAATCAAAAGTATTTTTGAAGAGAACAAACGTAGATACGGAGTAAGACGAGTTCATCAAGAACTTGTAAATCGTGGACACAAGATAAACCATAAGCGAGTTCAGCGTCTTATGCATGAAGCCAGCTTGTCCGGAAAACGTCCAAAGCAAAAATATCACTCATACAAAGGCAAAGTTGGAAAGATTGCAGATAACATAATAGATAGAGATTTCACAACAACTGCACCATTACAGAAATGGACAACAGATATATCTCAGTTCAATTTTTCATGGGGAAAGTGTTATATATCGCCGGTACTAGACATGAATACAAACGAGATTGTTTCATATGATTTATCAACTACTCCAAATCTTGAACAGATAGTAAGAATGCTGGATAGAGCTTTAGATAAGTTTCCCAATGTTGAAGATCTTATATTTCATTCGGATCAAGGTTGGCAATATCAACATGCTTATTTCAGAAATATTTTACAGGAACACGGAATTATCCAATCAATGTCACGAAAAGGGAATTGCTATGATAATTGTATTATGGAGTCATTCTTTGGAAGGTTAAAAAACGAGATGTATTATGGTCATGAAAAGGACTATTCTTCTTTTGAAGAATTCTCGAAGGCTGTTGCAGAGTATATAGATTATTATAACAACAAAAGAATTCAGGCGAAAACAAAATGGATGCCACCTGTAAAATACAGGATAACATCCATGTGTTCAGCCTAGCTCATAAATATGTGTCCAGAATTCTGGGTACATATCAACTTGTATGTAGCGAGAAGCAGTTTTATGCAGTAAAATGTTATTTAATGACATCAATGAGAACAATTTCATTGATTAAAGTATTATTTTCAAGATGGTATCTATTAATTCCTTGATATTTTGAAATAATGTCATTAATGATATATAAGCCTATACCATGATGAATAGGATCATTCTTAGTTGTTTGCTTTTCTTTGATAGGAGCAAGATCAAAATCTTCCGGAATACTATTAGAAATAGTAATAGAGAAAGAATGAATCATATTTTTAAGATGGATAGATACTATTTTTTGTGGTGTTTTTAAAGCAGACTCACAGGCATTAGAGATAAGATTATAGAATAATGAACTTAATTCACTAACTGGAATATTAATATAACCTATAATATCATCTGACAAAGAAAGATTTAATTGAGGATATTTGTCTGTAAAGTAATTAAAGATACTATCAATATACTGATTAGATGATACTTTTGTATAATGAATAGTATGATGAGTCGTTTTTTGAAGATAATCATTTAATGCATCATTATCATTGTTTTTTATCAGTGTTTGTATTGTAAGCATCTGGGACTGATAATCATGTTTAAACTTGCGTAAATCCTCATTATTTTTGATAATAGACTCAATATATTGATTTTGAATAGTACTGTAAGCAAGTAAATCATTTTTCTTCTTTTCTTCTAATAATCTTTGATAATATTCTTTATTGTAAAGAAATAGAATAAAAATAATTATGATAATAAATAAAAATATATAAATAAAGGTATTAATAATATTGTCTGTATTAAATAGAGAGTTATTATCGCTATAAATAAGATAAAATAAGAATAGAGAAGACATGAGCGTTAGGAGAATAAGAAAGCGATTGGTATAACGAACTTTATATATTTTATTAAGAATAAGGTTTAGTAAGAGAAATAATAAGAATACTAATACTGATAAAATAGAACTTGTGGAGATGAAAGAGTTATTGATGATTTCTATATTAAGATAAGAGAATAAAATAATCATCATTAGATTTACAGAAGCTATAAGAATATAAGAAAAAACAAATTTTTTAAAAAATGATACTGATAAATGACCTTCCAGATATAAAAAGATAAAGAAGATAGAGATATTATTAAGAAAAGAAACAGGTACAGGCTTATTAATGAGTAAAAGAAATAAGGTTAAAGATATGAAGAAAATAGCTATATGTTTTATTTTCTTAATATCAAATTTCTGATTAAAAAATGTATCTGAAATAACCAGAATTGAAAGTATAATCATTAATTGTTCAGTTACTGAAGAAATAATAGTAATCATCATTTTCCTTTCACAAATAAGAAATAAGCTTCTTTAATGGCTTTAGATTTCCCTCTGGTAATCTTAAAAGAAAGATTGTTTGTAAGAGTTATAGATTTATGATTTAATGATTTAAAATAATTAAAATTAATAATATAAGATCTATGAATTCTATAGAATCTATAATCAAGCTTATTTTCTAATTCTTTTAATGTTTTACGAACAAGATAGTCTTTTGTATGAGAATGGATAATAGTATAAGAACTGCTGGCTTCTAAACAATAGACAGTATTTAAAGATACGGGTATATCATCTATGAAAATATTAGATTTATCAATATATGATTTAAAAATATTTTTTATTTTACTTTGATAATCAGAATCATTTTTATCTATATAAGCTAGAACATTTTGACCAAATGCTTCCAATATTTTATCTCTATAGCCTGATAAGAATATAATATATGGTTGATAGAGTGATAAAAGATTGTTTTTAACTTCTATACCGTTTATTTTATCCATCTCTATATCTAAAATAATAAGATCATATTGCGTTTTAGAATGAAGAAGCTGATCTCCATTTTCATAAAGATCAATAGAATAATCAAGTGAGTAGTCTTCACATAAATGAAGTAATAAATGATAAAGTTCTTCTCTTATAATAGGATTATCATCAGTGATAGCTAGTTTTATCAAATGAGTTTCACAACCTTTCTTTATTCAGGAGTATACAGGTAACTATAATTTGTGAGTGTAATATGATTTTTTTTAAGATAATTTTTAACTTCTTTTGACATAAGAAAATCAAGTTCTTTAGCACGAGAAAGATTATAACTTGAAATAGTAAGAAGTCTTTGATCAATGAGAGCGGAGTGAGTCATAAGTTCAATAGTCTCATCGTTTTGTTCACAGATCTCTTTAAATGTTTTCATATCAGCATGATCACCATTAAAAGAGGCTATAAATTTTGCATAGAATTTATCATTTAGACATTTTTCCTGTCTAAAAGGAAGATTATATTCATCAGAGAGTCTAAAAATAATATCCTGATATTCATCCATAAGGTGAATATGATGATGTGAATCTAAATGATCGGGCATTCGTCCGGTTGTTTTAATGTAAAGCTCTATTTGTGCTTTCCATTCCCGGTAAAGTTCTTCCTTGTCTACAATAATACGACCATGATAATCACTTCTTTTTTTAAATTCTCCCTGACTATTACAAAAGCTTTGTCCATTAGTTAAGGGGGATCCGGCAGTTATATTAAGATGAATACCAACACCTAATTCAGGCATTAAAAACTGACAGCTCCATTTTGCATCAGGCATATTCATCATAATAGTCGTAGAAGTAATAATACCTTCCTTATGGCCTAGAATAATTCCTAAAGTACATCCTTTAGATAATCCAAAGTCATCAGCATTAACGATTAATTTTTTGATCATAAAGTTTCACCTTCTCATTTAATTTAGAATATATATTATCTACAAACCATGGTTCAGATGATGCCTTTAAGGCATCATCTAATAAAAACCATCCTATATTACTGTTTTCATCTTCTTTAATAGAAAGAGTCTGCTGATCATTAGCTTCTAATAAATAAGTTACATTTAAATGAAGATGGCTTGATACATATTCTCCTTTTTTAATATGACCATCTACTGTTAATATTTCTAAAGAAAAGATATCCCGAGTTAATACTTTTATATCTTTGATATGACTTTCTTCTTTTACTTCTTTAATACAGACCTTTAATAAATCACTTTCACCATCAGCATGTCCTCCAAGCCATGCCCAGGAATCATAAAGATTATGATAGGCCATCAATACTTTATTATGATCTTGATTTAAGATCCATGCTGATGCAGTTAAATGAGCAGATTTATTGTCTCTTGTCAGCAGCTTTTCATTATTCTTTAATCTTCTTAATATTTCTTCTTTATCTTTTTCTTCTTGTTCATTATAAGGTATGAACTTTTCTATATCTTGTATAATCATAGAATAATTATATCATATTGTCCCTTTTCAATTCATCTATTTATGTTAAAATACTAAAGATAAGGAGTTATTTATGAAAGAGATTATACTGGCAAGTACTAATAAAGGAAAAATAAAAGAAATACAAGCTATGCTTGATGATTTAAGTATTAGAGTCATTTCAATGAAAGAAGCTTTAGGTAAAGATATTGAAATAGAGGAAACCGGAACAACATTTAAAGAGAATGCTTATCTTAAAGCAAAGACAATTATGGATATTATCAATAAGCCTGTATTAGCTGATGATTCAGGACTGGAAATAGATGCTTTAAATAAACAGCCCGGTATCTATTCAGCCAGATTTTTAGGCCATCATACCGGCTATGATATTAAGAACCAATATATTATAGATAAAATGCATGATATTAAAGGAGAACAGAGATCAGCAAGATTTATCTGTGCGATGGCACTAACGATTCCTAATGAAGAGCCTATTTTAATAGAAGAAACCTTTGAAGGATATATTAATGAAAAAATAGAAGGAACAAATGGTTTTGGCTATGATCCTATCTTCTATTTTCCATTATTAAATAAGACATCTGCTTCTATGACAATGGAAGAAAAGAACCGGTATTCTCATCGAGCAAAGGCTTTAAAGAAGCTCTATAAGATATTACAGGAGAAGAAGTAATGAACCATATTGTATTAGTACATCCGGCTATTCCGCAGAATACAGGCAATATTATGAGAACATGTGTTGCTACCAATACATCTTTACATATTATTAAGCCGATGGGTTTTTCTTTAGATGATAAGCATATGAAAAGAGCCGGGTTAGATTATATTAAAAATTTAAATATGACTATTTATGAAAACTGGGAAGATTTTATCTCTAAGAATAAAGGATATTTTCATTTCTATACACGTTATTCTAAACGAACATATAGTGAGGAATCCTATACTGATAGAGGAGATCATTATTTGTTGTTTGGTCATGAACATGACGGGATACCTCATAATATTCTAAAAGATCATTTAGATGAATGTGTACGTATTCCTATGTATGCTGATTCCAGGTCATTAAACTTATCTAATACTGTCGCAATTGGAATATACGAATGCTTGAGGCAGCAGGACTTTCCTGATTTAATAAGACATGAAGTACAAAAGGGAGAAGATTTTCTTTATGAGGAATAAGAGATGAGATTATATCTTTCATTAAGTAGAAAAAAAGATATTATTCTTTCTTTTTTACTGGGATTCTTTGTGATTGATTGTATGATTATGGTAGTTACCTTTATTCCTATATTCTATGATATGCAGATAGAATCTTCAGGAATATTAAATCTGGTTACATTAGATAAACAGACCATTGCTAAGAATTTTCATTCTATCGTTCATTATTTATCTTTTTTCTATAGGGGAGAGATGATAGTTCCTGATTTTGTCTTATCACAAAATGCTTTGAGACATTTTCAAGATGTTAAGAATATCTTTGATATCCTGGAAATTTATTTAATTATTTCACCATTTATCATAGTACCTTTTATTATTTCATGTATAAAAGAACATCATTTTCATTTTCTGAGACTCACAGGAACGCTTATATTAAGTATGATGATAATCATCGGAATAGCCTGTCTTATTGATTTTAATCAGGTATTTACTCTAATGCATCAGATATTATTTAGAAATAGCTATTGGATTATGGATCCCTCTATTGATCCGGTTATTAATATTTTTCCTGAATCATTCTTTGCATTATTAGGAGGTCTTTTAGTATCCGGAATAGCTTTAATATCAGTCTTTATGATTGGTCTTTATTATTATTTAAGAAATCATTATCTTAAGAAAGAAGGAAATATATGAAAATCACCGGATATACACAGCTTATCGGGATTATTGCTGATCCTATCAGGCATTCATTATCACCAATGATGCATAATGCCTGTTTTGAATATTTAAATTTAGATTATGTGTATTTAGCTTTTGAAACAGAAGCATTAAAAGAAACAATAGAAGGACTTAAAGCTATAAAGGCTAGAGGATGGAATGTATCTATGCCTTATAAGAAAAGGATTATTCCTTATCTGGATGAGATCTCTTTAGTTTCTCAATTATCAGATTCAGTGAATACAGTAATCAATGATCAAGGATATTTAAAAGGAACATCAACAGATGGATTAGGTTGGAAATATGGTTTAAAAGAAAAGAATATTTCTATTCAAGATAAGACCTTAGTGTTATTAGGAGCCGGTGGAGCAGCAACCGCCATTATGGCACAAGGAGCCATAGATGGATTAAAAGAAATTTATGTTTTTAAAAGAAAGAATCAGACATGGAGTCAGATTCAAGAAAGAATAGAGCATATGATGTCACATACAAATACGCAAATTATTTTATGTGATATAGAAGATAAAGAGCTCTTAAAAGAGAAGATTTCTGATGCGGATATTTTAACTAATGCTACTGACATAGGGATGAGTCCTCATGATAAAGAATGTCTTATAGATAGAGAATGGTTACATAAAGATTTAACAGTATTTGATTGTATCTATCATCCTTTAGAAACATTATTATTACAGTATGCAAAAGAAAAGGGCTGTATGTGTATATCAGGGCTCTCTATGCTTTTATATCAGGGTGCTGTTTCTTTTGAATTATGGACAAATAGAAAGATGCCTATAGATATTGCCAGAAAAGCTATTGGTATATAAAAGAACATTCTTTTAAAGAATGTTCTTTTCTTTAAGTATTTCTTTTAAGTTCATATCTTTTGTTTTGATGATCCCCTGCATACCTAATGCTTGAGCAGCTTTGATATTAATAGGGGAATCATCAATAAAAAGACATTCTTTAGGATCTAAGTGATATCTATTAAAGAGGATCTGATAAAGTTTATGATCAGGCTTTAAGAGATGTTCTTCTCCTGATAAGACATAGCCATTAAAGAGATTAAAAATATCAAATTCTTTTGTTTTACGATAATAAATATCAGGATGAATATTAGAAAGAATATAAATAGGAAAATGATTCTTTTTAAGTAATTTAATAGTCCGGAAGGTTTCTTGAATAGGCTGAAGTATTTCATCTTCCCAATGATCCATAATAAAGCTTATTTCTTTTTCTAAGTGAGAATGTTTATTAATGAGGACTTGTTTTAATTCACTGGTAGTTAAATAGCCTAGATCTAATTGTTTCCAAGAGGATGAATCAAAGACTATTTGATAGAGTTTATCATGTAATGCGGGGAAGTATTTATCTAAAAATGTATGAGGATAAAAGTTAAGAATAACACCCCCGATATCAAATATAATATTTATTCTATTTTTGTTCATAAGGCTCCTCCTTGTTATTTTATGATAATGAATATAAAGTAATTAATAAAAGAGTAAAATATTTTTATATATATTCAGTATAACTTATATAAACTCAAATAGAAATATAAAAAAGAATCCTGCAGAGCAGGATTCATTTATATGTTAGTCAAAGAATTTATATTCTTCAAAATATTTCTGTGGATGATCACAAGCCGGACATTTGATTGGAGCTTCTTCTGCTTCAATCACAAAGCCACAGTTGTTACACTTCCATAATACTTTATGATCTTTTTTAAAAACATCACCGTCTTCAATAGTTTTTAATAATTTTAAATAACGATCTTCATGCATTTTTTCAGCTCTGGCAATAGACTTTAAGATTGCAGCAATAGCCGGGAAACCTTCCTCTTCAGCAATTTTAGCATAATTAGGATACATATCAGTCCATTCTTCATTTTCACCATCAGCAGCTGATTTTAAGTTTTCAGCAGTAGTAGAAAGCATAGCCGGGAAAGTACCGGTAATTTCTAATGCTTCTCCCCCACATCCGCCTTCAACTAATAATTTCATTAATCTTTTTGCATGTTCTTTTTCCTGATTGGCAGTTTCCTCAAAAATATTAGCCACTTGAACATAACCTTCTTTTTTAGCAACTGAAGCAAAGTAAGTGTATCTGTTTCTAGCCTGAGATTCACCTGCAAATGCTGTTAAGAGATTAGTTGCTGTCTGAGTTCCTTTTAAATTCATTCTTTTCTTCCTCCTCATTTGAATTTACACACACACTACATACACCATGGAATACGACCTGGGAAGAATGAATCTGATGACCTAATGTAACCTCAACTTCATTTTCTAAAGCAGTCTGTAGGTTTTCATTGATTCTAACATCAAGCACTTTGCCACACTTTTCACACACAAAATGATGATGACTGGTTAAATCAGGATCATAATAGATTTTATTATCTCCTACATCAAGTCTTTTAATAGATTCATGTTCCACTAAGAAGTTTAAGTTACGATATACTGTACCCAAAGAAATATCAGGGATCACTTTTCTTGTATCCTCATAAATTTCCTGGGCAGTAAGATGTGTATTACGACGCATCAGAACATCATAAATTGCATTTCTTTGTTTTGATTGTCTTATCTTCGTACTCATACTTAACCTCCTTATTAGGAATAATTCCTATTTGTATAATACTCTTATTTCCTATTAAATGCAATACTAAATAAGAATTATTCCTATTTATTTTTATGAATGATATAATAAGAAAAAGGAGACTGCTATGAAAATATTAATAATTATTGGATCACCAAAAAAGCATTCTTTTAATTATCTTTTTTCTCAATATGCTTATCAGTATCTAAAGAAGTATTGTGAAGTAAGCTATCTTGATTATCATGATCTTCCTTATATATCATCAGATAATCAATATGATTTTATTGAAACAGTAGAAAGAATTAAAAAAGAAATTGAGCAAGCTGATGGATTATGGATTTTTGCGAGTGAATATAATTTAAGCTATTGTGCACAGTTAAAGAATCTGCTGGATTGGTTATCCGTTCCAATTCAAGATCATGATTTTGATCAGGGAACATTTATTAAAGGCAAAAAAGTAACAATAACTTCAGTAGCCGGTACAACAGGAGGAAGATTTGTATTAACTAAGTTATATGAGTTATTAAATTTTATTGGAATGGATTTAATGAAAGATGATAGTACAGGTGTTGCTTTATTAAAGGAAGATTTTAAAGAAGATATTCCTCATTTTACAGTAGAAGACTTTAATCATCTTTATCGTCAATGTGATAGTTTTATTTGTTATATAAAGGGGTCTTTATGAAAGCAATACTGGCTGCTGTCAATAATCGAAACGAAGATTTTAATATTCTGCTGGAAGAATTAAAGGGTTTATGTAAGGCCTGCAATATAGAATATACACATATTATGATACAAAATACTATCCCATCGAAAGCATATTATCTGGGAAAAGGAAAAGCCTATGAATTAAAAGAATGGATTAATGATGAAGAAATAGTTATCTTTAATGATGAACTATCTGGTTTGCAGATGAGAAACTTAAGAGCTTTATTAGATATTGAAGTAACAGATCGTACAGATCTGATTTTAAGGATATTTGCCTCAAGAGCACATACCAAAGAAGCAAGATTACAGGTAGAAATTGCCAGGCTTAATTATGAGTTGCCTCGCTTATCAGGAATGCATCAAGGGATTTATTCTCAGCAGGGAGGTATGGGATTCAGAGGAGCAGGTGAAACACAGTTGGAATTAGATAGAAGAAAGATCCATAATAGAATAGCAGGCTGTAAAAAAGAATTGGCAATCTTAAAAAAGGAAAGACAGATTCAAAGAAAGCAAAGAAAATATAAAGATATTATAGCTTTAACAGGATATACTAACTCAGGTAAATCTTCTTTAATGAATCTTTACACTCATAAAAAAGTGGAAGCAAAAGATATGCTTTTTGCAACATTACAGACATCTTCTAGAAAAGTAAGAATTAAAAATAGGGATCTGATTATGTCTGATACAGTAGGATTTATTTCACATCTTCCGACTCATTTGATACAGGCGTTTTTATCAACATTGGAAGAAGTGAAAGAAGCATCGTTAATTCTAATGATAATAGATCGGTCATCCCCTTATGTGAATAAGCATATAGAGGTGACATTGGATACATTAAATAAACTGGGTGTTAAAGATATTCCGATTCTCTATGTTTATAATAAAGAAGATTTAGAGTCACAGGATTTCTTTGTTCCTAAAGAACCTTATGTTTTTATATCCGTTAAAAATAAGACTCATATGAATGAATTAGAAGATATGATTATAACTCTTCTGACAAAAGACTATCAAAGGGTAACTTTAGATATTCCTTATACTAATGGTGGTTTATATAATGAACTATCACATAAATATCAGATTATAAAACAGGAATTTAAAGATAGAAGCATATCTATAGTATTAGAGCTGGATCAAGAAGATTATTTTAAATACCGGCAATATAGGATTTAAAAAGCACCTTAAGGTGCTTTTTCTACTTTCCATTTTTCTTAAGTAATGTCTTTGACAGTTTAGATGTTTTAAAGTTTATTAATATCTCTTTTAATAATAGAAATCATTTTTTGAGCATCTTTACTTCCATATATCAGAGGATCTATATCATAGATAGGAATAGAAACCTGAGATAAGAGAACAGGGTGCTTTAATTTAAGCTGTGGGGCTAAATAGAGTATATCTAACGGTAATGATAAATCATCTAATCCTAATGGGGTAATTATAAAGGTATTTTCTTCATATTTTAATATTTCTTTTATCATTGAGACAAAGCTTGATGAAGATAATCCATCATGTGATAAAATACCTATCTGATATTTCTTTGATTTATATTGCTTTAATAAAGCATACTGATATTCTTTAAACATTTCTAAGAAATGCCTATATGATTTAAACTGGTAATGAAGATAAAAGAGTATGTTATGATTCTGATCCAGAATTTGTTCTTCAATAATACCGTTATACCATAGTGTTATTCGTCCTTTTATATTTGTGATATCATATGTAATACGGCGACAGTATTTATTGTTTTTAGTGATAGCAACATGGATGGAATCCTCATCAGAGAATTGTATAAGAAGATAAGAAAAGAGATAATCAAATAGTGTTGTTTCTATAAAGTAATTCATATGCGGCTCCTTGATGATGTTATTTTAACATATGTTTATATTTGTAAAAAGTAGTTTACCGGTTTTATCATTTTGATTGAATACAAAATGGGATATGATAAAATAACTATAAAGAGGTGATGACACATGGGTAAAAAATATGTAATTTCTGATTTACATGGTCAGTTTGTGTTATTACAGCTGTTATTAGAAAAAATAGAGTTTTCTGCTGATGATGAGCTTTATATCTTAGGAGATATTATGGATAGGGGACCTAATAGTATTGATATATACTATTTTGTGAAGAGTATGCCTAATATTTATATGCTTAAAGGAAACCATGAGATTATGATGAGACAGGCTCTTGCGATGTCTTTAAAATATAATGATTTAGATGATGAAAGAAGCAATCCTTATCGTTTATGGAAACAAAATGGGGGATACAAGACAGTAGATAGTATTAGAGAATATTTACAGAAAGATCATATTCCGTATGATGAATATTTTGATATCAGAAAAGAGTTTGTTTTAGAGATGATAGAATTTATTGATTCATTACCTAGTTTTATAGAACTTGATTATCAGGGGAAGCATTATATTATGGTTCATGCCGGAGTTGATCCGGATTCTATTCGTATTGAAGATAATGATCCTGAATTAATGGCATGGATTAGAGAATATTTTTATTTAAGTGAATGTAATCCAAATTATATTTATTTATTTGGACATACACCATTATGTTTTATTAATGAAGATCATTCATTTAATATATGGCATGATCCCCAATGGCATAATAAGATAGGATTAGATGGCGGATTAGCTGTTGGAGATAGAGGACAGTTAAACTGTTTATGTCTGACAACAGGTGAAGAAATTGTCCTTCCTTATGCCTTGGGACAGGAAGAAGCTATTAAAAAGAGGTGTAAGAAATAGTAGTGAATATTAAAAAGTTTATAAAAGCAATAAAATATTGAAAGACTACAATTCATTATTTGCATAAAAAAATACCAGTTTAAACTGGTATTTTTAATACATTCCACCTGGCATTGACGGCATAGCCGGTGTTTCTTCTTTCTTAGGAAGATCAGCGACTCCGGCTTCAGTAGTAATAAATAAAGCACTGATGCTTGCTGCATTTAATAATGCACTTCTTGTTACTTTGGTAGGATCAATAATGCCTTGTTCAAACATATTAACCCAGATACCCTTCTTAGCATCAAAGCCCATATTTTTATTAGCTGTTTTCTGCTGATCAATAATATCTTCCGCATTATATCCGGCATTCTCAGCAATCTGTGATAATGGAGAGAATAAAGATTCTAAGACAATATTAATACCTTTCTGAACATCAACATTATCATCTTTTAAAACTGTCTTTAATTCTTTATAAGCTTCAATTAAAGCAGCTCCTCCACCCACAACAATACCTTCTTCAACAGCTGCTTTAGTTGCATTTAAAGCATCTTCAATACGAAGTTTCTTTTCTTTTAATTCACTTTCAGTTGTTGCACCAACCTTAATAGTAGCAACACCATTTGATAATTTACCAATACGTTCCTGTAAGCCTTTCTTTTGATAATCTTTAGCCGTTTCTAATTGA
Organism: Eggerthia catenaformis OT 569 = DSM 20559; assembly: GCF_000340375.1. Taxonomy (GTDB): domain Bacteria; phylum Bacillota_I; class Bacilli_A; order Erysipelotrichales; family Coprobacillaceae; genus Eggerthia; species Eggerthia catenaformis. The sequence continues at coordinate 325,679 of NZ_KB446646.1, forward strand.
GCTTTAATTTCATTAATACGATTATCAATTGCTTCACTCTGCCCATAACCAATTAGAGTTGTATTATCTTTAGTAACTGATACTTTCTTAATAGTTCCTAAATCCTCTAAAGCAAGATCTGAAAGCTTCATATTAAGATCTTTATTATAGAACTTAGCTCCTGTTAAAATCGCAATATCTTCTAACATATCTTTCTGATTATCACCAAATCCCGGAGCTTTAGTTGCAACAACGTTAAATGTACCTCTCAGTTTATTTAATACTAAAGTAGAAATAACTTCATTTTCATAATCTTCAGCAATTAATAATAATGGTTTATTAGCCTGTACAACCTGTTCTAAGATAGGAAGAATCTCCTGTAAATTAGAAATCTTATGATTTGTAACTAAGATTAACGGACTATCTAAATCAACAGTCATCTTATCTGAATTAGAAACCATATATGGTGATACATACCCCTTATCATACTGTAAGCCTTCATTAACTTCTAATGAATCCTCAAATGAATTACTATCATCAACACTGATAATACCATCTCTTCCTACTTTATCCATTGCATGAGAGATTAATTCACCAATATGACTATCTCCGGAAGAAATAGATGCAACAGAAGCAATATCTTTAGAAGTTTCTACTTTTCTTGAGTTCTTTAATAAGATTTTAGCAACTTCTTTACCTGCTTTTTCAATACCTTCTCTTAATAATACAGGATTAGACCCTTTATCAACAGCCTTTAATCCTGCACTAATCATATATCTGGTAAGGATAGTAGCAGTTGTTGTACCATCACCGGCAACATCATTTGTATTATTGGCAGCTTCATAAACAAGCTTAGCACCCATATTCTCAAAGGCATCTTCTAATTCTATCTCTTTTGCAATACTTACACCATCATTAGTAATAAGCGGAGAGCCATAACTCTTTTCTAAGACAACATTACGCCCTTTAGGACCTAAAGTAATACTGACTGCATCAGCTAATGTATTGACTCCCTTAAGCATTGCTTTTCTGGCATCATTGCCATAACGTACTTCTTTTGCCATAATCATTCCTCCTAATCATCAAGTGAAGCTAAAATATCTTCTTCATCAATCACAATATAATCAATATCATCAACAGTAACTTTAGTACCGGAATACTGCTTAAAGACAACTTTGTCGCCCTCTTTAAGATCGCTTTCACATTTAGGACCGACAGCACATACTTTTCCTATGCTTGGCAGTTCCTTAGATTCTGTTGATAAAATAATACCGCTCGCTGTTTTTTGCTGAGCTTCTTCTTTTTGTAATACCACATTCTTATATAATGGTTTCAGCATCTCATTCACTCCTTTTAGCACTGATTATTTTTAAGTGCTAAAGATATTATAATCTATATTGGCACTTTGTCAACAGAAGTGCTAAAAGTTTTTTAAATATTTTAAAAGAGCCGATAACAAACCGGCTCTAATGCTTTGTTTTCTTTTTTGTATCCTTGGATGCCATAAAGACAGTTAATCCAAGAATTAATCCATAATAGAAGGAGAATACACGCCAGATAAACATGGAACTGCTGGCAGCAGTCTGTCCTAAGAAGCCAAAAAGAATCATATAAGAACCTTCACTACCGCCACTGGCACCGGGAATAGGGAGAAAGACATTAATCAGATTAATAATAGAAGCTAAACTGATAAAGTTAAAATACTGAGAAATACGAACAGGTATTCTTAATGCCAGACATGCAAAGAAAGGAACGGAGTACATAATCAGAAGCTTTACTAAGTTACACATACAGACTTTAAAAAATAGACGCTTATCTGATTGTAATAATTTAAGTTCTTTTCTAAACTCTTCAAAATATGTCTGAATTTTAGCACAGCTATCTTCATAATTCTTAATAATATGTATCTTAGCTAAAAATAATAGAACGGTATTAATTAAGAAGTTCTGGAATCGTTTAGAGGTAGCACCCAAGAATAGTGCAGCAGTCACAATAAAATTCACAAGAAATCCAATGGCTGCCATACTTGTTACAGCAAGACCTTCATGCATATAATAGCCGGCATGAACCAGCATAACTACTAAGGTAAATGAAATCAGTACAGTCTGGTAACTGATAAAGGCTAATAGTAATATTGATGAAGCAATAGTAGGGGGAATACCCTGATTATTAAAGACAAAGATTTGAACAAATTGTCCTCCGCTGCTTGATGGCGTTAAACCATTAAACAGGGTTCCGCTTAATCCATTAACCAAAGCCTGTTTAAAATTATAATCTTTTTTATAAACTTTACCAAAACATAATAGTGAATAAGCATCTACTAAGTAATAGGAAAGCATGTGTAAAGCCAGATAGATAAGCCAGATCAGATTGGCACTGCTGATGGCTTCTTTGACCTGCTGAAATTCTCCGCCAATTGAGAAATAAAGAGATATTCCGCTAATCAAAAGAATAAGTGCTATATTTATAAAATAGCTTTTTACACCTTTCATTGTTCTCACCTTCACTTATTATCATACTAAAAAAAAACCATTTATAGAAGTAAAATAATCAATCAATAAAAAAATAACGAAAGACATGAGTGCCTTCGTTAATTTTTTAAAGTAATGAGCAGTACTTCATTTTTTGCTAAAAACTTCATATGAAGATCTTTTTTTAGTCCAAGTCCATTACTGACTAAAAGCGTTGCTTTGTCTTTTTGATAAGAACCATGATGATAAGTCTTACAATGACTGTCTTTATAAAGACTGCCAATAAAAGGAAGATAGATATAACCTCCTCCGCTATGTCCTGATATATGAAGATCTTCCTGTTTAGAAGTTTCTTTAAAGAAATCAGGATAATGAGAGAGACTGACTGTATAATTTGTTGATTTGGTAAGAGGCTTGGTTGCCTGGATGCTGTAGCCTGTTAAAGTAATCTGAGATTTCTTATAATAAACAGTCCGGCTGGCATCACTTAAGACTTCAAAGCCTCCTTCATTTAAAATCTGTGTTACTTCACTTTTATGAGTCTGATCCTCATCTCCTAAAACTGCAAATTTACCATAGGAAGATTTTATGCTTTTAATTATCTTCTGTACTTTAGCAGCACTGATAATATCTTTCTCATAGAGGTCACCGCCAAAAAGCACCATATTATAATTCTTTTTATTAAGATCATCGGTAATCTTTTTAAATAAAGTAATATCCTGTTCACTTTTGAGATGCAGATCAGAGAAATAAGCAATAGTAAAGTTGTTAAAATCTTTAGGAAGTGTACTGCTTTTTATTTGAATATTATGAAAGGTATAGCCATTTGCTGAATAACCATATATAAAGAAAGAAACGATAACTAAAGCAATGACTGCAACAGCAATTAAAAATTTGTTTTTATATTTTCTTAATGTAGTCATGATTTCTTATTCATGATGACAGGAATGACCATAGGATGTCTTCTTGTTTTCTGATAGAAATAAGTCATTAATGTATCTCTGATTGTATTTTTTATTTCTGCAAATGTTGTTTTGCCTTTTAATTGCTGTGTCAATTTTTTACCTACAAGATTCTCTGCTTCATGAATCATTTCAGTGCTGTCTTTCATATAAACAAAACCGCGGCTCATAATAATAGGTCTATTAAGTAATGTACCGGCTCTTGAATCCATCGAAACCAGAACGGAAACCATACCGTCTTCACTTAATACTGTACGATCATGAAGAACACTTGTAGAAAGTCCGCTTAAATCATTGCCATCAACATAAATATCATCAGCATGAACACGTGGACCGGGGAATACTTCGTGATTCCTTAAGATAAGAGAATCACCATTTGAACAGATAAATGCATGATTGATATCTCCGCCAACTTCTTCATAAAGTCTTGAATGCACCACCAGCATCTTGTATTCGCCATGGATTGGGAAGAAATAATGAGGTCTTGTTAGTAGAAACATCAGTTTCATTTCTTCCTGTGAAGCATGTCCGGACGTATGCAGGTTAGAAATGGAAGAATTCTCTAAGACTTTAGCACCTGCACGGTAGAGCTTATTAATGACTCTATTAACGCTTGATTGATTACCGGGAATGGGATTACTTGAAAAAACAACGGTATCTCCCGGTTTTATTTTAATTTGTCTATGTGTACCGTTTGCAATTCTAGATAGAGCAGCTAATGCTTCACCTTGTGAGCCTGTACATAAAATCAGTATTTCATCATCAGAAAGATGCTTAGCCTCTTCATTGCTGATAAAGAAACGATCAGGACATTTGATATAGCCCAGCTTTCTTGAAATAGTAATATTGTTTTCCATTGAGCGTCCATAGACAAGAATCTTTCTATTAAATCTGACTGCTGCATCAATAATCTGCTGTACACGATGGATGTTAGAAGCAAAAGTAGCAACAATAATACGTCCTTCAGCTTTTCTGAATTCTTTTTGAACAGTTTGAGCGACTTTTTTCTCGCTGATGGAAAAGCTTGGAACTTCAGCATTGGTACTATCAGCTAATAAGAGATCAACACCTGTTTCTCCCATAAAAGAAATTCTCTGATAATCAGCTGCCTGGGCAACAGGAGTTAAATCAAATTTAAAATCACCTGTTTCCACAATACGTCCATTTTCAGTATTAATAATAACCCCCATTGCTTCAGGGATAGAATGATTAACATTAAAAAATCCTACACTGAAATGTTTTGTTTTAATCAAACTGTCACGATTAATTTGTACCAGCTTAGTTGCATTTGTTAATCTATGTTCTTCTAATTTCCTGCGAATCATAGCACATGCCAGTGGGGAAGCATAAATAATTGGAATAGGAACAATCTGTAATAAGAAAGGAATACCTCCGATATGATCCTCATGACCATGTGTGATAAATAATCCTTTAATTTTTTTACTATTATATTTAAGGTAACTGAAATCAGGAATAACATAATCAATACCCGGTAATCCTTCAGAGGCAAATTTTACACCGGCATCAATGACAATAATTTCATCATCCTGTTCAACAACATAACAGTTTTTTCCTACTTCATTTAAGCCTCCTAAAGCAAATATTCTGGTATCTGTTTTTTTTAAGCCGCTTTCATTATTTTGTTCATTTTTTGTAAATTTACGAGCATTGTTTTTACTCTTTGTAAGAGTCATATAATCACCTAGCTTTCTATATTATATATTATTATAAATATTATTTAATCTTCTTAACTGCATTTTAATATAATTATCAGACACATGCAAATAAAAAGGGAGTATTCTCCCTTAATCTGTAATCTTCTTGCAGGCGGCCAAAGCTAAAGAGCCCGGACCCACATGACATGAGACACTTAATGATAATGGGTGAACACTCACTTCATGTTTAAATTCTTCTTCTACCTGAGTCTTAAATTCAAGAGCTTCATTCAAATCATGAGTGTATGCAATATAGAGATGATAATTATCTGCCATATTCTTTTCTTTGAGATCTCTTTTGACACGATCAATCATAATACGTTTAGCTTTTTTAAGAGTACGTGAGGTATCACATTTATCAAGCTTTTCTCCTTGAATAGAAAGAATAGGTTTAATCTTTAATAATCCTCCCAGAGCAGCAGCAGCAGGAGTAATACGACCGCCTTTTTTCAAATAAGTAAGGGTATTAACAGTAATATAGATAGTAGCATTCATCTTATTATCCATTAATATATCATAAATCTCTTGACCGGTCTTTCCTGCTTCAGCAAGAGCTAAAGCATCATAAGCATCGCATCTTTGAGTGACAGATATTCTTTGTGAATCAACCACAAAGACTTTTCCTTTATACTTAGGATCATCAGCAACCATTATTGCAGTTTGACAGCTTCCGGATAATCCTGAACTCATTGGAATATGAACAATTTGATCATAGTCCTTTAATAGATGATCCCATTGCTTTGTTAAGTCACCAATTACAGGCTGTGATGTAAATACATCAGCATCATCATTTATTAATTTATCAAAGAATTCTTCTAAAGTTAAATTAATATCTTCCAGATAATCCTGTCCATTAATATTAACAGGCATAGGTAAGATAAAAATATGATTTTCTTTTCCTTCTTTCTGAGTTATTCCGGAATTACTATCAGTCATTATCGCTACTTTCATTTTTATCCCTCCTGCAATTTATTCTCATTTTATCGTAACTTTTAAATAAATCAATCATTTATTTTATGTAATGGATTACAATATATTCATATCTATATAGTATTCTACTAGAAAAAATCAGCTATGAAAAGAAAATCTTACCAATGCATATAAATTGCAATATATTGTTTTTTCAGTAATAATGTAATCGAGGTGATAAAAATGGAATACTTAAACACAAATAATTTACAAGAAAAGACAAGTCAGGGATTAGTATTGGTAGATTTCTTTGCTACATGGTGTGGACCATGTAAAATGATTGGTCCGGTCTTAGAACAGCTTGATAATGAAATAGAAGGATTAACAGTTTATAAGATTGATGTAGATGAGAATCCTGAAGCAGCTGCTAAGTATGGCGTACAATCTATTCCTAATTTAATCTTATTTAAAGATGGCGAAGCAGTAGATCAAATCATTGGCTTTACCAATAAAGAAGGACTCTTAAAGAAGATCAATCCTTATCTTTAAAAGATTTTGTAAAAAGCCGGAAAGTCTGATTTATTAAATAGATCATTCATTATGACTTGAAGAAAACTGATTCCTGTAGAATACAGGAGTCAGTTCTTTTATTTTAAAGAGATGAAAAATCATGAACAGTGATTTTCTGGCATGAAAAGATATCATTTTCATAAGAAAATTCCATGATTGAACAATTTTTGATTCCTCTTTGATACTGTACAATATTATATTTTTCCCAATATCGGCAGAATTGAGCACAAGCCGCTCCATGACTGACGATTAAAATAGACTGAGAGGAATCGTTTTTAGCGATATTTATGATAGTAGAGACAATTCTTTTTTGAAAGTCTTTTTCTTTTTCACCGCCGTAGTATTCAAAGAAGTCACCATATGGAAGCACAGGATTAAGACATTCATCCTTTCCTTCAAAGGCTCCAAAGTTCCATTCTTTGAGACCTTTAAGGCGCTGATATTTGATAGTGGAGCCGGTAATAATTTCTAAGGTATCAGAGGCTCTTTCACTGGTAGAGCAATAAGCACTGTTAAAAGTGATACCTTCATTTTTAAACCATTGAGAAGCTATTTCCGCTTGCTTTATACCTTTTTGAGTTAAAGGAGAATCACACCATCCTTGGATTTTATGTTGAGTATTAAATAATGTTTCTCCGTGTCTTAATAAATAAATTGTTTTTTTCATTTTGAATCCTCCTTATTCCACATTATAACATTTTATTGCATTATGATAAATTATTTATTTGCCTTTAAAGAGTTATCATGTTAAGAAAAGTAAGTCTTTATTTCTATAATTTTAAGTAAATTATATACAATTAATAATTAAATAATCATTTATTTGTTTTTATCCAAAATTAAATTAAATTTACTATTGAAATATCTAAATTTAATTTAATAATTTTGTTGACATGTATTTATATTAGTTGTATATTGTCTATATGGTAAATTTTAGGTACCATATTAATTCATAAAATCAATTGGAGGAAAATTTATGAAGATGTTAAAACGTAGTGCTGCTATTGTATTATCAGCAGCAATGTTAGCAGGCTGTGGTTCTTCTAAGTCTGATTCTAAAGATACTTTCAGATTTGCTTCAGAATTAGATATCTTAGGTATGGATTCAACAGTTGTTGATGATGGTATGTCATTTACTGCATTACATGCTGTTACTGAAGGTCTTATGGGACTTGATAAAGATGGAAAGCAGACTAATGCATTAGCTAAGTCTTATACTTTAAGTGATGATAGAAAAACATATACATTTACTTTAAGAGATGCTAAATGGTCAAATGGTGATGCTGTTACAGCTAAAGACTTTGTTTATGCATGGCAGAGAATCCTAAAGAATTCCGGTAAGTATTCTTATATGTATGGTGACGAAGGTGCCAATATTAAGAATGCTAATGTGTTAAAGGCTAAAGGACCAAAAGCAACTCAGGCTGAATTAGATACTTTAGGTGTTAAGGCTAAGGATGATAAGACTTTAGTTGTAGAATTAGCTGCACCTGTTCCTTATTTCTTAGAGTTAATGACATTCCCATGTTATTATCCAATCAATCAGAAGTTTGCTGAAAAAGCCGGTAAGAAATATGGAACTGCACCTGAATATGTATTATCTAATGGTGCTTTTAAGATGACTAAGTGGACAAAAGGTAAGTCTGCTGATTTTGAAAAGAATGAAAGCTATTATAATGCTTCAGCTGTTAAGATGAAGAATTTACATATGGATTTAGCTGTTAAGCCTCAGGCTGCCAGTGCCAGCTTTGATTCCGGAAGTACTGATTTTGCGATTATTTCATCTGAATTAGTTGATAAGTATAAAGGTAAAGATACTTATGTACAGTATAATGAAGGTTATTTATGGTATCTCGAACCAAATCATGATATCAAGGATGCTGCTAAGAAAAAAGCTATGGCTAATGTTAATATTCGTAAAGCTTTATCTTATGCGATTGATAGAGATTCATTAACTTCTAAAGTATTAAAAGATGGTTCTAAGGCTGCTACCGGATTTGTTCCGGCACAGTTATCACAGAATGCTAAGGGAGAAGATTTCCGTAAGCTTGCCGGTTCTTTTACTTCTTATGATGTTAAGAAAGCTCAGGAATACTTTGATGCCGGTTTAAAAGAATTAGGCGTATCTTCTTTGACATTTGAGTTCTTATATGGTAATGATGAATCTCCGGCTGATAAGGTTGCTGAATATTTACAGACTAATTTTGCTAAGATTAAAGGCTTAAAGATTGAAATGAAAGCTACGACTAAGAAAGACCGTATTGATAATCGTATGGTTGGCGGTAGATTTGATTTTGCATTAACTAGATGGGGTCCGGATTATGCTGATCCGACAACTTATCTGAACTTAATGTCTACAGGTAATAATAATAACTACGGTAAATATAGTAATGCTAAATATGATGCTTTAATGAAACAGGTACGTACGGAAACAAATGCTGATAAGCGTTATGAATTAATGATTCAGGCTGAAAAAGTAGCTATGGATGAATTAGGAAATATTCCTGTCTTTGAAAAAGGCGGTTCTGCTTTAAAAGCAACAAATACAAGCGGTGTTATCACTAAAGCAGTTGGTGTACCAAACACATTTACTTATGTAGAAAAAAAATAGTGATGAAAAAAATAGTAAGTAAACACATTATAGCTCTTGCTATAATGTGTTTCTTTATTGAAAAAGAAAGGAATGAAAAAAATGGATAAATCCATGTTAAAGTATATTGGAAAGCGTCTTTTGATTTCGGCAATAACGCTTTTCGTCATACTTTTTGTCTTGTTTTTAATGACAAGATTGATGCCCGGTTCTCCTTTTAACTCAGAAAAATTAAGCAGAGATCAGATAGCTATTTTAAATGCTAAATATGGCTTGGATAAACCTGTTATTGTACAGTTTTTTGCTTATCTTTCTAATATGATTAAAGGTGATTTTGGGGTATCTTATCAGCTTTATCCTGATCAGTCAGTTGCTGAACTGGTTATGGATCGTGCGAAAATATCATTTATTTATGGTATTGCAGCAACATTATTTGGAACAATTGTGGGTATGGCTTTAGGTATTTTTGCAGCCTTAAAGAGAAACACTATCTGGGACACAATCGCAACGGTTATTTCAGTATTAGGTGTTTCAATTCCTTCATTTGTATTTGCTTTACTGATGGTTATTCTTTTTGGTGTAAATCTGCAATGGGCTCCTGTTGCTTATAATGAAGCACAGCCGATTACATCCTCAGTTTTACCGGTACTGGCTTTATCAATGAGTGTTATTGCAAATGTTGCTCGTTTTACAAGAACAGAAATGATTTCAGTATTAGGCAGTGAGTATATTACTCTGGCAATGGCTAAAGGATTAGATCAGAAGACTCTTATTTTACGTCATGCTTTGAGAAATGCTTTGATTCCGGTTATTACTATTCTTGGACCGATTTTGGTTAATTTAATGACCGGTACAATGGTTGTTGAACAGATATGCGGAGTACCGGGACTGGGAACAATTCTTATTAATTCTATTCATGCAAATGACTATAACATTATTATGGCATGTTCATTCTTATATGCAGCTATGTATATTTTAATTGTTTTAGCTATTGATGTTTCTTATGGATTTATTGATCCGCGTATTAGACTTGGGAAAGGAGAATAATCATGAAGAATATTGAATTTTTACCTGATGATTTTGAATTAGTCGGGGATAAACAAAATATTGCGATTGATCAGGTTGCTCCTGCTAAACCTCAGTGGAGAGACATATTGGATCGTTTTAAAGAGAATAAGGGGGCTTTAATCGGTATTGCTCTTATTGTGATTATTGCTTTATTGGCAATTGTTGTTCCAATATTTTCTCATTATCATTATGATGAATCAAATACTTCAATTACTAATCTGGCACCAAGTTTGGAGCACTTATTTGGAACCGACTATTTAGGACGTGATTTATGGGTTCGTACATGGCAGGGAACTCGTTATTCTTTAATTATTGCGGTTGTAGCAGTTATTATTGATGTTGTGATTGGGATTACATACGGTATGATTTCCGGTTATTTTGGCGGAATGATAGATTCTGTTATGCAAAGAATTCAGGAGATTATTAATTCCATTCCGACATTAGTTGTTTTAATTATTTTATTAACTATTTTAAAGCCAAACCTGACAACAGTTATTATTGCTTTAATCTTTACCGAATGGATTCCTATGTCTCGTATTACACGTGCACAGGTTTTAAAGGTCAAGGAAGATGAGTTTGTATTAGCATCCAGAACTCTAGGAGCCGGACATTTCTTTATTTTATTTAAGGAAATATTACCAAATATTGTTTCACAGTTAATTATTAATTCCATGATGACCATTCCCAATGCTATTTTCTATGAAGCTTATTTAGCCTTTGTCGGCTTAGGTCTTACAAAGCCGTTAGCTTCTTTAGGTACATTGATCAATGATGGATTCCAATATTTCCAGGTACATCCTCATGCTATGGTTATTCCGGCTATTGTTATGGCGGTGCTGATGTTAAGTTTTAACTTATTTGGAGATGGCTTAAGAGATGCTTTAGATCCAACAATGAAGGAGATGTAATGATGGCAAGAGAAAGAGTATTAAAAATTCGCAATTTAAATATTTCCTTTAAGACTGATGGCTCTAATGTTTCTGCCATTCGTGGTGTTAACTTAGATCTGTATAAAGGTGAGACTATTGCTATAGTAGGTGAATCCGGATCCGGTAAATCAGTAACGACTAAAGCAATTATGGGAATCTTAGCGAAGAACGGAAGTATTGATAGCGGAAGTATTGAATATACATGGGAAGATCCTAAGACTCATGAAAAGATTACTAAAGATGTTGTTAAATTGAGTGAGAAAGAGATTCAGAAGGAAATTCGTGGACGTAAGATTGCTATGGTTTTTCAGGATCCTATGACATCACTTGATCCTACAATGACAATCGGGAAACAGGTCATGGAGCCAATGATGTATCATTATGGAACATCAAAAGAAGAAGCATGGAATAAAGCTGTTGAATTATTAAAAGAAGTAGGTATTACAGATGCTCAGGCACGTATGAAAGCTTATCCTCATCAGTTATCAGGAGGTATGAGACAGCGTGTTGTTATTGCAATCGCATTATCATGTGATCCTTATGTTCTTATTTGTGATGAGCCGACAACTGCCCTGGATGTAACAATTCAGGCAAAAATTCTTGAATTGATTCAAGAGCTTCAAAAGAAAAAAGACTTATCAGTTATCTATATTACTCATGACTTAGGTGTTGTTGCTAAAGTTGCAGACTTTGTTAATGTTATGTATGCCGGAAAAATCATTGAAACAGGACAGATTGATGAAGTCTTCTATGATCCCCGTCATCCCTATACATGGGGCTTATTATCAGCTATGCCTGATTTAGATACTGATGATGAGGAATTATATACTATTCCGGGATCACCTCCTAATTTAACATTAAAAGTAAAAGGAGATGCTTTTGCTCCTAGAAACAAGTTTGCTTTGAATATTGATTTAAGAGAAGAACCGCCAATGTTCAATGTTGAAGGTTCTAATTCTCATAGAGTTGCATCATGGCTGATGCATGAAAAGGCACCTCATATTGAAATGCCTGAAACTTTAAAAAAGAGAATTGATAAGATGAAGAAAGAAGGTGTAGTCAATGGATAACACTACTCCTATTCTAGAGGTTAGAAATTTAAAACAGCATTTTAGAGTAAGCAGAAAGTTTACTGTTAAAGCGGTAGATGGTATTTCATTTACAATCATGCCGGGAGAAACATATGGCTTGGTTGGTGAATCAGGGTCCGGTAAATCTACTACAGGGCGTTCTATTATTCGTCTTTATGATCCGACTGAAGGACAGATTATCTTTGAAGGAGAAGATATTTCCGGAAAAATGAGTCATAAAGCTATTAAAACTTTACGTACAAAGATGGCTATGATTTTTCAGGATCCAATGGCTTGTTTAAATCCACGTAAAAAAGTATTAGATATTATTGCTCAGGGATTAGATATTCATCATGCCTATGAGTCTGTTGAAGAAAGAAATGAAAAAGTATATAAGATGTTAGAGATGGTTGGATTATCACGTGAACATGCTTCACGTTATCCTCATCAGTTTTCCGGAGGACAGAGACAGCGTATTGGTATTGCACGTGCATTAATCTTAAATCCTGATTTAATTATTGCTGATGAAGCTATTTCAGCATTGGATGTTTCTATTCAGGCACAGGTTGTTAATCTAATGAAGCATATGCAAAAAGAAACAGGTGCTGCTTATCTGTTCATTGCTCATGATTTATCAATGGTTAAATATATCAGTGATAGAATTGGGGTATTACATTTAGGACATTTAGTTGAAACAGGAACAGCAGAAGAGATCTTTGCCAATCCATTACATCCTTATACAAAATCTTTATTATCAGCTATTCCTCATCCAAATCCAAGAGTAGAAAAGACAAGAAAATCTTTTACTTATAGTTATGAAGAAAGCGGGTTGGATTATGAAGCGGGGATAGAACATAAAGTTTCTGATACTCATTCAGTATTAGCAACAGATGAAGAATTTGCACAGTTTTTAAAGGATGCTCATAAGAGTATATAAATTCCCATTGCTTAATGGGAATTTTTTATAACCGGTTTTCTATTTTAATTTGATATAAAAAATATTGATTATAAGAATTGTTTGGTATAGAATAACACTGTTTAAATTTATCTTTTTAAATAGGTACTTTAAGAGTACAATGAGAGTAAGCAGTAGTTTATTTATGGAGGATATTATGAATAAGAATTTTAAAGGAATATCGGTATGGCTTATTGTTTTAACTATTCAGTTTATTGCATCAGCTGCTTTAGTTTATTTTGTAGTAAAGCTGGGTTTATTACCGGCACTATATGAAGCTATTTTAGCTGTAGTATTAGTTGTATTATTCATTATTAACTTTTTCTTTGCTAAACCGGTAAAGAAAATAGGTAAACATGCTAAAACACCTATTAGACCGTTAATAGGAAAGATTGTTTCATTATTATTAAGTATTTTGCTTATTGTGGCTTCATCCATGGTTGCCAGAGGTGGAAATGCCTTAAGTAAAATTACCGGACAGAATGTTCAGACAACAACATTTCAAATGATTGTTTTAAAAGATAGTAAATATCAGAAAATTGAAGATTTAAAAGATAAGACGATAGGTGTAACACCGGATGTTAATGCTAAAAAATATGAAAAAGCAGAAGCAGCTTTAAAAGACAAGATTACTTTTAAAACAAAATCATATACTTCATTTGAAGAATTAGGAAAAGATTTCTATGCCGGTAAAATAGATGCTATCTTCATTGATTCTGCCTATGATACATTATTATTAGAAGATCATCCATCATTTGAGTCAGAAACAAGAATCATCTGGTCATATGAGATCAAGGAAACTACTAACCAAGGAACTGCAAATAAAAATATCACAAAAGAAGCTTTTACTGTTTTAATCAGCGGTGTTGATTCAAGAGGAAGTGTTTCATCAACTTCTCGTTCTGATGTAGATATGTTAGTGACAGTTAATCCTAAGACAGAACAGGTATTAATGACAAGTATTCCAAGAGATTATTTTGTACCGCTTGCTAATTCAGGAAAGAAAGATAAATTAACACATTCCGGATTATTTGGTACAGAGAATGTTGTTAAGACAATTGAAAACTTTATGAATGTTCAGATTGACTATTATGCAAGAGTTAATTTTAAATCTGTAGAGAAGATTGTAGACGCTTTAGGCGGTATTGATGTTTATTCAGATAAAAGTTATGTCCCTTGGACAAATAAAAGCATTAGAATACCGAAAGGCAATGTTCATATGAATGGTAAAATGGCATTAGCATTTGCTAGAGAAAGACATGCCTATAATGATGGTGATGCTCATCGAGCACAGAATCAGCAGGATGTCTTAAAAGCTATTATCAGTAAGATGAGTTCACCATCTATCTTAACCGGATATGGTAAATTATTAGATGCTGTTGAAGGATGTTTCCAGACAAATATGCAGGATTCTAAAATCAAGGATCTTGTTAATATGCAGCTTGATAAAGGTATTAAATGGGATTTCCAGACAACTATTCTAACAGGTACCGGTAAATTAATGACAGGTGGTGCAATGATGCCTAATAGAAAACTTTATTATTTAATTCCTAATCAGCAAAGCATTATAACTAATAGTAATTATATTAAACAAATGAAAAAAGATGAAAGAATTAACATCAAAACTAAAAAATTATCTTAAAAAGCATACCATATGGTATGCTTTTTAATCATTTGATAGTAATTTTTCCTTCAAGATAAGGTCCATCACCGTTAACCTGCTCATAGTCCACCTCATCATCAACTACAGTTGCAGAAAAACCGGTATCTAC
>NZ_KB446646.1:340818-342200 GCF_000340375.1 Eggerthia catenaformis OT 569 = DSM 20559
GCATCATAGGTAGTATACTCATCGCTTGTATAGCTTGTTTTTCTTGTTTTATTGAATAATAGGCAATAATAGTAGTAAGAGTAGTTGCTGTAAGGAATGTTGTCAACTATGAAACGTACCTTGTTTCCTTTCTGGCTGACAGTGAATTTCCCATATACTGCATAGTAATCAAAGGTATTGCGACCAAAAAGCTGAGGATTATCTTCTTTCCAAACATGATAGCGTTGATCTAGTGACTGATCATTTGTTGTCCATCCAAGGAAAATAACACCTTTCTTCTCCAGCACAGGATGAGTAAGGGCATAGTCATAGATACTTAATTTTTTTGAATTGTTGAAGTGATAATCTTTTACAACTTTACCGCCATTGAGATGATAACGCAGTGTCTGCTTGCGATTCTTGTGAGAAAGAGTCACTGTATGTACTTCATCCTTTACTTTTTCTGTGGAGCATCCACAGAGAAGTGAAAGAATAATTATACTTAATAGTATCTTTTTCATGACAGGAGAACCTCCTTTTTATGAATGAAATTATTTAATAGTAATTTTTCCTTCAAGATAAGGACCACTTGGTATAAATTCTTCACGATCTAAATCATCATCCAGAAGATAACGAGATGCATCAGAATCAACATAGAAAGTATAATAGAAAATTCCTTTTTCTTCTAATTCAAAAGTATAGTCAATAGCATTTCTGGTAATGGATCCTTTTATATTCTTGAATCCCCAATATTTTGGAGGATAAATATGATTAACTCCTGTTTCAAAGTAAATTGGTTCAGTTAAGCTATGTTCTTTTTTCTTTTTTTTATTAAAACAAAGAGCATAACGATAATATTTATAATTACTGAAAGGAATATTTTCTATTCTTAAGTGAATTTGATTCCCTTTCTGTACTACTAAAAATTTCCCGAAAACAGGATAATAATCTATTTTTTTCTTTTCAAAATATGTAAATCCTTTTACATAAAATCTATATTTAGCTTCCGAAGATATATTATTTGTCCAGCCAAGAAATATTACATCTTTTTTCTTTAATACCGGATGATAGAGATTAGGATCATCTGGACTTTTTCTGGATTTATCATACTTATATGACTTAATAATTTTACCTCCGCTTAGGTGATAATTGAGAGTTAATGATTTTTTCTTATCAGTGATAGTTACTGTATGCACTTCATCTTTTACTTTCTTTGTGGAGCAACCACAGAGAAGTGAAAGAGTAATTATACTTAATAGTATTTTTTTCATGACAGTAATACCTCCTTTTTATGAATGAAATTATTTAATAGTAATTTTTCCTTCAAGATAAGGTCCATCACCGTTAACCTGCTCATAGTCCACCTCATCATCAACTACAGTTGCAGAAAAACCGGTATCTAC
>NZ_KB446646.1:342300-416562 GCF_000340375.1 Eggerthia catenaformis OT 569 = DSM 20559
GCATCATAGGTAGTATACTCATCGCTTGTATAGCTTGTTTTTCTTGTTTTATTGAATAATAGGCAATAATAGTAGTAAGAGTAGTTGCTGTAAGGGATATTCTCTACTCTAAAGTGTACTTTGTTTCCTTTCTGCTCGACAGAGAACTTCCCATATACTGCATAGTAATCAAAGGTATTGCGACCAAAAAGCTGAGGATTATCTTCTTTCCAAACCTGTTGATCTAGTGACTGATCTGTTGTCCATCCAAGGAAAATAACACCTTTCTTCTCCAATACAGGATGTGTAAGAGCACTATCATAAACTCCTAATTTTTTTGAATTGTTGAAGTGATAATCTTTTACAACTTTACCGCCATTGAGATGATAACGCAGTGTCTGCTTGCGATTTTTGTGAGAAAGAGTCACTGTATACACCTCATCCTTTACTTTCTCTTTGGAGCATCCACAGAGAAGTGAAAGAATAATTAAGCTTAATAATATCTTTTTCATGTCAGGAATAACCTCCTTAATCTTTAATAAGTGCATTTCTATCAACTCTGCAAATATACTGTACTGTCTTTGTATGAACCGGACCATGGCGAAGGATATTATCAGTTTCAACAAGTAATATTCTTATAAAATTACCACTTTTCGGTAGGCTAGGGGCTTCCATTTTCATCTTATCATTATAAAAGTTTTGTTTTATATGTCTGTCAGTACAGAATCTTCCACTACTTTCATATCTTTTGATTCCTAGGAAATGTTCAGCTTTATTCAATGGTAATGCACTATTTTGCTTATCTTCATCACCTAATGTCCAGTAAATAGAAAAGAGTCCATTTGATTGCTTGTTTGATAATTCTATACCTTGACTTCTAGATAATGTATAGTCACCTTTCTTTGATGAGAATGATTGAATACTTTTTATCTTGGTATTATGATGAAAAGTAGCTGTCTTATAGCCTTTACTTAATCTTGTATCTAATTCATTATTAACGGCTTTAAAATCATGAATTGTACATTCAACCGCAGTTGTTGGATTGTTCTTCTTTTCTCTTCTTTTCCAGATAAGCAGATAATTTCTATCAGTAGAGAGAGCACCATCAGCACGTGATATTTTGCCAAAATCATCATAACCATTTTTAGAATCACATAAATACGTCAGGCGAGGGATATTCTCTCTTTTTATTGTTTTACCGGGCTGATATTCTACACGACCTAGCTGAGTTCCCCATTCAGCTGTATTATCTGTTGTATTTAGATCAACTAGGAAGTAAGTTTTTCCTTTATGATCAAAAAGTTCTAATGTTTGTCCATGACCACCACCAATAATTTTCATTGATGATTCATAGGTAGCCTCTGTATCAGCTTTGTTTTTAATAAGTCTATGAATGTAGACGTTATAAATATTTCCAATCTTTTTTAAATTAGTAACATAAATATATTTACTGCCTACATGGTAGGCTTGAATCACCGGACTCTTTCTTACGGATTTTTTCCAGTATTCATCTTTTTTTAGATAAATACAAGGATTATTTGGGTGATCCAACCTTAATGTATATTCAGGATTATTTATGACATAGTCACGTGCTTTCCATCTGATTCTTCTAGGTGTTTTTGGAGCTTTTTTAGTTTTTTCCTTTTCTTTACGTAAAAGTTTTTCATAAATAAGTCTTTCTTCACTGCCTAGAGTATCAATACCGTCTCTAACATCAAAATCATCTAATGTTAAAGAGTTTTCTGCTTCTTTAGGAGTTTGTACTTCATCCGCTTCATATCCTGAATAATTTTCTATAGATTGAATCGAAGATATGAAGTTTTTAATGTCTTCTTGAATAAGCTCTTCATATTTAAATGAAAAGCTATGAGACTCTTTTTGTTTCCATACTTTATTCCATTGTTCAGAATTTCTTATCACAAGACCGTTATGGGGTGTATCAGCAATCGCAAAGGCATCATGAATAGAATCAGGATTTTTCTTACACTTTATTCTATAGGATATATTCTCTAAATTTTTATTAGAAATATTTGTTAGAGTAAAAGTAAATATTGTATGATTATCTTCATACTTTTTTGAAATTGTAAATTCACATAATTTATCTTCACTCTGTCCTTTATGTATTTGATGATTATCAGTATTTACTATTATTGTTGAAGAGAGCAGAAGGGAAAGAGTAACAGATATAGAAGTGATTATTGAAATTATCTTCCTTATTTTTTTACTCCTTTTGTTTAATGAATAAACTAATCAATATAATATTCATCTCCTTTCACCGGATTAGTTTATCTCTTTGCTATATTATATCACTTTATTTTACTGATTAAAGAAAATCAAAATGTTTATAAAAAATAGCAGTCAATTTGACTGCTATTTTACTAATACATACTTTAAAATTAATGGAATACCAATATTTTTTTCGACTAGATAAGAAATGTTCGTTCCTTGAAGATATGATTTTGCTCCCTGAATAAGAGGAATTAATGCATAATCTTCTAATGCCATCTTTTCTAATTCAAGAATAAGATCAAAACGATTGTTTTGGTTTTCCTGATTTGATACTTCATCCAGTTTATAATCATATTTTATATTATGATAAGAACCAAAGTTTTCCTTAGACTGTGATGCTAATAAAGAAAGAAAAGGTATAGCACTTAAATATTGAGCACGTTTGCTTACTAAATAGAGATCATAATTTCTATTTGAGAAATCATTAACCTTTTTTATCTTAAAATCAATATGACCAATAATATTTAATCTACTGGCAATTTTCTGAGCGATTACTTTACTTTCAGGAGAGTTATCCATATAGGCAATAGTAACAGTAGGAAACTCTTTAGCTTTGATAACCTGTCTCATTAATTGTCTTGCTTTTCTTAAATTAGTTATAATCTCTGTTCTGGCACTATTCCTAATGAATTTTCCTGTTGAGTCAGCCTCTATTTCTGTCGGAACAAGCCCCGGCAAAGCCTTATATCCACCCTTTAATATATTTGTTGTATTTGTAGTAAAGGCTGTTCTGTCTAAAGCATAGGATAAGCTGGCTCTTAAATACTTATTTGACATATACCGGCTTTTAAAGTTAGGAGCAAGATACCAGGCTGTCTGATTTTCTTTGTTTATAAAGGTATCTTTTTTTGAATATTTTTCAGTAATATTACCACTGATAGCCCCATAATCAATCTGATGCTTTTCAAACATTTTAGCAGTCTGTTTACTGGATATATTAAAGAACATTTCGATTCTATCAGTAGGGATATTCTTTTTATCATAATAATTCTGATTCTTTTTAAAAGTTATCTTCTGATTATTCCACTGATCTATTAAATAGGCTCCATTAGATAGGATATATTCTTGAGAAGAAGCATATTTGTTTCCTGCTTTCTCTACAAACTTTCTATTTAAGGGATAGAAAGCAGGAAGAGTGAGATAACTCTTAAGATCATCAACAGGTTTAGTCAGTATTACTTTTAAAGTATCTTTGTTTTTAGCTTTAATACCTAAAGTATTTAAATCACTTTGAGAAACGGACTGAGATTTATAAAGCTTATCTGCTCCTTTAATATGAGCACCCAGAGAAGTAAAAAGATAAGTGTTAGGGGAATGAGAGGAAAAAGCTCTTTGCCAGCCATAAACAAAGTCATCAGCTGTAATATAATCCCCATTAGACCACTTAGCTTTCTTAATTTTAAAAGTATAGGTTAGTCCATCAGCACTTACTTCATAGTCTTTAGCAAGTTCCTCTTGAATATTACCGTACTTATCATAACCATATAATCCATCATTAATAGTATGTAAGGCAATGAATGATGATTCATCATTCGCTAATGACGAATCAAGTGTTTTTACAGAAGTATATTGAGTCATTCTAAAGACTGTATCTTTATTTGAATATTTAGATCCCACACAACCGGAAAGCATCAAGACCGATAATAATATAAGTAATAGTTGTTTTTTCATATATTCTTCCCCCTTAACGAAAAACATGGCTTAACCATGTTTTTATTCAGGTTTTACAATAGAGAATGATCCTTCTCCATATATTTTTATAATTTCATCTTTGTTTTCTTTAATCCATTGATCAATCGTTATTGAAGTAATAATCTCATCTACAATTACGACAGGAATTGTATTATCAAACTGAGCAACAAGATGTCTCTTTTCATCTTGCTTTGTGATATAGAATAAACGATACATACTCTTATCTTCGTTTTTGATATTATATTTATCTTCTGTCTTTTCTACCGTGAATAGTTTTGGCTTTTCTTCAGATTCTTTTTTCTGAGGTTCAGGATTGATTGTTTTCTTTTTATTTTTTTTTGTAGTCTTTTTTTTACTGACAGTATTTTTAGCTTTAACAGTAACATGACAAATTAAAGTTTTATCACTCACTTTTGCCTGAATATGTGTTTTTCCTTCAGATATTCCCGTTACCAGACCGTTTTTTACAGAAGCAATCTTTTTATTTAAAGAAGTCCATGTAATAGATGAGGAAGTATTAACCTTTAAATGAGATGTGTTTCCTATATATAATGTAATATTTGTATAATTTAATTTTAAATTTTCTTTTTTCTTAGTTTTTGTTTTTTCTTCAGTTTTAGGAGTATTTAGACCCTTCTTTTCTTTTTTAGAAGAGCATCCCAACAGCTGAATAAGTAAAACAAAACATATTAAGAATGCCAATCCTTTTTTCATAGTTATCACCTGTATACATACTAACATATTTTTTAGTGAATATAAATAAGACATTGACAGAGTCTATTATAATTATTAAAAATATGTTATAGTAAATTTAATTTAGAGGTGAGTTTATGGCTAAAAAAATTTTTTCTATTATCCTTCTAATAGTAGAAGTAATAATATATTACCTATTATTTAGTCTTATGAAGATAAATTTAGGTTTATTACGTGAATCTTTAGGTCTTTATTTAATTTATATGTTTATTTTTGGTCATTATTATCTAAGAGATACTTTGGTATGGGATGAGATTCAGAGAGTTTTTAAGGCAACAGTTGTTTATATTGCTACATTTATTGTTGTGTTGCCATTGTCTTTATATCAGGATAAGAGAAGGTATATTATCTTTTTGGCTTTTATTATGTTCTTTGTATCAATCTTTGTATCTAGAACTTTAAGAATAATTATGAGGCAATTTATAAAGCGAAGAACGCTTGTGATTGGAACCGGGAAAGATGCTTTAAAATATGCCAGAACCGCAAATAATAATAGATTTGCAGTAACTGAGATTATCGGTTTTGTGAATATGAATCATGAACCTGCTTTTAATCAGAAGTTTGAAAATGTAGTAGAAGGTTATGAATATGACTATCTGAAATATGAAGTATTCTCATATCATGATTTAAAGAGAATTGTTGAAGAAAGACATATTGAGCAGATTGCGATTGTTGATCCTAATATTTCTCAGAAGGCTATTGATATAGTGATGAGAGATGTGATTACACTGGTCAATAAGATTAAATATATGGCTCAGGATAATCATATGATGAATTTCTCCAGTGATATTAGAGATATTAATGGTTTCTTAATGATTTCTGCTTCTAGAAATGAAACGAATTATCTGACTGCTTTTGGCAAGAGGATGATAGATATTGTAACAGGCATGATTGGTGTATTATGTACTCTTCCATTAGCTTTAATTGTAAAGATAATGAATTTAGTACATCATGATCATGCACCTATTTTTTATACTCAGAAAAGAGTAGGAAAGAATGGTAAGATTATTGATGTTTATAAGTTTAGGAGCATGATTCCTAATGCTGAAGAAAAGCTTAAGGAAATATTGGCTAATGATCCGGCTTTAAGAGAAGAATGGGAATATAGTGCAAAGCTAAGAAAGGATCCTCGTATTACTCCGGCCGGAAAGTTTTTAAGAAAGACATCATTAGATGAATTTCCACAGTTCTTTAATATCTTAAAAGGAGATATGAGTTTGATTGGACCACGTCCGGTTATTGAAGAAGAATTAAAATGGTATGGTGAAGATACTGATAAGTTCTTATCAGTGAGACCGGGTCTGACCGGCTACTGGGCAAGTCATGGACGTAGTGAAGTAGATTATCCGGAAAGATGTGAATTGGAACTCTATTATGTAAGTCATCAAAGTATTCTGTTAGATTTAGAAATAGTTATTAAAACAGCTTTAGGTGTATTCTTAGGAGAAGGAGCAAGGTAATGAGAGATATTAGAGTTATAGTGGCAACACATAAAAAATATAGAATGCCAGGTGATTCTATGTATATACCTGTACATGTAGGAGCGGAAGGAAAAAAATCAATAGGATATCAGAGAGATGATCAGGGTGAGAATATTTCATCGCTTAATTCGGCATTTTGTGAATTAACAGGTTTATACTGGGCTTGGAAAAACTTAGATGCAGAGTATATAGGTCTTGCTCATTATCGCAGACATTTTAAGGGATGGAAGAAATCAAAGGATTTATTTGAAGAGGTGCTTACGTTAGAAGAGGCCAATAGTATTTTAGATCATAGTGATACAGATATTATTTTAACCAAAAAGAGAAAATATTATATTGAAACAATCTATGATCATTATGCACATACGATGTATGTAGAGCCTTTAGATGAAGCAGGCAGAATTATTGCTGAGAAATATCCTGAGTATAAGCCTTATTTTGATAAGCATATGAAAGAAAGATCACAGCATGCTTTTAATATGTTTATTATGAGAAAGGATAAACTGGACGCTTATTGCAGCTGGCTATTTGATATTCTTTTTGAATTGGATAAGAAGTTTGAACAGGCAGATTATAGTGCTTTTCATAAGCGTTATCCCGGTAGAATATCAGAACGATTATTAGATGTATGGCTTATGAAGAATAATGAGCATTATGTAGAAGTTCCTTTTCTATATATGGAAAAGATTAATAAAATAAAAAAGATTACAGGATTTCTGAAAGCTAAATTATTTCATAAAAAGTATGGGGAGAGCTTTTAATGGATAAAATTATTAATATATACAGTCAATACAAAGAAAAAATATTTTATCTGACTTTAAGCATTTATACATTTTTACAGCTTATGACGATTACTATTATGACAAGTCTATGGAAATTTGATTTGATTTTTAAAATAGGAAGATATCTCTGTTATGGTATATTTGCTTTAGGTGTTATAGATTATTTTCTTTGTGAGATTAAAACATATCAGGGGAATTTTATAGAGAAAACAATAAGATATATAAAATCACATTATTTATTAATCGTTTTTTTTCTGATAAGCCTTTTAACAGTTTTCGGTTCTAAAGGTTTTGGGGCACTCGTTATGTTTTTATTGTTTGTGAATGCCAGCCGCTATGAATTTAGTAAATATCTGAAATATATTCTTGTTGTGAATACGGTTGTGATGCTGATGATATTATTTGGCGGAGTATTAGGGATACTTCCGGATGTTCTTATTTATCGGGGTCTGACTGTAAGACATTCTTATGGATATATTTATCCGACAGAATGTATGTCACATTTTCTTTTTATGGTACTTATGTATTTTTCATTATATAAAGAAAAATATACGATTAAAGAGTTTTTTATCATAAATATTATTAATATTTTGTTTTATGCAATTACAGATTCAAGAATGGATTTTATAATTCTATTAATGATATCTGTAATAGTTCTTATTTACCATTATAAGGAAAGAATAATTGTTTTCTTTATTAGACCATGGACTATTATCTCATTAGCTGTTTCATGTTTTGCTTTTTCTTTTATGACCGCATTATTCTATAATGGGAATAGTAATATATGGTCAAAGCTTAATGGCTTATTAAGCGGTCGTCTAAAGCTTGCTCAGAATGCGATTAAGTATTATGGTATTCCTTTATTAGGAAGAAAGATTTCATGGCTGGGATCAGGAAGCAATGGAATAATTAAGACTGTTAATTATGCTGATTATAATTTTGTTGATTGCTCCTATATCCAGAATGTTTTAGATTATGGCATTATTTTCTTTTCATTATTATTTGTATGTTTACTGATGGCAATGATTATCTATTTTCATAGAAAAGACTATGCAGTGATTATTTCAGTTATGATTATTTTTATTATTGCGATTATAGAACCTAGACTATTAAGTATTCAAATGAATCCTTATTTATTATTAATAGGATCAGTGATTACAATGTCTAATATAGAGATTAAGCAGATGTTTAAAAAGAAGGAGAAAAGTGATGAGTAAGTATGATTATTTGGTTGTAGGAGCAGGTTTATTTGGTGCAATATTTGCTTATGAGGCAGCTAAAAAAGGAAAGCAAGTATTAGTTATTGATAAGAGAGACCATCTGGCCGGTAATATTTATACAAAAGAAATAGAAGGCATCAATATGCATGTCTATGGAGCACATATTTTTCATACATCTAATGAAGAAGTATGGAACTATGTGAATAAGTTTGCAAAATTTAATAGATATACTAATAGTCCTGTTGCGTTTTATAAGGATGAAGTTTATAATTTACCTTTTAATATGAATACATTCAGTAAGCTATGGGGAGTCAGAACACCTAAAGAAGCTATGGCTAAAATAGAACAACAGAAGAAAGCTTCCGGCATTACTGAACCTAAAAATTTAGAAGAACAGGCTATTAGTCTGATTGGAACAGATATTTATGAAAAGCTGATTAAAGGCTATACACAAAAACAATGGGGGAAGCTATGTTCTGATTTACCGGCTTTTATTATTAAGAGACTGCCGGTTCGATTAACTTATGATAATAATTATTTTAATGATGATTATCAGGGGATTCCTATTGGCGGCTATACTCAGATTGTAGAGAAGATGCTTGCTGAGATAGAAGTAAAGCTTAACTATGATTTCTTTGATCATCGCCAGGAATTAGAAAGTATTGCTGATAAGATTGTTTTTACCGGTATGATTGATGAATACTATGATTATAAGTTTGGAGAACTGGAGTATCGTTCATTAAGATTCGAAACTGAAGTATTGGATGAAGAAAATTTCCAGGGAAATGCGGTTGTTAATTATACAGAATATGAAGTGCCTTATACAAGAATTATTGAACATAAGCATTTTGAATATGGAATACAATCAAAGACGATTATTACAAAAGAATATCCGGCTGATTGGCATAAGGGAGATGAACCTTATTATGCTATGAACAATGATAAGAACAATTCTCTTTATACTAAGTATAAAACTCTTGCAGATAATGAAGGAGAAGTTATTTTTGGCGGTCGATTGGGAATGTATAAATATTTTGATATGGATGATACAATTGCAGCGGCATTAGAGTGTGTAAAGAAAGAATTAGGATAAGAGGAAATAATAATGCTAAACTTACGGTTGGTATTGTGATGTCTTCTGATAAAATTAGAAAAATAGGAGCAAAGCACGTGCCTTATTTTAGAACGGCAGAATTTCTAGCTGTAATGTTTGAAAATGAGAGACTTATATTAAAAATTATACAAAAGCAAAAAAAAAGAATCAAGAGCTGTTTTTATGACAAATTTCGGCACCGGATCAATTTGATATTAATGGCGGAGATATGAAGCATACAGTATTTAGAGTTGGACACATCGGATATTTAAATCATGATGATAATACAGTTTTAGTTAATGCCTTAAAAGATTTACATCAAAAAGGAAAGTTTTAGAAGTTAAGAGGATAGATTGATGAATGATTTAAGAAAACTACAATTAGAAGAGCTGTCAATTCTTAAGGAATTTGTAAGAATCTGTGAAGAGAATAATCTTAGATATTACCTTTTAGGAGGAACATTATTAGGAGCTATTAGACATCAGGGATTTATTCCCTGGGATGATGATGTGGATATCTGTATGCCAAGATGTGATTATAACAGGCTTCATCAGATTTATAGTAATCTAGATACAAATTATTCGTTAGTTAATTATCATCTTTCCGATACTTATAAGTATCCTTGGGCCAGAATGGAATCAAATAGTATGAAAATTATTAATCATTCTGCCAATATTCCTAGAATTGAAAAGGCTTGGATTGATATTATTCCTTTAGATGGTTTTCCTGATAAAGGAATAAAGAGAACCTTTCATAAACTTCATTTATCTTTTTGGTGGAATTTAAATCAGATTGTTCAGTTTGATGAACTGGTTGATCAAAAAAGAAAAAGAAGCTGGAAAGGAAAACTTTCTATCACATTAGCAAGTTGTTTTAAATGGTTAAATAAATGTATTTCTTTTAAGACAACTTTAAGGAAATTAAATCAGGTATTAGAAAAATATCCTTATAATAGTGATACTATAGATATTATTAATTTCTTAGCTGCTTATGGTTTTGATGAAGTTTTTCCAAGAAAATATTTTGAAGAAAGCAGAAAATATTCTTTTGAAGGAGAAAGCTTGGATGGTCCTATTGACGGAGAGAAAGTTTGTCAGATTATTTATGGAGATTCTTATATGGAGCTTCCTCCATTAGAAGATAGAAACAAACATAATGCAGAAATCATTGTGAATAAGTAGAGGGTCATTATGGAAACAGAGAAGATTATAACCATTAAAGAAATGCAGGCTGCATATATAGAAATGCTGGATGAGTTTGATGAATTATGCAAAGAGTATCATTTAAGATATGATCTGGCAGGAGGATCACTGCTTGGAGCTATTAGACATCAGGGATTTATTCCCTGGGATAATGATATTGATATTTCAATGCCGCGACCGGATTATGAGAAATTAATAACTCTTACTATTGAAAAGAAAATCAAGATGCATGAGGATAGAGATGTTATTTCGTGTAAGGATCATACTTTTCCTAGACATTATGCTCGTTATATTCGCTATGATTTAAGAAGAACATCGGAATTTATGGAAGATGATGATTGTCCTTTCATCGGTATTGATATTTTTACAGTAGATGGAGCACCGGAGAATTTAGAATCTTTTAAAAGACAAACGAGAAGGATTCATTTTCTTAGAAGATTATTATTGATAAGCACTTCTAAACCTAATACCAGCAGTCGAGGCAGGTTAATGGCTGTATTAAAGAATATTTTAAGACCACTTTTGAAAATGATGGGCTCTTATCGCATTGCCGGAAAAATGGATAAATTGTGTGCTCAATATAACTATGAGAATGCTGTTTATGTTGCTTCTCATAATGGTATGTATGGATTAAAAGAAAGATGGCTGAAAGAGGAGTATCTTCCTCAAGAATTATATAAATTTGGCAATCGAGAGTATTTAGGGTATAAGAATTATGATATCTATCTTTCTAATCTATATGGCGATTATATGAAACTTCCGCCATTGGAAAAGCAGATACCGCACTGTGATGACGGATATTATGTAGACCCTAAAAAACAAATGAAATATCGTTAAAGAAAAGAGGAATGGAATATGTATTATTTAAATCCGAATATTAAAGATTTAAACAGAATATTTGATCAGAATGAAAGAAAAGATTATTTAAGATTAGATCTTAATGAAAATCCCGGCGGATTACCGGAAGTATTTATTAAGAAAGTTTTAAATCAGGTAACACCTCAGATGATTTCTCAATATCCTGAGACATTGCATTTTACTGAAGTGCTTGCTAAGCATCTTCATACAAACATTGAAAATATATGCTTAGTGAACGGTTCAGCAGAAGGAATCAGATACATTATTCAGGCATTTACTGCTCCAAAGGGAAAGATTGTAGGTGTTGTACCTTCTTATTTTATGTTTCAGATTTATTCTGAAATGTATGGCAGAGATTTTATTCAGGTTCCTTATCATGAAGATCTCACAATATCCGTTGAGGATATTATTTCTCATCTTTCAGAAGAAACACAAATGCTGATTCTTCTTAATCCTAATAATCCTATGGGAAATGTTTATAGTGAAGAAGAATTTAAATGTATTTTTAAAGCTTGTCAGGAAAAGGAAATTACTTTACTGATTGATGAAGCTTATCATTATTTTTATCCTAAGACTTTTATTGATTATGCACTTGCTTCAAGACATGTTTTTGTTACTAGAACATTTTCAAAATTATTTTCAATGGCCGGATGTCGTTTAGGATATGTGGCAGGACATCCTGAAGATATTAAAATGGTGCAGAAATTATGTACACCACATAATACTAATGCTTTCGCAATGAAATTTGCAGAAGAAATTCTTGAAACACCGGGGATGTTGGATTCATTAATTAGTAAGTTTATGGAGGGAAGACAATATCTTATAGATTCATTAGATTATTATGGCTATAGACATAAAGGAGATGCGGGAAACTTTTTGTTTATTGAGCCTAAGACAGATGCCAATAAGATTGTAGAAAGAATGAAAGAAGAGAAAAAGATTCTTATTAAGTCTTACCCTCAGGTAGGGGAATTCGGTACTTGCTTAAGAGTTTCTATTGGGGAAAAGAAATATATGGAAATATTTATGAATGCATTGCGTGAATTGGATAAATAATAGGTTCAGGAGAGGAGATTCTTATGGTTAAGGTTATCACATATGGAACATATGATTTACTTCATTATGGCCATATTAAACTTCTTGAACGGGCAAAAGCTTTAGGAGATTATCTGATTGTTGGTGTGACAGCTGATGATTTTGATAAATCAAGAGGTAAGATTAATGTTCAGCAAACATTAATGGAAAGAATAGAAGCTGTCAGAGCAACAGGATTAGCAGATGAAATTATTGTTGAAGAATATGAAGGACAGAAGATAGACGATATTAGAAAATATGATATTGATATTTTTACTGTTGGATCAGACTGGGAAGGACAGTTTGATTATCTTAATGAGTATTGTAAGGTTGTTTATTTAAAGCGTACTGAAGGTGTTTCCAGTTCTGAAATAAGAGAAAAAGTCAGAGAAATCAGATTCGGGGTTGTCGGTGAGTCAGCTTTTCTTAATAAGATACAAAGAGAAGTCAAGTATGTTAATGGGATTACTCTCAAAGGTGTATGTACTGCTGATGCTTCTTTATTATCAGATGATTTGAAGGAATTAGAAGTCGTAACTGATAATTTAGATGAATTATTAGATCAGACAGATGCTATTTATATCCATTCTGATCCCGGCAGACATTATCAGGAAGCTTATCAGGCATTGCATAAAGGTAAGCATGTACTTTGTGAGTCTCCAATGACTTTAAAGGCGGAGGAATATAAAGAATTAAAAGACTATGCTTCTAAGCATCATTTAGTTTATATGGAAGCATTGAAGACTGCTTATATTACAGCTTATGAAAGAATATTATTACTTGTAAAAGGCGGTATTATTGGGAATCCTGTTGCAGTAGATGCGGTATGTACAAGTATGGAAGGACTGCAAAAAAGTTGGAACAGCATCTGTGACTGGGGTCCCACAGCTTTGCTTCCTGTCTTTCAAATATTAGGGACGGATTATAGATATAAAAAAATTATATCTTTATTGGATCCTAATAAAAATATGTATGATCAGTTCACAAAGATTAGTCTTATTTATGATCATGCGGTTGCTTCTATTAAAGTAGCTAAAGAAGCTAAATCAGAGGGAAGTCTTATTGTGACAGGAACAAAAGGATATATTTATGTACCTGCTCCTTGGTGGAAAACAGATTATTTTGAAATTAGATTTGAAGATTCTAATACTAATAAGAGGTATTTCTATCAGTTAGATGGAGAAGGGATCAGATATGAACTTGTTGCTTTTACTCGAATGATTTCTGATCATGCGGAATATTTAGTTATTAATGAAAATATCAGTCAGGCCATTACCGGTATTATTGAAGATTTTTATAGAAAGAAAGATTTTATTGAAATAAAATCATAGAGGAAAGAATCATGAATATTGCATTATTAACAGCGGCTGGTGTAGGTTCAAGAATGCATCAGGATATCCCTAAACAATTTATGAATGTAGAGAATAAGCCTATTATTATTTATACATTAGAAGCATTTCAGAATCATCCATCTATAGATGCTATTATAGTAGTTACTTTACCTAACTGGATAGATGTTTTACAGGCATATGCCAGACAGTTTAATATTACAAAATTAAAATGGATTGTTGCCGGCGGTGAGACAGGACAGGAATCCATTCATAATGGGCTGGTTAAGTTGCAAGAGGAATGTCATGAAGAAGATGTAGTAATGATTCATGATGGCAACAGATGTCTTGTATCAAGTGATATTATTTCTGACAGTTTAGCTGTTTTTAAGACACATGGCAGTGCGGTAGCTGCTATTCCATGTGTAGAAGCTGTTTTTAGGAGTAAAGATAATGGAGCTTCCTCAATTATTTCTATTCCTAGAGAACAGCTTTATAGAACACAGACGCCGCATACATATACTCTCAAAAAACTGTTATGGGCACATGAACAGGCGGAATTACAGAATATTGTTAATACTGCTGCAACATGTACATTGATGCAACAGCTGGGTGAAACAATTTATTTTTCAAAGGGTTCTGAAGAGAATTTAAAGATTACGACAGTTGATGATATTATGATTTTTAAAGCATTATTACATACCAAGAAAGATGAATGGATAAAATAAATGATAGATACAACATTTCAAGATGTCAAAAAAGTCATTAATCATATATCGGATATAGAAGAGTTATTTAACTCTTCTATTCTAATAACCGGAGCCACCGGCATGATTGGTATTTCTATCAGTGCCATATTGCTTTATTTAAATAAGATGAATCATGCTAATATTACTATTTATCTTGCCGGTCGTAATAAAGAGAAACTTATTAACAGATTCTTGCCTTTTACTGAAGGAAAAGATTATTTCTTTATTCAGTATGATGCTACAGCTTTATTAGATTTTAATCAGTCTTTTGATTTTATTATTCATGGGGCAAGTAATGCGAGTCCTGATTTATATACTTCTAAGCCTGTAGAGACAATGCTTGCGAATATTTTAGGTGTTCATAATCTTCTTAGCTATGCAGCAGAACATCATACAAAAAGATTACTCTATATATCGTCCAGTGAAGTTTATGGCAAGAAAGAAGATAATCAGCCTTATTTAGAAAATGATTACTGTTATCTCGATATATTAAATGATAGAGCCAGTTATCCAAGCGCAAAAAGAGCTTCTGAAACGTTATGTGTCTCTTATGCAAATGAGTATTCTATTGATACTGTTATTGTTAGACCGGGGCATATATATGGACCTTCTATTCTTCCCGGTGATCAAAGAGCATCCGCTTCATTTTCCAGAAATGTGCTTAGGGGAGAGAATATTATTATGAAAAGTGCCGGTCATCAGTTAAGATCATATTGCTACAGTATGGACTGTGCTTCGGCTATTTTGACTGTTTTAATTAAAGGAGAGAATAAGCAGGCGTATAATATTTCTAATAAAGATTCTATTGTAAGTATTAAAGATATTGCTTTTGCGATCGCAAAAGCAGGAAATAAAGAAGTTGTTTTTGAAAATCCTGATGATGCTGAAATGAAAGGATATAATCTTATGTCAAATTCAAGTCTTAATTCAGATAAATTAGAAAAACTGGGATGGAAAGCATCATTCAGCCTTGAAGAAGGAACACAAAGAACAATTACTTTATTAGAAAGAGGAATGATATAATGGATTATTTTATTAGTGAAACTCAGGAAGATGGCTTATCAAGAACGGCCGGAGTGAAAGCCAGAGATGATTTGGAGACTCTATTATTATCTCAGGGATATTTAAAGATCAGTATACCGGTAAGTGCTTATGATAGAAAAAAAGCCGGCAGTATCAATAAATTAAGATGGCATTATAATATTTATAAGATATGGAAAGATAAACTCTCTTTATTAAAAAAGAATGATAGGGTGATTGTTCAGTTTCCGATTATTGAGCATTCTCTACTGCTTCCGGGTTTATTAAAGAAACTGGTTAGAAAAGGTATTGACGTTAATCTTGTGATTCATGATTTAGAGCTTCTAAGAGCTGCTAAAAGAGATGATGTAAGCTTTAAGAATAAATTAAGACTAAGCATAGAAGAAAAGAACTGTTTAAAAAATGTATCACATATTATTGTTCATAATGAGCATATGAAAAAATTTTTAATGAATGAGTTTCAAATTCATGAAGATCAGCTTGTTTCATTAGAAATATTTGATTATTTAATAGATGATTTTGACAGTAATAAAATGAAAGTCTTTGATAAGTCATTACCGATTATTATTGCCGGGAATCTGCGTCAGCATAAAGCAGCTTATGTTTATGATTTACCGGATAATGTAAATTTTAATTTATATGGGATTGATTATACCGGTAAAGTTAATGATAAAATTCAATACCATGGTTCTTATCCTCCTGATGAATTACCTTATGCTTTATCAGGAAGTTTTGGATTGGTATGGGATGGTATATCCTCGCAGACATGTACCGGTGTATATGGTGAATATTTAAAGATTAATAATCCTCATAAAACATCATTATACTTAGCTTGTGGAATACCGGTCGTTATATGGAGTCAGGCAGCACTTGCTGATTTTATTATCCAAAATAAATGCGGTATTACTGTTGAAAATATTAAAGATATAGAAAATAAGCTTTCTTCTTTATCTGGTGATGAATATAATACTATTAAGAAGAATGCAGAAAAAATAGGGAGGCTGCTAAGAGAAGGCTACTATACAAAACAAGCAGTCAAAAACTGTGTTTCTTAATAGATGATGCTTATTAGGAGGTAATTTATGGATTATTTAAAGGGATTTATATGGATTTTTTGTTATATATCATTCCTATATGTTATAGGGACTGCCTTGTTTCCTAAAAAGAGTGCACCTTATCGTTTTTTAGGAGGTTATTTTCTTTATTTAGCTTTATTAGCAGTTGTCGGTATTCCTTTACAGATGTTTAGAGGAAACTGGAAGATTTTCTTCTATTACCAAATATGTCTGATCATTATATTATTAATCTTTGCTTATTGGTATATTAAGAAAAAAGAGATTGTTTTATTTGAAGAGGGAACTTTACAGTTTATTAAGACATATTGGTTTGTGATTGTACCGCCTGTTTTAATGATTTTTGTAAGTCTCTTCTATAATCATTATTTCTGGTTTAATGAAAGTGCTGATGGCGGTTTCTATCTTACCAGAATGGCCAGTATACCATATATTTCTAATCCGTTTGGTATTAATCCTAGTGTTGGCAATACTGTAGGATTCAGATTGTTTGGTGCTTATACATTCTCTACTTTTGAGCTGAATGCTTCTTTTTTCATTTATTGTTTAGATATTATGCCTACTATTTTTGCGCGATGCTTCTTATCTATGTTTAATTATTTCGTATATGCCTGTTCTCTCTATTGTTTAACTGAAGTTATTAATGAGAAAACAGGATCAAAGATAGCTAAGTTGCATCTTCAGTATTTCACATTAAGTATGCTGATTTTCAGCTTTTGTGCCAGACAGATGCTAGATTTAGTAAAAGTTTATTTTCTTAGCGGCTGGGCTATTAATGTTGCTATGTATTATGGGTCTATGATTGTCAGAACAGCCGGACTGATTGTATTATTATTACCTATTCTTGATGGTGATAAGCCTAATCTTAAGAATGCTGTTATTTTCTTTGTAACTTCATTTGCCCTATTCTCACAATCACCTACCGCACTTCCATTTATAGCTTCTGTTATGATAGGCTATATCTTTGTTACTTTAAGAAAGAACTATAGTAGAGAATTATTCTTTGTCAGTATATTCTTATTTGTATTATTCAATCTTCTTATTAAAGATACGAAAGTTGTAGATGATAAAGTATTATTTATTATGAAGTTGGACATGAAATCTTTTTTACCATTGATCTTTATA
Organism: Eggerthia catenaformis OT 569 = DSM 20559; assembly: GCF_000340375.1. GTDB lineage: Bacteria > Bacillota_I > Bacilli_A > Erysipelotrichales > Coprobacillaceae > Eggerthia > Eggerthia catenaformis. The sequence continues at coordinate 360,040 of NZ_KB446646.1, forward strand.
ATAGGGTTCTATTATTTAGATAAATATAATGATGCTTTTAAGACATTAACTGAATATCTGATTATTTTTTATGTTTTAATAGTCATTGAACCATTTAATTTTTTCTTAAAGAAAGTCAGTGGCTTTAGCTTTGTATTAGGAAGATATTTATCAAGCTATTACATGTTGCTTCTTATTATCAGTGTCATAGTCATAATGATCTGTTTATATCAGCTTATCGCTCAGCTGCAATATCAGCAGATCTTTATCCCGGTGTCTTATATTTTGTTGGCACTATGCTTAACATTTGTCTCTGTTAAAGCAAAGACGCAATATAGTCATACAAGAATATCTTCTGAATTTAAGCTTTTCTTAAGACATCATCAGTTTGCGAATAAGGCGGTTGTAAAATTGGGATACTCTTTAAATGGATTAAGCAAGAAACATAAAGAAAAGCTTATTGTAGCAGCACCTTATAAAGTTGGTAGATTTAGAGAACAGGTACATGATGGATATGTGCATACTTCTATTATGGTGGCATGTTCATTAAGACAGTTTGCACCTGATATTATCTCTTTAAACGGACTGCAAAGATATCCGGATAATTCTGATCCGACATTTGAAGGATATGATGAGAATAAGATAAAGAGTTATCATCAATTTATTTTTCATCCATCAAAAAATACATTTAAAAAATTTAAACAGGATATATTAGAGAAGTACCCAATTAATTGTATTGTAACAATCAATAAGAAATCTGATTCTTTCTTAAAGGGTATAGGTTATAAGCTTATTAATGTCAGCAGTGATCATGAACATATAACATTTTATACATATTGTAAGCTGTCTTAGTGTTATAGTATGAAGGAGGATTTTATGTCTAAACAAAGATCATTAAAAATGAATTTTATAATGAATGCATTACTTACAATGTCTTCCTTCATTTTCCCATTAATTACTTTTCCTTATATCTCCAGAATATTATTACCTATAGGAATGGGAAAAGTAAATTTTGCGACTTCAATTATTAATTATTTTCTGCTTTTTTCTCAATTAGGGATACCAACCTACGGAATCAGAGCCTGTGCCAGAGTAAGAGATAATAAAGAAGAATTAACAAGAGTTACTCATGAATTATTATTTATTAATATTGTGATTAGTATTCTATCATATATTGTTTTCTTTATTACTGTTTTTACTGTTCCTCGTCTTTATAATGATAAGACTTTATTTATCTTAATGAGTTTTACTATTATTTTAACAGCAATAGGAATGGAATGGCTTTATCGGGCATTAGAACAATATACTTATATTACTGTCAGATCTATTATTTTTAAGTTTATTGCTTTAGCTGCCATGTTCTTATTAATACATAAACAAAGTGATTATGTGATTTATGGTGCTATTACTATTTTTGCATCAAGTGCTTCCAGTATACTGAATTTTATTAATGCCGGAAAATATATCAGTTTTAAGCCGGTAGGTCATTATCAGCCTCAAAGACATTTAAGAGCTGTTGCTACTTTTTTTGCGATGAGCTGTGCAGTTACTATATATACTAATTTAGATTCAGTTATGCTGGGATTTATGAAAACTGATGCAGATGTAGGATACTATGGAGCTGCGGTTAAGATCAAATCGATTTTAGTATCAATAGTGACTTCATTAGGAACAGTCTTATTGCCAAGAGCTTCTTATTATATTCAGACAAATGAGATAGATAAGTTTAAGGCACTTACTAAGAAAGCATTAAATTTTGTGTTTTTAATTGCTTTGCCTTTAATGATTTATTTTATCTTATTCGCAAAAGAAGGCATTTATTTCTTATCAGGGCAAGCTTTTAAGAATTCTATCATACCTATGCAGATTATTATGCCAACATTACTTATTATTGGTATTTCAAATATTACAGGTATACAGATTCTTGTTCCGTTGGGCTATGAGAAAGCGGTTCTTTACTCTGAGATAGTAGGTTCGATAGTTGATATTCTTCTTAACTGGCTATTAATACCTTGTTTTGCTTCTGCCGGAGCGGCATTTGGAACGCTGGTAGCTGAAGCTTCTGTTTTATTGGTTCAGTATCTTTATATTAGAAATGAATTTCCGAATCTTTTTAAAGGCATTAAGTATTTGAAACTTTTGATCGCAAATATTTTTGCTTTACTCCTATCATTCTGGGTACCTTTGTTAGGACAGAGTCATTTTATAACGTTGCTCATTTCAGCTATTCTTTATTTCAGTGTTTATGGTATAACTCTCATATTATTAAAAGAAAGTTTAGCTCATGAGATCTTTAATCAGCTGAAAGCTAAGTTATTATATATTATAAAACGCTAATTTATACACTTAATAGTTTTTATTAGGTGTTTTTCTTTTAAGAAATTCCACTATGCCCTTTATAGAATGCTAGTTTTATATTTGTATTTGTGGTATATTGTGTTTATGAAAAGGGAGAGGATTATGTTAAAGACTTTAGTGATATTGCCTGCCTATAATGAAGAACTTAATATTGTAAAAACAGTAGAAGATATCCTGACTAATGAGCCTCATGTTGATTATATAGTTGTTAATGACGGGTCTGGAGATAATACTTTAAATATCTTAGAAGAACATCATTATAATTATATTAACGGCTTTTTAAATCAGGGTCTTTTTGGTGCTGTACAAACAGGATTTAAGGTTGCATTGGAAGAAAACTATGATGTAGCTGTTCAGTTTGATGGTGATGGGCAGCATTTGGCAGAATATATTAAAGATTTGGTTGCTGAGATTGAAAAAGGAAATGATATTGTGATAGGCTCTCGTTTTGTTTCTAAAAAGAAGCCGATAACTGCCAGAATGCTGGGAAGTAGATTAATCAGTTTCTGTATACGATTAGTTACAGGAAAGAAGATTACAGATCCTACCAGCGGCTTTAGAGCCTATGGCAGAGAGTGTATTAAATTATATGCTAAGGATATGAATAATCCTCCTGAACCTGATACATTGGTTTATATGATGAAATCAGGCAAGAAAATAAAAGAAGTACAGGTACAGATGAAAGAAAGAGAATTTGGTGAATCTTATTTGAATCTTGCTAATACTATTAAGTATATGTCAAGAATGATTGTTTCTATATTCTTTATTCAGCCATTTAGAAAGGGGGAATAATAATGGGTCTAAAACAGCAGATGTTTTTCATTATTATTAGTGTAATTACTTTTATATTTATTATTAGAAAGATTCAAAAAAATCATTTAAATATAGAACAGGCTATTTCATGGATTTTATGGTCCATTGCTTTACTTATTGTTAGTATATTTCCCGATATTGCCGCTTTTTTAGCACGGATGCTGGGATTTATATCAACCAGTAATTTTATTTTTTCTATGTTTATTTTCTTTTTATATATTATGCTTTTTAGTCAGACCATTACGATCTCTAAAATGAAGGAAAGAGAATTGGAAATGATACAGAAATTGAGCATTGAAGAATATAAGAATAAAAAGAAAGGTGAATAATATGAAAATAAAGAAATATTACTTTCAGTCACATGGCGATGAAAGGGGTAATTTAGTAGCTTTAGAAGAATTTAAGGATATTCCTTTTCAAATTAAAAGAGTCTATTATATTTATGAGACTGCTCATGGTGTAACAAGAGGATATCATGCACATAAGAGTCTTGAACAGATTCTTATCTGTGTTAAGGGATCATGTGTTATTAAATTAGATAATGGAGAAGAAATTGAACATGTACTTCTTAATTCTCCTAAAGAAGGACTTTATGTAGCTAATAATATTTGGCGAGAAATGTCGGATTTTTCTGATGATGCAGTCTTAGTAGTCTTAGCTTCAAAGCCTTATGATGAAAATGATTATATTAGAAACTATGATGAGTTTTTAAAGTATGTAAGAGGAGAATAATATGAGAGTACCATTTGTAGATTTAAAGCCCATGCATAATGAATTGAATACAAAACTTCATCATGCTTTTGATGACGTTTTAGATGAAAGTAATTATATTCAGGGCGAGCAGCTGCATCAGTTTGAAAAAGAATATGCTGATTATATTGGCACTAAATATTGTGTTGGTGTCGCTACGGGTTTAGATGCATTGTATTTATTATTAAAAGCTATGGATATTCAATCAGGTGATGAAGTTATTATTCCTTCAAATACTTATATTGCGACTGCTCTGGCTGTATCATATGTAGGAGCATTGCCGGTATTTGTAGAACCTGATATCAATACTTTTAATATTGATGTTTCAAGAATTGAAGAAAAGATTAATGAACATACAAAAGCGATTATTGCGGTTCATCTACAAGGCAGACCTGCTGATATGGACGCTATTCATGAGATTGCCGATAGATACCATTTAAAGGTGATAGAAGATGCTGCTCAGGCACATGGAGCTTTATATAAAGGTCATAAGGTCGGATCATTATCTGATGGAGCAGGATGGAGTTTTTATCCGGGCAAGAATTTGGGGGCTTTAGGTGATGGCGGCTGTATTACTACAAATAATAAAGAAATAGCTGATAAAGTCAGAGCTTTAGGTAATTATGGTTCTGATTATAAATATCATCATATCTATCAGGGAACTAATAGCCGTCTGGATGAAATACAGGCTGCATTTTTAAGAGTTAAGTTACCTGAACTTGATAAATGGAATCAGGCAAGAAAACATATTGCGGAAAGATATTTTAATGAGATTACAAATCCTTTTATTCATCTGCCGCAAAAGCCGAATGAAGTATTTGATCATATTTATCATGTATTTGTGATTAGATGTGATAAAAGAGATGAATTAGAAACTTATCTTAATGAAAAGGGTATTGGGACAGTTAAGCATTATCCTATTCCCATGCATTTACAAAAAGCTTATGAGAATTTGAATATTAAAGAAGGAGAACTTCCTATCGCTGAAGAAATCAGTAAGACAGTATTAAGTATTCCTATTTATTATGGTATGAATGAGGATCAGATTTCTTATGTTATCAAATGTCTTAATGATTTCAAGTAATAGTATTAAATAAAAAGGAAAGGTTATCTCATGAATTATTTAAAGGGAATAGTATGGATTATTATATTTTCATTCTATCTATTTACGATTGGAACCGCTATTTTTCCTAAGAAGAAAGCTCCTTATAGATTTATTGCCGGCTATATTGTTTATCTAAGTGCATCCGCAATTGTCGGTATTCTTCTTCAGGTGCTTCAAGGAGAATGGAAAATCTTTTATTATTATGAACTTATATTGATATCTGTTTCTTTACTGATATCAGTTATCCGAATATTAAAAAGAAAGATATCTTTATTTGAAAAAGGAATGATAAGTCATTACTGGTTTGTCTTTCTGCCAGCCATTGCAATGATTTTTATCAGCCTTTTTTATAATCATTATTATTGGTTTAATGAAGCTACTGATGGCGGCTTCTATCTTACCAGAATCGCAACATTACCTTATATAAAAAATCCTTTTATTACTAATTCCAGTGTTGGAAATATTGCTTACCCGAAGTTATTAGATGTTTATAATTATTCGGTTTTTGAACTGAATGCCTCATTCTTTGTTTATTTATTAGATATGATACCGACTCTTTTTGCGAGAGGATTCCTATCTTTGTTTAATTATTTTTTGTTTTCTTGTTCTATTTACTGTTTAGCAGATTATATCAATAGCCAATTAAAGAAACCTGTTGAAGATTATTATCTTCAATATGCTTCTGTTTCCTTGCTTATCTTCGGTTTCTGTGCAAGACAGGTTTTAGATATATTAGGAATATATTTTTATAGCGGATGGGCTATGAATGTAGCGATGTACTATGGTTCTATGGTTGTAAGAAGCTGTGGGATGATTTGGCTTATTATTCCTTTATTAGAAGAGAAGAGTTTTTCCATAAGATCTCTATCAGTTTATTTAATAACAGCATTTGCTTTATTTTCTTTATCTCCTACATCATTGCCTTATAGTATAAGTATTTTTCTTTGTGGCATATTTATTAATTTGCTGAAAGAAAAGAGATATTTATTATTTGTCTATATTATCATATTAGCTTTAATAGGTTTATTGATTGGAAATAACACTCATGTTGATAAAGATGTTCATTATATTATTTCATTAAATATAAAAACGATCCTTCCTTTTTTGATGGCTTTAGGTATTGCTTATCTTTTTTATCATTATCAGGAATTACAGGATATGCTTTTCTGTTCTATCGGTATTTGCCTATTCTGTATTCTTCCGCCATTTAATTATATAATTAAACAGGTAAGTGCGTATGGATTTGTGATGGCAAGATTTATTTCCAGTTATTATATGTTCAGTATTTTAATCAGTTTAATAGGATGTTTATTTATACTTTATCATTTAATAATGAAATTAAGGTTTCATAAAGTCATGATCAGTTGTCTGTCTGTCATACTGATGATAGCTGTCAGCATGACGGCTATCTCTTTAAAAGTAGACTACAGTCAGACGACTGTTCTAGATGAACTGAGATTATTTTTAAGACATCGTTATTTTGCGGCTGATTCAGTTATAAAGATGAGTCAAAGAATCAATCAGCTGGATATTAAAAAAGATCAGAATTTTGTTGTGCTGGCACCTGTTTATGTCCGTTCTTTTATAGAAAAAGTGAATGAGACTGAAAATACCGCTTCTATTGCGGTGGCTAATTCAATACGTCAGTTTGCTCCCTATTGTATCAGTCTTAACGGTTTAGCTCGTTATCCTGCTAACAGTGATCCTCGCTTTGATAAATATAATAAGAAATGTATTTCTATTTATAATGATTTTATATATCACCCGTCAGAAAAAACATATCAGAAATTTGTAAAAGAAATATTAAATAAGTTTCCTGTATCAGTTGTTGTTTCTACTGATGAAAATATAAGTAAGTATATGAAAAGATCTCATTATAGGCTTTCTTATATAGAAGGAGATAGGGATACAGTTTATTTTTGTATTTATGTAAAGGATTAAGAGAAATTGTATAGAAATAAGAGAAAGGATATATCTAAGATGAAGATCAGTGTACTTATGTCAACTTATAAAGAGGATATTTCTTTATTAAGAGAATCTATAGAATCTATTTTAAATCAGACATATAAAGATTTTGAGTTTATTATTATTTTAGATAATCCTGATAATAAGGAACATATAAAGTGTATTCAGGAGTATGTAGAGAAGGATTCCAGAATAAGGTTCTCTATTAATGAAATGAATATGGGATTAACACCTACATTAAATAAGGGTATTCAATTAGCTAAAGGAGAGTATATATGCCGGATGGATGCTGATGATATATCGGAAATTGATAGAATAGAAAAAGAATATGATTATTTAGTATCTCATCAGCTTGATTTAGTAGGATGTTTATCTATGATGATAGATGAACAGGGGAATACTCTTTATCAGATAAAAAAGGTTCCTTCTTCTGTTCAGAAGATTAAAAAATGTTTAAAGTATAATCAGGTTATTTCTCACCCGACATGGCTTGGTAAAAAGGAGATGTTTAAAGATCTTAATGGCTATCGTCAGATACCTTTATGTGAGGATACTGATTTTACTTTAAGAGCAGTATTAAAAGGATATAAGATAGGAAATATTAATCAGTGTTTATTAAGATATAGACTTACAAAAGATAGTATTTCCAGAACACATCTATATGAACAGTATCTTTATCTAAAGTATATTACCAAAGCTTATCGTAAAAATGAAATTGCTGATATTAAGAATGCTAAGGAATATGTAGAAAGACATAAGAGTGAAAAGAAGATAAACAGATTCTTAAAAGCGAATCAGGTTTTTAATGAAGCGTTATATGCTCTTGAGAATAAAAATTATCTGACGGTTATTGGAAAATGTTTTCATTTATTATTTATTTCTAAGGATTATCTTGGAAAGATATATAGATTAGTAAGAGTATCTTTATAGAATTGGGGCAATGTATGAAAAAGTTATATTTTGTATTTGATCAGTTTCCCAGACCTCAAAGCGGCGGGTTATTAGGAATGTATAAGAATATTTTTAAAGAATTAAAAGATCAGTATGATATTTGTATTGTAGAAGTATTTAAATCACCTGATTTTCATAAGGATGCTTTTTCAGATTATCAGTTTATTACGCTTCATCATTATTCTATAGATAGTGATTTTGTTGATCTGCTAAGTTATTTAAAAGCCTTAAGACTCATTGAGTTTATTAAAGCATTATGGAATATGATGATATACTTTATAAGTATTCCTTTTTCCAGAAGAAAAGCAAAGCATTTATTTGAAAAGGATGCTTTGATAGTTGCTACTTCACCTAGTGCTGCAATATTCTTACATCATACAAATCGGTTTATATTAGAGATACATACAAAATATGAATATTTCTTTGAAGGAACATTGGCTTCCAGACTTCAGATAAAGTTTATGACGGCTCCTTCGTTGATTATTTTTAGATCAGCTGCTGATGCATTAAAAGCGAAAAATAAGGGATTAAATGCTGATTATATTTATAATTTTGCTGACAGTCCTCTAAGAGAAGATGAATTACCTGATTTGAGAAAGGGATATCTTTTTTTAGGACGTTTAGCTCAAAGTAAGAATTTATTTGAATTAGCAGATATATTTAATCAGATTCATAAAGAGAATCAGGAGATCTATTTAGATATTTATGGAACCGGAGTTGTAGAAGAGAGCTTAAAAGCTTATATTGATGATCACCGGTTTAATGATTTTATTCATTTAAAAGGATTTACAGTAGATAAAGAAGTGTATCTGAATTATAAAGCATTAGTCTCTGCTTCCAGATTAGAAGGGTTGCCTCTTAATATTTTAGAGGCTAAAAGATGTGGTATACCTGTTGTTTCTTATAGCTGGGGTGAATCAACAGCAGAGGTTATTCATAATGGAAAAGATGGTTATATATTGGAGAATCAAAATGATTTTAAGGATAAGGTTTTACTGCTTGATCAGAATGATCAGTTATTGATGGAATTATCTAAGAATGCTTTTGATGATTATCAGAGATTTTCACCAAAATCTTTTATTGTAAAATATATTGAGTTTTTAGAAAATTATAAATAGGTAGGTATCATATGGATGTATCTGTAGTCATTATCACATATAATCAGGAAAATTATATAAGAGAGACACTTATGTCAATTATTAATCAGGATATTGATTTTTCGATGGAAATTATTATTGGTGATGATTGCTCAAAGGATCATACCGGAGATATTATTAATTCTATTGATCAAAAATATCCGGGATATATTAAAAAGATTTTTAATAAGAAAAACTTAGGTGTTATTAAGAATTATTTTAATGCAGTGAGAATGGCTCAAGGTCGATATATTATGGTCTGTGGCGGTGATGATTACTGGCTACCGGGAAAGATGAAGATTCAGTATGATTTTATGGAATCTCATCAGGATATTGGAATGTGTTATGGGAAAGTAAAGGTTTTTGACGATTATTTGTCTAAGATGAGAAAGCATACTATTGGCAGTTCAAGAGAAAAAAGGGAAGATCTGATTTTCTCTAATGGGATTCCTGCCTGTACATCTTGTTTTAAAAGATCTCTGATAGAAGAGTATATTAATGATATTAATCCGGAAACAAAAGATTGGCTGATGGAAGACTATCCATTCTGGATCTGGTTATCTAATCATACAAAGCTTGCTTTTATTGATCAGGAGCTTGCGGTTTATCGCTATATTAAGAATTCATTAAGTCATCAGGCTTCATTAGATAAGCTTGAGAGATTTGAAAATTCTATCTATGAAATACAGTCTTTTTATTCTTATCAGGAAGAAAAAGAAAAGCTAAGAAAACAGCATATGTCTAGATTATTTAATTTGTATAATCGTTATGGTAATAGAAAGAAATATCAGTTACTGGCGATTAAAGAATCTGATTTATTTAATAAGATAATAGGATATATACCTTTACTTTTTAAAATCAGACAATTATTATTAATATTCATGATTAGATGTAATGAAAGATAAACAAGAGGGATCATTATGAGATTATTAAGATTTATTTATCAGAAGCTATCAAGATTTTCTTTAATTAGAAATATGGGTAAAAAAATCTATTTTCATGGTTTTATATGGGATAATGCGAAAGCTTATTTTCGTATGAAAAAACAGTATATGAATAGAAAAAAATCTGATACTATCAGAGTTGTTTTCATGATTCAGAATAAGATCAGCTGGGATGTTATTAAAACGGTGTATGAAAAAATGATGTTGGATAAAACCTTTGATCTCTTAATTCTAACAGTTAAAGATTTTAATGAAACGTATAATTCAAGTTATTCTTATTTTAAGAAAATGTATCCTTCTTCACATATTATACAAGCAGAAGAAGGTCAGGAACTTTTTGATTTAAAGTCTATTCATCCGGATTATGTGTTTATTGCTCGTCCTTATGATTTTTATTTGCCTGAGCAATATAAGAGTTCCAGTGTTTCTGCATATGCCAGAGTTTGTTACTGTTCCTATGGATTCGGACCAATGGTTATGAGTATTCTTGATGATTGCTATAGCGGGAGATTCTTTAGAAATGTAGCCATTTTCTTTGCTGAATCGGAGTTTTTAAAACAGTATAATATCAGAAGATTTCGGATTGCTCATAAGCAAGGTGTTAAAAAAACAGTAAACTGCGGTTATCCGAGTCTTGATCATTTCAGCCATATTCAAAATATTCAAACAGATTCTTTTAATATTTTATGGACACCAAGATGGAATGATGATAAAGAAATGGGGGGAAGCAGTTTCTTTGATTATAAAGATAAGATAGTATCTTTTGTTAAAGATAATAAAGATCTTTATCTTATTTTTAGACCTCATCCACTATTATTTGATAACTTTATTTCTAAAAATAAGATTACCGGAGAAGAGGCGGATAAGTATCTGAATTCTATTACTATTTCTAAGCTGATGTGCTATGATAACAGCAGTGATTATACTGAGAGTTTCGCAAATTCAGATGTTCTTGTCACTGACCCTTCTTCTATCCTGGTTCAGTATTTTATGACGGAGAAGCCTATTATTTATTGTGATACGGGAGTAGAACTTGATGATATTTTTACTGCGATTGTTGATGCTAATTATATTGCTAAAGATTTTGAGGAAGTAAAGAAGTATATTCAATTGCTTAAAGAAGGGCATGATCCTAAAAAAGAAGCGAGAAAAAATCTGAAAAGACAGCTTTTCTGCCATGATGGAAGACCATCTGCCGACAGATTTATAGAGGTTATTAAAGATGACTATATCCATTAGTCATCTTTAATAGGGAATGGAGGCTTTATGAAGATAAGGGAATTAAAAGAGAAAGATGCTCCTTTTATGTTAGAATGGATGCATGATTTATCTGTTGTAGAACCGTTAGGAAGAGATTTTATGCATATGAAGCTTGAAGACTGTTTGAACTTTATTAGCAGTCATGATGCCGGAAATATTCATCTTGCGATTGCTGATGAGAATGATGAATATATGGGGACAGTATCTTTAAAGAATATAGATAAAGAAGAGGGATTTGCTGAATTTGCGATTACTATAAGAAAATGTGCTATGGGTAAGGGCTATTCATCTTATGGAATGAATAAAATTATTTGGTATGGCTTAGAAGAGCTAGGATTGAAGTCTATTTACTGGTGTGTAAGGAAAACAAATCAGCGTGCTATCAGATTCTATGATAAAAATCATTATCATAGAATTGTTGATAGAGATGTGCCTTCTGCTATTATCAGCTTATATGATAAAGATTCTTTAAATGAGCTTTTGTGGTATCAAGCCAATAATCGGGAGTTATGATATGATTCAATCATTATGGCATAAGTATAAAGATGTTCCTATTACTGTTAAGGCATCTATTGCTTATACTTTATGCAGTATTTTACAGAATGCATTAGGATTTATTACTTTACCCTTATTTACAAGACTGCTTACAACTAAACAGTTTGGTCAATATAGTATCTATGCATCATGGGGAGCTATCTTAGTTATTTTTACGACATTTAATCTGCCCTATGGTTCTTTTAATACAGCGATGATTAAGTTTGAGAATGATAGAGACAAATATATTTCTAATGTACAGAATATCTGTTTATTATTCAGTATGATCTTTCTTATTATTTATTTACCTTTTAGTCAATTATGGAATAAAGTCTTTGAGCTGCCGACTCTGATTATGGTTACTCTTGTGATTGAAACATTAGGTAAAACCGTTCTTCAATTCTGGATGGGAAAAGAACGTTTTGATTATCATTATAAGAAGGTTATCTTTATTACATTGCTTATTGCGATTATTTCACCTATTCTGTCATTTTCTCTGATTATGAACTTTAGTGAAAAGGGATATGCCAGAATAGCCGGCTATGCGATCGTCAATATTATTGTTGGTGCTATCTTTTTCGTATATAACTATTCAAAAGGAAAAGAGTTTTTTAATAAGAAATACTGGATTTATGCACTTAAATTTAATATTCCTTTAATTCCTTATTATCTTTCTCAGACTATTTTTAATCAGAGTGATAAGTTAATGATTAATGCTTTTTCGGGAACGGAAAAAGCAGGTATCTATAGTCTGGCGTATTCACTTGGGATAGTATTAGTCTTTGTCTTAAATGCGATTAATAATTCTTATGTGCCGTGGTTTTATAAGAAGCTTAAGAGCCATCAGGGTTCTGATAATATAAAAATTGCGAACTTAATAAGTATATTAATGGCTGTCTTATTATTGGGGGTCATTATTACAACTCCTGAATTAATTGCTATATTAGGAGGAGAACAGTATCAAGAAGCAATCTGGGTTGTACCTCCGGTTGCTATGAGTCTATTGCTTCAATTCTATTCACAACTCTTTATTAATGTAGAATTTTATTATGAAAAACGTGGCTTGCTTGTTTTAGGGACAATCGGAGCAGCTGTTTTAAATATTGTCTTAAATGCGATTTTGATTCCTATTGCCGGCTATATTGCAGCAGGATATACAACGCTTGCTTCTTATCTGTTTTTTGCTTTAGCTAATTATTATGGCTATCTTAAAACAAAAGAACAGGCACATATTGATCAGAAACTCTTTAATCTTAGACAGCTTATATTAATCTTTATAGTCTTTATGACTCTGACATTTATTTGTATGCTGTTCTATAAGTTTATTATGATAAGATATATCATTGTATTTATTGCATTTATATTTATTGTCATTTTTAGAACTAAGATTATCGGACTATTAAAACTATTAAAAGAATAATTAAGGAGATAGATATGGAATTAGTTAAAATGACTCACGAGCAGATTCAGTCATGTATGCTGGAGATGCTGATAGAATTTCATGATTTCTGTTTAAAATATAAGATTGACTATTCTCTGATGGGAGGAACATTACTGGGAGCTATTAGACATAAAGGATTTATCCCATGGGATGATGATGTAGATGTTGCTGTGAAGGCTGAAGATTATGATAAGCTATTAGAAATTATTAAGAAGCATCCTTATCTTAATGAAAAAAAGAAATATAAATTCTTATATCCGTCAACTATCCCGAGCTGTTATCCATTTATAAAGATAATAGATGAGAATACTATTGTTTATGAGAAGAATATTTCTCATAAATATAGAACAGGTGTTTGGATAGATGTTTTTAAAATGTCCTATTTACCGGATGATGAACATCAGATGCAATCTGCTTTTAAGAAGGTTTCATGGTATAAGAGAATGAATCAGATTTGTATAGCCGGTAATATTAAAGATTTAAAGTTTAAGCTTATTTATCCTTTTATTCTTCCCATTCGTTTTATTTTCAGTCTTTTTGGTATTGATAGTCGGTATTGTTGTCGAAAAATGATGAGTTTTGATACCTGTTTTGATACAGAAACATATGGTCTTTTATGCTGGCCTGAGAATATTCTTATTGATACATTTAAAAAAGAATGGTTTGATGAGCTGATTGAAGGTACCTTTGAAGGATATCCGTTTCTGATCCCCAAAGCTTATGATCAAGTTCTCTCTCATGCCTATGGTGATTATATGAAGTTGCCTGATGAAAAAGATAGATTAATTCATGGGTTTGATGCATTTTATATTGAGAATTAGAGATTATTTTAATATAATGGGTTAAACAATAAAAATTTAAGGGGTTGTTTTATAAAAATGATTATAGACCGACAGTTATTACGTAGAATACAGCAGGAAAATCTTAAAAGCTTAAAAGAATTAGATAGAATATGTAAGAAATATAATATTCAATACTGGATAGCTTATGGCTCACTTATTGGTACAGTTAGACATCAAGGATTTATTCCTTGGGATGGTGATATTGATATTGGTATGTTAAGAGAAGATTATAATAAGCTTATTAATGTTCCTAAAGAGGAATGGAAAGAAGGAATTCTCTTTTTAACAGGTTATTCTGATGAAGAAATGCATGATAAGGTTATTGGCAGAGTTTATAATACCAATGTAACTGTGCAGAGTCCTATTGATCTTAGCTGGATCAGACCTTCTGATAATAAGCTTTGGTATACACATCTTATGCTGGATATTTTTATTTATGATCATGTAGATAGTATTGAGCATTATAATGAAATCTATGCAATGAATTGTAAATATGTTAATAGGTATAAACTTTATAAGTTGAAAAATAAGATAGCCGGATCTTTTATACAGAAGGTTAAAGGATATCTTAAAAGAATATATGTATGTATTTATTCAAGGAACTATAAGAAATTACTTGATCAGTTTATTAAGAATGCTTCAAGGTACCCTGAGGGAAAGTTAATAGGATCTTATGATAGTGATGATACAAATGTTTATGCTTTAGATGAAGTATTCCCATTAATTGAAAAGAAATATGAAGATATGACGGTTCCTGTACCCAAGAATTATGATCAGATATTAAGAGATTATTATGGTGATTATATGGAGTTTCCACCGGAAAATGAAAGATATCATCTGAATCTTATTTATCTTAAGATTAATGATGATGAATATATTATAAATCCAATGAAAGGATCTTTAGGAGATAAGTAGTATGAAAGGAATTATATTAGCAGGAGGAAGCGGTACAAGATTGTATCCGCTTACAATGGTGACCAGTAAACAGTTATTACCTATTTATGATAAGCCTATGATTTATTATCCGTTAAGTATTTTAATGCTTGCCGGTATTAGAGAAATACTGATTATCAGTACGCCCAACGATACACCAAGATTTAAAGAATTATTAGGTGACGGTCATCAGTTCGGGATTGAATTGTCTTATCAGGTACAGCCTAGTCCGGATGGTTTGGCACAGGCTTTTCTTTTAGGAGAAGAATTTATTAATGGTGACAGCTGTGCCTTGATTTTAGGAGATAATATTTTCCATGGTCATGGCATGACTAAAAGATTAAGAAATGCAGTATCAAGAAAGGATGGTGCTACTGTTTTTGGCTATTATGTAGAAGATCCGGAAAGATTTGGTATTGTTGAGTTTGATGAGAACGGAAAAGCTATTTCTATTGAAGAAAAGCCTGAACATCCTAAATCAAATTATTGTGTTACAGGATTATATTTTTATGATAAGAATGTTGTAAAATATGCTAAGATGATTAAGCCAAGCCGAAGAGGAGAATTAGAGATTACTGATTTAAATAGAATTTATCTTGAGCAAGGAAAACTTAATGTAGAAATCTTACAAAGAGGATTTACATGGCTTGATACAGGAACACATGAATCTCTTGTGGATGCAACAAACTTTGTAAAAACTATTGAACAGCACTCACATCGTAAGATTGCCTGTCTTGAAGAGATTGCTTATCGGAATGACTGGATTACTAAAGATGATCTTGAAAAGATGTATCAGATGTTAAAGAAGAATCAGTATGGTGCTTATTTAAAGAATATAATTGATGGAAAGATAGCTTAAGGAGAAAGATATGAATATAATTGTAACCGGTGGAGCAGGATTTATAGGATCAAATTTTGTTTTTCATATGTTAAAAAAATATCCTAATTACAGAATTGTATGTGTAGATAAATTAACCTATGCAGGTAATTTATCTACATTGGAACCTGTCATGAGTAATCCGAATTTTAGATTTGTAAAGTTGGATATTTGTGATAGAGCTCGTGTTGATAAGCTTTTTGAGGAAGAACATCCGGATATGGTTGTTAATTTTGCAGCTGAATCACATGTTGACAGATCAATTGAAAATCCGGAAATTTTCTTGCAGACTAATATTATTGGAACATCTGTATTGATGGATGCCTGTAGAAAATATGGTATTCAAAGATATCATCAGGTATCAACTGATGAAGTCTATGGTGATCTTCCTTTAGATAGACCGGATCTATTCTTTACCGAAGAAACACCAATTCATACATCAAGTCCTTATTCATCTTCTAAGGCAAGTGCAGATTTATTAGTACTTGCTTATTATCGGACTTATGGACTTCCAATTACTGTATCCAGGTGTTCTAATAACTATGGTCCCTATCATTTTCCGGAAAAACTGATTCCTTTAATGATTGCGAATGCTCTAAATGATAAGCCTTTACCGGTTTATGGAGAAGGATTAAATGTCAGAGACTGGCTATATGTTGAAGATCATTGTAAAGCAATTGATCTGATTATTCATAAAGGAAGAGTTGGAGAAGTTTATAATGTAGGCGGACATAATGAGAAAACAAATATTGATATCGTAAGAATGATCTGTAAAGAACTTGGAAAGAGTGAAGATCTTATTACTCATGTAGAAGATAGAAAGGGTCATGATATGAGATATGCGATTGATCCGACTAAGATTCATAACGAATTAGGATGGTTGCCGGAAACAAAATTTGAAGATGGGATAAAGAAAACCATTAAGTGGTATTTAGACAATAAGAAATGGTGGAAAGATATTATTTCCGGAGATTACCAGAATTATTATCAAGAAATGTATGGTAATAGAAAAGAAGTATAAAAAGGAAGGAAGAGGACTATGTTAAATAGATTACGGAAACATAAAAAGTTTATATTTATTTATACAGTCCTCTTTCTTATTCTTTATTTTTTAGGTATTCAAATATGGTTTATGTTAAATAATAAATCATATATATGGTATTTGGATGGTTTACAACAGCAGTATGTTTCATTTATTTATGTAGGAAAATGGTTAAGAAGTATTATTAAAAATCTATTTATTCATCATCGCTTTATTATTCCTATATGGAGTATGTCCATGGGTTATGGCAGTGATATAATCACAACTTTAGGTGGTGTTTTTATGGATCCTTTTAATTATCTGTCTGTATTAGTGCCTACATCTTTAACTGAATTTCTTTTTAGTTTTATAGTCTTTTTTAAAATTTATCTAGCTGGGATTTCTTTTTATGCTTTTTGTGCATATAAGAAAAAAGATCAAAGATCCTCATTAGTCGGATCTCTTCTTTATTGTTTTTCTCCAGCTTTTTTAATTGTTTTCAAACAAGCAGCATTTGCGAATCTTTTTATTTATTTTCCAATGATTATGCTTGGCTGTGAGAAAGTTTGGTATGAAAAGAAAGGAACGCTCTTATTCATCTCTTTATTCTTAATGAGTGCATATTCCTTTTATTTTACTTATATGATTGTGATTGGAATAATTATTTATTATGCAATTAAATTTTTCTTTGATAATGATGAAAAAACATGGAGAAGATTTTTTGAGTTAATATATCATTTTTCCTTTCACGGTATTTTTGGTGTTGCCTGCGGTTTATTAGCGAATTTATCTATTATTATTAATTTAGCAGCAGCCTCTAGACTCTCTATTCAGCGTATTATCCCTCTTTTCTATAATTGGGAAACAATTAAAATATACTTTACGAATTATTTTCAGATTATTGATGTAGGAGCGGACGCACTGTTGGGTTTTTCGATAGTGACATTTCTAAGTATTATGATCCTTTTCTTAAGTAAGGGTAACAAGCATTTAAAGATTAGTTTTATTTTACTTACAACAGCGTTATTTTCTAGTAAAGCAGGAAGTATTTTTAATGGCTTTAATTATGCAACTTATAGATGGAATTTTCTTTATAATTTTTTGATTATGTATATAGTGGTTGAAACATTTCCATTACTTTTAAAAATAAACAAAAAGGATCTTTTAAAATTAGTAATAGGATTTAGTATTTATTCAATGTCTTTTTTGTTTTTAACTCATTTCAGCTTTCATAATTTCTGGATGAATCTTATGCTTATGAGTATACTGTTCATTTTATTATTGTTTAATAGGGAAAAGCTAAATAAATATAAGAATCAATGTATTGCGGTCATATTTATTTTTTCTTTGCTTATTAATACAACAATTTATTTTAGCCCTGATAAAAATGACTTTATTAATCAAGAATTAAATAGAAATGAAGCTTTATATAAAATAAGAGCTGATGGTAAAGGACTTATTGAAAATAAGTATAAGACGAATAATATTAGGTTTGATGAGATTGGGACATCCCATTATAGAAATTCTGATATGATCACTTCTCTAAATAGCTATAATTTTTATTTCAGTTACTATAATAATAATATAGATAATTTTCATAATTCAATGGGATATAGTTCTATTCAAGGGGCAAATTTCAATTTTAGCTATTTAGGACTCGGGTATTATGAATACTTACATCTTCTTAATGGTACAAAGTATATAATCATGCCTTCTGATTATTATAAAGCCCCCCCTTATCCCTATAACAAATTAATGAAGCAAGAAGGTTCTTATGGAAAAAAATATAGTTTATATACTACAGATAAAAAAGTTTCTATGGCTCATTTTTATAAAGATGTGATTAGTGAAAGCGATTATGATCAGTTAGGTGAGTTTAATAGATACCAGACATTATTAAGGGCTATTAGCTTAGATAATCAGTATAAAAACTGTAATGTTAAAAAAGCTATTGGACAATATGGTTATCTTAATTATCAATTAACTTTGGATAAGGGTATAAAAAATAATCAAAATTATTATGAAACAGAAAAGGATAATGTATCATTTCATCTGAAAATAAACAAGATTAAAGATAAACAGATTTATTTACAAATAAATAATCTTGATTTTTTATCAAATAACAGTGATTGGTATGGGGTAACTATAGAAGCTTATCATCAAAATAAAAAGATTAATACGATGATGTATAATCTTTATAGTCAAACGCTAAAATCTCATTTATATGCTAATAAGCATAATTGGCTTATTAATTTAGGATATGCCGACAAGAATGTAGATGATATTAAAATTACATTATCTCATAAGGGAAAGTATAAGATTTCCAATATCTCTTTATACACAAAAACACGCCGGCAAATAGCGAATGATATAAGCCATTTAGATAGTGAAAATATTGATTTTGAATATAATACAAATAAAATAGATATTCTTACAAATAAAAATGAAGCCGGTTATCTTTATATAGCAGTTCCGTATTCTAAAAACTGGGAAGCAAAAGTTGATGGAATTAAAAGTGAAGTCTTAAAAGCAAATAAAGCTTTCATGGCTATTAAGTTATCTAAAGGAAAACATAAAATTCAATTAACTTACAAGCAAAAAAATGTTTTAATTGGTATAAGTGGGATGTTTCTTGTATTATGTTTCTATACAGTATTAAATTTTATCTTTAAAAGGAGAAGGGTTAATTATGATATCATTTAACATACCGCCATGTACCGGCGATGAAATAAAATATGTTAAGGAAGCTATTGATGCTCATAAGATATGTGGGGATGGCATGTTTACAAAGAAATGTAATCAATGGCTGGAGGAGAGATTCAATGCACAAAAAGTGCTTTTAACGACTAGTGGAACAACAGCTTTAGATATGGCGGCTATTCTTTGTGAATTTAATGAAGGTGATGAAGTTATTCTTCCGAGCTTCACTTTTTCCAGTACAGCAACTTCAGCAGTGCTGGGAGGAGCTAAGCTGGTATTTGTTGATATTAGACCAGATACAATGAATATTGATGAAACAAAGATAGAATCGGCTATTACTGATCAGACAAAGGCTATTATTGTGGTTCATTATGCGGGAGTTCCCTGTGAAATGGATACTATTATGGATATAGCTGAAAAATATAATCTTATTGTGATTGAGGATGCAGCTCAAGGTGTTATGAGCAGTTATAAAGGAAAACCGTTAGGAACTATTGGTGATTTTGGATGTTATTCATTCCATGAAACTAAGAATTATTCAATGGGTGAGGGCGGAGCTATTGTTGTTAATAATCCGAAATATAATGATAGAGCAGAGATTATTAGAGAAAAGGGAACAAACAGATCTCGTTTCTTAAGAGGTCAGATAGATAAATATACTTGGGTAGACTTTGGAGATAGTTTTTTGCCTAGTGAATTAAATGCTGCTTATTTATGGGGACAGCTGATTCATGCTGATGAGATTAATAATGACAGATTAGCGACATGGAATGCTTATTATGATGCTTTTAAGCCATTAGAAGAGGAAGGATTATGTGAACTTCCTGTTATTCCTAATGGATGTATTCATAATGCTCATATGTTTTATCTTAAGTTAAAAGACTTAAAGCAGAGAACAGAGTTTATTCAATATTTAAAGGAACATAATGTATTAAGTGTATTCCATTATATTCCATTACATTCAGCACCTGCCGGGCTTAAGTTTGGAAGATTTCATGGAGTAGATGAATATACAACTAAAGATAGTAACAGACTGACAAGATTACCTCTTTATTATGGTATGACTAAAGAAGACAGAGAGACAGTGATTCAAACTGTTAGAGAGTTTTTTAAGAAGTAGGTGATAGTATGGAAATATCGGTTGTTATTCCGGTATATGGATGCAGAGCAGCATTATTTGAATTGCATAAAAGATTAGTCTCATCTCTTTCTACAATAACTGATAGTTTTGAGATTATCCTTGTAGATGATAATTGTCCACAAAATTCATGGGAAGATATTGAAACAATATGTCATAGAGATCATAGAGTTGTAGGTATTCATTTATCAAGAAACTTTGGTCAGATTAAAGCTATCACAGCAGGACTTGATCATGCTAAGGGTGAATGGGTTGTAGTTATGGATTGTGATTTACAGGATAGACCGGAGGCTATTATAGATTTATACGATAAGGCTCAGGAAGGCTTTGATGTAGTATTTGGAAGACGTATTGATAGAAAGGACACGGCTATTACGAAGTTTCTTTCCCGTTCATTCTATAAAGTTTATGATTATTTTACTGAAGGGAATTTTGACAGCACTATTTGTAATTTTAGTATTTCAAAAAGAAAAGTTATTAATTACTATAGTCAGATGCGTGAACAAAATAGAGCATATACTTTATTTATTAAATGGCTAGGTTTTAAACAGGCAGCGATTGATTTACAAGCGGATGAAAGATTTGCAGGAAAAAGTTCATACAATTTAAAAAGAAAATTAACAATGGCATTTGAATTTATCACTTCACAGTCAAATAAACCTTTACGTTTTTCAATTAAGACCGGGTTTATGATGGCTTTAGTTTCTTTTGTGTACATCTTGTATTTGATTATTAAGGCTAGTTTAGGTGGAGTCATTATCGGCTGGACAACAATTGTAGCATCTATTTATTTAATGGGTGGACTGTTATTAGTTTCTATTGGTATTATGGGGATTTATGTAGGTAATATATTTAACGAAACAAAAAACAGACCACTTTATGCAATATCAGAAATATTAAATGAAGAAAGAAGGGAGAAATAAGATGATTTTAGTTATTGGGGCAACTGGATATATAGGAAGATATTTATGTCCGTATTTAAAAGGTAAAGGATACGATATATTAGCTTTAGGAAGATCAGAGAAAGGTAAGAAATTTCTTGAAAAAAGGAATATTAAGTTTAAATACTTTGATTTAGATAATGATAAAGCTTTTGACGGTATTGACGCATCTAAAGTAGAAGCTATTATTGATTTGTCAGCTTGTTTAGCTGAACTAGAGACACCTGTTCAGAAGTTTTTTGATGTTAATACATTAGGTGTATACAAAACATTGGAATACGCTAGAAATAATGGAATTAAGAAAGTAGTTATTACATCTTCTCATAAAGTGTATAATGATGTTTATAAGGATATTATTTCTGAAGAAGATCCGATATCATTTACAGGAGATCATTCGCCTTATATTATTTCTAAGATTGCTGCTGAAAACTTTATAACATACTATAATAAAGATTTTAAAATGAATGCTGTTGCATTAAGGCTGACAGGTGTACATGGATATGGAGAAATATTGGGAAGCTTAAAGACAGATGGATCATATAAAAAGAGCAGTTTTGAAATATTTTTTGAAAAAGCTATTAAAGGTGAATCTATAGAGATATGGGGAGATCAATCTATAAAAAGAGATCATGTTTATATTAAAGATGTTTTAAAAGCAATTGAAGCTGCTGTTAATGTAAAAGAGGCAAAAGGTATCTATAATATTGCCTCAGGAGTAGGATACTCACAATATGAAGAAGCTCTAGCTTTGGCTAAAGTGTTTGCAGAAGATAAAGTTTCTCAAGTAATTTTAGTTCCTGAAAAAAAGGGTCTTCCTAGAGGTTATGTTTATAGTATTGAAAAGGCAAAAAAAGAGCTTCATTGGGAACCTCAATATGCTGATTTAGAAGATATGTTGACTGATTATAAAAAAGAATGGATATCAAAAGAATATCATAATTTTCATCAGTTTAAAGAAGAAGATAAGCCACTAACATTATGATAGATATATTAAATATTAAAAAGAATCATTTGTTTATAAGCAGAGCTGCTACAGGAATATATTTAATATTAAGGTATCAAAATATAGAGAATAAAAAAATACTTATTCCTGGAAATATTTGTTATGCTGCTGTTTATCCGATTATTTATAGCAGTAATATACCGGTATTTTGCGATACAGATAATTTAGGAAATGTAAGTTATGATATTTTTATAAGTAGTATTAAAGAATGTAAGGCAGCTATCATTCCTCATATGTATGGAAATCCCAATCAGGATATAATTAGGATTGCAGAATATTGTAAAAAACATCATATATTACTTATTGAAGATTGTGCTTCTTCAATGGGAGCAGTACTAGATCATAAATTTTGTGGTACTTGGGGAGATTATAGTTTATTTAGTACAGGATATTCAAAGACAATAGATTTAGGATATGGAGGAATTATTGTTTCTAATAATGATTTATCATCTATAGATCAGGCATATAAAAGCCTTCCGGTTAAAAATGCTGAGACTGATGTTAATGATGCTTTCTTCTCAAAATTATATAGACTTATAAGAAATAATAAAAACCAGTCTATATCACCTTTTATATGGGCAGGATTAAGAAATAATTTAAAGAACATTTATATACACTATACAGATTTAAAAGATTATCAGGTTAAATTATCTAAGCAATTAATATCTCTTCAGGAGAATATAGATGAAAGGATTAGAAAAGCACATCTTTATCGGTCAGCTATTCATATTAATGAGAATATAAAACATTATTCATTTAATAAAGGTGCTGTTCCATGGAGATATATTTTATTTGTTAATCCACATTTCAAATATAATTTTATTAATTATTTACTTAAAAATAATGTTCCGGTAAGTGACTGGTATCCTAATGTTACAGAAATTTTTGGAAATAAGATTTCTTTATTAAATATAGATTTAATAGAATGTTCTATTATTAATTTACCGATTACTATTGAAGATAGTGAGATTATAAGAATTATAAATATTATCAATAAGTATAAGTTTATATAGGGGGATAATATGAAAAAACTGGCAATTATAGGAGCATCCTATCTACAGCTTCCATTAATTAAGAAAGCAAAAGAAATGAAATTGGAAACCCATGTTTTTGCTTGGGCAGCTAATGATGTAGGAGAAAAAGAAGCCGATTATTTTTATCCGATCAGTATTATAGAGAAAGAAAAAATATTAAAGAAATGTCAGGAAATAAGTATTGATGGTATCTGTACTATTGCTTCTGATTTGGCAGTTATTACGGTTAATTATGTTGCCTCTGTAATGAATTTGCCGGGTAACAGTATGGAATGTACAGAGCTTTCTACTAATAAGCATTTAATGAGACAGGCATTCTTTTTAAATCATGATCCTTCTCCTAAGAGTTTATTGGCAGCAGGCATTGATGATTTAAAAGATATATCATTAGATTATCCGGTTATCGTAAAACCGATAGATAGATCAGGAAGCAGAGGCATTACGAAGCTGGAGTCTTCAGAAGGATTAAAAGAAGCGATTGAAGATGCTAAAAAACAAGGCTTTGATAAGCATGTCTTAGTAGAGGAATATGTATCAGGACAGGAATATAGTATTGAATGTATTTCCAATAATGGAAAGCATCATTTTCTAGCTGCTACTAAGAAATATACAACCGGAACACCTCATTTTATTGAAACCGGACATCTTGAACCTGCACCATTAAGTGATGAGCTGCTAGAGAAAATAAAGAATAGTGTATTTCATGCTTTAGATTCATTAAAAATTAAAAATGGTGCTTCTCATAGTGAGCTCAAGATATCTGATACAGGAGATATTAAGATTATTGAAATAGGTGGCAGAATGGGAGGAGACTTTATTGGCAGTACACTTGTAGCTTCTTCCACCGGCATTGACTTTGTAAGAGGGGTTATTGATATTGCTTTAGGAAATCCGATTGATTTAAAGCCTATGTACACCGGCTGTCCAACAGGAATTAGATTTATTTTTACTGATCAGGATCTTAAAGTATTAGAAGAGTTAAAGAAAGATGATCATATTGTTTTAGTAGATAGTGAAGTACATATTATCAAAGAAGGAACTGTCACAGACAGTTCTACCAGATTTGGATATTATATATTTAAGGCAAAGAGAATAGAAGATTTAGAGAAGTATCTTCCTAAAGGAGAATGATAATGAATAAATCAACAGTTAAAACTTTAATCTTATTACATTTGATGCTGATGATTTATTCATTAAGCGGAATATGTTCAAAAATGGCTTCTAAGCAGACGTTTTTAAGTATCCCTTTTATTCTTTATTATGGAGCTATTATTCTTCTTTTAGGCTTTTATGCAATAGGATGGCAGCAGATTATTAAAAGACTGCCTCTTACTACAGCTTTCTCCAATAAAGCTGTTACGGTTGTATGGGGATTAGTATGGGGAGTTTTATTCTTTCATGAATCTATTACATTAGGTAAGATTATAGGGATTATACTTATTATCAGCGGTATAGTTATTTTTGCTTCATCAGATCAGGAGGAAACAAATGAATAGTACAGTTATTTTTTATTCATGTTTTCTTTTGTTAGGCGTATTTGTAAGTGCTATTTCTCAGGTTATGTTAAAAAAAGCATCACAAAAGAATTATGATAGTTTTATTCAGGAATATACTAACCCATTAGTATTCTTTGCTTATGTATTATTTGTAGGGACTACCTTTTTATCAATCTTGGCTTATAAAGGCATTCCTTTATCAATGGGGCCGGTATTAGAAGCAACAAGCTATATTTATGTAACATTCTTTGGTGTTAAAATATTTCATGAAAAGATTAATAAACAAAGAATAATAGCATTAGTATTGATTATTTCAGGAATCATTGTTTTCTCATTATTAGGATAGTATAAACAGAAAGGAGCATTTTATGTTAAAAATAATAAAGAAACATAAAAAATTTCTTTTTATATATACTTTAATTTTTTTAATACTATTTCTATTAAATATTCAATTCTGGTTTATAAAATATAATAAATCATTTATATGGAAATATGATGGTCTGGAACAGCAGTTTACAGGTTTTATCTATGTAGGAAAATGGATAAGAACAGTATTCTCAAATATTTTTATTCATCATCAGTTTACTATTCCTTTATGGGATCTGTCTATTGGATATGGCAGTGATGTCATGTCAACACTCTGTGATTACTTCTATGATCCATTTAATTATTTATCGGCATTTATATCACCATTATATGCTGAATATCTTTTTGATTTTTTAATAGTATTAAGATTATATTTGACAGGTCTTTCTTTCTATGCTTTTTGTTTTTATAAGAAACATAGCTATAAAGCATCATTATTAGGATCTGTTTTATATGTCTTTGCTCCGGCAGTCATGATTGTATTCAAACAGCCAAATTTTATTAACTTATTTATATATTTTCCACTTATCATGCTAGGATGTGAAAAATTATGGTATGAAAAGAAAGGAACTTTATTATTTATTAGTTTTCTTTTAACAACAATCTATAATTTTTATTTTTCATATATGATTTCTATAATGATTGTTGTCTATGCAGTTATTAACTTTATATTTATAGAAAAAGAGAAAACAGGAAAAAGATTTATAGAGCTTTTTAGACAGTTTAGCTATCATTGTGGCTTAAGTGTTAGTGCAGGACTGGTATTATATCTTCCTGTTATTATGAATTTAATGAATACCAGCAGATTATCTTATCAAAGAAAATTATTTTTCTTCTTTCGATTTGATAAGATACAGACTTATTTCACCTATTATTTCTTATCTTATGATACAGGAACAGATGCTATCTTGGGATTTTCTATTCTTACATTAGTAAGTATTATGGTATTAATGCTAAGAAAAGGCTATAAAGATCTTAAACTATATTATATCTTACTTACAGTCAGTCTTTTTTCAGCACAGATCAGCAGTTTATTTAATGGCTTTAATTATCCGGCTTATCGTTGGAATTTTGCTTATCAGTTTTTAATATCTTATATTATGGTTGTAACATTTAATAAACTGTTTGAATTAAGTAAGAAAGAAATTCTTATCATTATTTCTTTTTTTACAGGATATCTTATCTTATTCTCTCAAACTAAAAATTATCAGTTTAATGTCTTTCTTTATCATTATAGAGTAGTATTCTCAATACTATTCATTTTATGTATAAGTCTTTTCTTTATCGTGACACTAATTAAAAAAATTCCAAAGACTCTTAAAGAGAATCTTATTATTATGTTGTTTTCATTATCTACAGTTATTAATTCAACAGTTTGCTTTAGTGCTAGAATGTCTTCACTGGTAACAAAAGAAGTTAATAGAGGAAAAGCATTTTCTCTTTTGACAGAAAGCAAAAAGATTCTTCATGAGATTAAAGATAAGAAAGATTACCGATATGATGAAATAGGTACAAATAGATATAGAAATGCCGGTATGATAGAATCTCTAAACAGTTATGATTTCTATTATAGCTATTATAATGAGAATATTGATCATTTTCATAAATCTATCGGATTAACTAACAGTTCGTTTAGTTTTACATATGCCGGATTAGGATATCTCTCTTACCTTCACTTATTAAATGGAACAAAGTATATTATTACTCCATCTGATTATAAGAAGATGAACCCTTATCCTTATAACAGACTGATCAGAAAAGAAAAGAACTATCATCTTTATCAGTCATCAATAGATACATCAATAGCTCATTTCTTTACTCATAATATCAATGAGCAGGATTATGATTTATTCAATGAATTTGAAAGATATCAGATATTGACTCGGGCAATTGTATCTAAAGAAAAGAGTGATTATCAAAAAACTCAAAAGAATTATGAACAAATGAATTATCAGACTCTATTTAATAACAGTTCTTCTTATAAAGATTCTATTTATAAGGCGAACTGGGATAATGCTTCTGTTGATTTCAAGTTTAAAGAGATTAGGAATCGGACTCTTTATCTTCAGATAAAGGATCTTGATGTGATATCAGAATGGATACAGTCATATAGAATTAAAATAGAAGGATATTATCGGGGCAAGAAAATTGATAATATCAATGAGTATATTGATTCACAAACAATTCGTTCAAATCTTTATGGTCATAAGCATAATTGGCTTATGAGTCTTGGTATGATGACAGGTATTGATACAATACGTATTATTTTTCCTTATAGGGCTCAATATAAGATATCTTCCTTAAATCTTTATACAAAATCAAAGGAACAGACAAATAAAGATATCAGTCATCTGGATTGTACAAATATTGATTTTCACTATGATACAAATAGGCTTAGTATTCATACAAATAAAGATCAGGATGGCTATTTATATGTGGCAGTACCATATGATAAGAATTGGCAAGCCTTTATAGATGGTAAGAAAACTGACATATTAAAAGCAAATAAAGCTTTTATGGCAGTGAAATTACCGAAGGGCAGACATACTATATTATTTAAATATCATCAGAAAGAATTATTTATTGCTTTCTTTGGTTCAATAGGTATAGTGTGTTTATATGTGATATTAAATAGAATGACAGGAAAAAGGAATTAGAGGTATGGATGGCGAGAAAATAAGTTTTATTATTCCTTGTTATGGGGGAGAAGAAAGTATAAAAGAAGTGATTAATGAAATAGATCAGGTTATCTCTATGTCATCATATGACTATGAAGTAATAGCTGTTAATGATTGTTCACCGGATCATGAATGGGATATGATTCAACAGGCAGCTCAGAAAAATCATCATGTGACCGGTATTAATCTTTCAAAAAATGGTGGCAAGGATAATGCGATTATATGTGGTATGAGCTATGTAAAAGGAGACTATATAGTCATTATTGATGATGATTTACAGTGTCCTGTAGATCATCTTTTTGAACTGATGGAACCTCTTATAAATGAGAATTATGATGTATCAATCGCAAAATATAAAGAAAAGAAAGAAAGCAAATTTAAGCGTTTCGGTTCTAAAGTTAATGATATGATGGTTAATCTTTTTTTGCAGAAAGATAAAAATCTTGTTTTATCTAACTTTGTAGTGATGAAAGCCTATATCAAAGATGAGATCCTTCATTATAAGAACCCTTATACTTATTTGGATGGATTATTAATCAGAAGCACAAGATATATTAAGAATGTATTATTAGAAGAAAGAGAAAGACCTTATGGTAAAGGGAATTTCACTTTCTATAAATCTTTTCAGATGTGGATTAATGGCTTAACTTCATTTTCAGTCAAGCCATTAAGATTTACAACAATACTGGGATTTATCTTTGCTTTTATAGGGGCTATTTTGGTTTTATATACTGTTTTTAGAAAGATTTTTATTGGTGGAGTAGAGATAGGATTTAGTTCATTATTCTCTATTAATCTGATTATTGGCGGTATTATTATGATTATGTTAGGTATAATCGGAGAATATATTGGAAGAATATATATCTGTTTAAATAATTCACCTCAGTATGTTGTTAAGGAAGTTATTAAAAAGGAGAAATCTCAAAGTGAAGATATTTCATAAAATAGAAAAGAAATATTTTATCATTTTGGGTATATGTGTAGTATTCTTTTTAGGTTATCTCTTACTGGGTAGAATATTTTATGAAGAAAATGATGACTTTGCTTTGAATCTTATTGCGAACGGAACATATACACCACATAGTGAATATTTAGTTTTTAATAATATTATCTATGGTTATATTTTGAAAATTCTTTATAAGATTACAGGACGTGTGAATTGGTATTTATTTGTAATGCTTTTTATGAATTTTGTTTCTATTACTCTGTTATGCTTAATGGTTTCTAAGAAAACTATTCTTCCAATATCAATCGGATTAACAGTATTTATAAATATCTTATTGGACTATGATTTTTATAATTGTCTTCAGTTTACTAAGAATGCTGCCTTATATAGTATGATTGGCTTCTTAATTCTTTATTTTGTAATGATTGAAGATATATCTAAGAAAATGATACCAATAGGTATAATACTCATGATATTAGGTGCGTTAGTTCGTTTTGATAGTTTTAAAGCGGTTCTTCCGTTTGGATTATGTTTACTCATTGTTGAAATGTTTGGGAGTCCTATTAAAAAATATTTAAAAAAGCTAATACCTCTAGGTATATCATTATTAATGATATTCAGTTTTCAAATGTTTCATGAATATTTTTATAATTCTCAACCGGAATGGAATTATGCTCTTCAATATAATCATCAAAGAAGCTTACTGTTAGATTATGGAGTACCTCCTTATGAAGAGAATAAAAAGCTATATAAAAGCCTTGATATTGAGTTACTTGATTTAAATATGCTTAAAAGCTGGGCATATTCAGACTTTGATAAATTTACTCTTAAACGATTAGAAATGATTAATAATAATAAGAAAGCGGTTAGTTATGATTTAAGTCTTATTACTAAAAGTTTTTCTAATATTTATGCTGCTATTAGAAATCATTTATTACCGGCAATGTGGCTGATCGGCTTATTAGTTTTATTATTTTTGGATACAAAATCCTGCTTTTTATACCTGCTTTTAAGTGGTGTTATATGTGCAGAATATATACTATTAAGTTCCGTTAATAGAGTAATATGGCGTGTTGTCTATATGATTTGGTTATCTTTTTTTATAATTTTTTATCCTTTTATTTTGAATAGATATTCTAAAAAAATAAATGATCTCTCTTTTGATAAAACTTATAAAAAATATGTTTATTATGTAATCATTCTTTGTTTGCTAGTAAGTAATGGATTAAATCTGCTGTCAAATACTTTTAATGATAAAGATTTGGGTAAAGATTATTTTTTATTTTTTCATAATATCAAACAACAAAAAGATAAGGTTTATGTTGCTGATGCACTTACATTTGGTTGTATAGCTCCGGCAACTAAGATATACAGAATTAATAGGCGGTATAAAGATGTTTATAGAAATACTCTTTTTTTAGGGGGATGGTCTGTACCTTCACCGCTTAATAATAGAATAGATAAGAGTATTTTAAAAAATCCTGTCAAATCATTAATAAAATCAGATGTTTATTTTGCTTGTAACAGTGGCAGTAAAGATACAATATTGAAATACCTGCAAAAAGAATACAGTAAAAAGGTTAAAATAAAATATATAGAAACAATAGAAAATATTCAAATCTGGAAATATTATATTGACTAACTAAAAAAGAAGATCATTATGATCTTCTTTTCTTATCTTGTTTTATTCCATTCTCCGTTAGAATTAACATGATATCTGCCGATCCATGTATTTGCCGCCATTTCACCGCTGCCTTTTAAGAAATACCATTTATTCTTAATCTTTTGCCAGCCTGTCAGCATAGCGCCGGAATCACCAAGATAATACCATTTGTTTTCAGATTTAATCCAGCCTGTCAGCATTTTTCCATCATTATTAAAGAAATACCATTTATTGTTTATTTTTTGCCAGTTATATACTAAACCGGAATCATAAGAGTAATACCATCTATCCTGATTATTCTTTCTATCATTAATCCAGCCGGTCTGTAAGAAATTATCTTTATTAAAATAATACCATTTCTTATTAATATAATGCCATGCTGTTTTATTAATACCGTTTTTGTTTCCGGCAAATTCAATATCTGTTTCATGATCAGTATACTTTCCTTCCTTCTTTAGAGTATACTGCCACTTATAACCGACATGAATCCATCTGTAAGGAAGATGATTAAAAGTATTAATATTCAGTTTCAGCTGAGTGTTCCCAAAATGAATAGAACCGGGTAAAGATTTACAGTTTTCAAAAGCATATTCTCCTACTTCAGTAACAGAAGATGGAATTGTAATTGAGTTAAGTTTCATACAATCTCTGAAAACTGATTCATGGATTTCTTTTAAAGTAGAAGGCAATTCTACTTTTTCCAAGTTCTTACAGCGAGCAAAAGCGACATCCCGGATTATTTTAATACCATTTTTTAATACAACAGTTTTAATAGTTTGATTTCCTGCAAAAGCAAATGCACCGATTACAGTTACCTTTTTACCTTCAATTGTATTCGGTACTACTACATTCTCGTTTTTGTTATCTTTAAATTTGTCAATAGTAACAGTATTGTCATTATTGACAGTATATTCCCATTTATTGTCATGGGCATAAGTTTCTATAGACGATAAAGTAAAGATCCCGCTTAACATTGAAATACACAGTATTGATTTGAAAGTTTTCCTTAAATTCATTTATTTTATTACCTCCTAGAAAATTTTCTTTGATATTCTAACAAATAATACTTATTAATGCAATAGAAATGATTAAATATAAAATGAAGATAATAAGTTTGTTGATTTTATTAAGATATATGGGTATAATGTTCATATAAATAAGGAAGTGAAATATAATGAACAAGCATATTTTAGATGTTTTTAAACAAATAGTCATTCATAAAATAATAACGCAAAGGCAAATAGCTGTTAATGAGAATCTTTCGATTGGAATGGTTAATAAATGTATTAAATATTTAAGAGATAATGATTTTATAGATAAATACAGTAAGATTACTGCTAAAGGAAGCCACCTTTTAAAAGTATCTAAGCCTAAAAATGCGATTATATTAGCATCCGGTTATGGGATGAGGATGGTTCCTATTAATACAGAAGTCTCTAAAGGAATGCTGGAAATTCATGGTGAACCTCTTATTGAAAGACTTATCGGACAGTTAAAAGAAAAAGGCATTAATGATATTTATATTGTTGTTGGATTCTTAAAAGAACAGTATGAATATTTGATTGATAAATATAATGTTTACCTTATTGTGAATGACTGCTATTCTATAAAGAATAATCTTTATTCATTATCATTGGCTACTACTTATATAGATCATAGTTATATTATCCCCTGTGATATGTATGCTTATGAAAATCCATTTTCAGAATATGAGCTTTATTCATGGTATATGGTAAGTGACGAGACGAAACTATCATCAGATGTGAGAGTTAATAAAAAAGGTGAAATTGTTAGAATAAAAGCACATGAAAGAGGTCAAGATATGCTGGGAATTGCTTATCTTGATAAAGATGCATCTTTAGCGGTTAAAAGGAAATTAAAAGAATATTCGGAAAGCAATGAGTATGATCAGGATTTCTGGGAAAAGACCTTAGTTAATCATGATAAATATCTTGTTTATGCGAATGTTGTAGATCATTTAAAATATGTTGAAATTAATACCTATGAACAGTTAAGAGAATTGGATGAAAACTCTAATCAACTGAATACGGAGGCTATTTCTATTATTAAGGAATCATTACATGCAGAAGATAAAGATATTAAGAATATAACTGTCTTAAAGAAAGGCATGACAAATAGATCTTTCTTGTTTGAATGCCGTGATGAAAAATATATTATGAGAATTCCCGGAGAAGGAACTGATCAGCTTATTAATAGATTACAGGAAGCTGATGTTTATCATACGATAGAAAATAAAGGGATATGTGATAATAATATTTATTTAAATCCTCAGAACGGCTATAAGATCACAAAGTTTATCAATCATTCAAGAAACTGTGATCCTTCTAATGAGGATGATGTGAAGAAATGTATGAAGAAACTTAAGAAGTTTCATGATATGAATTTGCAGGTTTCTTATTATTTTGATATTTTTAAGCAGATTGATTTTTATGAAAGTCTCCGAGATAATCAAAAATCAGCATATAAAGATTATCTGACTACTAAAGAACATGTTTTTGAGTTAAAAGAGTATATAGATAAGCATGTTCAAAAGAAATGCTTAACTCATATTGATGCAGTATGTGACAACTTTATGTTTTCTACAGATGAAAAAGGACATGAGAAGATTGATCTTATTGATTGGGAATATGCGAGTATGCAGGATCCTCATGTAGATATTGCAATGTTCAGTATTTATGCTTTTTATGATAAACAACAGATAGATCATCTGATAGATATATATTTTAGTAATCAGTGTGATAAAACTGATAGAATCAAGATATATGCTTATGTATCGGCTTGCGGATTATTATGGAGTAATTGGTGTGAATATAAGAGAAATATCGGTATTGATTTTGGAGAATACTCTTTAAGACAATATCGTTATGCAAAAGACTATTATAAAATTGTAAAAAATGAATTGGAGAAGAGGAATAGAATTTGAATACTGTAAAAAGAGCTATTATAATGGCTGCCGGTCTTGGTATGAGACTACAGCCATTAACACTGGTAACACCTAAACCTTTAATTAAGGTTCATGATGAACCGATGATTGAAAATGTGATTAAGGGATTATATGCTCAAAATATAAATGAGATTTATATTGTATGCGGATATTTAAAAGAGCAGTTCTATTATTTGGAAGAGAAGTATACGGGAATTGTGATTATAGAAAATCCTTATTACAAGACTTGTAATAACATTTCATCACTTTATGTGGCAAGAGATTATTTGGAAGAAGCGATGATCTTGGACGGTGATCAGATAATATTAAATAATGATGTTCTCAGTCCTCAGTTTAATCTTTCCGGATATAATGCGATTTATACTGATAAGATCACTGATGAATGGCTGATGCAGATTAATGAGAAAGAAGAAGTGATCAGCTGCTCTCGTACAGGCGGTCAGAAAGGATGGCAACTATATAGTGTTTCCAGATGGACTAAGGATGATGGCAGAAAGCTGAAGAAACATCTGGAAATAGAATTTGAAAAAGGCAATACACAGATTTATTGGGATGATGTTGCAATGTTCTGTTATCCTGATGAATATAAATTAGGTATTTATAAAATGAATAAGAATGATGTGATTGAAATAGACAGCATTGAGGAATTAAAAGCGATTGATTATTCGTATAGGGGAAGGATATAGTTATGGAAAAGGAAAAATTAAGCAAACAGATAGATTGGTTTTCAATTGTTGTTCCATTGATAGGAGTTGTTGGATTATGTCTTATTTTTATGCTGATACCTGATCAATCGAAAATTATATTAGAAAAAGTAAGAGGCTTTATCGGAAATGATCTGGGACTCTATTATGCTCTTTTAGGAGTAGGGATATTCGGATCAACGCTTTATATGGCTTTTTCAAAGTTTGGTAATATTAAATTGGGTAATCTTAAAAAACCTGAGTATTCATCATTTGCCTGGGGAACAATGATTTTTACATCTACAATGGCGGCAGATATATTATTCTATTCATTATGTGAATGGGCATTATATGCTAATGAAGGATATATACAGGAATTGGGAGGAGTTCAGAAATGGGCTTCTACATTTCCTTTATTTCATTGGGGTCCTATTGCCTGGAGCTTCTATATTGCTTTAGCTGTTGCTTTTGGCTTTATGCTTCATGTCAGAGGACGAAATAAGCAGAAATTCTCAGAAGGCTGTCGGCCTTTATTAGGAAAGAAGGTAGATGGCTTTTTTGGAAAAGTTATTGATTTAATTGCAATCTTTGCTTTAATCGCCGGTACGGCTACAACTTTTTCCCTTGCAACACCATTATTATCACAAGCTATTTCAAAAATCTTTCATATTCCTAATGGCAGATTTCTCACAATCGGTATCTTAATACTTATTGCAATTGTCTATACTGTAACAGTTCTTTTAGGAATGGAAGGTGTTTCTAAATTAGCTGTTTATTGCACATACTTATTCTTTGGTTTACTTGTTTATTTCTTATTCTTAGGCGGAGAAACAAGATATATTTTAGAAACCGGATTCAGTGCTATGGGTAATATGATTCAAAATTTTACCGGTCTGGTGACTAATATGGATCCTTTAAGAAAAACATCATTTCCGCAAAACTGGACTATTTATTATTGGGCATACTGGATGGTATGGTGTGTTGCAACACCGTTCTTTGTGGGTAAGATATCAAAAGGAAGAACAGTTCGAAATACTGTTTTAGGAGGATACAGCTGGGGTCTGGCAGGTACTTTTACTTCTTTTATTGTCTTAGGAAACTATGGCTTAGCTCAGCAGTTGAAACATGGTGTAGATGTTGCCGGCTTTATTGCTAAGGGAGGCAGCTATTCAGAGGCTATTATGAAGATTTTTGATACATTGCCTTTGCCGGCATTGGGACTATTGTTATTAGTAATCACAATGATTGCTTTTTACTCTACAACTTTTGATTCAATCACAATGGTTATTTCTTCCTATTCATATAAGAAGCTTGATACAGATAAAGAACCGGATAAACGTATTCGTACTTTCTGGTCTGTTATGTTTATTCTTTTTCCTATCGCATTAATATTTGCTGAAAATTCTATGTACAGCTTACAATCTGTTTCTATCATAGCTGCTTTTCCGATAGGTATTATTATCATTATTATTGTTGCTTCTTTCTTTAAAGATGCTAAGTCTTATCTTCAGGAAAACGAGAAAGAATAGCTAAGTATCTCTTATTCGTATGAGTAAGAGATTTTTTTCTTGCTCGGCTGATAAAATATTGTTATTATGAGGGTGGTTTCCATTCATAAATATGATAGACTGATAAAAGAAATAAAGGAGTATATAATATGAAAACAACATTAGTAATTATGGCAGCCGGTATCGGTTCAAGATTTGGTGGCGGGATTAAACAGTTAGAACCTGTTGGTATGCATGATGAGATTATCATGGATTATTCTATTCATGATGCTATAGAAGCGGGATTTAATAAGATTGTCTTTATTATTCGTAAAGATATTGAGAATGATTTTAAAGAAAGAATAGGAAATCGTATTGAGAATGTAGCTAAAAAAGCGAATGTAGAAGTCGCTTATTGCTTTCAGGCATTAGATAATCTTCCATCAGGATATAAAGTGCCGGAAGGAAGAAATAAGCCTTGGGGAACAGGACAGGCTGTCTTAGCTGCTAAAGAACTTGTTCATGAACCATTTATTGTAATTAATGCTGATGACTATTATGGCAAACAAGCATTTGTATCATTGCATGCATTTTTAGAGGAAGGTCATGATGCTTATGAATTTGCAATGGCAGGATTTATCCTGAAGAATACATTAAGCGATAATGGCGCAGTTACCAGAGGAATATGTGAAGTTAATGGTCAGGGCTATTTAACTGATATTTGTGAAACATCAAATATTATAAAGACAGCAACAGGAGCATCAGTTGAAGGAAAAGATATTGATGCTAATAGTTATTGTTCTATGAATACATGGGCTTTAACACCTGAATTTATGAATGTATTGGAAGAACAGTTTACCGGTTTCTTAAATAATCTTTCTAATCCGTTAAAGGATGAATATTTATTACCAACAATTATTGGTAATTTATTAGATGAAAAGAAAGCGACAGTTAAAGTATTGGAAACAAAGGATAAATGGTTTGGAGTTACTTATAAAGAAGACAAACAGACAGTAGTAGATAGTTTTAAGTATCTGATTGAAACAGGTGTTTATAAAGAAGATTTATATAGTGATTTATAAGGAGAGCCGGTTTGAAAAAGATTTTAGCAATTATTGTAAGCTTAACCGTTGTTTTTTCGGTCATTTTACCTGCTTATGCAAGAAGCGGTCATTGGAAAGAAAATAAGATTGGCTGGTGGTATCAGTATGATGATGGAACATGGGTTCAAGGATCATTTTTAAAAATAGGGTATCATACATTTTATTTTAATAAGAAAGGATATGCAGTTAAAGGATGGCATTTCATAGATAATAACTGGTATTATTTTGATGATAACTGTTATATGCTTAAAGGAAAACAATCTATTAAGAGTTTATCTTTTCTATTTGATAATGAAGGTAAATTAGTTAATCAGAGTACTTCTTATCAGGGTGCTGTAGGAACAACAGTCAAAGCTTATAAGGCTTTTAATGACCCTTTATTAGCTGTTTTAGATAATGCTCATTTCAGTACTGATAAGTATCATGTTTGTCAGACAGATAAGGAAGGTTTACTTATGCCTACCGGAAAAGGTTATGCAACAGTGACTGTTAAAGGAACCTTAAACGGTTATTCTTTTAGTAAGAAATATGGTGTAAGCATTACTTCATCATCAGCTAAAATAGGTGCTGATTTCTCAGCTTATCAGGGAAATATTGATTTTAATAAGGTTAAGAAATCAGGTATACAGTATGTTATTTTACGTGGAGGACATGGTTTTCATACAACGGGTAATTTAATAGATGGAGTGGATAGAAAAATCTATGATAATCTAAAGCTTGTTTCTGATGCTAAGATGAATTTCGGGCTTTACTGGTATTTAGATTCTTCTACTGCTGATAAGATCTCCATACAGGATTCTATTGATCAGGCTAATAAGCTAGTTAATATCTTAGATCATAATAAATCTTATTTATCTAAGATGGTTTATCCTATTTATCTTGACTTGGAAACTAATCAGTTAGTAAAAGGCATACCTGCTTCAAAGAGAGCATCTTATTTAGAAAGTATTGTTAAAGCTTTTATAGATGTTCTTCATGCTCATAATTATAAAAATATTGGTATCTATGCAAATACAAACTGGTTTAAAAACTATATTAATAGTACTTATTTTACACAATTTCCAATCTGGCAGGCTCATTATAGCTTAGAAACATCTCAGCCTTCATTTATGATAGGCAATAAGCTTATTAAAGCTCATATGTATCAGACAGGATCAAGCTATTATATAGAGGGAGTCAATGGAAGAGTAGATTTGAATTATGATTATAGCACGCCTCTTACTATAAAACAGGCAGGATGGCATTATACCGGGAAATACTGGTATTATCTCAACACTCACAATCAGAGAGTTACAGGCTGGGTTCAATATAAGAATAAATGGTATTTTATGGATAAAGAAGGTATTATGCAGACAGGCTGGGTTAAGCCTAAAAAATCATGGTATTATCTTAATGATTCCGGCGCTATGCTGAGAGGATGGCAAAAGATTAAGAATAAATGGTATTATCTGGGTGACAGCGGAGCGATGTTGACAGGATGGCAGAAAATCAACAAGAAATGGTATTTCCTGGAAGACAGCGGTAAGATGTCATCTAACAGATGGATTGGCAATTACTATGTAACTGATAGCGGGGCAATGGCTGTTAGTACGTGGATTGGTAAATATCATGTAGATTCTAATGGTAAATGGAATAAGACACGTTAAAGATGCTTAGGCATCTTTTTTATTAAATAGAGTTATAAAATTTTAGTATAGAATACTTTATAGTATTTGCTATAATAAATATACAGTGAGAGGAGTTTTTAAATGGGAAGATTAATAATTTTAGGATTACTTTTATTTTTAGCTGTTTCATTTATTGCGATTTGCGTAGGCATGTATATTTATATGAAAAGAACAGTTAAAAATGGACAGACATTAATGGAAGAAACTGTTAATAAACAAACAAGAGAAAGTAAATTAAGTATTAAGGAAATATTGATATATCTTTCTATGATTATAGTTGCTGTATTATTTTCTTTATATCTGATGAGAAAACTGGGACACGGTTTTGCTCCGCTGGCAAGTGCTATTGTGACACCATTTGTTTTAGCTTTCTTTAATGCCAGAAGACGTACAGGAAGATCTGTATTTATATTTACAGTGACCGCCGTTTTAGCTTTATTTTTGTTTTTTGTTTATATATTTATTGATATTCCTCCTACTGTTCCTAATATTACTATAAATAATACAAAAATTACTCTAGCAAAGACAAAAGCATCTGATGTATTAAAAGACGGCTTTGATATATATGTTAATCAGAAAGATAATTATTATATAAGATATCAGGACTTATTAACTTCAGGAAAACTGAAAAAATATGAAATCAGTCAGAATATCTTAGTAAAAAAGGGCTTTAGGAGATATTATATGTCCGATTGTCTATATTATCTTGCTAAAGGTAATACGATAATTGGAAGTATTGGATTATATGGAGATTTAAATAAAGATACTCTTTTAAAAGATTGTCGGATAGTACATTTTTATTTAGATCAGGATTGTGTTCAAGTATTAAAAAGAAACTCTATATCATTTCAATTAAATGGAGTGAATCTACTTGATACTTTAAATATAGAGGTGTTAAGAAAAACATTTGGCAAGAAGCTATGGTCTGTTCCTAACAATCCTCAGGATATTACCCAGTTATATTATGGCATTAAGTGGACATCACACAGCAGTCATTTATTCTGGAATGAGTATTATTCATATATTCATTTTGATGAAAACAATAATATGACTTCTTTTGAAATGATGAGTGAAATAGCCAGAGACCGGAAAGAATAAAAAAGTAAGATTGATGATAAATTTATTATCTCCTGTTTTAGTATTCCTTTCTTATTAATAATGGGTTCATATAAAGTATATGCTCAAAGTAAGAAAGCATAAAAAGCGATTATTATTTATAAAGTTACAGGATGGTATCAACTGGAAAGTAAATGAAATATGATGATATATTAGTTTAATGCTTGAAGATGAATGATCTCTACCTGAAAAATATACTTATAGTAATTCAGAAGATATTTCTGGTAGAAATGATAATCTTTATGTTACTTTTGAATCAATATAAAAGCTATGAGAAAAATAAAAGTAAAGAATCCGACAGATAAGTTTTTAGTTATAAATATTGAGATATTTAAGTGGTTAAAAGCAAAGGAAAACAGTTGATATTGGAAGGGTAAGGATAAAAAATAGCTTCTAATAGAAAATACTTTATAGATAGAATCTTTTAAACATTAAAATTTATTCTTTTGTTTTTCTTTAATAGGCTTATAATAAAGCTAAGGAGATAGAGTGTATGTATACAATTAAAGAGTTATATGATTTAGATCATACCCTTGCAAAAGATTATTTGTCACAATTTACATATCCATGGGAAGCATTGAAAGGAATTAAGGATTTTATTATTTCTTTAGGTAAAACATTGGATAAAGATGAATATCAAGAGATTAAAGAACATGTCTGGGTTCATAAGACAGCTGTTATCTTTGATACAGCTTATTTAGGAGCACCATGTATTATTGGCAGGAATACTGAGGTAAGACAATGTGCTTTTATTAGAGGAAGTGCATTAGTAGGAGAAGATTGTGTTGTAGGGAATAGTACAGAATTAAAGAATGTTATTTTGTTTGATCATGTGCAGACACCACATTATAATTATATAGGAGATAGTATTCTGGGATACTATTCACATACAGGAGCCGGAGCGATTACTTCTAATGTAAAAAGTGATAAGAAGTTGATTGTGATTCATGATGGTCATCAGCATATTGAAACAGGATTAAAGAAGATTGGAGCAATGTTGGGAGATTATGTAGAAGTAGGATGTAATTCAGTACTCAATCCGGGGACTGTTATTGGTAGGCATTCTAATGTTTATCCAACTTCCTGTGTGAGAGGTGTTATCCCTGAGAATTCTATTTATAAGAATAATGGAAATATTGTTGTTAAGAGATTATAGAAATATAATCTTTTTTTATATCATTTATTTGATTTGACATTAAAAATAATGGGAGTACAATATATTATATAAAAATGACTATTAGTCATTTTGAGGAGGGATGTATGATGACCGTGCTAAGCAATGTATCTCATAGTGTGGAAAGAAAAGTTATGAGTGGTATTATTGATAAGGTATTAAAGGGATTAGAGAAGGATAGAGAGAAGGAATTCTTAAAGATTGTAGATATTGCTAAAAGATTTTATGGAGATGGCTTTAGTGATGAGAATTATGAAAATATTAAGAATGCGATTAAAGATCCTGATAATAGATGGATAAAGTTTATTAATAGAGTTATTGATGAAAGTGATCAGAATGTTTTAAAAATGACTGCTTTAAATCTTGGCTATGAAGCATTTTTAAGAGGAACAAAGATGATCAGAGAGAATCGAAAGAAATATCACTGTAATATACCGTGGTTGATTCTTTTTGATCCAACAGATGCCTGTAATATGCATTGTGTGGGATGTTGGAGCGGTACTTATGGACATAAGCATAATCTTAGTTTTGAAGATATGGATAAGATAGTGACACAAGGTAAAGAATTAGGTGTATATCTTTATATGATGACAGGCGGAGAACCGTTAGTTAGAAAGAAAGATATCTTAAAGCTTGCTGAGAAACATCATGACTGTTATTTTTCTATCTATACAAATTCTTCATTAATAGATGAGAAATTTTGTCAGGATGTTGTCAGACTAGGAAATATTACTTTTCAATTATCTATTGAAGGAACACCGGAAACAAATGATTCAAGACGAGGAAATGGGCATTATGATGCAGTTATGAATGCTATGGATTTATTAAAGAAATATGGTATTATCTTTGGTACATCTATCTGTTATACAAAAGCAAATATAGAAGCTGTGACTAATGATGACTTCTTAAATATGATTGCTGATAGAGGAGCAAGATTTGGCTTCTATTTCCATTATATGCCGGTAGGCAATAATGCTGCGGTAGAATTGTTACCAACTTGCCACCAAAGAGAATATATGATTAACCGTATTCGTTATATCCGTTCAGATCAGTGTCAGATAGGATTCTTCCCGATGGATTTCCAGAATGATGGAGAATATGTAGGAGGGTGTATTGCCGGAGGAAGAAACTATTTCCATATTAATTCAGCAGGTGATGCAGAGCCATGTGTATTTATTCATTATTCTAATACTAATATTCATGAGCATTCTATTTTAGAAATGCTTCAGAGTCCATTGTTTATGGCATACCATCAGGAACAGCCCTTTAATAAAAATCATTTAAGACCATGTCCGATGCTTGAAAATCCGGAGATATTAAAAAGATTGGTTCATCAGACACATGCTCATGATACAAATTATGAAGCGGCTGAATCAGTAGAACATTTATGCGAGAAATGTTATGATTATGCTCAAAATTGGAAAGCTCCAGCTGATGAAATCTGGAATTCAGAAGTTCATAAAAAACCACGTTATGAAAACTATGCACCGGATAGACAAATTCATTAAGGATCTGCGGATCCTTTTTTTGTAAGCATAATTGCAATATAGATAGGTATAAAGGATAAAGTGAAAAACAGATTTTCCTGAACTTCACTAGATTGACTAATATTATGTATCTTTTAATGGTATCCAAATATAAGCGATCATTACTTGTGTACCTATATTTGGCTTACTGAGAACAGTTATAACTGTTTTTAGAGAAGATTCTTAATTGTGTTGACTTAGAGAAATCAGCTAATAATGAGTCAGGAAGATTTATTTTGGGAATATGAAAGGAAAAACAAAAAATGGTAGTATTTATTTCCTTGAAAGCTAAGTACTAAACATTTATAATGAATATGGTTTCCGGGAGGATATTATGAAACAAGTTAAGCAATTCATTAGTAAAACAATTAAGCTTATCTATAAGCTGTTATATAAATTGATCCCTATAGATTCTCATATGATTCTTTTTATTTCTTTTCATGGAAGAGGATACTCGGATAATCCGATGGCATTGCATCAATATCTTATCAATTATCCTGAATATAAGGATTATAAGCTTATTTATGCGATTAAGAATCATAAAAAAAAGAACTTATCTATTCCGGGAAATACAAAGGTTATAGAGTACTTTAGTATACCTTATTTCTTTTATCTTGCTAGAGCAAAGTACTGGTTTGTTAATTGTAAGCTTCCTAAATATGTTTTAAAGAAAGATAATCAGGTTTATTTACAGACATGGCATGGTACACCGTTAAAGAAATTAGCACATGATATTGATGTGCCTGATGATACTACATTTTAT
Organism: Eggerthia catenaformis OT 569 = DSM 20559; assembly: GCF_000340375.1. Lineage (GTDB taxonomy): Bacteria > Bacillota_I > Bacilli_A > Erysipelotrichales > Coprobacillaceae > Eggerthia > Eggerthia catenaformis. The sequence continues at coordinate 403,398 of NZ_KB446646.1, forward strand.
CGTAGCGGCATGAATTTTGAAGAAATGGCAAATACTTATGATAATGATGTTTCTAAATATAATTATATGATATCTCCATCTCACTTTACGACGGAAGTTTTTCAGACAGCTTTTCAGATTAATAAAGAAAGATTGATTGAAACCGGATATCCTAGAAACGATATCTTATCTAATTATACTAAGGAAGATATTGTCAGAATTAAACAACAGATGCATCTTCCGTCAGATAAAAAAATTATTCTTTATGCACCGACATGGCGTGATAATTCTTTTAATATGCAGGGCTATACTTTTAATCTTGAAGTAAATTTTAAGAAATGGTATGAGATTTTAAAAGAGGATTATATTGTGATTTTTAAGCCTCATTATTTAATTGTAAATGATTTTGATCTGACAGGATTAGAAGATTTTGTTTATTATGTAGATCCTATTGTAGATATCAGTTCCTTATATCTGATTTCAGATCTTCTTATTACTGATTATTCAAGTGTATTCTTTGATTATGCGATCTTAAAAAGACCGATTTATTTCTATATGTATGATTTAGAAGATTATCGTGACGCCTTGCGTGGCTTTTATTTAGATATTTATCATGATCTTCCCGGTGATATTATAGAAGATGAAGATATTTTATTAGATAAGATAAAGAATAGTATCTATGATTATTCAAAACAGAGTCTATTTAATCAGAGATTTAATAATAATGAAGACGGTCATGCTTCATCTCGTGTAATAGATATTGTCTTAGGTGATTAATATGGGACTTAAAAAGATAATCTTAAATATTATACTTTCTTTTATGAATCTTTTTGTTAAGCCATTAAAGATTAAAAAGAACCGCATAGCTTTTATTTCATTAGAATCAGATCACTTAGAATCAGATCTTAAGCTGATTTATGATCAGCTTAAGAATAAAGAATATGATTTAAAGACGGTTCTTATTCATTATAATAAGAAATCATTAATTACTAATTTTCTTTATATGATAAATACTATTCATCAGTTATTTGTGATTAATACAAGTGCTGTAGTTCTGATTACCGATAATAATTATGTGATTGCCAAGTTTAAGAAACCGGGTGTAAAAGTTATAGAATTATGGCATGCCGCCGGAGCGATTAAAAAGTTTGGCAATGTGATTAAAAGAGAGTATCCAATCAGAAATTATGATTATGTTATTAGTAATAGTGAATACTGGAAAGAGCCTTATAGCAAGGCATTCTCTGTAGATAAAGAGAATGTTAAGGTGTTGGGTATGCCAAGAGTAGATCATTTATCTGATTTAGAATATCTGAAAACAACAAGAAGAAAGATGTTTGATAAATATCCTTATCTTAAGGATAAGAACATTATTCTTTATGCTCCTACGTTTAGAGGTAATCTTTATGAAGGATTTAGAAGTGTGTCGTTAGATGCTTTAAGACTTATTGAGTCATTTGATGAAAATACAATACTGCTTTATAAGTTTCATCCTTTACTGCTTGATACCTCATTGCCTGATCATTCTCGTATTATCAATATGAATCATGAAGATACACATGATTTATTTACTGTCTCAGACTGCCTGATTTCGGACTTTTCTTCCATTATTTTTGATTATTCATTATTGGATAAGCCAATGTATTTCTATGTTCCCGATTTGGAAGATTATTTTAAAGATGTCGGTGTCTTTGTAGATTACCGAAAGACGATGCCGGGTGCTATCTGCTATGATACAGATGAATTGATAAAAGCATTAAAAAGTCAGGATAGATATGATATTAAATCATTTAGTGATTTATTTTTTACTTATAGAGATGGTAAAAATATAGATAGAGTGATTGAGTTTATAAAAAGCATCTTATGATGCTTTTTTCATATTTTGATGTTTTTTTATTTGTTAAAAAAAACTATATATAATAGGTCAAAAGGAGATGTTATAGAATGAGCAAAGTTATATTTTTAGATGTAGATGGAACATTAATCAATTATCAGACATATTTGCCAAAGTCGGCAGAAAAAGCAGTTAATGAAGCCAGAAGGAATGGTCATCGTGTTTATATCTGCACGGGATGCGGTAAGGATGAAATCAGTCATAGGGATTTTAGAACTATGGAAATAGATGGTATGATTGGCGGTAATGGTGTTTATGTGGAAGATCATGATCATGTTGTCTACTTTAATCCTTTAAGTGCTGATGATACAAGAAATATTGTTGACTGGTGCTATAAAAGAGGACTGGGAGTTATTTTAGAAAGTAACGCCGGTATGTTTGTAGATGATTTGTTTTTAAAGCAGGGGGCAGAAGCAATGGCTAAATATGCTTCCGGTAAAGGAAAAGTTATTGCTGATATAGAAGAATTTAATAAGAATGTTATGAAGCAGTATACACCTCTTTCAAGAAAAGAACTGTATCGTAATGATATTAATAAGATCAGCTATATTTTAGGAAGTTATCAGGATCATTTAGATGCTAAAAGAGATTTTCCTCACTTAGTAGAAAATACTTGGGGAGGCAAGGGAGAAATGGCACTCTTCGGAGATATTGGACCTAGCGGTATTGATAAGAAGTATGCGATTAAGATATTATTAGATTATCTTAATATAGATCCTAAAGATACTATAGCTTTTGGCGATGCTAATATTGATATATCTATGTTTGAAGTATGCGGGTATGGAGTAGCTATGGGTAATGGCGGTGAAGGTATTAAGAAAGCTGCTGATTACATTACAGATGATGTAGATCATGATGGATTATATAATGCTTTTAAATATTTAAAGCTTATTTAGCAGACTTGCAGTCTGCTTTTCTTTTCTTTATCGATGGTTTGTGGTAAAATCTAACAGATAAAGGAGTTAATGATTATGCAGTATATGACAAGTGAAGAACGTTTAATTACGTTAGATAGAATGCTTAATACTCGTGATTTAGGAGGGTATGAAACACAAGAAGGGCGTTATACTAAAGCTCATCGTTTTATTAGAGCTGCTTCACCGGCTCATGCAACGGAGCATGATTTAGATACATTAGTTAATTATGGAGTAAGAATAACTATTGATTTACGCAGTGATTTTGAAAAAGAAGTACAAGTTTCAAAGTTTAAAGAAGATAATAGATTTACAAATATTGAAATTAATCTCATGGATAGTGAAACAGTAAAAGTTGTTCCGGAAGAAATCAAGGAGTATAGAGATCTTGGCGGTGTTTATATTTTTACTTTAGAAGCACATAAAAAAACAATCAAGGAAGTCTTTAAGATCTTTTTAGAACATCCTTATGAAGGTATTTTATTTCATTGTTCAGCAGGTAAAGATCGAACAGGAATTATTGCCGGTTTATTATTAGAACTGGCAGGATGCCATGATCATGATATTGTTAAGGATTATGCTGAAAGTTATGGCAATAACATTGATATTGTTGAAAATCTTAAACAACTAATGGATGAAGAAACACAGAATTATTTAACGTCATCACCACGATATATGCTTATCTTATTGGATTATTTGAGAGAGCATTATGGCAGTGCTTACGGTTATTTAAAAAATATTGGTTTAACAGAAGAAGAAATAGATGATATCAAGCAGGGATTTTTAATCTAATGAGAAAAAATCCTCCTTTATGAGTATATGATAATAGGAGGATTCTATGGGTTATACATATAAGCAGAAAATCTTATTGATAAAAAAGATCATTCATCGTTATCAATGTGCTTCTTATTTAATAGATTGTATGAATTATGATAATCATTATGCTTCACATACATTATCTGTTAGGGAAGCACCTGTTCATTCTGTGTCTTATTACTACAATAAAAGAATAGATAAGATAGATGAAGCGAAACGTCTGATTTATTTAATTAATCAGATATTTGTTTTGATAGGTAAAGAATCAGAAGAGATTATTAGGCATGATTTTATGATGTATGATAAAGAATGGTATTTGGATTATTATTCCAAGGCTACTTATTACCGTAAGAGAAAAGAAGCGATTGAACAGTTTGTGAAATATTTGCTTGTATTTCTTGAGTTTTAGTTTATTTCTCTTTATAATAATTACTTAAGAGGTGAAGAAAATGGAATATTTTGATAGAATTAAAGAGGTCTTAAATGACAAGTTACACGGCAAGGAATTGACATTGGATTCTTCTTTTAGAGATTTAGGTATTGATTCTTTAGATTTGGTTGATTTGGTTTTTGAATTAGAAGAGGAAATTGGTGTTGAATTTGAAGATGAGGAACTGATGTCTATTACTACAGTTAAAGATCTATTGACATTAATTGATAAGAAGACTGCTTAAATACTCTTTATAAGAGTATTTTTTAATGCATTCATAAAGATATTGTGTTATGATAGCGATTACAAGGAGTGAGGAATATGGAAAAATATATTATGGCATTGGATTCAGGGACAACATCTAATCGCTGTATCTTATTTAATCATAAAGGAGAAATGTGTTCTATTGCTCAGAGAGAGTTTAAGCAGATTTATCCGCAACCGGGATGGGTAGAGCATGATGCTAATGAGATATGGGCTACTCAGCTATCAGTAGCAGTTGAAGCAATGCAGAAAATAAATGTAGAAGCAAATCAAATTGCAGCTATTGGTATTACCAATCAGCGAGAAACTACTATTGTTTGGGATAAAAAGACGGGAGAGCCTATTTATAATGCGATTGTTTGGCAATGCCGCAGAACTGCTAAATACTGTGATGAATTAAGAGAGAAAGGATTAACTGATCTCTTTAAAGAGAAAACAGGATTATTATTAGATGCTTATTTTTCAGGAACAAAATTAAAGTGGATTTTAGATCATGTTGAGAATGCCAGAGAAAAAGCAATAAAAGGAGAACTGTTATTTGGAACGGTAGAAACATGGCTGATTTGGAAACTGACTAAAGGAAAGGTTCATGTTACTGATTATTCTAATGCATCACGTACTTTAATGTATAATATACATACATTGCAATGGGATCAGGAGTTATTGGATATTTTAGATATTCCTTTATCCATGCTGCCTCATGTGCAGGCTTCCAGTAGTGATTTCGGTATGAGTGATGCTTCTTATTTGGGGGCACCTATTCAGATTGCCGGAGCAGCCGGAGATCAGCAGGCAGCTTTGTTCGGACAGACATGTTTTACTCCCGGAGATGTTAAGAACACTTATGGAACAGGCGGCTTTTTATTAATGAATACAGGGGAGACACCGGTATTATCAAAGAACGGACTTGTAACGACGATTGCCTGGGGATTTGAGGATAAAGTGACTTATGCTTTGGAAGGATCAGTCTTTGTTGCCGGAGCAGCTATTCAGTGGCTAAGAGATGAAATGCGTTTAATAGATTCTTCTGAAGATTCTGAATATATGGCTAAGAAAGTAAAAAATACAAATGGGTGTTATGTTGTACCGGCATTTACCGGATTAGGTGCACCTTATTGGGATCCTTATGCCAGAGGAACGATTGTAGGTATCACTAGAGGTGTTAATAAATATCATATTATTAGAGCCGCTCTTGAATCATTAGCTTTTCAGGTAACGGATGTGATTCATGCAATGGAAGTTGATTCTCATATTTCTTTATCACAGTTAAAAGTTGATGGCGGAGCATGTAAGAATAATCTACTGTTATCTTTTCAGGCTGATTTCTGTAATGCTCCGGTATTAAGACCGCAGTGTGTAGAAACAACGGCTATGGGAGCTGCTTATTTAGCCGGATTGTATATCGGATATTGGAAGAATTTAGATGAAATTAAACGTAATTGGCAGATTGATCGGGTGTTTAAACCAAGAATATCGGAAGCAGAAAGAGAAGAAAGGCTGGCGGGATGGCATAAAGCTGTAGAGCGCAGTTTTCGTTGGTCTGAACATTAAAAGATAACCTTGAAGGTTATCTTTTAATGTTTATTTAGTTTTCTTAATAATCTATTCATATAAGGAATACTATTTAAATCATCCAGATGATCAGAATAGAAGAATAAGATCATCAGGAAGTAAACGATCATACCAATGATTACTGAGATTATTAAAGGAATAAAGACATGTCTTGTAATCATAAATAATAACTGATATGAGATATAACAGATCATTCCCATTATGATTGATGAGATAATGGGAATGAGAAAGAATTTTCTTGTTTTATACCGATAATGGATAAGTTTTTTTAAAGCCAGCTGATTAGTGATGCACATTTGTAAGGCATATAGAGAGGTGCCAATTGCCAGCAAATAAGGAGCAAGCTCCTTATTTGAAGCAGGCAGTATAAGTAATAGGATCATTATGATGAGGATATGAGCAATAAGAGCTTTTAAAGCATTATGAAGCGGTATTTTAACTGCTCCAATAGCTTGTAGAATACCATTGGATAAAGTTGATAGACCATAGAATACAGTAGCGCCGGCACCGATAGTTAGAGTCATAGAAGCCATTTTAATAGTTGATGGCTGTGGAAATAAGACACCCATGATAGGATAGCTTAATACAGCTAGTCCCACTGCCGAAGGGATAAGAATCATCATAGTAACTAAAATAGAAGAATCAATAGAATCTCTGACTTCCCGATAATCTTTTAAGGCATGTGCTCCGGAGATAGAAGGAATAGAAGCTGTGCTCATAGCACTCGCCAGGGCAACGGGGACATTCATCAGTACTACAAATTTACCGGCATAGACACCATACATCTTAACTGCTTCAGAAGTAGGAATATTTTTTAATTTCATAAAGAAATAAAAGATATTCATATCAATAACTGCCACCAGATTATAGACACAAGTTGCGATAATGATAGGAGTTACAATATCTAGTATTGAATGAATAATGGCTTTAGGTGTATCTGTATATGAATCCGGGGTGAGTTCATCACTCATCTGTTTTCCTTTTGATAAGAACTTATAGAAAAGATAAGCTAAAGCAATAAAAACACCGACACCGGTGCCTAAGGCACTTCCCCCTGCACCATAAGAGGCTTTCATACTGCTGTTATTTAAATAAGGCTGGATAAAGATCCAGGCAGCTCCTACGGAAACAACAGCATTAAAAATTTGTTCTATAATCTGTGAAATAGAAGTATAGATAGTTGTATTATAAGCCTGAAAATAGCCTCTTAATACACCTACGAGTCCTGATAAGAAAATGGTTGGACAAAGAATTCTTAAAGCAAAGACAGATCCTTTAGTAACAATGTAAGGGGCTAAAATAAAAGCTAATAAAGAAGCCGCACCGGATATTACAATGACATAAACAATAGCATATTTGAAGATCTTTCTAGCATTATCATATTGATGTAAAACAATTTTCTCACTGATCATCTTAGAGATGGCAGTAGGAATAGAATAAGAAGAAATTAACAGTACCAGGGAATAAATATTATAAGCAGTACTATAATAGCCGTTTCCTTCATCACCTATCAATGCAGTTAAAGGACTGCGATATAAAACCCCGATAATACGCACCAGTATACCGGCTAAGGCAAGAATAGATGCCTGTTTAACGATTGTCTGTGACTTACTGCTCATCTTTATGTCTCCTCTCATTTTTAACATTATAACAAATTCTTATTCTACATCCTATTATTTTTAATACAACTAAAAAATTGTCACTTTTATAAAAAAGCAATCCTCTATATAATATAGAAAGGATTGAAAATACTCTTTATAAAATATATATAAATAAATATATAGAAACATGTAAACAGCGTAAAATATCTTGTATTCAAGAAATGATTGTGCTAGAGTAATTCTGGTGATTATATGAAAAACATACTTCAGAAAATAGAAAAATTTAAAGATTCAAATAAAATAGTAATGAGTGATGAAATAACAGAGTTGACATACTCTCAGCTGATTACTAATGCTCAAAGAATTGGTTCAGCATTATTAAATGTTTCTAAGAGAAACACTCCAATTGCGGTGATGCTGCCTAAAAGTACGGCTTGCCTTTATTCATTTTTAGGAGTTGTCTATTCAGGACATTTTTATGTTGTGATTGATGATCAAATGCCTTTAGAAAGAATAGAAAAGATATTCTCAGGATTAAATCCGGTCGCACTTATTACCAATAAAGATTATCAGGAAAAAGCAGAATCATTAAATGTGCCTGTTTATTACCTTGAAGATATATTTGATACTGAAATAAATGAAGTAGGATTACAGCAGATTAGAAATCTTTCTATTGATACAGATCCTCTCTATGCATTATATACATCAGGATCAACAGGGATGCCTAAGGGGGCTTTATTAACTCATCGTAATGTTCTTAATTATATTGACTGGGTTATTGAAACATTTGATATTAATGAAAATACAGTCTTTGGATCACAGACACCATTTTATTTTTCAATGAGTGTAACTGATATCTTTTCTACATTATTTACCGGTGCTACATTACATATTATGCCAAAGAAATTCTTTGCTTTCCCGGTAAAACTGGTAGAATTAATGAATACAAAGAAAGTGAATACAATCTATTGGGTACCAAGTGCTTTAGGTATTTTTGCGAATATGAAAGTATTGGATTATGTAGAATTACCTGATTTAAAGAAAGTTATGTTTGCGGGTGAGGCTATGCCAACTAAGCATCTTAATTATTGGATGGATAAACGTCCGGATATAGAATATGCTAATCTGTATGGACCAACGGAAACAACTGATATTTGCACATATTATAAAGTTGATAGAAAGTTTAAAAATAATGAATCTTTACCGATAGGAAAACATTGTGATAACTGCGATGTCTTTATTTTAGATGATCAGAATAAAGAGATTACGGAAATAGATAAACAAGGAGAATTATGTGCACGTGGAGGTTTCTTAGCTGCGGGTTATTATAATAATCCCGAGAAGACACAAGCGGCTTTTATGCAGAATCCATTAAATACTTTTTACCCTGAAATGATGTATCGTACAGGTGATTTAGTAAAGTATAATGACCGTGGAGAACTTATTTATATTACACGTAAAGATTATCAGATTAAGCATATGGGTTATCGTATAGAGCTTGGAGAAATTGAAACAGCAGTCTATGGATTAGATGCAATTAAAAGCTGTGTTGTCATCTTTGATGATGAAAAAGATAAGATTGTTCTGGTATATCAGGGAAAGATTAGTGATAAAGAAATAATTGATGGTTTAAAAGATAAGGTTCCACACTATATGTTACCGAATGTTATGAAGAAAGTACGTAATATGCCAATGAATCAGAATGGTAAAATAGATAGAAAATATTTAAAAACAAATTATGGAGGATTATAAAATGAAAGAACAAGTTTTAAAAATTTTACAGGAATTAAAACCGGGCGTTGATTTTACATCTAGTACATCATTAGTAGATGATGGCTTATTAGATTCATTAGATGTAATGAATCTATCTGTTGAATTAAATGATGAGTTTGATATTGAAATCACACCACTAGATGTTGTTCCGGAAAACTTTAACAGTGTTGAGGCAATCACTGCATTAGTTGAAAGATTAGCAGATGAGTAAAAATTAATAATTATATTTAGTAAACTGAATGTCAAGATATTCCATTTTGACATTTTTATTTATTTTTTATGAAACCCTTTACATAAAAAGTAAATATATTATAATTTAGCTAGATAAAATAATCACTAAGTAGTTTATAAGAAAGTGGTGGTTCACATGTACTCTTTATGAAAGGTTATTAAAGAATTAAATTGAAGGGAGTGTAAAAAATGAAAAATGACGAAAAGCTGTCATATGCAATACTGACTTGCTGTGCATTCACAATTTCAGTAATGAGTTATCTCGTAAGGTTTGTTATGAGGTATTTCTATGGAATAAGTGATAGGATTTATGAAGTCTCTAATCCTATTGCCTACTTCTTTGAAACATTTGGTGATAAAACAGGTGTATTGCAATGGCTGACTGTTATATCATTTATCATCGGATGTTGTTTTTGGTATCATTTTAAGAAAGGCAAATCTATTAAGGGAAATCTTTTATTTATTAAGCATCTGGTAGAGGGGTCTAAGGAATAAATAATAAGTAATCAGTTCAGGTAATAATGACCTGAACTGATTTTTGTATATAGTAATGAATAATAGTATTTTGATTTAAATAAGAAAGAAATTTTTAATACTTAGCTTATTAATCGTATGTTTTTAGTATATTTTTTTAAAATTTATGCGATTGATAAAATGTTTTTTATTTGGTAAGATTAAAATGATAAGAATAATAAAGCTTAGTATTTAGCTTATTAATTCTTATAAATCAAAGAAGGGAGTTTATTATGAAATATGAAAGGAAATTAAAGAAGATATTTTCATGGTTTTTTGTTTCTGCAATGATATTATCTGTAATGTCTTTAAGTAATGTCAAAGCTGCAGGAAAAGAGCTGGGAATGGATAATGTAAAAGTGACATCTTTTGAAATTATTGATACTGTTGACGGAAAGTCTATTCAGTATAAAAAAGAGTCTGACACGGATTATGCTTCTTATGAAAGTAATCCGGCTCAGTTTAATAATGCTGTCTGTCAGAATCAGCAGGATAGCCGTATTAAATTGAAATTGGGAATATCTTATGAAGCGGAGAATGTTCTGCAAGAGGGAGATACTCTGACTGTTAATGGAAACTATGGTGGAAAGCTGGAGAACTTTACTGAAAATCCGCTACCAATTAAGGTAGGCAATAATGTCCTTGGAACATGGGTTTATAAAGACGGGAAGTTTATTTTAACTTTTGGTGGAGATTTTATTAGAGATAATCCGGTTAAGAAATTCAGTGCTTATTTTGAAACCGGAGAAATGCTTATTCGTAGTGCTTCGTTAGAAAAAAGTACAGAAAAAGGAAAAAGATATGTAAAGTATGGTCAGGTAGGAAAAGAAAAGATATGTACACCGTTTGAATATCGTCATATTGATGCTTCTACAATTAATAATACAAAACAGATTTTATCTAAGAGTCCTGACGGATCAGATGATCATAGGATTACATGGAGTATCAGATTATTTAATGATATCTATAATAAAAGAGTAGGTAATAGATATTATGACTATTTTACTCCATACCTTTTAGAGCATAACGGGCAATATCGTCCAAATTCATATACCGGTATTTATGTTGAAGATACTTTTACTGATTGTATAAAAGCACCAGTTTTACAGTCTGTTCTACCTTGGGTTACAGGTATTGATGATTCAGACAAGGTTATTGAAGGCTGGTATAGTGGATGTGGAGGTATGCTTGCTAAAGAGGTAAAGCAAGGATCTAAAAGCAGAGAAGAGATTAAGAATTCTCTTAAAAAAGGTGAGTATTGTATTTATGATAATCATGACGGTACTTACACATTAATGCTTAGATGGTGGGATATGAATGATTCTAACGGTCTTACATATGATCAGCTGCCACAGGTAAAAAATGCCGGAGGCGTTGGTAATTTATTAAAAAAGAATGAGCCGGATATCTTTGGAAAGCTTTCCGCTGCAACTATTGAAAAAATAAATAAGCTTTATCATGGTAAGGCGTTACAAAATATTATCTTCTATTTTCATGCAAATTATACTCCTGTTAAAGAAGTAACTGAGAAGAAAAATACAGCAACGATTGTTACGGATCAGACAGGTAAAAAGGAATATCCTGCAACAGGTAAGTTAACGCCTCCAAAGGGAATTGCCGATGCACCGGCTAATCCATTATCTATCAAAATGATTAAGACGGATAAGAATAGCGGTGATGCTCTTTCTAAAGGATTTAAGTTTACTCTTGAAACATCTGCTGATGGAAATACATGGGCTGCTTTTGATGTTCAGAAAGCAAATGTAGAAAAAGGAACTTATAATGATGCTGATAAGACTATGACACCTGATGAGAATGGTGTTTTACAGATAAAGAATCTGGTAGGTGGCAAGAAGTATCGATTTGTAGAAAAGGATCATCCTAAAAATTATCAAGATGTGGTGATTGATAATGCTCATCCTAATGACAGTGATCATACAAAGTCAGCAAATTCAAAAGCTGTTAATATTGCTGCAACAAACCCTCAGGGACAGGTTGTTGTTATGTATAATGAAAAAGAGACAACTGAAGTTTCTGTAGAGAAAAAATGGGTAGGTCCGAAAAAAGATAGTGTAACCGTTCATCTTTATGCCGGAACAAAAAAGATAAAGAGTCAGGTGTTATCGGAATCTAATCAATGGAAGCATACTTTTAAAAAGCTGGACAAGCTTGATGAAAATGGTTCAGAAATCAAGTATGAAGTCAAGGAAGATGTTCCGGCCGGTTATGATGTAAAAATCGAGAAAAATTCTATCGGAGGCTTTGTTGTTACTAATACTAATACAGAGAAAACAACAGTGTCTGTTACCAAAAAATGGGTAGGTCCGGAGAAAGATACTGTTAAGGTTATATTGAAAGCGGATGGTCAGGAAAAAGAAACTTATATTCTTAAAAAGAGTGAACAATGGAAACACACATTCACTAATCTTGATAAGTATAATAAGAACAATGGAGAGCTTATTAAATATGAAGTTGATGAAGAAGTACCTGCTAATTATGAGAAGAAGATAGAAGGTACTCAGGAGAATGGCTATACAATTACTAATACAAATATTGAAAAAATTGATATTCCGGTTATAAAGAAATGGAAAGGACCTGAGTTAGGATCAGTAAAAATTACTCTTAAAGCCAATGGACAGGAAAAAGAAAGTCATGTATTTAAAGCTTCAGAGAATTGGATGCATACATTTAAAGGACTTCCAAAATATGGTGCTGACGGGAAACTGATTGTCTATAAAGTTGAAGAGGAAACTCTTGCAAATTATACTTCAGAGATTACACCGGATGGCACAGGATTTATTGTTACTAATACAAATACAGAAACAGTGGAGGTAAAAGTCGATAAGAAATGGGTAGGACCGAAGAAAGACTCTGTAACAGTTAAACTGATGGCAGACAATCAGGAAGTACCTAATAAGACTTTAACGCTGAATGAAGGAAATAAGTGGACAGGCAAGTTTACCGGACTGAAGAAATACAATGATGATGGAACATTGATTAAGTATGGAATTAAAGAAGTTCTTATTACGGATTATACTTCTGAAGTAACAGAAAATAGTGAAAATAATTATACTATTACTAATACAAATACAGAAACAGTGGAAGTGAAGGTTAATAAGAAATGGGTAGGACCGAAGAAAGACTCTGTTACCGTTCAGCTGATGGCAGACAATGATGA
>NZ_KB446646.1:417149-506876 GCF_000340375.1 Eggerthia catenaformis OT 569 = DSM 20559
GAGGTAAATATTCCAAACTACGAAAGTAAACTGATAAAGAATGCGGACAAAGACTACACAATCATAAACACAAATACAGAAACAGTGGAAGTGAAAGTGAATAAGAAATGGGTAGGAGAAGAAGCAGATCAAATAACAGTAGAACTGTATGCGGATAATGAAAAGATTTCATCTCAAAAGATCACAAAAGCAGATAAATGGATGTATACATTTAAAAACTTAGATAAGTACAATAAGAAAAATGGAAATATAATAAAGTACGAAATTAAAGAAGTAAAACTTAAAGGATATAAGAGTGAAATTAAGGGAGATGCTAAAAACGGTTATATTATCACAAATACTCAAGAAAAGCCAAATGTAACTGAAACTCCAAAGAAGCCGGAACCTAAGGAGAAAACACCAAAGAAACCGGAGACAGGAGATCAGACATCTGTTATTGGAAATATGATGGTGATGACGGGATCATTATTGACGGCTTTATTAATTATTAGAAAGAAAAAATTTAATTAATTAGCTGTTTGATTGTAAAACAGAGGATAAATGTTTAAACATTTATCCTCTTTTCAATGGGGAAGATATTGTAAAATTTTAATGCTCATTCTTTCCTAAAGCAGAGAATACTGATATAATGTATGAAATAATGGAGGAATACATGTTTATGAATAGAAGTCGTGTTTGTATTGCATTAGATTTTCAAACAAAAGAAGAAGTACTTGCTTTTTTGGATAAGTTTGATGAGAAACTTTATGTGAAAGTAGGAATGGAACTTTTTTATGGAATGGGTATTGAGATTGTTGAAGAAATTAAGAAAAGAGGGCATGCAATCTTTTTAGATCTTAAGCTTCATGATATTCCTAATACTGTTAAGCAGGCTATGAAGCAGCTAGCAAAATTGGATGTGGATATGATTAATTGTCATGCCGGTGGTGGAATTGAAATGATGAAAGCTGCAATAGAAGGATTAGACGAAGGAAAGACAGGTCCTCATCGTCCGAAATGTATTGCGGTTACATGTCTGACATCTTTAGATCAGAGTGTTTTAGATCATCAGTTGTTAATTCATGAACCATTAAATGATGTTGTCGTGAAATGGGCAAATAATGCTAAGGAAGCAGGACTGGATGGAGTGGTTTGTTCACCATTGGAATCAAAGATTATTCATGAATCTTGTGGAAATGATTTTATAACATGTACACCGGGTATTCGTTTAGCTGATGATTCTGTGAATGATCAAAAGAGAGTGACAACACCTTCTCTTGCTAGAGAGTTATCTTCTACAGAAATTGTAGTAGGAAGAAGCATCACTAAGGCGGATGATCCGGTAAAGGCCTATCATGAATGTGTTAGACAATTTGAAGGAGAATAGTATGAATAATGAAAGAAAAATCGCAAAAGATTTATTAGATATTAAAGCTGTTTTTTTAAAGCCTAATGATCCTTTTACATGGGCATCGGGGATTAAGTCACCTATTTATTGTGATAATAGATTAACATTATCTTATCCGGAAGTAAGGGAAGATGTAGAAGAAGGACTGGCTTCTTTAATTAAAGAATATTTTCCTGATGTAGAGATTATAGAAGGAACATCTACAGCCGGGATTGCTCATGCTGCTCTTGTCGCTAATAAGCTAAAGCTACCGATGGGATATGTAAGAGGCGGTCATAAGACACATGGGCGTGGTAATCAGATAGAAGGTATTGTACGTCCCGGTATGAAAGCTGTTGTTGTTGAGGATTTAATATCTACCGGAGGGTCTTCTTTAGAAGTTGTTGATGTACTGAGAGAGGCAGGATGTGAAGTTTTAGGATTAGTTGCTATTTTTACTTATGGTCTTGATTCTTCAGTAAAGAATTTTGAAGATAAGAATTGTAAATTTGTAACTTTATCTAATTATAATACGCTTTTAGAAGTTGCTTTGGAGAATGGATATATCAAAGATAATGAGTTGGAAAAATTAAGACAATGGAAGAAGAATCCTAAAGATGAATCATGGATGATTCAATAATTCATTGATTTATAGGATGATTTGTTGTATAAGTAAGTTGTTTTACTAAAGGAGGACATATGCGTGTTCAGTTATATAAGAAAAAGCATAAAATTTGTTCTGGAAGAGAATTTAAATAATATATTTCGTATTTATTCAATTGCTAAGTATCAGGTATTAGCTGATATGAGAGATAGTAAGCTTGGTCTCTTTTGGAACTTTGCGAATCCTGTTATTCAATGTTTAACATATTTGTTTATGTTTAGTTTAGTTTTGAATAGAAAAAGTGTAGATGGGATTACTTATATCTGGTGGATGCTGGGAGGAATGGTAGTCTGGTTTTATATTTCGCCGTGTATTACTCAAGGATGTAATGCTATTTTTGAAAAGATTAATATTATTACAAAGATGAAGTTTCCTGTATCAATATTACCTGCTACAGTTGTTTTAAGTAAGTTGTTTGATCATTTTTGCTTGATGCTTATATTAACTGTGTTGTTTATATTTGGCGGCTATCCGCCTACTATTCATTGGCTGGGTCTTATTTATTATTGTTTTTGTGGAACAATATTTTCTATTGCTTTATCTATGACAACATCAGTATTAAATATGCTGGCACGTGATACAAGAAAATTGATACTTGCGATTATGAGATTGCTGCTTTATATGACACCTATTTTATGGAATATTAAGATGTTACCTCCATTACTGCAAAGAGTAATGATGTCTAATCCTATTTATTATGTTGTTCAGGGATACCGTGACTGTTTCTTTTATCATAATGGATTATTTCATTATAGTTATTCAGCTATTTGCTTTTGGGTTATCACGTTAATATTATTTGTGATTGGCAGTGGTATTTTATATAAATTTAAAGCTAAGTTTGTTGATTTTATTTAGGAGGATAGAATGGATAAAGATATTGCGATTAAAGCAGACCATGTCTCTAAGATCTATGAACTTAGAGGTAAAAGAAAAAAGAATAAAGGATCAAAATTCTATGCGTTAAAAGATCTTAATTTTGAAATTAAAAAGGGTCAAGTCTTAGGTGTTTTAGGGACAAATGGATCGGGTAAATCTACAATTTCTATTATTTTAGCCGGTATTTGTGATCCTGATGAAGGAACTATTGAGATGCAGGGTACACAGGCTCTTATTGCGATTAATACCGGCTTAAATGCTCAGTTATCAGGTATGGAGAATATTGAGTTAAAAGGGGCTCTTTTGGGATTAAGCAAGAAACGTATTGAACAGATTAAAGATGGTGTTATTGAGTTTGCAGAAATTGGTGATTTCCTCTATCAGCCGGTTAAGACTTATTCATCAGGGATGAAATCAAGGTTAGGCTTCTCAATTAATCTTTGTCTTGATCCTGATATTATGATTGTTGATGAAGCTTTATCTGTAGGGGATAAAGGTTTTGCTCAGAAATGCATATCAAAGATGAAAGAGCTTCGTAATCAGGGGAAAACTATTGTCTTTATCTCTCATAACTTAAAACAAGTCAGAGACTTTTGTGATTCTGCTATGTGGATAGAAGGCGGTATGTTAAAGGAATATGGTCCTATTGATGAAGTATGTGATCATTATGCAGAATATGTTGACTACTATAATTCTTTAGATGCTAAGGAAAAGAAGAAAGAAAGAGAAAAAAAATTTGAAAAAAGAATGATTGCTCATTCAAAGATGACTCTAGGTGATAAGTTCTTTGCAGCAATTCGTACAAGATAGGAGATAGTATATGAAAGATGGGAAGAAAGTTGTAATTACATATGGAACATTTGATTTGTTTCATGTTGGACATTTAAACATATTAAAACGAGCAAAGGAATTAGGAGATTATCTGATTGTTGCAGTCTCTTCAGATGCTTTTAATGCCGGGAAAGGAAAGACTGCTTATCATTCACAGGAAGATCGTAAAGCAATTTTAGAATCTGTTCGCTATGTAGATGAAGTTATTTTTGAAGACTCATGGGATCAGAAAGTAAAAGATGTACAAGAACATCATGTAGATGTATTTGTGATGGGAGATGACTGGAAAGGAAAGTTTGATTTCTTAAAGGATTATTGTGAAGTAGTCTATCTTCCTAGAACAGAGGGAATCTCTACAACAAAGATTAAAAAGGACTTGCATAAATAATGAAAATTTCAGTTATAATACCATTTGATTGTTATGAAAACTATTTAAAAGACTGCCTTGATTCACTTGAAAATCAGACATTTAAGGATTTTGAAGCACTTCTAATTGCGAATGCTGATACTTATTTAGATCAGAGTATGCTTGATGGCTATACTCTTAACCTAAGAGTTATTCCGGCAGATGCTTCATCTTCTACCGCAGTAAAAAGAAATATTGGATTAAATAATGCTACGGGAGAGTATGTTTATTTTTTAGATGCTGATGATTATATTGCACCGGATGCCTTAGAAAGGTTAGCAGCTGTTAGTTATGATGTTGAGCTGATTAGTGGTATAAGAAAGCATACATGGTTTAAAAAAGATGTTTTTGAAGCGATGGGTAATCAAAAGAATGATGAACTGGATCTTAAAGATAAGGATCATGATCAGTTAGAATTAGTCTATGACAAGATGTATAATGAAAATAATAAAGATGAAGAAAAGACAGATGTTCTTGTTCAGTCAAGAAATACTCTAAATGATATTTCTGTTTTGAATATTCTGATTAAAAAATCATTAATTGATAAAATAGATCTTCGTTTTAATGAAGAGTTTGAGTACTATAGTGATGTTCCATTTGTGATATCTTTAGTTAAAGAAGCTAAAAGTTTTGTCTTAGCTGAAAAAGCAATCTATGTGAAGCGTAAGCATAATGATCCTATTAATACACCTGCATTATCTCAGGTTAAAGATCCTGCTAAACGTTTTGATGAATTTATTCAGGCATATCTTTATGGAGCTTCTATTGTTTCATCAGATAGCTATGAAAGACTTAGTCTTGATGAAAAGCTATTATTCTTTTATGAAGATACTTTTGCCAAAAAGATTCATCGTTCAGAAGATGATGACTGGCGTAATGAACGTTTTAAAACTATGGGGAGTGTATTAAAGCTGGTTCATCCTGATGTTGTTAAAGCATCACGTTACCGTAAAAAATTGACTGCTGCTGCGATTGAAGGGGATTTAAAAGGAGCAGAAAAGATTATTAAACGTAAACTTGCTTTTGATAAAGCTAAGAAAATTTTTCAAAATAAGAATGAATGGAATAAGTATCTATACCAGCATAATTATAAGAATAAACCTGTTGATTCAAGGATTATAGTTTTTGAGTCGTTTAGAGGTGCCAGCTATTCAGATACGCCTAAATATATTTATGAATATCTGGCTAAGAATTATCCCGGTGAATATAAGTTTGTATGGGTATTAAATGATAAATCTTATACATTGCCTTATGAGGGACAGATTGTGAAGCGCTTTAGCCGTAAATATGCTTATTATATGGGAATTGCTAAGTATTTTGTTTTTAATACCAGACAGCCTTTATGGTTTAGAAAAAGAGAGGAACAGATATTTTTAGAAACATGGCATGGGACTCCGCTGAAAAGACTGGCATTTGATCAGGAAGAAGTTACAGCTGCTTCACCTTCTTATAAGACACAATTTTATCGACAGAAACAGGAGTGGGATTTCCTGATTGCTGCTAATAAATTTTCTTCAGATGTTTTTAGAAGCTGTTTTATGTATGATGGTCCAATGCTGGAAACAGGCTATCCTAGAAATGATTTATTAAAGGATCCTGATCGTGATGAAATTACGATTGAATTAAAAAAGAAATGTGGAATACCATTATCTAAACGTACTATTCTTTATGCACCAACATGGCGTGATGATGAGTATTATGGCAATGGCTCTTATAAATTTCAGATTAAGCTTAATTTAGAAATGATGAAAAAAGAATTAGGTGATGAATATGTGGTTATCTTAAGAACACATTATTATATTGCTGATAATATTGATCTCACAGGATTAGAAGATTTTGCTTATAATTTATCTAAATATGATGATGTAACAGAGATTTATCTGATGAGTGATATTCTGATTACTGATTATTCAAGCGTATTCTTTGATTATGCCGGCTTAAGAAGACCGATGCTGTTTTTTACTTATGATTTAGATAAGTATAGAGATATTTTAAGAGGTTTTTATATTGATATGGAAAAAGAGCTTCCGGGACCTCTTGTCTATACAACAGAAGAAGTTATTAATCGGATTAAATCAATAGATGAGATGAATAAGGAATATGCATCACGTTATGATGCTTTCTATGAAAGATTCTGTTGCTGGGAAGATGGACATGCGACTAAGCGTGTTGTAGATGCTGTATTCTTTGGTGATAAGGAATATATTAATTGTGTAGAAAATGATGAAGAAAAGACTGCTTAAGGCAGTCTTTTTAAGTCTTAGCATATTTTTGTTTTCTCAAACAAGAAATAATAGTATATAATAAGCATATGAAACTTTATTTATTAGAATATATAGATCAAAATCTTCCTCGTGATTTTACACCTTACTCCATTTATGAAATAGAAGCAGATTCTATGATTATAGGTAGTCTGGTATTTAGGGAAGGTACTGATCAGATGCATTATTATGATGGGCATATCGGCTATACAATTGAAAAAGATTATCAGGGGCATTATTATGCTTATCAAGCCTGTCTTTTATTAAAAGATATTTTAATAAAGAAAGGCTATAATCATGTCATCATAACATGTGATCCGGAAAATAAAGCATCTATAAAGACAATTGAAAGATTAGAAGCACAATATCTGGAAACTGCTGATATAGCAATTCGATTACGTCATGTTTTTACAGAACATGAGAAAGTAAAAAGAATATATAGATGGGAGCTGAGATAGTTGAGAATCATACATTTAGCTGATCTGCATTTAGGTAAGATGCTACATCAGGCAAGTCTGATAGATATTCAAAAAGAATTATTAGAACAAATAACTGATTATATTAAAACCCATAAAATAGATGCAATAATACTGGCAGGGGATATCTATGATCGTTCTATCCCGCCATTAGAAGCAGTTCATTTATTAAATAGCTTTTTAAGTTGTTTGATTAATGAATGTCACTTAAAAGTCTATATGATTTCCGGAAATCATGATTCCAGTGAAAGATTAGATTTTGGCAGTGGAATACTTGAAAAACAGGGACTCTATATAGAAACACATTTGCATCATAAAATACCTTTTATTCAGCAGGAGAATGTCAGGTTTTATATGCTTCCTTATAGTAAGCCGATTGATTTTAAGATGCTTGATGAAACATCGCCGGTCAGTTCTTATCAGGAAGCTATAGCTTATTATATGAATAAGCAGGATATTGATTCTGCATATACAAATATTTTAATTACTCATCATTTTGTAGGTCATACCAGCCGGATAAGCGAATCAGAGGTATCTATAGGTATAGGAGGAAGTGAGATTATTGATCCTCACTTGTTTGAATCCTTTGATTATGTTGCTTTAGGACATCTTCATACACCGCAGTATGTTCTTAATGAAAAGATAAGATATAGCGGATCATTATATAAATATTCATTCTCTGAAGCAAATAGTACAAAAGGCTTTATTATTTACGATACAGAGTCTCATCTTATTGAAAATATACCACTCTGCCCATCAAGAGATGTACAGGTATATCAAGGATATTATAAGGAATTTATGAATTTAGATTTTATTAAGAAAAAGGATGATTATCTTTCTATAGAACTCTTGGATCATGAAATTATTCCTCATGCGATAGAACATTTAAAAATGCTTTATCCTTATTTATTAAAACTGACTTATCCTTCATTAATAAATGAAAAAGCAATTGTTGATAGGAGTATAGATAAAATGAAATCTTTACAAACAATAGATTTATATAAAGATTTCTATCAGAATGTATCAGGACAACCTTTAGATGAAGAGAAAGAAAAGATTATGAGAGATGTTTTGGGAGGAATCAATAATGAAGCCGCTTAAACTAACAATACAGGCATTTTCTGCTTATTTAAATAAAACGGTTATTGATTTTGAAGAATTAAATAAAAGAGGATTGTATCTGATATGTGGAGATACAGGATCAGGTAAAACAACAATTTTTGATGCGATATGCTTTGCATTATATAAAGAAACATCAGGAACATTCAGAAGTCATGATATATTTAGAAGTCATTATGCATCCTATAATATTCCTACAATTGTAGAACTCACATTTATGCTTAATTCTAAAATTTATACTGTTCATCGGGAACATAAGTATTCAAAGACAGGAAAAACTGCAACTGATAATGATTATATTCTATCTTCAGATAAGACAATATCAGGAGTTATTAAAGTTAATGAAAGAATGAAAGAATTATTACAGGTAGATGTCAGACAATTTAGACAAATTGTGATGATTGCTCAGGGAGAATTTTCTAAGCTTTTGACTGCCTCCTCAGATGATCGGGTTAAGATATTCAGAAATATCTTTCATACTGAAAAACTTGTAGAAGTAGAAAAACTGCTTAAAGAAAAAAACAGTCTTTTAGATAAACAATATACTTTACTGTCTGATAGATTAAATACTCTTTATAGTCAATATACAGGAAATGATGATATCTTTAATGAACAGTCATTATCTTTGATGAAAGAGGAGCTTTCCTTCAAGAATAATGAGATAGAGAAGTATCAAATTCTTTTAAAAGAATCTAAGGAAAAGCTTCAAAAAGCTTCTGATAAACTTAATCAGGTTTTAAAGATTAATGAGCTTTTTAGACAGTATGATTTTTATCAGCAGTCATTAGAAGAATTGTTAAAGTGTAAAAAGACATATAAAGAACAGATTCATTCGATAGAATTAATGAAAAAAGCTAAGGAACTTTCTTATCAGGAAGAAACAATTCATACTTTAGATAGACAAATTAAAGAATTAGAGGAACTTCTTAAAAACAATAAAGACCGGCAAAGAAAGCTGTTTAATAAAGAAGAGAGCTTTATTAAAGAAAAAGAAAAACTTCCGGAGTATCAAAAAGAACTCCAGTTTCTTAATGAAATGATAAAAAGACAGGAAGATCTTATTTCATATCAGCATGACTATTTATTAAATGATCAGAAGATTAATGAGCTTAAGAGCACCTATCAGGAGCTGATAAAAAAGCAACAAGAAAAACAGGCAAGAAGAGAAAAACTGTCACGTCATTTAAGTAGAGATCAGTTGAGTATTACTGAATATACAGATTTGGCAGTTAAAAAGAATCAGCTGGAAACAAAAATGAAAAAAGTTAATGAGCGTAAGATACAGCTTCATTATCTTTCTGATGATTATGAAACTCTTTATATATTAAGAGAAAATCACTATGATAAAATTCATGAATTTGATAAACAGAGAGCAATCTATAATAGATGTTTTGAATTATATAAAGAGACTTATGATCATTATATGAGTCAGCTTACCGGACATTTGGCAGCATCTTTAAAAGAAGGAGAACAATGTCCGGTATGTGGCAGTATCCATCATCCCGATCTCGCCGTTTTAGAAGGAAAAAAGATTGATATTAATGATCTTAATAGATTAGAAAAAGCAGCTGATAAAGAGAAAGACGCTTTTGATTTAGCAAGAGATAATGTCTTAAAAGCACAAGAAGAGATTAAACAGAAAGAATCTGTAATAAAAACATTATCTGAGTCATTAGGTATTACTCAGGATCTTAATAAAGAGCTTTTTATTTATTTGTTGAATGATATCAGTCAGCAAGAAAAAACAGATCGTCAGGATTATCTGGAGATATCTAATCGGATAGAATATCTGGATAAATTAAAAGAATCTGTCAAGGAGAGTCAGAATGATTTAGATTATCTTAATGAAGAGCTTTCTTTTTTAGAAAAAAAGATTCAGAACATACTCATAGATAAGAATGGTCTTGAGAGTATTAATCTTGAAATTATCAGACAATATCCCGAACTTAAAGATTTTGATAAAGAAACTATTTTATTAATAAAAGCTAAGAAAGAGAGATTGGAAAAGAAGATAGATAGTTTTGTAAAAATGGACACTTTCTTTATCAGTCAGAAGACAGAACTTCAGACACAGATAAAAGAGCAGGAAATACAAATACAAAAGACAGTTCTATTAAAGACGGAGAAAGAGAATATATTGATAACAGGGATGAAGAATGATTTTCATTCTTCCGATGATTATCAGTATTATAAGAATCTTTTAGAAGAATATGATGATTATGAAAAGAATGTCCGAAATTATGAAAATCAGTATTATAATCTTAATGAAAATTTAAAATCGCTTAATCATCAGTTAGAGGGTAAAATAAGAGAAGATCAAGTTTTTTATCAGAAAGCATTTGACGATTTAAAAAATAAGATAGAGATAGAAGAAGATGACTTTAAAGAGATGATGATGGATATGCAAAGAAAGAAGAAGCTTTATTCTGATATAAAGAAGCTTTATCAAAAGAGTGAGAATCTTTTAAAGGAATATGGACATTATCATACTCTTTATGAGATGACTAGCGGCAGAAACAGTGCTAAACTTTCTTTTGAGCGTTATGTATTGACTAGTTATTTTGATTGTATTTTGGATTATGCAAATGTAGAACTGAGAAGACTGACACAATCACGATATCAGTTTATGAGACGTTTGGAGGCAAAAGGAAATTCAGGGCAAGGACTTGACTTAAATGTGATTGATTATCAGACGGGACTTTCCAGAGATATCAAGAGTCTTTCCGGCGGTGAATCATTTAAAGCTGCTTTAGCGTTGGCATTAGGGTTATCTTCAATGATTCAGAGCTATGCCGGCGGTATTGAATTAAATGCATTGTTTATTGATGAAGGATTTGGTACACTGGATGATGAATCATTGAATCAGGCAATAGAAGTTCTGGCAGATTTAAAATCTGATAACAAGGTTATTGGTATTATTTCACATGTTGGTGAAATAAAAGATAGGATAGATGCCTATATTGAAGTAAAGAAAGGAAATAATGGCAGTCTTCTGACTGTTAGAGTGTAGGAGAGAAGAAATGAATAAAGTAAAACAGATCCCTGATTTTAAGGATCCTTATAGTACTGTAGAAACAAATGAATATAATGATTATTTAGATAAGGTTACTGTCAAATATGGTGCAAGGGATGAATTAAATCGACAAGTAAGTGCTAATGGCACTGAAGGAATTTGGACAGCATACAAAGATCGGAGTCATTATTATGTTGTTTACTGGAAACTGGCTAAGTATGAAGGAAGCAAAGTAAAAATAGATATTGAGAAAGATTTTATTAAAAGTTTAAAGCAAAGAGAAGAGTGTATTCGTAAAGCTAAAGAAACAAATAAGAGCGGAAAAGAAAAGATTGATTACTATAAAGGATTGATGAATGAGTGGAAAAGTATTAAACATTTTCATATTTCTTTAGAAGATCAGTTATGGAAGTCTTTTCAGAATACTATTCAGAGTTTTTATGATCAGCTTCATGAAGAAAACAAATTGGGTACTCAAAAGAAACAGGAACTGATTGAAAAAGCACATAGTTTTTTGAATAGTGATAACTATGATGCGGATACAAAAAAAGTATTATCTTTACAAAAACAGTGGAAAGAACTTGGATATACCGGAAAAGATGATTATAATCTTTATCAGAAATTTAAAAAAGAATGTGATGAGTTTTTTGCTTTAAAGAAAGAATATTTTAAAAAGAATATTGAACCGTTATGGAATGAAGCAAAAGCAAAGAAAGAAAAACTTATTGAAGAAGCTGTTGAGGCATGTAATCTGGAAGATTTACAGGAAGCACAAAATATATTGAGACGATTAATGGCTTTATGGAAAGAGGCCGGATATGCCGGGCGAGATGATCAGAAGCTCTGGCAGCAATTTAACACGCATCAGAATGTTTTCTATCATAAGAAACAGGCTTTTTATCAGGAAAAGCATAAAGACTGGGATAATAACTATAAAGCTAAGAAGGAATTAATTGAAGAGGCTGATCGAATCAATAAGGATGCTTCATATGATCATGATTATAACCATGATCGAACAGAAAGAATGAAAGAAATTATGAATCAGTTTAAGGAAATAGGAGTCTGTGGAAGAGAAAGAGATAATCAGTTATGGACTTCCTTAAGAAAGTCTATGGATCAATATTTTGATGAATTAAGGAAATATGCTTCTTTCAGATATCTGAAATAATACTTTTACTTTCTTTGATATTTGGTATAATGAGACGGTAATAAAGGAGAAGGGTATGGCAAAGAATTTTAAGAATAATGCAATTACTTCAAGAGATGAAGATTTTGCTCAATGGTATACAGATATATGTAAAAAAGCAGAATTGATGGATTACTCGAGTGTAAAAGGATTTATTATCTATCTTCCCTATAGTTATGCAATGTGGGAAAACATTCAGCATTATATGGATAAGAAGTTTAAAGAGACAGGACATGAAAATGTTTATATGCCAATGCTGATTCCTGAATCATTATTAGAAAAAGAAAAAGATCATGTAGAAGGTTTCGCTCCTGAGTGTGCAGTTGTCACTAAGGGAGGAATGAATGAATTAGAAGATCCATTAGTTATCAGACCAACATCAGAAACATTATTCTGTGAACTTTATGCAAAGATCGTGAATAGTTATAGAGATCTGCCTAAAAAATATAATCAGTGGTGTTCTGTAGTACGCTGGGAAAAAACAACACGTCCATTTTTAAGAGGTTCTGAATTCTTGTGGCAGGAAGGTCATACTATTCATGCTGATGAAAAAGAGGCTAAAGAAGAGACATTATTGATGAGAGATATCTATAATCAGACTGCTAAGGATTTATTGGCTATTCCAATGCTGACAGGACGTAAAACTGATAAAGAGAAATTTGCGGGAGCAGAAGAAACTTATACAGTTGAAGCATTAATGCATGATGGAAAAGCTTTACAATCCGGGACATCTCATTATTTTGGACAAGGATTTGCTGAGGCATTTAATATGCAGTTCTTGGATAAAGATAATAAGCAGAAATATGTTTATCAGACATCATGGGGTGTTTCCACAAGACTTCTAGGAGCGATTATTATGGTTCATGGAGATGATAATGGACTTGTCTTGCCACCTCGGGTAGCACCAATACAAGCTGTTATTGTACTTATTCAGTCACAAAAAGAAGGTGTTTTGGAGAAAGCTTATGCTCTTAAGAAACAGCTTGAAGAAGCAGGTATAAGAGTAAAAGTAGATGATTCTGATAAGACACCGGGGTATAAATTTGCGGATGCTGAGATGAGAGGTATTCCTATACGTATTGAATTAGGACCACGTGATATTGAACAGGGACATTGTATTATAGCTAAAAGAAATGATGGAACAAAGCGTACTGTTTCGATTGATGAGACTTTGGGAGATTATGTATCTTCATTAATAGATACAATACATGAAGAAATGTACCGCAAAGCAAAAGATTTCTTAGATAGTCATATAACGATGGTTACATCATTTGATGAAATAGGGAAAGTTCTTGATGAAAAAGGCGGTTATGTTAAAACATACTGGTCCGGTGAATTAGCCTCTGAATTAAAGATTAAAGAGGCTTTTCAAGCGACATCACGCTGTATTGCTGAAGATGAATATCCTCCTGAAGGAGCTATTGATCCTGCGGATAATAAACCGGCAAAATATATTATTTATTATGCTAGAGCTTATTAAGAACACGTTTGTGTTCTTTTTCTTTATTTGACTTTTCTATTCATTAAAAAGGTGATATATTAAATCGGATGGAGGCACATATATGGAACGAGTAGTATTAGGACTAAGCGGCGGTGTTGATAGTGCAGTTGCTGCTTATTTATTAAAAAAACAAGGATATGAAGTGATCTGTGTTTTTATGAGAAACTGGGATTCTTCACTTAATAATGATGTATTAGGAAATCCTAACAATAATAATGATGTCTGTCCACAGGAAGAAGATTATAATGATGCTGTTAAGACAGCACAGCATTTAGGATTAGAAATCAGGAGAGTAGACTTTATCAAAGAATACTGGGATGAAGTCTTTACTTATTTCTTAGATGAATATAAACAGGGAAGAACACCTAATCCGGATATTCTCTGTAATAAGCATATTAAATTTAAAGCATTTTTGAATTATGCTAAAAGTATTCATGCGGATTGGATCGCAACAGGTCATTATGCCAGAATAGAACATCATGGTGATCGCTCGGTGATGCTAAGGGGAATTGATGATAATAAGGATCAGACCTATTTCTTATGTCAGCTTAATCAGCAGCAATTAAGAAATACATTATTTCCAATCGGTCATCTGACAAAGAAAGAAGTAAGAGAAATAGCTGCTCAATTAAAGTTGTCTGTTGCAGATAAGCGAGATTCTACAGGTATCTGTTTTATTGGTGAAAGGGATTTTAGAGAATTTTTAAAGAATTATATACCTGCTAAGCCGGGGAAAATGATTGATATTGAAACCGGAAAAGTAATTGCTGAACATCAGGGAATTATGTATTATACCATTGGTCAAAGAAAAGGATTGAATATCGGCGGCAAGGGGGGTCCATGGTTTGTCGCAGGAAAAGAATATGATCAGAATATTCTTTATATTGCGAGCGGTGATCAGAATAAGTGGCTTTTATCAGAAGGAGCTCTTATTACTGCTGTGAACTGGATTTCTGATAATTTCCCTAAAGAAGATTTAAACTGTACCGCTAAATTTAGATATCGCCAGCAAGATAATGAAGTTTCTCTGCATTTTATTAATCAGCATACTCTCTATGTGACCTTTAAGCATCCTATTAAGTCAGTAACACCCGGGCAGGCTGCTGTTTTCTATCTGGGAGAAGAATGTCTTGGTGGCGGAACTATTGATAAAGTTTATAAAGAAGGCAAGGAGATTGATTATTTATAATGCAGTCTTATACCGGTACAATCATAAGAATTCGTTTTTATAGTGAAGAAACAAAATTTATTGTAGCCCAGTTTGAAACAGTTCAGGAAAGTAAACCTATTACTATTACAGGTAATATGAGTTATGTCAGTATGGATGAAAGGTATTTGATAGAAGGAGAATATGTTTTTCATCCTCGTTATGGCAAACAGTTTAAGCTCTCAGGATATGAAGTTTTGCTGGCTAATGATTCAAGAGAAATTATACGATATCTATCATCTTCATTGTTTAAAGGAATAGGTGAAAAACAGGCAAAGAAAATAGTAGATTATTTAGGAGAAGAATGTCTTTCGATGATTAAAGAAGATCCTTCGTGCTTAAATATGGTAGAAGGTATAACAGAGAAAAAAATTCAGACAATTAGTCAGGTTTTAAAATCACAGGATTATGATCAGGAACTATTGAATCTTTTTATGGGACATGGTATATCTTCTCGTTATTTGGAAATGATACAGTCAGTCTATAAGGAGAAAACACTTTCTATTCTACAAACTAATCCTTATATGCTTATTGAAGATATAGAAGGCATAGGATTCAAGAGTGCTGATAGTCTTGCTTTTAAGCTTGGCTTTGAAAAAAACCATCCTTATCGTTTAAAAGCGGCTATCAGTTATTCATTAATGACAGTTTGTTTTCAAAGCGGCAGTATTTATACAAGCAAAGAGAATCTTTATAAGCAGACTGGAAGATTAGTACCTATTGCATTAGAAGACTTTGAGAATTATCTTAGTGAACTGATAGAAGAAGAGAAGATTGTTTATGAGAATGATAATTATTATACTTATGATCTTTATCATTCGGAACTAACAATTGCCTCTGATCTTAGAATATTAATGAATAGACCGGAAATAATCTCTGACAAATCGTTAATAGATAAAAGAATTGATGAAGTACAGGAGTATTTAGGTATCCGGTATGACCGGATACAAAGACAGGCAATTCATAGTTTTTTAAAATCTTCAGTCATGATTTTAACCGGCGGTCCCGGGACAGGTAAAACCACCATAGTGAGAGGAATCATGAGAGTTTATCGTTCATTTTTTCCGGATCATATGATTGATTTGTGTGCACCTACCGGTCGAGCAGCAAAACGGTTGGAAGAACTGACACATCTGGAAACATCAACTATTCATAGGCTGCTGAAATGGGATCTGCATAAGAATACTTTTGCAGTTAATAAAAAGAACCCTTTGGATACAAGATTAATGATTGTTGATGAATTTTCTATGGTAGACAGTTTATTGTTTGCCAGACTTCTTGAAGCAGGAACTCATCTTAGTAAGCTATTAATTATTGGTGATGATAAGCAGCTTCCTTCTGTTTCACCGGGACAGGTTCTTAATGATCTTCTTGAAACAGGACAAATAGAAACAGTCAGACTTAATACAATTTATCGTCAAAAAGAAGATTCAGGAATTGTAGAATTAGCTCATGATATTAGAAATGATCGATATGATGAAAGAATTTTTGAATTTTATCCGGCTATTCATTTTATCAATTGTTTATCTTATGAAGTATTAAAACATACTGTATCGATTGTTTTAGATTGTTTGGAAAGAGGCTATCAGCCTAAAGATATTCAGGTTCTTTCACCAATGTATCAAGGTATTGCCGGTGTGGATAGTATGAATGAAATATTACAGAATCTGATGAATCCTAAAAAGCTTTCTAAACAGGAATTAAAGATAGGCAGCCGTCTGTTTCGTGAAGGCGATAAGCTGCTGCAATTAAAAAACAGACCGGACGATAATATCTATAATGGTGATATTGGAACTTTAATAGAGATTATGCCTAAAGAGAAGGGTGATCTTTCCGAGACTCTTATCGTAGAATTTGATGATGGGAATTATGTCGAATATGTTCAGTCTGACTTCTCATCTCTTACACCGGCTTATGCAATGACTATTCATAAATCTCAGGGCAGTGAGTTTCCTGTTGTGATTATGCCTGTTTTAAGTGATTTTTCTATTATGAATAGAAAGAATCTTCTTTATACAGGAATGACCCGTGCTAAGAAAGAATTATATTTACTAGGCAGTCAGGATGTTTTAAAAGCAAGCTTAAAAAAACAGGCTGCTAAAAGGCATACATCTCTGAAAGAAAGATTTAATTATCCTATGCTGAAAATAGAAGATTTTGAATAGACAAAAGGTTAAGTGTTCGTTATAATAAAATGGAAATCGATGAGAAAGAAAAAATCTTAGGATCTTTGCTTAGAGAAAAGACGGATGGTGAAAGTCTTCAAAGAGAAGAGATGGGCTGCTTTTGAGAGTGATGTAAACATCAACGTATTCCTTGCGTTAAAAGGATAAGAGGCAGTAGAATTACTGTGAACAAGGATGGTACCACGATTAGTCGTTCCTTATAGGAATGGCTTTTTTATTAGGAGGAAATGATGAAATATTTAACAGGAAATCAGACAAGACAGATGTTTCTTGATTATTTTAAATCTAAAGGACATATGATAGAACCGGGAGCTTCTTTAATTCCTTATAATGATCCAACATTATTATGGATTAATGCCGGTGTTGCCGCATTAAAAAAATACTTTGATGGAACTGAAAAGCCTGCTTCCAACAGGATTGCGAATGCTCAGAAATCTATTCGTACAAATGATATTGAGAATGTCGGAAAGACAGCTCGTCATCATACTTTTTTTGAAATGTTGGGAAACTTTTCTATTGGTGATTATTTTAAAAGAGAAGCGATTCATTTCGCCTGGGAATTTTTAACTAGTGAGGAATGGATTGGTTTTGATAAAGAGAAGTTATATATTACTGTTTATACAGATGATAATGATGCTTATGACATCTGGACTAAAGAATGTGGTGTAGCTGAAGACCATATCTGGAAAACAGATGATAACTTCTGGGAAATTGGTGAAGGTCCGGGAGGTCCGGATAGTGAGATTTTTTATGATCGTGGAGAAGAATATGATCCTGATCATATCGGTATTAAATTGTTTCATGATGATATGGAAAATGACCGATATGTAGAGGTATGGAATGTTGTATTTTCACAATATGACTGTAATCCATCAATAGATCGTAAAGATTATAAGGAGCTTCCTCATAAGAATATTGATACAGGAATGGGCTTAGAAAGACTTGTTTCAATTATTCAGGGAGGAGAAACAAACTTTGATACAGATTTGTTTCTTCCAATTATAGAAGCCACAGAAAGATTATCTAATAGTGCATATAAAGATGAGCCGATGGCTTATCGTGTTATTGCTGATCATATTCGTACAGTTACTTTTGCTTTAAGTGATGGAGCAATGTTTGATAAAGCCGGCAGAGGATATGTCTTAAGACGTATTTTAAGAAGAGCTGTTCGTTATGGTAAGAAATTAGGTATTGATCATGCTTTCTTATACCAGCTGGTAGATATTGTGGTTGAGAATATGAAAGAATTTTATGATTATCTGCCTGCCAAGAAGGATCTTGTAAAAGCAGCTGTAAAAAAAGAAGAAGAGGCTTTCCAGAAAACATTGAATCAAGGAGAAAAGCGTATTCAGAATTTTATGAATAATACATCAGATAAGATTATTGATGGAAAGACAGCTTTTATGCTTTATGATACATATGGTTTTCCGTTAGAACTAACAATTGAAATTGCTGATGAAAAAGGATTTACAGTGGATAAAGAAGGCTTTGATCAGGAGATGAAAGCACAGCAGACAAGAGCCAGAAATGCCAGAGGAGAACAGGAGTCATTTGCTTCACAGAAGGCTGATTTAATGGACTTTACATTAGAATCTTCTTTTGATTATAATCCTGCTCCTATTAAAGCTAAGATTATTGGATTATTTGAAAATGGTGTAAAAACAGATAAATTAATACATACTGGAGAAGTTATTTTAGATCATACTGTATTTTATGCAGAAATGGGCGGACAGTGTGGAGATACCGGATATCTGGAAAATGGTGAAGCAAGATTAAAAGTAACAAATACGACTGCTGCTCCAAATGGTCAGCATCTTCATTTTGTAGAAATTGAAAAAGGTATACTTCACTTAGGGGATGAAGTAATGGTTTTAGTTGATTTAAAAAGACGAATGCTGATTGAAAATAATCATACAGCAACACACTTATTAGATGCTGCATTAAAGAAAGTTTTAGGTGAACATGTTGCTCAGGCAGGAAGCTATATTGATGATAAGCGTTTACGTTTTGATTTTACTCATCCTTCTAAATTAACAGATGAACAGATTCAGGAAGTAGAAGAATTAGTTAATCAGCAGATTTTTGCAGGGACTCATCTAACAGTTGAATATAAAGATAAAGAAGAAGCTGTTAAAGATGGAGCTACTGCTTTATTTGATGAGAAGTACGGTGATGTTGTAAGAGTTGTTTCAATAGGAGATTTTTCATCTGAATTATGCGGCGGATGTCATGTGAATAATACGAGTCAAATAGGATTATTTAAAATTGATGTAGAAACATCGGTGGGTTCAGGAATCAGAAGAATTGAAGCTGTTACTAATCAGGTTGCTTATCGGAGTTTAAAACATGAAGAACAGGTATTATTAAAAGCCGGTCAAATGCTTAAAATAAAGAATAAGAATGATTTATTAGAGAAGTTGGAACTGCTTCTTAATGATTTAAATGATTCTCATAAAAAAGCAAATCAGTTAAGTGCTAAATTGAATGCTTTAGAAGCAAAAGAAAAAGTTGATGAGATTGAAGAAATTAACGGCAGACAGTTCTTATATGTGCATGTTACAAAAGATGTGAAGGCAGCTAAGGCTTTAGTTGTTGATTATCGTGATTCATTAAAAAATGGTGTAGTAGTCGTGAGCAGCAGCTTTGAAGGAAAGAATTCATATTTTATAGGATGTACAAAAGGGTTTGAATTAAAAGCCGGTGATTTGATTAAGGAAATGAATGAAATCTTAGATGGAAGAGGCGGCGGGAAACCGGATATGGCTCAGGGTGGATGTCAGTCTTTGGATAAAATTGATGAAGCAGTTAGAAAAATCAAATCAAAAATGTAAAATTCTTTCATTTTTTGAAAGAATAGTATAGAATGAATTAAAGAATGCTTTTAAAATGAGGTGATGTATTATGGCAAAGGATTTTACACAGACAAGAGTATTTAATTCAGAAGATATAAGACGTGAAGTCATTCATAGTAATTTAAATACTGTTGCTCAGGCACTGAATGAGCGCGGCTATAATCCGGTTCATCAGATTGCAGGATATTTAATTTCAAATGATCCTGCTTATATTTCTTCCCATAAAGGTGCACGTTCAATCATTCAGCAGGTTGACCGTGATGAAATCATCGAAGAACTGGTTAAATCATACCTGGAGTCTAAATAATGCAGAGAGTATTAGGGCTGGATTTAGGTAGCCGTACTTGTGGTGTTGCGGTTAGTGATGAATTGGGTATGTTGGCACATGGAGTAGAAACTTATCGCTTTAGCGAGAATGCATATAAGAAGTGTGCCTTTCATATTCAGTCTTTAGTGGAAAAATATCAAGTGCATACAATTGTTTTAGGACTCCCGAAGCATATGAATGGTGATTTAGGAGAAAGAGCTCAGATATCTATTGATTTCAAGAAGAGATTAGAGGAAATGATGGATGTAGAAGTTATTTTAGAAGATGAACGCATGACGACTGTTATTGCAACACAGGCTTTACTGATGGGGGATGTTTCTCGTAAAAAAAGAAAGCAGGTTGTAGATAAAATGGCAGCGGTAGAAATACTTCAGGGCTATCTTGATAAGAATAAATGAATAAAATAACACTTTATAATGATGATCATCAAAAGAAAGAATATGATGTTATTTTTGAATATCAGAATCAGGAACATACTTATATTGTTTATACAGATTATCAGAATGTTTTTGCTTCAGAGGTGGATCAGAATTATAAATTAAATAAAATCACTAAAGATCAATGGTCCGAGGTGGAAAAAGCATTCCAAAGATTTAGAAATTCACATGAAAATGGATGTTCTCACTGTGTCTGTGATGGTGAGGATTGTGATTGTGAACAGTGTAATGAAATAAAGAATTCACATTAATAAAGTATTTATCCTAAGGAGATCAGGTATGGGTTTATTT
The DNA here is from genome assembly GCF_000340375.1 of Eggerthia catenaformis OT 569 = DSM 20559. Classification (GTDB taxonomy): domain Bacteria; phylum Bacillota_I; class Bacilli_A; order Erysipelotrichales; family Coprobacillaceae; genus Eggerthia; species Eggerthia catenaformis. Next base: position 438,150 of record NZ_KB446646.1, read on the forward strand.
TCAAGAACGAAAAATGTCGATATATTTTTTGTGGGTTGTGATGGTACGGATATTGACCGCGGGGTCTATTCTTTCTATCTTGATAGTGCAACCGGAGAGATTATTAAGAAGTCATTTGTTAAGTCACTTGCTAATCCTCTATCAATGAGTAAATCGGGACGCTGGATGTATTTAGGCTATCGTAATGGCTCAGGACGAGCAACTGATGGCGGAGTCTGGCAATATTCCTGTATGGATCTCCAGTTAGGCTTAGCAGCTCGTGTTTCTTATGAAGGACGTACTTATATTAAGACTCTTATTGCTCCTGATAGATTACATGGCTATGCGATTGATTATTATAATGGAGAAATTGTAACTATGCCTATTCGCTACAGTAAGCTTGTCAGAGTTTCTGAAGCAATTAAACTGAATGGTCATAGTATTGATCCTATCAAACAGACTGAATCACATCCTACTGATATTGTCTTAGCACCTGATCATAAAGTTATTGTTCTTGATATGGGAGGAGATCAGGTTCTTGTTTATGATATTGATGAAAGAGGCTATTTAAAGCAGGATCAGGAACATTCATTTAATACGGAAGCAGGAAGCGGACCTAGAAAGATTCTCTTTAGCAACAGTGGTCAATATGCTTATATTATGAATGAAATCAATAGTCATATTGATGTTTATCAGTATGATTCAGGTCAGTTTACAAAGATTCAAAGTACATTATCTTATTTATTAGAGGAATGTGATGGTAATAATATTCCGACTGATATGGTTCTTTTGGATGATGGATCACATCTTGCGATTATTAATAAGGGTGATGATACACTTGTCTTATTTTCTATATTAGATGATGGTACAATTAAGCGTATTGATTGTATAGAAACAGATGAAGGACCAAATAATTTGATGATTTTTAGAGACAGATGGTTTGTGGTAACTAGTAAAATAACTGGTACAATTGAAAGTTTTGAGCTTCGCTCTAATGAAAAAAGAGGAATTCTTTTTGAAACACATTCAAGGCTGCCTTTACATGGACCTGTCTGTGTGGCTAAAGGAACAGAAAATTTAAGAGTGACAAGATAAGACGGAAATTCCGTCTTTTATTCTGATAAGCTTGTGTTATTATTATTTTAGAATATAATACTTGAAGAGGTGCTATTATGAAAAAGAAAATAATTGTGATTATCTTATTATTGCTTATTATTAGCGGTATGACAGGAGGTTACTATTTTTATAATGAAACTGTTAATCAGGGACATCATAGTTCTAAACAAGTGATTGTTGAAGTAGAACAGGGTGAAACTCCTAAAAATCTTTTAAATATTATGTATAAGAAAGGTCTTGTTAAAAATATAATGATGGGTTCATTATATTTAAGACTTACCAATCCTAAGATCAAAGCGAATACTTATGCTTTTAATACATCTATGTCTTTAAAAGATATGTTTAAAGAAATGGGTAATGATAAAAGCAGTTATATTATGAATTCTAAGTTGATTATTCAGGAGGGATTAACTATTCCTGCGATTGCTAAAAAAGTAGCTAAATTATTAAATATGAATGAAAAAACAATATTAAAAACATGGAATGATCAGAATTATCTAAAGACACTTGCTAAAGATTATTGGTTTTTGGATATGAAAACATTAAGTAATAAGAGTCTTTTATATCCTTTAGAGGGATATTTATATCCTGATACTTACTTTATTAATGATAAGAAACCTACATTAGATTTAGTCACACGTAAATTATTAGATATGACAAATAAGAAAATTACACCTTATAAAAATAAGATGACAGGCATGTCAGTTCATCAATATTTGACACTAGCATCAATAGTTGAAAAAGAATCTCTCTATGATGAAGATATTTCTAAGATAGCCGGTGTTTTTATGAATAGATTAAATAAAGGAATGAGACTGGAAAGTGATATTACTGTTAATTATGCATTGCAAAGAACAGGAGTAAAGGTTACTCATAAAATGCTTCAGACAAAATCTCCTTATAATACATATCTTTATAAAGGATTGCCGGTAGGACCTGTATCAAGTGTACAGATTAAAACACTTGATAGGACAATTCATTATGCAAAGCATGATAATTATTATTTCTTTGCTAAAAAAGATGGTCAGGTTATTTATTCCAAGACTTATAAACAGCATTTAGAGGCTGTTGAGAAATACAAGTGGTATTAATATGATAACTTTAGATAAATTAGAGGATTATGCTTTAAGACATGATATACCTATTATGCAAAAAGAAGGCATTACTTATCTGATTAATGAATTAAATAAACATCAAGCTCATAGTGTTTTAGAAATAGGCAGTGCAATAGGATACTCCGGTATGATGATGGCTTTAAATACCAAAGGCTTATTGGTAGAAAGCATCGAAAGAGATGATCTCAGGTATCAGCAGGCATTAGATAATATTCATAAGTATCATCTTACTGATCGTATTCATTTAATCCATGCTGATGCATTAGAATATGATAAAAGATTATTAAAATTTGCTCCTTATGACTGTTTATTTATTGATGGGGCAAAAGCACAGTATCGTAAATTTTTTGAAAAATATATTGATCTTTTAAAAGAAGATGGATTTGTACTTGCCGATAACTTAGATTTTCATGGTATGATTTTTGATATTGAGCATATTAAAAATAGAAATACAAGAGCTTTAGTAAGAAAGATTAAGAAATTTAAAGATTGGATTTTTAATCATGATGAATATCAGGCTCATTATATAGAATTAGGTGACGGTCTTTGCCTAATTACCAGAAAGGATAGAAAATGAGATTAGCATTACATCTGACCAATAAAGACTATCTTTATGATTTTATAGTTATGGGGATAGAAGTTTATATTACAGCAGGTGATTATGGAACATTTACTTTGGAACATTATTCAATAGCTGAATTAAAAGAAATAAATAATCAAGTCAATACATTATATGTATTGGTGAATGGTCTTTATGATGAAAAGGAATTAGAGGAATTATTTAATCATATTGATGATCTTGCCAAGATCGGAGTATCAGGACTTCTGTTTCAGGATATGGCTGTTTTACGCTATGTTATCAAAAAGAAATATTCTTTTAATATGATGTATGCTCCTCATACCTTAAATACAAATCCTCTAACTTTAGAAACATTAAAAAAGCTGGGAATCAGCAGTGCTTTTGTATCTAAGGAAATTCCCTTAGAAGAACAGTTATATATTAAAAGGAATACATCACTTCCTTTAATGATACAAGGTCATGGTGTAATGTATATGGCTGCAAGTAAAAGAAAGCTTATTAGAAACTATATTCAGGAAACAGATAAAGAACTATCTGATCATTTGATTATTAATCCGAGAGGACAGGATTACCGCTGTCATATTTATGAAGATAATAGAGGAACCTGTATTTATACAGAAAATAAACTCTATACTTTAGATTTATTTAATATAATAAATGTATTTGATTATTTATATATTGAAACATTGTTTATGGATCCATTAGAAATGATTGAAGTTTCGCATATGTATCAGGAATGTATTCATGCTTTAGAAACCGGAAAATATAATCATGATGTTAAAGAGTATATGCCTTTATTAAAAAATGTTTCTTATCCTTTAGATAGAGGTTTCTTAAAAGATAAGACACTTTATCATATTGAAGATGTTAAGAGGAGGGATAATTCATGAATTCGCAAATCATTAATGGTCATCGCGTAATTCTTAAGAAACCGGAATTATTAGCTCCCGCAGGTAATCTGGAGAAATTAAAGGTAGCTATTCTTTATGGTGCTGATGCTGTTTTTGTAGGAGGTAAAGAGTTTTCTTTAAGAAGTGCCGCTTCTAATTTTTCATTAGAAGATATTAAAGAGGGGGTACGCTTTGCGAAAGCTCATGGAGCAGATATTCATGTAACATGTAATATTATTCTTCATAATGATAATTTAGAAGGCTTGGAAGAGTATTTAAAAGCCTTGGATGAAATAGGAGTTAAAGCTATCATTGTAGCTGATCCTTATATTATGATACTTGCAAAGAAACTTCAACTTCATTTAGAAGTTCATGTTTCTACCCAAATGTCAACGCTAAACAGTGAAGCGATCTTATTTTATCAGGATATGGGTATGGATCGTGTAGTTTTTGGGCGAGAGACTGAGTTTGAAGATCTCAAGATCATTAGAGAGAAATGTCCTGATATAGATCTTGAATATTTTATTCATGGTGCTATGTGTATTCATTATTCAGGCAGATGTATGCTTTCTAATTATTTTTCTCGAAGAGATGCAAATAGAGGAGGCTGTTCACAAAGTTGTCGCTGGAGTTATGATATTTATGATTCCGGTATATTAAAGACTTTGGAATCAGATACACCTTTCTCAATGAGTTCTAAAGATATGTGCTTAGTAAATCATATTGGTGAATTGATTGAATTGGGAATTGATTCTTTTAAAATAGAAGGACGGATGAAATCTCTTCATTATATTGCGACAGTTGTCTCATCTTATCGTAAGTTGATTGATGCTTATTGTGAGAATCCGGATAGTTTTTCTTATGAGGGATATTTGCAGGAATTAGAAAAGGCAGCTAATCGTGCCTTTTGTACAGGCTTTTATAATGGTGATCCCCAAAATAATGCTCAATTGTTTAATTTAAGAGATGAACATCCTACACAGGAATTTGTTATGAGAATCTTGGATTATGATAAAGATCAGCAGATTATGAAAGTAGAGCAGAGGAATTATTTTAAAAAAGGAGATAGAATTGAGATATTCTCACCATCTCATAATAATTATTTATTTACTATAGAAAAAATCATAAATGAAGAGAATATAGAAGTAGAAACAGCTAATCATCCAATGGAAATACTTTATATTCCTTTAAATAAAGAAGTCTATAAAGATGATATGGGAAGGAAGGTTAGAGATGAATAAGCAGGCTATTATTATTGGGATTGCCGGTGGGAGTGCTTCGGGAAAGACGACTATTGCCAGATCAGTATATGATGCTTTTAAAGGTAATCATAAAGTTTATATTGTAAAACAGGATGATTATTATAATGATCAGAGTCATCTTCCGATGAGTGAAAGAATAAAGACAAATTATGATCATCCTTTTGCTTTTGATACAGATTTACTAGTTAAACATCTTAAAAAATTAAAGAACAGAGAAACTATTAAAAAACCTGTTTATGATTATACTTTGCATACCCGTTCAGATAGAACAGAAGAGATTTCTAATAGAGATGTTATTATTTTAGAAGGAATATTTGTATTAGCTGAAGAGAAAGTTAGAGATCAGTGTAATATATTAGTTTATGTTGATACTGCCAGTGATATTCGCTTTATTAGACGATTAAGACGTGATATTGAAGAAAGAGGACGTTCTTTAGATTCTGTATGTAATCAGTATTTATCTACTGTCAGACCTATGCATGAACAATTTATTGAACCTTCTAAAAAATATGCTCATGTTATTATTCCTAATGGAGGAGAAAATATGGTTGCGATAGATCTCTTAATTACAAAGATAAAATCTATCATTGATGAATCATAGACATTATATAAGAATTATGCTATAGTGTAGAACACGAGGTGAATAATATGGATAACACTGTACTTTTAACAAAAGAGGGTATTGAAAAATTAAAAGAAGAAAAAGAACATTTAGTCAATGTTGAAAGACCACAGGTCATTGAAGAAATTCAGCTGGCAAGAAGTCAGGGTGACTTATCAGAAAATGCTGACTATGATGCTGCTAGAGATAAACAGGCCCATTTAGAAGCAAGGATTAAAGAAATTGATAGTATGCTTCTGAATGCTAAGATTATTGATGACAGTGATCGTGATGTGACTGTTATTAAAGCCGGGGCTACTGTAACGGTTCTTGATTTAGAGGATAATACAGAAGATACTTATACAATTGTTGGTACTTTTGAAACAGATCCGTTAAATGGAAAAATTTCTAATGAATCTCCATTAGCAAAAGCAATGATGGACCATAAGGTTAATGAAATTGTAACTGTTGGGGTTGCACAGCCTTATGATGTGAAGATTTTAAATATTAAATATCATTCATAAAGAGCGAAAGCTCTTTTTTTTATAGGGTAAATTATCATAACAAGTGCAATACCAATAAAAAAAGGGTAGTTTTACTACCCTAAAAGCATTCGATCATTTACAAATTCACTGCCGCTTGCTTCTTCAAACTTCTTTAATAAATCATTAACTTTTAATGATTTTTTTTCTTCACCGCTGACATCATAAATAATTTGGCCATCATACATCATAATCAAACGATTTCCAACATCAATCGCATCCTGCATATTATGTGTAACCATCATCGTTGTTAGATGCATTTCATTAACGAGTTCATTAGTGAGGGTTAATACTTTAGCACTTGTAGCAGGATCAAGAGCCGCTGTATGTTCATCTAATAAAAGTATTTTAGGTTTTGTGAGTGTAGCCATAAGAAGTGTTAAAGCTTGTCTTTGACCACCTGATAATAATCCTACTTTATTGGTCATACGATCTTCTAAGCCCAAGCCCAGCTTTTTAAGATGCTGATAAGAATCTTTAGTTTCCTGTTTTGTAATACTCCATTTAAGTCCTAAAGATTTTCCCCGTCTAAAAGCCATAGCCAGATTTTCCTGAATATTCATATCAGCAGCAGTCCCCATCATAGGATCCTGAAAGACATGACCAATGAACTGTGCTCTCTTATATTCAGGATATAATGAAATATCTAAATCATCCAGAATAATATGTCCACAGTCTATAGGATATAATCCGGCAACCATATTCATTAAAGTACTTTTACCGGCACCATTACCTCCTATAATAGTAACAAAGTCTCCGTCATTCAATGTTAAAGTAATATTTTTTAAAGCTTTTTTCTCATTAATCGTTCCTGTATTGAACGTTTTAGAAACATTTTTAATTTGAAGCATTTTTAGCATCCACCTCTTGTGTTAATTTCTTATAATTAGCCATTTGATGACGATGACTGAGGACTACAGGAATAGTTAGTGCAATACCGACAATGATTGCAGTTAATAGTTTTAAATCATTTGTAGATAATCCCATTTGTAAGACAAATGCAATTACAACACGATAAATAATAGAGCCAATCACAATCGAAACAAGTCTTAATAGAAAATATCCTTTAGTAATCTTAGAAAAGATGACTTCTCCAATCACAATAGAAGCTAAAGCAATTACAATGGCACCAATACCCATTTTAACATCAGAGCTTCCTTGTGACTGTGCGACTAAGGCACCGCTCATAGCAATAAGACCATTGGATAAAGTAACACCAATCAATTTTGTGGTATTGGTATTAACACCGACAGCTCTAACCATTTGTTCATTATTACCGGTAGCACGAATGGCACTGCCAATTTCTGTGCCAAAGAACCAGTATAAACCGGCAATAATAATAATCACAAAGATTAAGCCGACAAAGATAATAGCATAAGAATCTCTTAATCCCAGATTTCTAATCCAGTCAAAGATACTCTTTGCTGAAAGAAGAGGGATATTAGATTTATCACCCATGATTCTTAAGTTAATTGAATAGAGTCCTATTTGAGTTAATATTCCGGATAAAATAGCCGGAATATGACATTTCGTGATTAACAATCCGGTTATAAAACCGGCAATACATCCGGCAAGTGTTCCTGCACATACCGCTATTAGAGGATGCACACCGGAAATAATTAAAACTGCACAGATTGCTCCTCCTGTTGCAAATGAACCGTCAACAGTCAGATCAGCAATATCTAATATTCTGAAAGTTATATAGACTCCAAGAGCCATAATGCTCCATAAGATACCTTGTGCTAAGGCACCTTCAAATGCAGATAATAAAGCCATTCAAAAGCCTCCTCTTAAATATATTTAACCTGTTTCTTTAAATCTTCAGGAATACTGATACCAAATCTTTCAGCCTGCTTTTTGTTAATGGATAATTCACAGTCTGATGCTTTTAAATATTTAATAGGCATTGTCTGAGGCTTTTCTTTACCTTCTAAGATGGAAACAGCCTGCTTGCCTGCTAAATGCCCTAAGGCATTATAATCAATACCATAAGTAGCTAAACCGCCATGAGTTACCATATTTTTTTCACCGACAATAACCGGAATCTTACTGGCATTAGTAGACTGAATAACAGTTGGCATATTTGCTGCTAATAAATTATCAGTAGGAATATAGACAGCATCCACTTTACCGGCAAATGAGTCAGTAACTGCCTGTACATCATTAGAATCAGAAACAGTCTTGCTCACTGTTGTAAAACCTAATGCTTTAGCCTCCTTGATTGCGATTTTCGCCTGAAATTCAGAATTTGATTCAGAACCGTTATATAAGATACCTACATTCTTTGCTTTAGGCATTAACTTCTTCAATAGTTCCATTTGTTCTTTAACAGGAGTTAAGTCACTAGCTCCGGTAACATTAGTATCAGGCTTACTATTAGACTTTACAAGCTTAGAAGTTGCCGGATCAGTTACAGCACTGACCACAATAGGAATATCTTTTGTTTTATTAGCAACAGCTTGAGCAGCAGGTGTCGCAATCGCATAAATTAAGTCACTTCTATCATTAACTAACTGAGAAGCAATCGTTTCACAGTTGCTTGTTTCACCGCTGGCATTTTTAACATTCTTATCATCAATCTTATAACCGGCTTTTTCAACCTCTTCTTTAAATCCTTTGTAAGAAGCATCTAAGGCATCATGCTGAACAAATTGAATAATACCTATTTTTACTTCACTTTTGTTTTTCTTCCCCGTATTTGAAGAAGAACAACCGCTTAATAATAACCCGCAGGCAAGAACTGCACCTAAGACTTTTTTCATATATAACCCTCCATCCCTTTATAAAAACAAAAAAGATCCGCCAAAAGAGGGCGAATCCACGCGTTACCACCTCTAGTTTACCATCTATTCACATAGATAGTCTCGCTAGGTTTACAACCTTATGATTTAACGATCATAACTCGGGATAACCTTTAAGCTAACCAACTCCGTGGTGAATTCAGAATAACTTACGTATCATTTACACCGCCCATGATATCTCTTGTGTCGCATCATTCTTACTATGTCACTTCAATGTTTTTATGAATATGATGATATCATAAAGAAATAATAGTAATTTGTCAATACTTTTATAAAAAGACTAAAAAAAATAAAAAAACACATAAAAAATAGAAAATAGAGATACTAAAAAGTATCTTGGCTTTGTAGTGTGTAAAAAACTTAAAATTAATATACAAATAGAGATATTAATTAAGCTATTTGAGGTGACCTCCAAAAGTTAGACTTTTTTGGTTAATTCTTCCATTGAAGTTTCTTTAAATGCATTAGAATAATCAAAACTAATATGAATTTCAGGATTAAGTTTTAACTTTGCTTTGTAATAAATATTACTTTCTTTACCATTATAGAATATCTTTAAATTATTAGTTTGCTGTAAAAATAAGAAGATTTTTAAATTCTATAGCAAAAACTTAAAAAACCACAGAAATCTGTGGTTAATAGATAGTTCTTAAGAGAATTGCCTTATATGTAGACTCATCTTTTTTACGATCATAAGATTTAATAAGACTATAGCTGACATTATCATATTTTAAGACTTCTTCATCATAAATATAATCTGCTTGTCTAAAGAAAATACGCTGGTCATGATCAATTAAGGTACCAAATCCTTTGTCTTCATTGTAATAGACAACTTTGCCTTCATGACGCTTAATAAATAATTCAAGGTGATTCATCAAAGAATCATATAATTTATCAAAGACATGAGAAGCATCAAGATCTTTATAGTCTTCACTCTCTTCATTTTTCATTTTAGCAAGGAGTGCATTTATTAAAGATAGTTGCTTAGAAGCTTCTTTTTCCTTGCACATTGATTGAATTTTTAAATAAATAGGCATCAGCTTAATATCAAAGCCATTCAAGAAAAATTCATAGAGAAGGCTTGTATAAGCTTCATTTTCCTTGCCTGTATTCATATAAAGTTGAAATAAGATGTCTGAGAAATCAGCTGCTCGAAAATGATCTTTTAAGGCAATAAAAGTATTTTCAGCTTCTTCATAGCGACCAAGTTTTACTAAGCTTGATGCACGATAGTATTGAATCCATGATTTATTATTATAATGCCATTTAAACTGAGAAGCGATAGCAATATTAGCAGTTTCTAGACATAATGAGTAATTCTCTGTTTCATAGAGAGCTCTAACCTTCTGACGATACCATTTTTCTTTCTTGCTTTCAAACTCCTTGCCATCTTTATTGATAAAAGGCTGATCATCTAAAGTAGGACCATCAAGCATATCAAGGAGTTCATTTAATTTACTATAATCAACAGGACTCTTTGACATTTCATATTTAATAGCTTTATTAACTGAAGCTTCTAAGGGAGAATAGCGTTCCTGACGACAGTTCTCTTTAATTTCTTTTAAGATAGTATAGAATAAATTTTCATTTTCAGATATCTTTTCTAAAGAAATATTAATATAACGATTATAAAGAGCATATCCAAAATAATTAACATAGTCATTTAATTCGGGTTTCTGTTCTAATAATGTTCGTCCTACTTCTATAGCTTTATCAGTCTGTCCCTGATTTTTTAATTCTTTAATATAGTCTGAAGCTTGAAATTCAGTAAAAGAAGAAAGATCTTCATTAAACTGCTGCTCATAAGCTGTTAGATCTTTTAATTTTTTATCCATAATAATCACCTCTCATTGCCTATTATAACAAGTTTAAATATCAAAGTGAAGTTTTATTAAATTCTTTCTTTCTATGAAACCTGTTTATTCAACAGTTACTGACTTAGCCAGATTTCTAGGCTTATCTACATCACAGCCTTTTAAGACAGCTGTATGATAAGCAATCAGCTGTAATGGTATAGCTACTAATACACTCATTAATAACGGATTGATTTCAGGAAGGTTATAAACGTTCTTAATCTGATCAGTTTTTTGAGAAGATGTTGTAAATAAGATAACATCTGCTCCGCGGGCTATTGTTTCTTGAATATTAGAAATTGTTTTACCGGCAACATGAGGTTGTGTTGCTGCTGCAATAACAACACTTCCTTCTTCAATAAGAGCAATAGGACCATGTTTTAATTCACCGGCAATATAAGCATCAGCATGAACATAAGATACTTCTTTTAACTTTAAGGCACCTTCCAATACAGAGGCATAATCAAGGCTTCTGCCAATAAAATAACAGTCATGCTGATGTTTTAATAATTGAGCATATGAAGCAAAAATTTTATCATCTTTAAGAATTTTCTCTACCAGTTCACTGAGCTTACTAAGCTGATTCATAACATCAATATCAACTTTTAGATTCAATCTTTGAGATACATATAATGCAAATAAGGTTAATAAAACAAGCTGAGTCGTATAAGCTTTAGTAGATGCTACAGCAATTTCCGGACCGGCTGCGGTATAAAGAGTATAGTGTGCATCACGGGAAATAGTTGATCCTAATACATTAGCAACCGCAAGAGTGACTGATTTTTTCTCTTTTGCAAGTCTAAGGGCTGCCAGTGTATCAGCAGTTTCGCCGGACTGAGAAACAAAGATACATAGGGTATGTTCATCAATGATTGGATCACTGTAACGGAATTCACTGGCCACCTGTGTTAAAACAGGTAATTTAGTTGCTCTTTCCAGAATATTAGCACCACAGAGGCAGGCATGATAAGCTGTGCCGCAGGCAACAAAATAGATTTTATTAAACTGAGTAAAATCAAGATCATCTAATTCTTTTAGAATAATCTGATTATCAAAGATACGTCCTCTCAGTGTTTCATTAATAACATGTGGCTGTTCATAAATTTCCTTAAGCATATAAGTATCATAGCCATCTTTCTGGGCAGCTTCTAAGTCATAAGGAATTGTTACTAGAGAAGGATGAATTTCTTCTTTATGACGATTATAGAATGTCACATGATCATTTTTTAGGATCGCAATATTATTATCTTCTAAAAAATAAACATCCTTTGTATAGGCTAAAAGAGCAGGAATATCACTGGCGGCAACATATCCATCTGCTGTTTTTCCAATAACGAGAGGACTATCTTTTTTAGCAACAATAATCTGATCCGGCTGATCAGTAGATAAGATGCTTAAAGCATAGCTTCCATCAATGCAGTTTAAAGTTTTAAATACTGCTTCTAATAAATCCCCTTGATTAAAGTAATCAAGACACATTACTGCCACTTCTGTATCTGTTTCACTTTGAAACTGATATCCCTTCTTTTTAAGAATCTCTTTTAGTTCACGATAGTTCTCAATAATCCCATTATGTACAATACTTAGTGTATTAGAGGGATTTGTATGAGGATGTGAATTGAGATTTGAAGGAACTCCATGAGTTGCCCATCTGGTATGACCAATGCCTACATGACCGGTCATATCATATTTTTTAACTTCCTGTTCTAATTGAGCCAGTCTGCCTTTACATTTGACAGTCTGAAGATGGTGATTATTTAAGATAGTCACCCCGGCAGAATCATAGCCACGATATTCTAACCGTGAAAGACCCTGCATCAAAAATGGTAAAGCCTGTCCTTTACCTACATAAGCTGTAATTCCACACATATATTTGTCCTCCTTGCTTTCAAGAGAGTACCTGATAGAATCTGTTAGACAATCACTTATCTTTTTTACCTATCTTTTTAGACAGTACTATGCCTCCAGATCATCCGCCGAATATTTCGATAAATCTGGTCCTCGTCAACTCATTGAGTTCTGGCGCTTAAAAAATATTATCACTTGAAAGCTTTTTTTATTATAAAAAGAATACTGTGAAATGCAATGAAAATCACATACTTTTTATAATTTGAAAATAATAATAAAAATATGAGAAATTAAAAAAATTTTTGAGTATAGAATATTAGGAGGAAATAAAATGATTGAGGAAGATGAATTAGACTACTTTAAGCTACAGCTTAAACATCTTGAAGAGAGCGGTAACTTTGATGTTGAGAAGTATAAAAAGTCTTTAGTCTTTCAGACCGGTCAGCTTGAATATTTCTATTGTCATATTGTGAAGGATGGAGATTGCGATCATGCAGTTTATCAGGTAAAGAACAGACCAGAAGAACATTCTATGGCTTATTTCAATATCGGAAGGGGTTTCCCTAAAGAACTGATGGATGGGCACTGGTGTTATGTAGTCAGAGATTTAGGAACTAAAGTTCTTATTATTCCGTGTACATCGATTAAGAAAGAATCCAGGGACTATAACCCCCGATTTGAAAAAGATATTATTATTACTGATTCTCACAAGGAATTAAAAAGTAGAATGCAGCTGTCAGATATGAGAATGATTGACATTCAGAGACTTGATACTCGTAAACAGTTTTATCAGGTTCTTACACCAAGAAATGAGATTAATCAATTCATTATCTCAAGACTTTTTGATGGATAATCATAAAAGCAATCATTATGAATCCTCTGAAAGTATGATTGCTGCTTTCAGATCCTCCAAAGTACATCTTAAGATGTACTTTTTTGGTTTCTTAATCCGGATGTTACTCTTGATTTGACAATTCATTAATAAAAGTCTTAATATTTATTAAAACTTTCTAAAATAGGATAGATATCTTTTTCTTCTTTAATAAAATGTACAGACATTTCTTTTATTTTTTTTTCGTACATCTGACTATAGTCATCATAGACTCCTATTAGCTGAAAATGATTTTTATAAGCACATGATGCAGCATGGATTGCATCTTCAAAAACATAAGTATTCTCAGGTTTACTATTCATATATTGACAGGCTTTATAGTAGATTTCAGGATTATCTTTTCCTGATCCTACTTCATCACTGGTAAGAATATACATGAAGTAATCAGCTAATCCAAATCTTTCCATTGTTTCATAGATAAGACTTTTTTCATTACTGGTACATATCATCATAGGAATATGATTTTTATGAAACGTTAAAATTAATTCTTTCATCCCCGACTTTAATGAGACTTTATGCAGATAAAAATCTCTGACGAGTGATAAGATATCATGAAGCATTATTTCAATAGAATCCTTTATATGAAAGGTATCTTTCATGTATTGCAGTGAGGATTCCATAGTCATTGTAGAAAATTGACGTGATAGTTCTTCTGTAGCCTGAAAACCGTGCTTTTCTAAGTACATTGCATCTACCTGACTCCAGATACCCATCGAATCAATTAAAGTTCCATCAACATCAAATATTACACCTTTTATCATTAGTATTCTTCTCCTTAAAAAGTATTATATAAGGATATTTAGTTAAAGAAAACAAAATTGTTCATTTTATTATAAGTAGAAAACGTGTATAATGCATGTGAAAGAGGTATTTTTTAAATGATGAATGAAAAGAATACAAGGAAAGAAATTGTGATTCATTGTTATAAGCATGATGGAACTATTCACCGCTGCTGGGAAAACTGTATGGTTCTAGAAGAAACAGATAAGCATTTTATTGTAATTAATAATCATACTTTAGTGACTGAAAGCAATGGTAGAAAGTGGATGACAAGAGAGCCGGCTATCTGTTATTTTCCTAAGGATAAATGGTATAATGTAATTTGTATGATTAGAAAAACAGGAATATATTATTATTGTAATATCGCATCTCCAACATTATATGATGGAGAGGCTATTAAATATATTGATTATGATTTGGATTTAAAGGTTTATCCGGATCATCATTATAAAATATTAGATGAAGCTGAGTATAAAGCTCATCGCCGGTTATATCATTATAGTGATGAACTTGATAAAATATTTCATCAACAGCTTGATATATTGATAGAGATGACAAAAACAATGAAAGGACCTTTTCATAAAGATTTTGCTTTACGATGGTATTCTGAGTATCAGAAGATGCTGGGTGAGAATGTATGAATATAAAGACAGAAGAAGAACTGATTGTTTTTGGAAAGAGATTAGGAGAAGTATTAGAAGCTCATACGGTTATTACTCTCAATGGTAATCTGGGAGCGGGTAAGACGACAATGACGAAAGGAATCGGACAGGGATTAGGGGTTAAGAAGATTATTAACTCTCCTACTTTTACTATTTTAAAGGTTTATGAAGGAAGATTACCTTTATATCATTTTGATGCCTATCGATTGGAAGGAACCGATGATGATCTGGGGTTTGAAGAGATCTTTGATGATGAGGGTGTATGCGTGATTGAATGGGCAGAGTTTATTGAAGAAATTTTGCCTGCTGAACGATTAGAGATTAGTATTGAAAAGAAAGATGATAACAGTCGAGAATTACAATTTGTATCAAAGGGAAGAAAATATGATAAGCTGTTAGAGGAGCTGGAAATATGTTAAGCATTGTATTAGATACATCAAATCAATATTTAGGGATAGGTATTTATAAGGATCATCAGATGATAGATTCTTTACTTGAAGCAGGCAGTAAAAAGCAGTCTGAGTATACAATTCCGCGTTTGCAACAACTTCTTGAGAATCATCATTTATCTTTAAAGGATGCTGATGAAATGATTATTACTCAAGGACCGGGAAGTTATACGGGGGTTCGTGTCGCAATGACTATTGCAAAAGTCATGCATGTGATTAATGGCTGCCGGATTAAATGTGTTTCAAGCTTAAATGCTTATGCGGGATTGAACCATATGATTAGTGTAATTGATGCAAGAAGTCATAAAGTCTTCGTTGGATTATATGATAAAGGGAAACCTTTGATGGAAGAGACTTTAATGACAATTGATGAAGCAAGAGCTTTTATTAAAGAAAGGAATCTTCCGGTTACTGGGGAAACACAGGTTTTAGGATTTGAGGCAACAAAATGTGATTTGGTTGATTCAATCTATCAGCTTTCTCTTTCTAAAAAACCGGTAGAGCATCCTGATTTATTAACACCTGTTTATATTAAAGAGGTAGAAGCAAAGAAAACATGCTTATAAGAAAGATGCAAGTTAGTGATCTTGAAAAGATTTTGGAATTGGAAAATAGTCTTTTTAGTTCACCCTGGAGTTATCAGGATTATTGTTTTGAGCTTAATAATCCTTTTGGATCTTATTATGTTTTAGAAGATCAGCAAATTATTGGTTACTTAGGATTATGGATCACTTATGATACTATGACAATTACAACAATTGGTGTTTGTTTTAGTGAACAGGGAAAAGGTTATGGTAAGTATCTTTTGGATTTTGTTTTAGAAATGATGAATAAAAATGATATTCAGACATGTACTTTAGAGGTACGTGTCTCTAATGATAAGGCTATACATCTTTATGAGAAATATGGCTTTCAAAAGAAAGCAGTAAGAAAGAATTATTATGCCGATAACCATGAAGACGCTTATTTAATGATTAAGGAAGGATGAATATGAGTACGATTTTAGCAATTGAATCAAGCTGTGATGAGATGAGTGTTGCAATCATGAAGAATAATCAGCTGATTGCCAATGTAGTGGCTTCACAGATTGATATACATAAACAATATGGCGGTGTTGTTCCTGAAATTGCCTCCAGAAAGCATGTGGAATGTGTCAGTACGGTTTTAAGAGAAGCACTGAATGTTTCAAAGATTCAACTGGAAGAACTGGACGCTGTTGCAGTTACTAAAGGTCCAGGTTTGGTAGGCAGTCTTCATGTAGGAATGCAGGAGGCTAAGACACTTGCTTTAGCTTTAAATATTCCTTTGATTGGTGTTCATCATATTGCAGGACATATTTATGCAAATCTTATTGAAGATACCATTGATTATCCGGCATTAGCTTTAGTAGTGAGCGGTGGTCATACAGAACTTGTTTATATGAAGAGTGAATTTAATTTTAAAGTTATTGGACAGACTTTTGATGATGCGATTGGTGAAGCTTATGATAAGGTTGGACGTGTTATGAACCTTCCTTATCCGGGCGGACCGGTTGTTGATAGAATGGCTCATGTAGGAAAGAGTGTTTATTCT
Source organism: Eggerthia catenaformis OT 569 = DSM 20559 (assembly GCF_000340375.1). Taxonomy (GTDB): domain Bacteria; phylum Bacillota_I; class Bacilli_A; order Erysipelotrichales; family Coprobacillaceae; genus Eggerthia; species Eggerthia catenaformis. The sequence goes on from NZ_KB446646.1 coordinate 455,092, forward strand.
TTACCTAAACCTCTTGATGATGGCAGTTATAACTTTTCTTTCTCCGGCTTAAAGAGTGCAGTGATTAATTTGCTTCATAATGCTTCACAGAGAGGAGAAACGATTTGCTTTGATGATTTGGCTTCTTCTTTTCAGGATGTCGCTATGGATACAATTGCTGAGAAAACTATGAAAGCAGCATCTGATTTTCAGGTTAAGATGGTTATTGTAGCCGGAGGAGTCAGTGCTAATAAGGGATTAAGGGAGAAGATGAGTAATCAGGATATACCGGTTATTTTTCCGCCAATGAAATACTGTACAGATAATGCAGCTATGATTGTTTCTGCTGCTAATGTTATGTATAAATATAAAAAATTTGAATCATTAGATTTATCAGTTAAACCTGACTTTGATTTAGAAAAGGAGAGTGTTGAATAATGTCAGAAAAACGTAAAGTATCTCGTGCTACTATGTCTCGTTTCCCAATTTATCTAAAAGCATTAAGGGAACTAGGTCATTCAGGAAAGGAAAGTTTCTTATCAAGTGAACTTGCTGAAATAACGCGTATTAAGGATACAACAATCCGCCGTGATTTTAGTTTTCTTCCTCAAAAAGAAATGCTTGGTAAAAGAGGATATGGATATGATACACATAATATTATTAAAGCATTATCTCAGGTGTTAGGTCTGGGATTGGATGAATCAATCATTTTGATTGGTGTAGGAAATCTGGGAAGTGCTATTTTAAAGTATAATAAATGGAAATATACTGTTGGTAAGATTGTTCGTGCCTATGATTTGGATGAAAATATTGTAGGCAGCAGATTTGGTGTAGAAATACAGAATATTAATGATCTGGAAAAGACTTTTCCAAAGGGATGTAAAATTGCAATATTGGCTATTAGTGAAAATGTTCAGAATACAGTTGATCGTCTGATTAAATTAGGTGTTAAAGGCATTGTAGATTTTACACATAGTCATTTTGTGGTGCCTGAAGATATTGAAGTACAATCAGTTGATGTTGTAGTAGCTATTCAGGAACTGGAAATAAAAATGAAAGCTAAAGAGAAGGAGTAATGATATGTTTGAATTCATGACAGTTAGAGAATTATATGAAATGTGTCTTGGCGGAGAGAATCAGGAAACTGACAGCTTAGAATATGTAGAGCTGGAAGGATGGGTCCGCACAAATCGTCCAAGTGGGAAAATCGGCTTTATTGCTTTAAATGATGGGACATATTTTAGAAACTGCCAGGTTGTATATAATGAAGATAATTTAGACAATTTTAAGGAGACTGCTCATATTTCTACAGGTAGCAGTGTTCATGTTTTAGGAAAACTAAAACTAACACCGGAAGCTAAACAACCTTTTGAGATTGAAGCAACACATATAGAAATAGAAGGAGTATGTGATGAAGATTACCCATTACAGAAGAAAAGACATTCTTTTGAGTATTTAAGAGATATTCCTCATTTAAGAGTTAGAGGAAATACTTTCTTTGCGATTTTTAGAATTCGTTCTATTTTATCAATGGCTATTCATGAATTCTTTCAGTCACAGGGATTTGTTTATGTTCATACGCCAATCATTACCGGTAATGATGGTGAAGGAGCAGGAGAAATGTTTAGAGCAACAACTATTGATAATACAAAGTTTGAAGAAGATTTCTTTGGTAAAGAAGCTTTTTTGACTGTAACAGGACAGCTTCATGTAGAAGCTTTTGCAATGGCATTTAGAGATGTTTATACGTTTGGTCCGGCTTTTAGAGCAGAAAATTCTAATACTACAAGACATGCTTCAGAATTCTGGATGATTGAACCGGAGATTGCTTTTGCTGATCTGGAAGATGATATGGATTTAATTGAAGATATGGTTAAGTTCTGCATTGATTATGTTTTAGAAAATGCTCCTGAAGAAATGAAGTTCTTTGCTGAAAGAATAGATCATGATTGTATTAATCGTATTACTAAAGTAAGAAATTCTCACTTTGTACGAATGACTTATACAGAAGCTATTAATCATCTAAATAAGGCTATTGAAAATGGTTATAAGTTTGAGAATAAGGTTTACTGGGGAATGGATTTAAACAGTGAACATGAAAGATATATCTGTGAGGAAGTTGTTAAGGGACCTGTTTTCTTAACTGATTATCCAAAAGAAATTAAAGCTTTCTATATGAGGCTTAATGATGATCAGAAGACTGTTGCAGCTTGTGATCTGCTTGTTCCCGGTATAGGAGAGCTTGTTGGCGGTTCTCAAAGAGAAGAACGCTATGATGTCCTTAATCAGATGATGACTGAAAAAGGGATGTCAAAAGAAACATTACAATGGTATATGGATTTACGCCGTTTTGGCGGTTGTAAACATGCAGGCTTTGGATTAGGCTTTGATAGATTCTTAATGTATTTGACAGGTATCGAAAATATCAGAGATGTTGAGCCGTTCCCAAGGACACCTAGAAATTTAAAATTTTAAGAAAGAGCGTCTCGCTCTTTTTTGTTTGTCTGAAAAATGATAGAATGAGTTGAGGTGAGTCATGTGAATGAGTTAGATTATTTATTATATTTTTACAATTATATATATTCTGATGAGCCTAGTATTGATCGCAGCTTTCAGGTGGATTATGTACAATTTGATGGATTTAAGAATTGGCTTATTAATCATAATATTTATATAGATGCTATTATGAAAATTAATGAGGCAATGTTTAATCTTGCTAAAAGTGCAAAATCTGCAAGTAAGATTGAACAGCTTTTGCATATAAATCTAACTGAGGAGTTACTAAAGATTAAGCATCAGTATGAACATATGATCCATGTTGTATTTTTTAAAGGAAATGATGATTTCCCTACTTTTTCTATTGAAAAAGAGAATGTTGTTTTTCATTATATAGAGAATGCTTTAGATGAACATTATCTGTCTTTAACTGATCCGTCACAGCCATTTCTTTTTGGCATATTTCATGCTGATGAATATCCCGGTGCTTTAATTTTCACTAAGGATAAACAAAGATTTTTTAAAATGAATGATGAAAATGATATTTCAGCTCTTTCTGATTTGTTAGATGATCCATGCTTGTTTGAATACAAAGAAACAGGATATTCTTATTATATTCATTTAAGTGATACCCATTTTAATTCTAGAAAATATAAAGCCTTAGAATGTCTTTATGAATCATTGAATATACTGACTTCATTAATTAAGACTGATCATCAGCTTAAAGTTTTTATCACCGGTGATTTAATGAATACGCCTAATGAAAAGAATATGTATATGGCTAATGATTTTATGCATACTGTTAAGAAACACTATCATGCTGATGTAACCTTTATTTTAGGAAATCATGATATGATTACTGCAGGCTTATCTATGTCTACAAGAGAAAAGACAAAGGCTATAGCCTATCTTTTAGGTGAGAAGATTAAGATTTTAGAGGATGATAAAATCATCTTATTAAAGATAGATTCTAATATGTCGGGTAATTTTGCGAGAGGGCGAATTGGGGAAAGACAGTTGGCGGAGATAGAATATGAGTTATCAGATGTAGAACATTTAGAAGAATATACTATAGCGGCTCTTCTTCATCATCATGTCTATCCTGTTACAAAAGCTGATTTTATTAAGAGAAAATGGAATGAGAAGTTTATTATTGGAAAATTGATGGATTCATCAAAATCATTAATAGATTCTCAGAAATTTATTGATTGGTTAGAGAAACATCATATTCATTATGTGTTTCATGGTCATAAGCATGTTCCGTTTCTCTTAAATAAGCATAACAGTTATGTTATTTCTGCCGGCAGTGCAACAGGAACACTGAAGGAAAGCGAATCACGTTATCTATCTTATAATTTGTTAAAGTATGATTATATAAAAAAACAGTTTGTTTCATGTTTTATTTTTTATAAAGATAAAAAAGAATCTAAAAAGCTGCGTATTGAAACATATCTGATGGAGGAAAAATAATGAATATACAAATGAATAAAAACCAAGAGGATTTCTTAATAGATAGTTTATTAAACTTTACTAAGGCTTATCATAAATCTGTTGGTATGGATTTATATCAGTGTGTGTTGGCCTTTCTTAATACACCATTAGTAATGAATAATATACTTCGATTTAAGACATTATCACAGCTGGTAGGCTATTGTATTTCTCAGAATCCGGACTTTGTGAGTGACATCAAAGAAAGAGCAGAAGAATCTAAGTCTTTAATAACACATCTGCTTGGTATTGCCTTGGTAAGACAATGTTTGATATTTGATATCAATGAGCAGGTCGTAACAGCTTTATTGAATGATGATTGTCATTTTAATTATGACCGGAAATCTTATTATTTAGGAAATCTATTTAAAGGTATCACTTACCGGGACTTTTTAAATATTCTTTCAGGAAAAAAGCATAAGATAGTGGTTTTACAAAGAGATAGTGTAGGAAAGGATATTGATTTTTCATTTTTTGAGGCTTTAGGAGATATTACATATTATAATCAGACAGCAGAAAATGAAATTATTAAGCATTCATTAGGTGCAGAAGTTATAGTTACCAATAAGAATCATATGACTTCAGAGATCATTGATCAGCTTCCCGATCTTCGTTTAATCTGTCTACTTGCGACAGGCTATAATAATATTGATATTGAATATGCAAAAGCAAAAGGTATTAAAGTTGCTAATGTTTCAGGCTATTCTACTGATTCAGTAGTACAGGAAACATTTGCTTTAGCTTTAGAATTAATAGAACATATACATCAATATGATCAGTATGTAAAACAGGGAAGCTATTCTTTATCTGATTCATTTAGTTTTTTTGAATATCCAATCAAAGAACTTTCTGAACTTGTTTGGGGAATTGTTGGCTTAGGAGCAATAGGAAGAAAAACGGCTTCTATTGCACAAAGTTTTGGAGCACATGTTCAATATTATTCTGTCCATGGTCCACATAATAATGAAAGCTATCCTTATGTGGATTTTAAAACATTGTTAGAAACAAGTGATATTATATCTATTCATGCTCCTTTAAATGATAAGACTTATCATATGTTTAATAAATCAGCTTTTCATCAGATGAAAGATAGTGCTTATCTGATTAATGTGGCGAGAGGTCCAATTGTAGATGAACAGGCTCTTTCAGATGCTTTAAATAATCATGAGATTGCCGGAGCGGGATTGGATGTCTTTGAAAAAGAGCCATTACCGTCTGATTCACCATTATTTATGGTGAATAATAAAGATCAGCTGATTATGGTTCCTCATATTGGCTGGGGTTCAAAAAGTGCCAGAGAACGTCTTGTTAAAGAGGTATATTTAAATATTGAAGCTTTTTTTAAAGGGGAAGAGAGAAATATTGTTCAGTAAATGCATTATGCATTTACTTTTTTTTATAATCTATGTACAATGTTATATTTGAAAGGAGTTCGAATGTACGGGGAACCGGAATTAACGCCTGTGGACTAGAAATGAGGATGAAGCAGGAACATTTGAAGCAGTATAAGAAAATGATACAAATTGTATTACTAGGTATTTTGGGACTATATGGTTATTTATGCTTTAAGAAGGAGCCTATTTATAAGGATACAAGGCTCTTGATGATTTCAGCAATGTTTGTGGTTATTACATTAATCGCAAAAAGATTAGCTATTATGGTTCCTTTATTTGGGATGGAGAGTCTTAGGATCAGTATAGAATTGATTCCTATTATGTTGTCAGGATATCTCCTTCCATTAGGATATGGATATATGATAGGTATAGTCACTGATCTGATTGGTTTGATTATTGTACCGACAGGATTTCCTTTTTTTGGTTTTACATTATCTTTAGTATTAGCAGCAACATTGCCTAGATGGATTCATTTATATTTTAAGAATATCAATGGAAAAGTATTATATCGTATAATGAGTCTTATCATTATATTATTATCTCTGGGAGGACTGTTATTTGTGAGTCAGACTGATAGTCTGAATATATCTAAAGTACAGTATTCTTTTTCATCAGCTTTTAAAATAGCAATGATAGTATTTATAGGGATAATGTGTGCTGTTTTTGAATATCTTCTCTATCGTCAGAATAAAACTATGAATGAAAAAGATCATCAGCTTCTTTATGATTGGATGATGATAGTTATTACAATAGAATCTCTTATTACATTTATTTTAACGCCATTATGGCTTGATATTATGTATTCTATTCCTTTTATGGTTTCACTTTCAATACGATTATTTAAAGCATGTTTTATTCTGCCTATTGATATAATAGTAGGTTATGCTTTATTAAAAGTAATAAAAAGTCTTAAAATCTAAGACTTTTTTTGTTATTATGGAAAGGAGGTGGGTTATGGATTATCAGGTAACAACGGAAAATTTTACAGGACCTTTAGATTTATTGCTTCATTTAATCAAAGAACATCACATGGACTTAATGGACTTAGATGTTTCTATCATCTGTGATCAGTATCTGGCTTATATTGAAACAATGGAGCCGTCTTTATTAGAAACAGTCTCTGAGTATTTAGTGATGGCGGCATGGCTGATTGAAATGAAAAGCAAGCTTCTGCTGCCAAAGAATGAAATAGATGAAGAAGATGATTATGAGCAGGAAAGACAGAAGATGATCAAACGATTATTAGAAAAAAATCAGATTAATGAAGTCTTAGAGAATTTTAATCAAGCATATGAAAACAGACAATCCATGCATTCTCGCATTCCTGCATCTCTGGAGAACTTTATTGAAGAAGATAATAATCTTCCTGATCATTTAGAAATATATAATCTGATTGGAGCTATGCAGAAAGTCTTACAAAGACAAATTTTACTACAGCCATTGGAATCAAGATTGGCAAGAGTAGAGATTACAATTGATGAAAGAACATCTCAAATAGAAGATTTTTTTGATAACCATAAGAATGAACGTATTAATTTTATTGAATTATTTGAAGGTGGAGATAAATATTTTGCGATAGTGACTTTTTTAAGTATTCTTGTTTTGGTCAAGAATGATAAAATTGAAATATCACAGGAAAATAATTTTGAAGATATTTATCTGAAAGGAAAATAAACATGGATCATATGAATTATTTATCTGTCATTGAAGGGATGATTTTCCTTTCAGGTGATGAAGGTATGAGTATTAAAGATATTATGAATACTCTGGACATTTCTAAAAAAGAAGCAGTAGAATTGCTGGATGAATTAATGAATTATTATTCACAAAAAGAAATAAAAGGATTTGATATTACTTGTTTCGGCGGTATTTATCGGATGACAACATTAGCTTCACATGATCAGTATTATGCCAAGATGATGGCAAAGAGTTCTTCAAGAATATCTAAATCAGCTTTAGAAACACTTGCGATTATTGCTTATTACCAACCTATCAGTAGAATATCTGTTGAAGAAATAAGAGGAGTTGGCTGTGAAGCAATGATTAGAAAATTGCTGGCTAAAGCATTGATTAAAGAGGTAGGACGTGAAGAAACACCCGGCAGACCTATCCTTTATGGAGTTACAGATGAATTTATGAATGCTTTTCAGCTGACCAGTCTTGAAGAATTACCAAAGCTTAAAGAAATTAAGAATGATTTTGATGAAGATGATTTATTTAATACAAAATATAAAGAGAGTTCAGAGTGAACTCTCTTTATATAATATTTTCTTTTCTTTTTAAAGCATCCAGTTTATTTTTAAAATCCTGAATACGTATTGAAATATGCTTTCTAACCGCACGAGCTGTTGTTTCAGCTAGAATTAAGGAAATAAGCATAATAGCTAAAATAGAAAAGAATAAAACATATAGGTAGAATATTCTATTAGTCAGCATAAAGCTTCCTAGAGTGAAAACTATCATAAATAGAGCGTATCTCCAGCTTCTTTTTCCTAAGAAATAGCTATAGAGTTCAGTACGTATATTAGCATAAATATTTTCTAATACCTGAATTTGATTTTTAAGAGATTCTTTATCATTCATATTGATATTATTATCAATATCTGATTGTAAATTAATTTGAAATTTCATCTGATATCACCTCGGTTTGTATATTATATCACTATCTTAAAAAAATGAAAGAAATTTGACAATAAGGGTAATTTATGTATACTTTTCAGCTGTAGGTGATGATATGAAAATATGGGAACATCTTAAGACAATTACATATCATAAGATAATAGTAGGAAAATTATGTTTTCGGGTACATTTATATAGGCAGGGACTGCTTCATGATTTGTCAAAGTATTCATGGGAAGAATTCTCAACCGGTATTCATTATTATTCCGGAAGCTATTCACCTAATAGTGCTGAGAGGAATACTATAGGATATTCAAAGGCATGGCTTCATCATAAAGGAAGAAATAAGCATCATTGGGAATACTGGGTAGATTTTACGAGAAAAGGTCTTGTAGCTGCTAAGATGCCTTATCGTTATGTTTTAGAGATGTTCTGTGATCGTGTAGGAGCAAGTAAAGTCTATAAAGGAAAAGACTATGATGATTCTTATCCTCTGGAGTATTATGAAGGAGGAAAGCATTCTTATATTATGAATGAGGAAACACGAGCATTACTGGAGTATTTGCTTCAATATTTAAGTGAATATGGGCTAGAGAAAACAATAGAATTAATTAATACAAAAAAAGGATATGAAGATTATCCATTATTAGAAAAATAGGGGACAATATGGAAAGATTACAAAAAGTGATTGCTCAAAGCGGGTATACATCAAGAAGAAAAGCAGAAGAATTGATTGTTCAAGGAAGAGTAACTGTTAATGGTGAGGTATGTAAAGTATTAGGAACAAAGGTTTCTTCTAAAGATATGATTACAATTGATGGCTATACATTAAATAAAGAAGAAAAAGTATATTACATATTTTATAAGCCGGCCGGTGTCGTAACGACAATGCATGATGAATTTGATAGAAGATGTATTGCTGATTACTTTAAAGATGTTCCTCAGAGAGTCTTTCCTGTAGGACGTTTGGATTATGATACAACGGGTGTTTTATTAGTAACAAATGATGGAGAATTTGCGAATCTGATGATGCATCCATCATCTCATTTACCAAAAATTTATGAGGTCTCTATTGACGGTATTTTAAATCATCAAGAAAAAAGAATGCTTGAACAAGGGATTTATTTAGAGGGTGTAAAAACATTACCTTGTGAGATAAAAATTGTTGGTGTGGATGAAAAGCATGGTACAACAATGCTGATGATTAGATTAATAGAAGGTAAGAATAGACAGATTAAAAAGATGTTTGAATCTATTGGTTTTAATATTAAAAGACTACATCGTCTTTCAATTGGAGATATTAAGTTGGGAGGTATGACTCCGGGATCATATAGACGTATGAAGATTAAAGAAGTACGTGTCATGAGAGCACAGGCACTGGAAAAGAAAAAAGGAGCATAGCTCCTTTTCAAATACTTATAATTCAATTGCTTCTACCGGGCAACTTTCGGCAGCTTCTTTAACGGAATCCATTAAGTCAGCAGAAACATCTTCACCTAATGTATTAAAAGCTTTACCTTCATCATTAAGATCAAATACATCAGGACAGACAGCTGTACAAGCGCCGCAACCAATACAAGTATCATTAACTTTTACCATAAAATAACCTCCTCATAATATTTACACACTTTTATTATAAACTAATGAGGGTTATTTTTAAAGGCTATTTTAATAATATTTGTGATATGATATAATACGATTAATTGAAGGTGATAACTATGGAAAAACAAACAAGAACAGATAAATATAAGGAATTAAGAGCTTCTTTATCAGATAAAGAAGAAAAGACAAAGAAAGTTATTGAAGAAGTGACAGATGAGACTGATGATGATTTTTTAGCTTTTTTACCTAAAAAAGAAGAGAAGTTAGATGAGCTTCATCCTTTGACTTATGATTCATTAAAAGAAGATGAAGCAGTCAGAACAGCAATCAAGGAAGCAAAAATCAATGTGGGTAAACAGGAATATAATACTCGTATGGATATTTTAAATAAGCTTAAAAAAGATCATCCTGTCCGGGAGACTGAAGATAAAAATGAGGATTATGATGCCGGCTATGATGTCAGTAAAGCTGAAGTTGTTGAAGAAGCTGCACAGGAAATTGAAGATGAAGAAAGTAAGATGGAAGAAACGCTTAAATCTTTGCCTAAAGAGAATGTACGTATTTATGGCATTGATGAAAAAGAAACATCTTCTGAGGAGATAGAGGAAATAGAAGAAAAAGAACCTAAAAAGAAGAGTATTGTGCCTATTCTTTTAGATATTATTATTGTGATATTGATTATTGTTTTTGTGACATTATGCATTATTTATTTTAAAAAGATGTTTTAGAGGGGTTAACAATGAAAAAGATATCTATTGCGATAGATGGACCGGCAGCTGCCGGTAAGTCAACAATTGCTCAAATGGTAGCAAGAAACTTAGATTATACGTATATTGATACAGGAGCTATGTATCGCTGTGTGGCTTATTACGCTTTTATCAGCGGTGTAGATTTTCATGATGAAGATAAGGTTATTAGTTTATTGAAGGATATCAAGATTCGTATGCTTCCTGATGGTAGCGTTCATTTAAATGGACAGGAAGTTACTGCGGCTATTAGAGCTAATGAAGTCTCTATGGGGGCGAGTATTGTTTCACAGTATGCTAAGGTGAGAAGCTTTTTAGTAGCTCAGCAAAGAGAAATGGCTAAAGGCGGAGGAGTTATTCTAGATGGACGTGATATTGGAACAGTTGTTTTGCCTGATGCTCAGTTAAAGATTTATCAGGTTGCTTCTATTGATACACGTGCTCATAGAAGATATAAAGAAAATATTGAGAAGGGAATTCCTAGTGATTTAGAAGCTTTGAAAAAAGAAATTGCTGAGCGTGACTATCAGGATGCTAATCGGGAAGTATCACCTCTTAAAAAAGCAGATGATGCGATTGAAATAGATACATCTGACATGAGTTTAGAAGAAGTTGTTGCCCATGTGATGGATTTATGTGAAGAAAGAATTAAAGATTAGAAAGGTTGTGGCATAATGAGTCATGGAACAGTTGCGATAGTAGGACGTGCCAATGTCGGGAAATCTACTTTATTTAATAGAATTGTTGGTGAACGGATATCTATTGTTGAAGATACACCCGGAGTAACACGTGATCGGATTTATGCACGTGCCTTATGGCTTACAAGAGAGTTTAATATTATTGATACAGGCGGCATTGAATTAGAAGATGATGATTTTACACAGTCTATTAAAATACAGTCAGAAATTGCGATTGAAGAAGCAGATGTTATTATATTTGTGGTGAATGGACGTGAAGGTATTACATCGGAAGATGAGATGGTAGCACGTATTCTTCAAAAATCAAATAAGCCTATTGTCTTAGCGGTGAATAAGATTGATGATAAGATTTTTGCTGATAATATTTATGATTATTATGCTTTAGGCGTAGGAGATCCTATTCCTGTTTCAAGTGCTCATGGAATTGGTGTTGGAGATCTTCTTGATGAAGTGATTCATTTACTTCCTAAAGATGAGTCTCCCCAAGAACATGATGATATAAGATTCTGTATTATTGGCAGACCTAATGTTGGGAAGTCTTCACTTACTAATGCTTTGTTGGGTGAAGATCGTGTTATTGTTTCTGAAATTGAAGGAACAACAAGAGATGCTATTAATTGCTCTTTTGAAAAAGATGGAACTAAGTATACCGTGATTGACACTGCGGGTATGAGAAAAAGAGGAAAAATCTATGAGAATATAGAAAAATACTCTGTTTTAAGAGCTTTATCGGCTTTGGAGAATAGTGATGTTGTGTTAGTGGTACTTGATGGTGAAAGAGGCATTATTGAACAGGATAAGCATATTGCCGGATATGCTCATCAATCGGGTAAAGGTGTTCTTTTTGTGGTTAACAAGTGGGATGCTGTTAAAAAAGATGAAAAGACGATGGCAAAGTTTGAAAAGAAAATACGTGAAGAATTTAAATATCTTGATTATGCGAGAATTGCTTTTGTGAGTGCATTAAAGAAAAAACGTATTGATACATTATTTAGTCTTATTCAGGAAGCCTATAGTAATACACGTAAACGTATCGCTACAAATGTTTTTAATGATATTATTGTGGATGCACAGGCTATGAATCCGACAAGTAATTTCCAGGGTGGAAGACTGAAGATTTATTATGGATCACAGGTCGCAGTTACTCCGCCAACATTTGTTTTATTTGTGAATGATCCTAAATATCTTCATTTTTCCTATAAACGTTACTTAGAAAATAAATTAAGAGATGCTTTTGGATTTGAAGGAACACCTATTCATATTATTTGCAGAAAGAGAGATTGATTATGAAAACAGCAATATTAGGAACAGGAAGCTGGGCTACCGGTCTGGCTAGAGTATTAAATGATAACGGTGTTGAAGTACTTATGTATGGTGTTGATAACAGAGAGATTGATGATATTAATATTAGACACTGTAATTATAAATATTTTAAAAATGTTAAGCTTGAAAAAGAAATAAAAGCAACAAATAATTTATCAGAAGCTATTGATGGTGCAGATTATATTCTTATTACTGTACCTACAAAGTTTGTTCGTTCGGTATTAGAAGAGGTAAAGCCTTTATTAAAAAAGAAAGTTACAGTGATTAATGCATCAAAGGGATTTGATATGGAAACGAATATGAGTATGTCTAATACTATTCGTTCAGTATTCACAAATAATGAGATTAATTCTGTTGCTTCTATTATTGGACCATCACATGCAGAGGAAGTTGTAGTCAGAATGCTGACAGCTGTTTGTGCAGTCTCTAAAGATATTGAAGTAGCTAGAGCTGTTCAGCATTTATTCGCAAATGATTATTTTAGAGTTTATACAACAACGGATGAAACAGGTGCTGAAATGGGTGTAGCCTATAAGAATGTTATTGCGGTGGCTTCAGGGATACTTTCAGGGCTGGGTTATGGTGATAATGCGAGAGCAGCCTTGATTACAAGAGGTCTTTATGAAATGACACGCTATGGAATGCTTAAAGGAGGAGAATTGTCTACCTTTATTGGATTAACAGGTGTTGGAGATTTGATAGTGACGTGTTCCAGTATACATTCAAGAAACTTTCAGGCAGGAAAAGAGATTGGATTATCCAATGATGCCAGTGATTTTATGATAGGTAATAGTAAAACAGTTGAAGGGGTTAGAACTGCAAAGGTTATTCATGATGAAATTAAAGAAAGATTTCCTCATTTTGAAGCACCAATTTTAGACGCTGTCTACTCTGTTTTATATGAGAATGCTATCCCCAGTGTAAAAGTTAAGGATTTAATGAATAGAGCTTTAAAATCAGAACAGTAAAAGGAGCAGAATGCTCCTTTTACCTTTAATCATAGGAGTTAATATATGAAAAGTCTTGTTATTACAGATAAAGATCTGGCAGCAGATTTATTTAAAAAATCAGTTATAGTAAATCTTAATAATTTAAGATATTCATTCTGTACAGGAGGGCTGGAGTGCCTAAAAAATGAAGGGCAATGTTATTTTTATGATGATATGAGTACGCTTTCTTCATGGATTAATGATTCAAGTCTGATTATTATGATTACGAGAACTATTTATGGTGGAATGGATGTTCCTTTAAAAAAGATGTTTGAAAGAATGATTGTGAATAGTGAGCCATATTATACTATAGAAGATGGAAAGACATGTCATCTTAATCTTTCAGCTTCTAAAAAGAGGTTGCTTATTATAGCATATGGAGATACCAGCAAAGAAGATCAGGCTTTATTTAAAGGATATTTCGATACCGTAAAATTAGGTTACAATATTACTTTATCTCATTATTTCTGCAAAGAAGAAGAGTTAAATGATATATTAAAAGCTTTTGGAGGTGTAGATGATGAATAATAATGTTCTGATTATTTCTTGCAGTCTGCTTCATAATTATATTCATACAGAGATGTTTGTTAAGTCAATGCATACAATGCTTACCGGTGAAATTAAAAATGTTGATATCAGGGATGTTCATTGTTTTGATATTAGCAGCTTCAGTCAGTATGATACAGTCTTATTTATTTATGAGCTTTCTATGGGGACTTTACCTTCTGTTGCGATTACATTATTAAAACAGTTGGAAACTGTTTTAAAACATGCTGATATTTACTGTATTGCAGCTACTGATCTTTATGAACCGGAAGCGTGTGAGATTTCCTGCCGTCAGCTTGAGAGATGGGCACAACTTAATCATCTTAATTATATGGGTTCTTTAATGATTGGCAGTCTTTATCTTCAGAATTATCTTTCTATTCGAATGGTTACTAAAGCTTATTTAAAAAGACTTTCTAAAGCTATCAAAGAGAATTCTCAAATAAGTCTTCAGACAACTTGTTTTTCAATGAAACAGTTTATGAAATTGGGAAATATTTATTGGAAAAAAGAAATCAAAAAGAAACAGAAAGAGCTTTTTAAGAAAATGAAAAATCAGTGATAAATTCATGGCTTTTTTCTTGAATGAATGTTTAACTTTTGTTATAATTTCATAGTATTAAATAGGGGGACAAAATGAATAAAAAAGAATTAGTGGAGATTGTTTCAGTTAAGCATGATCTTACAAAAAAAGAAGCAGATATCTTAGTGGATACTGTATTTGATACAATGATAGAAACTATGATGAATGGAGAAAAAGTACTGATTTCAGGTTTTGGAACATTTAAAGTGAATGAAAGAAAGGCTAGAAAAGGTGTTTCACCAAAGACAAAAGAAGCTATTCTTATTCCGGAAAGCAGAACGATTACTTTTAAGCCAAGCAATAAACTGAAAGATGCTATGAATTAAGCATCTTTTTTCATATTGAGTTCATAAAATGTTATTATATTATAGAAGTTAAGAGGTGATTGATATGTTGTGGTGGTACTTATATTCAAATCCATATTATTTGTTAGGAACTGTATTTGTTGGTATTGCTATGATCTTTTCTTTATATGCACAAACTAAGGTGAGAAATGCCTATACTAAATATCGTATGGTAAGGAATCATTTGAATATGACAGGAGCACAGGTAGCTAGAGAAATATTAGATGCTAATGGGATGAGAGATGTTCCCGTACAGATGGTTTCAGGAGAGTTAACTGATCATTTTGATCCTAGAAAAAGAACGGTTAATTTATCAGCAGATATTTATCAGGGAACATCTATTTCTTCTATGGCTATTGCTGCTCATGAATGTGGACATGCTATTCAGTGGCATAAGAATTGGGGACCAATTAAATTTAGAGATAGATTGGCTCCTTTATGCTCAGTCAGTAATACTCTTGGCTGGGTGGCTATTATGATTGGTTTAATAATGGGTCATACTAGAATAGCTTGGATAGGATTTTTCCTGATGCTTGGTATTTTGCTGTTTCAGCTTGTGACTTTACCGGTTGAATTTGATGCTTCTAAAAGAGGATTAGAGATATTGGAAGGACATTACTTATATGCTGATGAAACAGATCAGGCTAGATATGTTTTATCAGGAGCGGCTTTAACTTATGTTGCTGCTACATTTGCTACAATAGCTTCATTATTAAGAATATTTCTTTTGATTAATTCTTCGAATCGTGATTAAAGAGCTAAAAGCTCTTTTTTTGTTCTTTAATTATATGTTATACTATTGAATGAATTGAGGGATATTATGGAAATGAAAAAACAGAAAAACTATTTATTTAGAATTATTGTTACAATTTTAATTATTCTTTTTATGATTGTTTCATTCTATACTTTTAATGTTCATATTCCTTATGTTAATCATCAGAAAGATTTAATACAGGTAAGAGATAAGATTATTAGAGATAATCATTTAAACTATGATGGTTATTTTAATGCTTATGACCGAGAGAAGACAATTTATATTATCAAGGTTAAAGAAAATAATGCATCAGTCTATCAGGCTTATGATTATAATTATAAGATATTAAAAAGCTATCAGGGAACATCAGCATCTAAAAACTTTGTAAAGAGTCAGATAAAAAAGAAATATAAAGTTGATGTTTCTAATATTAATATTGGTTATGAGAATGATAAATTTTTATATTATGGTTCATATCAGACAGATAATCATTTATATTACTATTATTATTCATTTGAAGATGGAACTTTTATAAAGGAGTATATTTTATAATGGACTTACTACAATATGACTGTATAAATTTTAAGAAACTTCTTATTCTTAAGAGTAAAGAAATAGAATTGGAAGATCATGAAGTTTATATATTACTTATTATGATGACAGTAAAGGAAATGGGGATTAAGATTATTACGCCATCAGTTATTTCTCGTTATTCTTCATTGCCTCTTAAACAGATAGATGAGATTATGCTTAAGCTAATTAATGCTCATTATTTAGATCGTCAGAATGGGGTACTAGAATTTAATCCTTTATATCAGAAATTATTAAATATTAAGACTGAAGAAAAACAGGAAAAGAATCTGATTGCTGAATTTGAAGACTGGATGGGAAGAGCGTTATCTGCTACAGAAATTGAATTTATTAATACTTATAAAAGAGATGGCTATGATGATCAGATGATTATAGATGCTAAAAATGAAGCAGTAAAAAGTAATGTACGTAATTTCAGATATGTTGATAAGATACTTGATAACTGGAGACATTATGGTAAGAAAATGAGAAAAGAAATTAAGGATGAGAAAGAAGTTGACAGTATGATTGCTGATTATAAGTGGTGGGATGATGAATAAAGAAACATTAGAAAGAATTTTAGAAACATGGGATACGATGTTTCCTGATGCAAAATGTGAATTAACTCATAGTAATCCATTAGAACTTTTAATTGCCGTGATGCTTTCAGCACAGACAACGGATGCTGCTGTTAATAAAGTAACACCGGCTTTATTTGAAGCTTATCATAGTGCAAAAGATTATGCATGTGCAGATATTAATGATTTACAGAGATATATTAAAAGAATAGGCTTATATCGTAATAAAGCTAAGAATATTCAGGCAATGTGTCAGGTATTAATAAATGATTATCAGGGTGTGGTACCATCCGTTATGGAAGAATTAATAGATTTGCCGGGAGTAGGACGTAAAACAGCTAATGTAGTATTAGCTGATGCTTTCAATATTCCGGGAATAGCTGTAGATACTCATGTGACAAGAATTGCTAAGAGATTAAAATTCTGTTACTTAAAGGATAATGTAGGAACAATTGAGAAGAAATTAAGAAAAAAGATACCTCAGGATCGATGGATTAAAAGTCATCATCAAATGATCTTTTTTGGACGCTATCACTGTAAAGCAATTAATCCTCATTGTTATGAATGTCCATTAATTGATATTTGCAGAGAAAAGAATAAGAAATTAAAAAGAAACTGACAATCTATCAGTTTCTTTTTATTATTATGCAGCAACCGTAAAGGTAAAGCTGCCTAATTCTTTTGTATTAGTTCCATCACTTTCAATGATTTTAACATTATAATTTGATCCTTTAGGAAGCTGTGTGAATGAAACAGTATTTCCGGCATCAATAGTCTTGCTGACTGTTGCACCACCACTCATTTCAAAGATTATCTTGTGTCCTTTAGGACCGGAAGTGGTGAAAGTAATCTCATCATTTGAGATAGTACTGCCGCTGGAAACCGATGAACCCTTACTTTTAGCACTATAAGTAGCTGTTCCTAATTCAGTTTTTATTTCTTTGGTAGTTACTGATGTAGAGATTTTATTTGATGTACTGCCATCATTAGCCCATGCATAACATCCGGTAATAGTATAGGTAGTATTAGATTTAGCATCAAAACTTATTGTTCCTGATGACGATGTCAGATTTTTGGTAGCTATCAGCTGAGAGCCGTTATAAATCTGTACTTTATAGATTAAATCATCATATGCTGTAGAACCTGTATAATCAGCAAATTTAACTTCCAGTTGTCCCTGATTATTAATAGTAGCGGTAAATGATTTTAAATCATCCAGTTTAGCCGCTTTAACAGACTGATCGCTTCCGCTAGGACCATGGCCTTTTGTAAACCATGCTGTACCAATACGAGAAAGAGGTGTTGTTGGACTTGGTGAAACATAAGGGTAAATACCTTTAATATATTTAGCTTCATAGACTGTATCCGGAGTTTCATAAGATCCTTTTGTCTTACTATGGAGAAGACGACCTATCTGAGCAGCTATCTTACGAGACTCATTCTGACCGGAACGAATATACTTATGTTTAGAATTTTGTATTGATTCAGGATATCCATTCCATGTTGACCATGAATAAGTAGGATTAAAGCAGCAGAACCAGTTATCTTTTGCAGCTCCATCAGGAATGCCTTTCTTACCTCCATGAGTACTTGTTCCGGTTTTAGCGCCAATCTCATCACCAATACTATTAACAAGAGAATAGCTGCCGGAATATGTTTTAACAATACTTGTTAAAATTGTTCGCATCAGGAAAGCAGAAGATGAAGAATAAACCTGTTTAGCATTTTCCTGTGCTTTCTGATCTAAATAAATTGTTTCACCGGTAGTATTAATCACAATCTTTTCAACTGTATGGGGTTCAATATATTTTCCACCATTCACAATAGTAGCATAAGCAGCAGCTTGTTGCATAGGAGTAGTTCCATCAATCCATCCGCCGATGGCATAAGATGCTGAAAATTTATTAGGAGATGATAATGCACTATCAGTATATCCAAGCTCTTTCATATAATTAATGATCTTTGTAACACCTTCTTTTTTGATAACCTCATTATAAGTATTAATAGCCGCTAAGTTCCATGAATGACCCAGTGCATCATAAAGGGAAACATTTCCATGATAACGTCTATCCCAGTTTTGAGGATTCCATGAGCCGGAAGTATACTGGTTGTCATTAACCAGATGACCGGTTGAATAATAAAGATGTTCAAAGGCTGGAATATAATCAAGAATAGGCTTGATTGAAGAACCCGGTTGATGTCTCATGGTTGTGCCATAGTTATGATAATTAGCGGCTGTACCATAGTTACGTCCGCCCATAATACCAACAACACGACCTGTTTTATTTTCCTGCACAACACTTCCTGCCTGCATATCAATATCAGAATATCGGTATTTCTTGCCTGAAGCAATATTATCTAATTCTGTCTGTATTGTCCGATCCATATAAGTATAAATAGTCATATTCGTTTTATTTGGATCATAATGAGTTTTAGATTTTATTTCCTCAGTAACTCTATCTACATAAGCAGCATAATCTTTAGTGCTTTTTAATGGATTAGAATCTAAAGTGTTCTCGACCGGAATCTGCTGAGTCTCATTTTTCTGCTTCTCTGTAATATAGCCATGCTGATGCATAAGACTTAAGATAATGTTTCTTCTCTTTTGAGCTTTCTTTAGATCATAGAAAGGATCATAATAGACAGGAGAATTGATAGTACCGGCTAATAAGGCGGCTTCGGGTAGAGTTAACTGTGAAGGATTCTTATTAAAATAATAATAGCTGGCTGCATAAATACCCACTGTATTAGGACTTCTGCCAAAATAAATCTTATTCAGATAAAGCTCCATGATTTTCTCTTTAGAAGTCAGACGAGTTGCCTGAGTGGAAAGAATAACTTCACCGATTTTTCTTTGCAGTGTTTTCTCCTCAGCCGGATAATAAGTCTTTTTGATCAGCTGTTGGGTAATAGTACTGCCACCGGCATTAATTTTTCCTGCAAAAAGATTTGTAAACATGGCTTTGATTATTCTTGGTAAATCAAAGCCATCATGGATAAAGAAACGGGAATCTTCTGCTGCTATGACAGCATCAACTAAAACTTCAGGTATATTCTCGTATTTAACATATTTTCCTGATGCTCCGCCATAGGTATAATAACTTTTGCCATCAGAAGCAATCAGCTGAGAGTATGAAGTTGCAGTTAGCTTCTTGATATCAAAATCTTTAATTTGCTTGTAGACAGTGAATCCTAAATAGAATCCTGAACCGACCAAAGCAACAACAATAATCAGAATAATACTTTTTATAATTCTGCTTCTGGTTATCAGACTGGTTTTCTTTTTAACTTTCATGAGATGACCTCCTTAAATAAAACTCATCTACAATTTTAAGATAATCTAAACGAGGGGCATAGCTCTGCTTTATCAGATGTCCCATTTTTTTGATAAAATCATAACTCAGATGTCTAGGTGACTTTTGGTAATAATGATTAATCATATAGGATGCATCAAGCAAATAAACCTCATCAAGAGAAGTAAATGCAATAATAAGAAAGGCGATACCGCCATGATCTTTAATATGCTTTAGGTGTTCAACCTGGTGATCAGCAATATTTGCAAAAGGAAATCTATTCTTAAATTTTGTTTCCTTTGCTTCAAAATCAATATAACAACCTTTATATAATCCATTATAATCAGTAGTAGAAGGTTTACGATAATAAGCTTCTGTAATT
This sequence comes from Eggerthia catenaformis OT 569 = DSM 20559, assembly GCF_000340375.1. Taxonomy (GTDB): domain Bacteria; phylum Bacillota_I; class Bacilli_A; order Erysipelotrichales; family Coprobacillaceae; genus Eggerthia; species Eggerthia catenaformis. Next base: position 475,476 of record NZ_KB446646.1, read on the forward strand.
TTAGCGGCTGTACGAACCGGATATTCTACTTTGACAATCTGAATAGGTGTCGGCTTCTTATAGATGACTGCTAAATCATGATCAAGATAATATTGATTGCTTTCACTAATAGCCTCTTCAAGATTCATACCACGTCCAGCAGTATAATGCTTATCATGATTTAGGGGATTATCTAAAACTATATTTTTCTTATTAGGGTAGTGCATATTCATCTCCTCTTTTAGTATTATATCATAATGTGAGTGAAAGGCTACAAAAAGTAGAATGAAGAATAGAAAGACTTATTTTTCCTTGCATTATTTTTTAATTTTTGTACAATATTTAAGAGGAGATGATTTAATATGGAAAATAAAATCGTTCTTAGTCCCAAAAAAATATTAAATAAACAGTTCGAAATTACATTTAAAGGATATAGTGCTGATGAGGTTGATCATTTTTTAGATGTTGTTGCTGCTGATTATACAAATTTTGCTGCAATGCTTAATGAGTCATATGAAGAAATTGAATCATTGCAGACTCAATTAAGTAAAATGAAGGAACAGCTGGAAACTGTTTCTAAAACGGAACAGGAAGAGAAAACACGTGTAACTGAAGCTAATTTAAATAGTAATATTGATTTATTAAGAAGACTTTCTCAATTGGAAAAGGAAGTCTACAATAAAAAAGATTAAGAAGATGTCTGCGAGAATCAATCGCTAGAAATAGAGGAAAGTCCGTGCTATCACTGACTGAGATGTCAGTAGTGTGCGTGCCAGACCTAATAAGTCTGGGCTTAGACGACAGTAGAAGCCTAAGTCGTAAGATAGGGTGTATACTTTAAAGTGCCACAGAGACTATATCTTTGCGAAAGCAAGGGGTGAAAAGAGGTAAACTCCGCGCGATAGAAACCCAAATTTCGGTAGGGGAGTCTGATAGAAGGAATTCAACTGACATCAGATAGTAAAACTAAGATAAATGATTGATTGAAAAACAGAACACGGCTTATCAGAGCAGACTCTTTTTAACACGATAGTTATCGTGTTTTATATTGTAAAGATTTTTAAATTATGATTTAATTATCATGTTATTATGCGAGGAGGCAAGCATGAATAATTTAGGAGAACAGATTAAGCAGAAGAGAATAGAAAAAGGCATGTCTATTGAGGATTTATCTAATCGAACGCTATTATCGCCTGCTATTATAAAAGATATAGAGAATGGAGCTTTTGATCGTTATGAAGGCGATGAAGCTTATGTCAAAATGTATTTAAAAAAGATTTCTGATGCCTTGGATATGGATCGTGAAGAAGTCACTCAGAGCTATATTGCCCTGACTGAAGAAATTAAAAAAGAGGAACTTGAAGAGGCAAGAAAAAGAGCGGAAATGCAGGAAGCTGAAAGAGAAAGCAGACCCAAAAAAGAATTTCATTTTGCGAAACCTTTCTTTACTTCTAAATCTTCTGTTTATGAAGATAAGAGTCATTTGAAGGTTATTAGAATCGTAATTGTTTTATTATTGATAGTTTTAATTGTGGCAGTAGCATGGATTGGTCTTAATAGTCTAAAGCCTGCTGATAAGACTTATACAAACGGCAGTGATAAAGTAACCGGTCAGGTAGAAACAAAGAAAAAAGAAAATACACAAAATGAAACTGAAAAGAAAGAAAATACTGAAGAAAAGAATAAAAAAACAGCTGATAATAAAATAACTTTTACTAGAAACAGCAAGCTTAATTATAATATTAAGTTGCCAAGTGGTAGTGAAGAATTTACTTTTAAGGTCACATTTGGGAATCGTACATTTGCTTCATTAAGGGTGAATGGAAAAGCAGTTGCTGATTTTCAGGGAAAAGTTTATTCTGCTTCTCAGGAAGCTCAGGTTAAATTAAAAGTAAAGGAATTTAAGACATTAACTTTACATTTAGCTAATAATCATGGTACAGTATATTATATTAATGATACTAAAATAACTTTAAGCGATGATGATGAAAAACATACAGGGGCAACTGATCTTATTTTAAAGCTGGATATAGTAAATGAGTAAGATGAATTTACCTAATCGCTTAACAAGTATTCGTTTATTACTGGTTCCTGTATTCATCATGATATATTTGTTTGATTTTAGGTATTTTAATATTGATGTTCCGGTTTATGATATCTTAGGAACAAGTTTATCGCTAATAGATATTTTAGCTGCAATTATTTTTGTAAGTGCTGCAATTACTGATTATTTTGATGGCAAGCTGGCTCGCAGGAAAAATCTTGTAACAACATTCGGTAAATTTATAGATCCGATTGCTGATAAGTTGCTTGTTAATTCAGCTCTGATTCTATTAACATATTTTAATAGAATGTCTGTGATTGCATTGCTTATTATGATTTTAAGAGATACATTTGTTGATGGTATACGCCTAGCCTGTGTTTCTAAGAATGTTGTTCTTCCGGCTAGTATCTATGGAAAAGCAAAAACAATGACACAGATGATTGGTATTACTTTACTGATTCTAAATAATCCTGTTTTTCATTATTTTAAGATTCCTTTTGCATCAATTGTCATTTGGATAGCTGCTTTCATAAGTGCGCTTTCAGGAGTTGATTATTTTGTTAAGAATAAGGGCTATATTATGGAGTCAATGTGATGGAAAAGCTGGGGAAATTGTTGATTGAAAAAGGTTACTCTCTGTCCAGCACAGAGAGTTTTACTGTTGGCGGTTTTGCTTCTCAGATTGGTTTGGTACCGGGAATTAGTACTGTTTATAAAGGGACTCTTGTATCTTATCAGACTGTTGTTAAGGAACAGGTGTTACATATTAAGAAAGCTCTTCTTGACAGATATGGTGCTGTTTCTTCTCAATGTGCAGAAGCTATGTGTAAAAAAGGAGCAGAGTTATTTGAAAGTGATATATGCATTTCTTTTACCGGGAATGCCGGACCATTACCAATGGAAGATAAGCCGATAGGATTAATATATATTGGGATAGTCTTTTTCAATGAGATATTTATCTATGAATATCAGTTAAATGGCAGTAGAAAAGAGATTATAGATCAGGCTATTCATATAGGAAAAGAAAAACTTTTAGAACTTTTAAGAAAAAGATAGCTCAAAAGAGTATAAACAAATAGGAGGAGCTGAAAATGGCTAAAAAAGAAAGCAAGGCTTTAAATTTAGATACAGAAAATGAATCTGCTTTAAATGATGCGATTAAACAGATAGAAAAGAAATTCGGAAAAGGATCTGTCATGAAACTGGGAGATCGTGTTGCGGTAGATGTAGATGTTATTCCTTCAGGCTCTTTAACTTTAGATGCTGCTTTAGGGATAGGCGGTTATCCTAAGGGACGTATTATTGAAATATATGGACCTGAATCAAGCGGTAAGACAACATTGACTCTTCATGCGATTGCTGAATGTCAAAAGCAGGGAGGAAAAGCAGCCTTTGTTGATGCTGAACATGCCATTGATCCGGTTTATGCAAAGAATCTCGGCGTTAATATTGATGAATTGATTCTCTCTCAGCCGGATAGCGGAGAGCAGGCTTTAGAGATTGCGGAAATGCTGGTACGTTCAGGTGTTATTGATCTTATCGTGATTGATTCAGTAGCAGCTCTAGTTCCACAGGTTGAACTAGATGGAGAAATGAGTGATCAGAATATGGGCTTGCAGGCCAGACTTATGTCTAAGGCATTAAGAAAGCTTTCCGGAGTTATGAATAAGACCAACTGTACTGTTATTTTTATTAATCAGCTGCGTGAGAAGATTGGTATTATGTTTGGAAATCCAGAAACGACAACAGGCGGTCGTGCCTTAAAGTTCTATTCTTCTGTGCGTATTGAAATCAGACGCAGTGAGCAGATTAAAAATGGGTCTGATGTTGTTGGTAATAAGACAAATATTAAGGTTGTAAAGAATAAGGTAGCACCTCCATTTAAGACAACGCAGGTAGATATTATTTATGGAAAAGGCATCAGCCGTGATGGAGAAGTTCTTGATTTAGCTACTGAGAATGATATTATTGAGAAATCAGGTGCTTGGTATGCTTATCAGGGTGAAAAGATAGGTCAGGGTCGTGAGAATGCAAAAGCGTTCTTAGTAAGTCATCCGGAAATGATGAGTGAAATTGAAGGATTGATTAAAGCAAAAATGTTCGGTGAAAAAGAAATCCATGATTAGGATTTCTTTTTTTGCTGATTGTAATTGAAAGCTAATTTATGTATAATAATATTTGTGTTAAAACACGAATAACACTAACAATGGAGGAATGATGAGATGGATATAACAATTGGTGTTATAATCCTCGTTTCTGGTATTGTTTTAGGTATGATTGCATACTATGTTTTAGTAAAGATGAAAATCACTAAATCATCAAATGATGCAAAAAAGATTGTTGACGATGCAAATTCTAAAGCGGAGAACATTGTCAAAGAAGCGAATTTAGATGCTAAGACTCAGGCTTATGAATATAAGCTGGAAGCGGAAAAAGAAATTAAAGCGGAGCGTCTAGAACTCGATAAATTTGAAAATAAGCTCTTAGAAAGAGAACATAACATTGATCGCAGAGATATAGCTTTACAGGGTAAAGAAGATAATCTTGATCAAAAAGCCCAACAATTAGAAAAAAAACAGACAGAACTAGGAAAATTAGAAAAGCAGTTAAAGACTCAGATTGATGAAAAGATTGTTGAATTGGAGAAGATTGCTGCAATGACAGCACAGGAAGCTAGAGATGAACTTTTTAGACAAGTTGAGCAAAGAATGGAAAATGAGCTTACAGCTTATATTAAAGAACAGGAAGAAGAAGCTAAAAGCAAAGCATCCTTATATGCAAAAGATATTATAGCTGATGCGATTAATCGTTACTCTCAGGAAGAAGTAGTAGAGAGAACAGTAAAAGTTGTGTCATTACCATCAGAAGAAATGAAAGGACGTATTATTGGGCGTGAAGGACGTAATATTAGAGCAATTGAGAATGCAACCGGTGCTGAATTAATCATTGATGATACACCGGAGGTTATTACTGTATCTTGCTTTGATCCGGTAAGAAGAGAAATTGCCAGACTTTCATTAGAAAAATTGATTAAAGATGGTCGTATACAGCCGGGACGTATTGAAGAAGTTGTTGAAAAAACTAAAAAAGAAATTGAAGAAACTATTTATAAAGCCGGCGAAGATACAATCTTTAATTTAGGTCTTTCTAAATTTAAGAAAGAAGAAATTATGATGATTGGTAAATTAAAATATCGTACCAGCTATGGACAGAACGGTCTTCAGCATTCTGCGGAAGTTGCCCATTTTGCGGGAATCATGGCTGCTGAGCTGGGTTTAAATCAGCAATTGGCAAAGCGTGCCGGTCTGCTTCATGATATCGGGAAAGCTATGGATCATGAAATGGAAGGAAGCCATGTAGAATTAGGTGCTAAATTTGCCAGAAAGATGGGAGAAAGTCCGATTGTTATTAATGCGATTGCGTCCCATCATGGTGATGTGCCGCCTACTTCAGTTATTTCAGTCTTAGTAGCTGCCGCTGATACTTTATCAGCTGCCAGACCTGGTGCAAGAAGTGAAACAATTGAGAATTATATTCAAAGACTGGAAAAGCTGGAAGAGATATCAAAAGGCTTTGCAGGTGTTGATAAAGTCTTTGCGATGCAGGCAGGACGTGAGATTCGAGTCATTGTTAATCCTGAAAAGATTGATGACTTAAAAGCTCATAAACTTGCGAGAGATGTAAGAGAAAAGATTGAGAATGAACTGACATATCCGGGTCATATTAAGATTACTGTAGTACGTGAAATTCGTGCAAATGAAATCGCAAAATAAAGATAGGATTTTCCTATCTTTTTTAAAAGGAGTTTAGAATGAATATATTATTTATAGGAGATATTTTTGGAGAAATAGGAAGAGAGATGGTTTCTGATTATCTTCCTCGGGTTAAAAATAAGTATCATGCTGATTTTGTGATTGGTAATGGAGAAAATGCTTCTCATGGAAAAGGTTTACTAAAAAAACATTATGATGAATTGCTTTTTTCCGGTGTTTCTATGATTACTATGGGTAATCACACTTATGCAAAAAAAGAGATATTTGACTATATTGATGAAGCAGATCGTCTTATTGTTCCTTACAATAAGCCGAAAGCTTTGCCCGGTACGGGAAGTAGAGTGATTATATTGAAAGGTAAGAAAATTAGAATAACTAATTTATTAGGTATTACTTTTATGGATGGTCATGCTCAGAATCCTTTTGAGAGTATTCAGGATATTTTAGAATCTGATGAAAGTGATATACATATTATTGATTTTCATGGTGAAGCAACATCGGACAAATTAGCTTTTGGATATTATGTAGATGGAAAAGTAGCCGCTGTATTAGGAACACATACACATGTAGCTACTGCTGATGAAAGAATTCTTCCTAAAGGAACAGCTTTTCAATGTGATGTAGGAATGACCGGTCCATATAATAGTGTTATTGGCTGTGAAGCAGAACCTATTATTGAACGTAATATAAAAGGAATTATGACACCTTTTAAAGTTGCTGAAGCTCCCGGTCAATTTTTAGCAACACTGCTCTGTTTTGATGATAATAAAGTTAAAGAAATAAAGCGTATTCGTATTGATCCGGATCATCCGCTATAAAAATGATATGTTTGTATAATACTTAAGAGATATTTTTAATTAGGAGAAGATATCATATGTCACTAACAAAAGAGAATATAGTTTCAGTTTATCTCCCATTATTTTTTATGAGTCTTGCAATCACTATTTTTATAATGGATAGAAGATTGTCTGAAAGATTTCTTTATCTTATAACAGGAATTTTATGGGTAGCTGAGATTATAACATTTATTATTCAAAAATTGCTGCCTTTAGGATATGGGAATCAGTATCCTTATTTGATATTTCTGCCTTTTATATGGTTAATTACCCTTTTTGGAGCTATTCCATTAACTATCTATTGTATTTTTCATTTTTTTCAGTTTCATGCCCATGACAATATTCTGGCAATGATTGGACTGATTATCATTTATACATTACTTGCTTTATTTTCTATTTATTGTTTATTCATATTTATTGCCGGTATTCTTTCATTAAAATCAGGATAATTACTATTTATTTTTCTTTTCTTTTAACATATAATAAGTAAAAAAGGAGGATTGTTATGGCTAAACATACTATTTTAATGCAGACTGCATTAGTAAAAAAATTAACTGATTTCTTTGATGGCTATACTGATGACAAGATTACTTCTTGTAAATATGTTAAAAAACAAGGTATTAAAGCTGTTTTTGAAGTAGAGTCAGAATTAAGTGCAGAGGATACTGCTTCGCATTTGAAAGGTGTATTTAAGAATACACCTGACGGAAAAGTATTATATTTTTCTATTCAGCCGGAAGGATTCTTTGGAAAATAAGGTCATTTAGACCTTATTTTTTTTAATTTTTTTGTTATAATGACTAGGCTAGAGAAAGGATGAAAAAATATGAAGGATTATAGTGAGTATTTTAGAGCACCTTCATTAAAGGATGCAAGAAGAAGAGGAAAAGAAAGTGTTCAGCATATTAATGATGCTTTTGAGATTCCTATAGATATGACCGGAATTGGAAAGGGACACTATTATTATATTCAGACTTATGGATGTCAGGCTAATGAGCGTGATTCAGAGATTTTATCCGGTATTTTAGAGATGCTAGGTTATAAATCTTGTGATGATGTAAAGGATGCTGATGTTGTATTGTTAAATACATGTGCTATTAGAGAGAATGCTGAAGAAAAAGTTTTTGGTAAAATAGGTTATTTAAAAGGCTTGAAAAAGCATAAACCTGATATTATTTTTGGGGTCTGTGGCTGTATGACACAGGAAGAAGTGGTAGTAGATAAGATATTAAAAAAACATCCTCAGGTAGATATTATTTTTGGTACGCATAATATTCATCGTTTGCCTCAGTTATTAAAGCAAGCTTTATTAGAAAAAGAAATGGTATTAGAAGTATGGAGTAAAGAGGGAGATGTGATTGAAAATCTTCCATCTATTCGAGCAAATCATTATAAAGCATGGGTTAATATTATGTATGGATGTAATAAGTTCTGTACTTATTGTATTGTTCCTTATACAAGAGGGAAAGAGCGTTCACGCTTAAAGGAAGAGATTATTACGGAAGTGATGGAATTAAAAGAATCCGGATATAAGGAAGTGAATCTGCTTGGTCAGAATGTAAATAGTTATGGAAAAGATTTAGAGACTGATTATGGGTTTGCTGAATTATTAGAAGAAGTGGCTCAGACAGGTATTGAAAGAATACGCTTTATGACGAGTCATCCATGGGATTTTTCAGAAGCTATGATTGATATGATTGCTAAATATGATAATCTGATGCCATTTATTCATTTACCTGTACAATCAGGAAATACTGATGTCTTAAAAGCAATGGGACGTAAATATTCACGAGAGAAGTATTTAAAGCTGTTTGATATGATTAAAGAGAAGATTCCTAATGTTTCTATCACAACTGATATTATTGTCGGTTTTCCAAATGAAACAGAAGAACAGTTCTTAGATACATTATCACTTTATGAACATTGTCAGTATGATTTGGCTTATACATTTGTTTATTCTCCAAGAAGCGGAACACCGGCTGCTAAGATGACTGATAATATTGCTTTAAAAGAGAAAGAAGAAAGACTGCAAAGATTAAATGTAGCTGTTAATAAGTATGCACATCAGGCAAATGAAAGATTTAGGAATCAGATAGTTAAGGTATTAGTAGATGGTCCTTCAAAAAAGAATCCGGAAGTTTTATCAGGTTATAGTGAACATAATAAACTTGTTAATTTTAAAGGCAGAAAAGAAGATATTGGAAGGATTGTAAAAGTAAGAATTAAGGATATTAAGACATGGACATTAGAAGGTGAACAAGTTGACTGATGATATTGCTAAAAGAATAAATACTCTGCTTTTAGAAGTACCGGCAGTTAAAGAGTTTCAGTATTATCAGAATCTTTTAATAAAAAAAGGTTTTGATAAAAAAGAAGATGAACTAAAAGATATGCAAAAGAAGCTTCTTAAAGCTAAAGCTACAAATAGTTATGAATATGAAGAATTATATGCTTTTTATAAAAAGGAATATGATCATTTTATAAATCATCCTATTGTAAGCAATTATATGGCTTATAAAGAAGAAACGAATGATTATCTTTTAGAGATTGAAAGTATTATAAATAATGGATTAAAAATAGATTGAATGCTTATTGACTGTTAAGATTTATTGTTTTATGATATATCAAACAATCATAAAGGAGATAAGGAAAATGGCATATTTTTATGATGAACCATCACGTACATTTAATGAATATTTATTAATACCGGGATATTCCAGTGCAGAATGTGTTCCCCAGAATGTAAGTTTGAAGACACCTCTGGTTAAGTTTAAAAAAGGAGAAGAGCCTGAATTATCATTAAATATTCCTATGGTATCAGCTATTATGCAGGCTGTCAGTGATGACAAGATGGCAGTTGCTTTAGCTAGAGAGGGAGGCTGTTCTTTTATTTATGGATCTCAGAGTATTGAGTCACAGGCTGCAATGGTTAGAAAAGCAAAAAATTATAAAGCCGGGTTTGTAGTAAGTGATAGTAATCTAAGTGCTGCAAGTACTTTAAAGGATGTATTAGAGTTAAAAGAAAAAACAGGACATTCTACGATGGCTGTTACTGCTGATGGCAGCCCTAATGGTGAACTTCTAGGTATTGTGACAGGAAGAGATTATCGTATTTCTCGTATGCAGTTAAGTGATTTAGTGACTTCATTTATGACTCCTTTTGATCAATTAATATGCGGTCATGCAGATATATCTTTAAAAGAAGCTAATAATATGATTTGGGATAATAAATTAAATGCATTGCCTATTGTTGATAATGATCATCGTTTACTTTATTTTGTATTTAGAAAAGATTATGAATCAAGAAAATCTAATCCTCATGAATTACTGGACAGTAAGAAAAGATATGTTGTTGGAGCAGGTATTAATACAAGAGATTTTGCACAAAGGGTACCGGCCTTAATAGAGGCGGGAGCAGATGTTCTCTGCATTGATTCATCTGAAGGGTTCTCAGAATGGCAGAAGGTTACAATTGACTGGATTAGAGAACATTATGGCGATAAAGTTAAAGTTGGAGCAGGTAATGTAGTTGATGGAGAAGGGTTTAGATTTCTGGCAGAAGCAGGAGCAGACTTTGTTAAGATTGGTATTGGCGGAGGCTCTATCTGTATTACTCGTGAACAGAAGGGAATTGGTCGTGGACAGGCGACTGCTACTATTGATGTTGCTAGAGCAAGGGATGAATATTTTAAAGAAACAGGTATTTATGTACCGATCTGTTCTGATGGCGGTATTGTTTATGATTATCATATGACTTTAGCCTTAGCAATGGGTGCTGATTTCTTAATGCTTGGACGATATTTCTCACGTTTTGATGAATCACCTACTAGAAAACTAATGGTTAACGGACAGTATATGAAAGAGTACTGGGGAGAAGGTTCTGCTCGAGCAAGAAACTGGCAGCGTTATGACCTAGGTGGAGATAAGAAGCTTTCATTTGTAGAAGGTGTTGATTCTTATGTTCCTTATGCCGGATCATTAAAAGATAATGTTGCTTTATCTTTATCTAAGGTTATTCATACAATGTGCAACTGTGGGGCTCTTACTATTTCTGAATTACAGCAGAAAGCTAAGATTACATTAGTATCAGCAACTTCAATTGTTGAAGGCGGAGCACATGATGTTGTCTTAAAAGAAAATACACCATCTTCAAATCAATAAGATAGATAACGGAATAGTTATCTATTTTTTTTATTTCTTGTCTTTTATAAAATATGTTATAATACACTGCAAGGAGCTGATAACATGTCAAAAAAAGAAAAGTATTCTCCAATGATGGAAAAATATCTTGAATTAAAAAAAGAGTATCAGGATGCTTTTTTATTTTATCGTTTAGGAGATTTTTATGAAATGTTCTTTGATGATGCTATTAAAGGATCTAAAATTTTATCATTAGCTTTAACCGGTAAGAATGCCGGTGTTAAAGAAAGAGTTCCGATGTGCGGTATTCCTTATCATGCAGCAGAAAGCTATGTTGAGACATTAATCAAGCAAGGCTATAAAGTAGCCATTGCTGAACAGCTGACAGATCCAAAAGCTTCTAAAGGATTGGTTGAACGCGGTGTTGTGCAGGTGGTAACACCGGGTACTTTTATGGATTTTCATATCAATGAGAATAGTAATCATTTTATTGGTGCTTTAAATATCTTTGATTTTGCCTATACACTGGCTTATGCTGATTTATCTACAGGAGAGTTCTATGTTCTAAATATTGAAAAGAATGAACATACCTTAGCCAATAAGATAGATTCTTTAGGGATTAAGGAAATAGTTACAAAAGTTCCTTATTCTTGTGAAGGAGTATTAAATTCTCTTTATGAGCATGAGGAACTGAATGAGGATTATAAAAAATTATTTGATAAAATTACTGACTTTAAACAAATGAAAACAGCTTCACTATTGTTAAATTATTTATTAGAAACGCAAAAAAGAGAATTGGATCATATGCAGCCAATTGATGAAGTAAAAAGCGAAGATTATGTTTCTATGGATGGTGCTACTAAGAAATCATTAGAACTTATTAAAGGTGCTAATGGTGAGAAGTATGGCTCATTACTATGGCTTTTGGATCATACACATAGTGCTATGGGCGGACGTTTAATGAAGCAATGGATATTGCAACCTCTTTTATCTAAAGAACTGATAGAAAAAAGATTAGATAATGTTGAAGTATTTGTAGATAATTTTATTGAACGAGAAACCATTCGTGACATGATTAATGATATTTATGATTTAGAGAAGTTATCAGCCAGAATAGCTTTTGGTAATGTTAATGCGAGAGATCTTAAATGGATCAGTTCTTCCTTAAAGGTCATTCCGGAATTAAAAAATAATTTAAAAGCGTTAAATAATCCTCGCTTAAATAAGCTGGCATCACAGCTGACAGATTTATCACATTTGACAAAAACTATTGATGAAGCTATTGCTGATAATCCGCCTTTACAGATTAGAGAAGGAAATATTATTAAAGATGGATATAATAAAGATCTTGATGAATTAAGAAGTATTAAGTCTAATGGTAGAAAATGGATTGCTCAGTTTGAAGCAGATGAAAAAGAGCGTACAGGTATCAAAGGATTAAAAGTAGGATATAATAGAGTGTTTGGATATTATATTGAAGTTACAAAATCTTATCTTTCTTTAATTAAAGAAGAATTTGGATATACTCGTAAACAGTCTTTATCTAATGCGGAAAGATTTGTGACGCCTGAATTAAAAGACATGGAAGATAAGATACTATCTGCTCAAGATCGTATTATTTCTTTAGAATATGAGATATTTGGTCAGATCAGACATTATATCAGAAAGGATGTTCATTTGATTCAGGATGCTGCAAAAGCAGTAGCTAAAGCAGATGTTTATACAACACTTGCTTTTCTGGCATCAAAGAATAATTATGTCAGACCATTATTTAATCAGAGTCATCAGATGCTTATAGAAGAAGGAAGACATCCGGTAATAGAAGAGGTTATAGGACATCAGAATTATATTTCTAATGATATTAAGATGAATGAGGAGCATGAGATATTACTGATTACCGGGCCAAATATGGGCGGTAAATCAACTTTTATGAGACAGGTTACTTTAACTGTTATTATGGCTCAAATGGGATCATTTGTTCCGGCAAGAAGAGCATCTCTTCCATTATTTGATCAGATATTTACTCGTATAGGTGCCAGTGATGATCTTATTTCAGGACAATCAACATTTATGGTAGAGATGATGGAAGCAAATAATGCTTTAAGGTATGCTACTAAAGATAGTTTGATTATTTTTGATGAAATAGGTCGTGGAACAGCAACTTTTGATGGAATGGCTTTAGCTCAAGGAATTTTAGAATATATAGCTCAGCACATCCATGCAATGACTTTATTTTCCACTCATTATCATGAATTGACTTATATGAATGAAAATCTAGGTATTTCTAATGTTCACGCCTGTGCTGATGTTAGCGGTGAGACTATTACTTTTCTTTACAAGATTAAAGAAGGAGCAAGTACTCAAAGCTATGGTATTAATGTGGCTAAGCTTGCTCATCTGCCAAGTGATGTTATATCACGTGCACAAGTGATATTAAGTTCATTAGAAGATAACAATATTGAAAAAACATTAAGTAATACAGATAAGGTTTATATCAGACAGGAAAGTGAAGTAGAAAAAGCTCTTTCCAGAATAAATCCGATGGCTTTATCTCCTTTAGATGCATTATCAGCATTAATAGAACTCAAAAAATTATTATAGGAGGAAACGGTATGAAGATTCATCAACTAGATGAAATGACAGCAAATAAAATAGCGGCCGGAGAAGTTATTGAAAGACCTGCAAATGTAGTTAAAGAACTTGTTGAAAATAGTATAGATGCATCTTCAACAGTTATTTCTATTCTTGTGAATGAAGGTGGAATGGAGAGAATAAGGGTTATTGATAATGGAGAGGGGATGTCTCATCAGGATGCCTTAATGTGTTTTTCACGTCATGCAACAAGTAAAATAATGGATGATCATGATCTTTTTAATATCACAACTTTAGGGTTTAGAGGAGAGGCTATACCTTCTATTGCAGCTATTTCACATTTTACTTTACAGACAAATAATGGTGAAGAATCTTCTAGAATTGTTTATGAGTTTGGAAAAAGAAAAGAAGCAGTATTTATGCCTTTTAGTAAGGGAACCGGTATAAGTGTAGAAAAGATTTTTCAGAATGTTCCGGCTAGATTAAAGTATATGAAAAGCGTAAATGCTGAATTTGCAGCTATTTACAATTATGTAGAAAAACTGGCTCTTTCACATCCGGAAGTTTCTTTTTCATTATTTCATAATGATAGACAGATTTTTAAAACTAATGGCAGCGGAAATCTTTTAGAGGTTATTTCTTCAATATATGGATTATCTGTTGCGAAAGATATGATTTTTATGGATCAAAGTAATGATGAATTTCATATATATGGATATCTTTCCCCTTTTTCTATTTCACGTTCTTCAAAGAATCATATAATCACATTAGTCAATGGACGTTATGTAAAAAATATGATGGCTATTCATACAATTGATGATGTATATCGTCAGTATCTAATGGATAGGAGATATCCTATTGTAGTAGTAAATATTGATGTAGATCCTTATCTGATAGATGTTAATGTTCATCCGGCAAAGCTGGAAGTACGTTTTTCCAAAGAGGATAGTCTTAAAGAATTAATAATATCTTCAATAGAAAATGTTTTTATAAAGAAAGAGGAGCCTCATGATGAGCCTGCTCAGGCAGAAGTTTTTAAACCGGATTTTACAAATGAAATAGAATTGATAGAACCTGAATATAGACAGACAGATATGAATATTAATCAGATGATTGCAGAGTCTAAAGAGAGTTATTCTGATAAAGAAACAAAACTTATAAAGCCTATTAAAGAAAAGCTTTATGTTTCTTCGCAGATTCATGGACAATATATAGTGGCCTATAATGAAAAAGGAATGTATCTGATTTCACAGAAAAAAGCTATGATGAGAATATTATATGAAAAGTACCGTGATCATTATTCTAATAATGAAAGAATTATGCAGCCTTTACTGGTACCTATTATTTTAGAATACTCAAAGAGTGAATATTTATTAATAGAGGAGCATAAGGATCTTTTAGCATCTGTGGGTATTATTTTAGAAGCAGTAGGTCCTCATCAATATGCAGTTAGAGAAATGCCTTTATGGATGGATCATATTGATGAGAAGCTATTTATAGAAGAGATGATTGAACAGGTTCTTCACAATCATCAGATAGATATTATACAAATGCTGGATAAGGCAATTCTTGCACTTGTTAGAAGAGACACACTTTTAAAGGAGAACTATCTGACTCATCAGGAGATGCAGTCATTATGTGATGATCTGATGAGATGTGATCATCCTTTTATTGATCCTCAGGGCGGTATGACTGTCATATATTACAGTATGAAAGATTTAGATCAGTTATTTAAGAAGGTAGATGAATGAAAAAGGTAATTGTGATAGTAGGACCTACCGCTGTAGGTAAAACAAAGATGGGAGTCAGGCTGGCTCAGAAATATAATGGTGAAGTTATTAGCGGTGATTCTATGCAGATTTATAAGAGAATGAATATTGGAACTGCCAAGGTAACTAAAGAAGAGATGGAAGGTATTGTTCATCATTGTATTGATATGAAAGAACCTAATGAAACATATAGTGTTTCTCAGTTTCAAAAAACAGTCAGAGATTTAATTGATGATATTATTTCAAGAAATAAAGTACCTATTATTGTAGGGGGAACAGGACTATATATCAAAGCTGTTTTGTATGACTATCATTTTGATCAAAGTAAAAGATTTTTTGATAAAGATAAATATAAAGATTATACAAATCATCAGCTTTATGATTATCTAAAGATAATAGATCCTATTTCAGCAAAAACAATTCATATAAATAATCGCAGACGTATTTTAAGAGCTATTGAAATTTATGAAACAACAGGTATTAAAAAAAGTGAGAATGAAGAAAAACAATCTCACCAGATGATTTATGATGCTTATCTTTTAGGTTTAAGTATCCATAGAGAATTACTTTATAAGAGAATCAATCAGCGTGTTGATCAAATGTTTTTATTGGGATTAAAAGAAGAAGTTGATTATTTAATAAGCAGAGGATGTACAAAAGATCTACAGTCAATGAGAGCTATCGGTTATAAAGAATGGTTTACAGATGATAATTTAGAAACAATTAAAGAAAAGATTAAGATTCATTCTCGTCAGTATGCTAAAAGACAGTATACATGGTTTAATAATCAGATGCCTGTAAAATGGTATATGATCGATGAAAAAGGTTTTGAAGATAGCTTAGAAGATATAGAAAGAGATGTTAATGAATGGATGGAATTGTAAATATTATTATGATAGCTGTGGGCTTATATTTACTGTATACCAGCAGGCAGTTGATTATTAAACAGAATTTAAGAGCTTTTTATACTAAGGAAGCTATTGAAAAAATAAATCCTGAGTATTATAAAGAATTTGCTTATGATCTGGGAAAAGCATTAATAATACTGGGAAGTACTTTATTTATTTGTGCATTATTATTCTTTTTAGAGAATGTCATAAAGAATAAAGTTTTTTTCTGGATTATTCAGCTTTTATTATATACAGGGATGTTCAGCAGTTTTTATTTAATCTATAAAGCTAATAAGAAATATGAAAGGAAGTCTTTATGAAAGCAATTATTCAGAAGGTGAAATATGCGAATGTAGTCATTGAAGGAGAAGTAAAAGGAGCTATTGATCAGGGATATATGATTTTAGTGGGATTTAAAAATGAAGATAACCATGAGATTATTGAAAAGATGTGTGATAAGATTATACATTTAAGAATCAATGAAGATGATCAGGGCAAAATGAATCGTTCTTTATTAGATACTCAAGGGGCTATTCTATCTATTTCTCAGTTTACTTTATATGCACAAGCAAAAAAAGGCAGACGTCCTAGTTTTATTGAAGCTGCTAAACCTGAAATCTCATCCCCTCTTTATGATGATTTTAATCAGACATTGAGAGGTAAAGGAATTCATGTAGAAACAGGAATATTTGGTGCGGATATGAAGATTCGTTTATTAAATGATGGGCCGGTTACGATTATTCTTGATAGTGATGAGCTTTTTTAATAATTAAAATGATATCTGGAAGTAAAGATATTATTTTAAGAACACCATCATGATTATTGTCATCAGTTTCTCTGAGGGCAATTTTTTTAATGTTTTTATCAGCATTTTTCATGGCATAAGAATATTTTACATTTTTTAAAAGAGTTTTATCATTCACAGCATCATCAAAAGCAATACATTCATCAGGTGTAATAGATAATTGTTTTTTTCTGATAATCCATCCACTTATTACCGGCAGTAACCAAACTGATTCCTTCAGGCATATTTTTGTTGAGAGATGAAGCATAATTTCTTATTTCAGATTTTGGATCATAAATAGATATTTTAAGAATATCATCATCAATATGATTGTAATGATCTTCAAAGATAATATTACGATAGTATTTTAAGACAGTAGCCGTATAGGCTATGTCTTTTTTTAGCATATGAACACCATTGATATCGGAAAGAATAATTAAGAGTTCATTCGCTGCTTCTAATTTTTTAAAATATTATTAATATCTTGAGGATTCATTGTAAAGTAAGAAGATGAGCACCTATAGAAATATAGGCTCCATTATCGGCAATAAAATAGATATTCTCACTCATGGGAATAAACTGATGATAAAGTCTTAAGAATTGATTTCCTGAAGCAATCACAAATTTTATATCAGCAGCCTGTATTTTATAAAACAGATTAATAAAACATTTATTAAATGTACCTTCTTTATTTAAAAAAGTGCCATCCATATCCGTTGCGATCAATTTAATCATATAAGTCATCTCCTTCCGTTTTATAGAATTATAATATATCAGAATGTATAAAAAAGTCGTATCATCTGATACGACTATGACTAAAATATTTATTTTTTATTTGATGAAATATATCCATGTTTAATTAGAAATTCACGTGCAACAGATATTGCAGGCTTACCCTTTATACCTGTCTGATAGTTCATTTGGCTCATTTGTGCTTCTGTAATTTGTCCGGATAGTTTGTTTAGAATATTTTTTAATTCAGGATATTTCTTTAGTAATGATTTCTTCATCAGCGGTGCTCCCTGATAAGGAGGAAAGAGCTGCTTATCATCTTTTAATACAACCAGATCATATTTTGTGATTTCGGGATCTGTTGAATAAGCATCAATAATATGAATATCTCCTGATTGAATAGCCTGATAACGTAAAGAAGGTTCTAAAGTTGCTGTAGTGAGGTGTAGACCATAAAGAGCGGCTAAACCTTTACCTCCGTCTTGTCGATCATTAAATTCTAAAGTAAAACCGGCTTTTAGCTTTTTTTCTGCTTTCTTTAAGTCAGAAATAGTCTTGAGATTATATTGTTTAGCAATCTTACGGGAAACAGCGAGCGCATAGGTATTCTGGTAATACATAGGTTCTAACAAAACCAGATTATCCTGCTTAAGAATACCTGCTTTTGCAAGGGTATAAACTTCTTTAGGGTTATGGCTTGTTTTCAATTTTTTCTTTAACAGACTTTCAGTAATGGTACCTGTAAATTCAGGATAGATATCAATATCTCCTTTTTTTAATGCTTCATAAAGAAACGATGTTTTTCCGAAGTTGGGCTTAACAGTTACTTTTATATCAGTATTTTCTTCAATTAAAAGCTTATACATATTACTTAAGATTTCCGGTTCAGGACCTAACTTACCTGCAATAACTAAATGCTTTTGATTAGATTTAGGAAACCAGGAAGGCAGATAGGAAGCGGTTATGCCTATGGTTGCGATTAAGAATACAATAACCATGCTTTTAAGCTTGGCTTTTTCCATTTTCTGAAGGATAGTATTGAAACCGATTGCCAAGATAGCTGATGAAATAGCACCAATCAAGATAAGACTGGAGTTATTCCGATCAATTCCTAATAGAATGAAAGATCCCAGACCGCCTGCACCTATCAAAGCAGCGAGCGTAGCAGTTCCTATAATCATGACGGCAGATGTTCGAACTCCTGACATAATAACCGGCATAGCAATAGGGATTTCAAATTTTCTTAATCTTTCTTTCTTAGTCATTCCGAATGCTATACCGGCTTCTTTTAAGTCGGGATCAATTCCGTTTAAGCCGGTTATAGTATTCTGTAAGATAGGAAAAATTGCATATATAATAAGAGCGGATAATGCCGGCAAGGTTCCTATTCCCATTAAAGGGATAAAGAGACCCAGTAAAGCAAGAGAAGGAATGGTTTGAAAAATGCCGGTTATCTGTAAGATTAAATCAGCCAAATGTTTACGATGACTAATTAATACGGCAAGAGGGATAGCAATTATTATAGCGATTAAAAGAGTCAATAAGGATAGCTGAAGATGCTGTGTTAAGGCAATCAGCCAGTCACCAAAACGATCTTTAAAGGTTAGTATGAGATTATGCATGGATATTACCCCCAAATAGACTGGAAACAAAATCTGTAGCAGGATGATGCAGAATCTGCTCTGTCTGATCAATCTGGATAATTTTTCCATCTTTTAAAACAGCAATCCTGTCTGCTAATTTTAAGGCTTCATCAGTATCATGAGTTACAAATACTGTTGTCATTTTTAACTCTTGGTGTAAGGTTTTGGTTAAGTCCTGTAATTGTTTACGAGAAAGAGCATCCAATGCCGAAAATGGTTCATCCATCAAAAGGATTTTTGGCTGGGCAATGATAGCACGGATAATACCTACACGTTGCTGTTCACCACCGGATAATTGATGGGGATAACGATTTACATAGTTTTTAGCAGAAAGTCCGACTTTATTCATTAACTCCATCATTTTCTGTTCCTGTTTGCTTTTCTTCCATTTTTTTAATTCAGGAATTAAACAGATATTCTCAGCAACAGTCATATTTGGGAAAAGAGCAATCTGCTGTAAAACATAACCTGTTTCTAATCGAAGTTGTCTCAAATTATAGTCTTTAAGACACTTACCATCTCTGTAGATATTTCCGCTAAGCGGTTCAATGAGTCTGTTAAGCATTTTTAGCATAGTGGTCTTGCCTGATCCTGATGGTCCGACCAAAACTATAAATTCACCATCTTTTATTGTCATATTAATAGATTCTAAAACAACTTTGTTATCGTAGCTAAGAGCTACATTTTTATATTCAATCATATGCTAAACACCTCACAATTTCACAATAATTTTTCCAAAAGATTGTCTGCTTTCTAAATAGGCATGGGCCTCTTGAATTTGATCCAATGAAAAAATCTTCTCCGGAGTGATGTCAATATGATGTTTTTCAACAAAGTTAATCATTTCCTGAATTCTTTCTTTATTGACGAAACCTGAATGAAAAGCGGTCAGATAAACGCCGCATCCAAGCTGTTCAATCGGATCCAAGTTAGGGATGGACCATTGTCCGCCAAGCAGACCGGTTGTACACATAATACCTTGATTATTAAGATGAATCAGATTATCTTCAAAAGCCTTTGGGCCTATCAGATCAAAAATGCGATCAAATGATTTCTCTGTTTTTAAAGTATTATCTTTATCCAGTATCATTTCATCAAATCCGGCTGATTTTAATAAATCTGTTTTATCTGTTTTGCGACTGGTGCCTGCCAGATGAATTTTAGGGAAAGCGGCTTTTATCAATTTCGCAAAAGTAACTCCTACTCCTGATGTTGCACCACGGACCAAGACAGTATTCTTTTCTTTGATTTTAAGCTGCTGAAAAGAACTGTAGGCTGTATAGACTGTTTCCGGCAAAGCAATAAGACTTTCTAAAGATAAATGTGAACTGACCGGATAGATCTGTTTGTTGGGAAGAAGAACATATTCAGCATAAGAGCCATCAAAATCACGACCCATTTCTCCCATAAATGATAGAATCAGCTGTCCTGTTTCTAATTGAGTATTTGTTGTTTGGAGAATCTCTCCTACACACTCAATTCCAAGAATTCTTGGAAATTGAACGGATGGGGATAGTCCTTGTCTTGTAAATATTTCAGAATGATTAATCCCAAAACCTAATACTTTTACCAGTGTCCATCCTTCTTTGATATTTGGTATGGGTCTATCTTCTAAAGTCAATACTTCCGGACCGCCCGGTCTATATACGACTGCCGCTTTCATAATCTCACCTTCTTATCAGCTTTTTTCAGATTTTCTAAAATACGATTTTGATAAGATTCAAATTCTTTTATTTCCTGATTTGAAAACCCCTGATAAAAGATATCTCCTAAACGATTACTGACACGAATTCCAATCTCTTTTTGTTGCCATCCAAGCTCCGTTAAAGAGATTACTTTTTTCCGTTTATCTTTTTTATGTGGACAAATGCTGACTAATCCTTGTTCTTCCATATGCTTAAGCATAACTGTTAAAGTGTTATTGGCTAATCCGGATGCCAGAGCAATATCAGTTGCAGTTTGGCTGCCGTCATGCAACCAAAGCTGGGTTAATATTTTCCCTTGTTCACTATGATAATGTGCTTCCGGCTCTGTTTTCAGTATTTTCTTAAAAAGTTTTCCATTTAAATGATGAATTTGCATAACACCATAACCACCATTTGCTTTTTCAAACATAAAAACCTCCTTTTTATTTCTATATAGAAATATATAAAGTAATATACTATAGGGAATTATTTTTTACAAGAGTTTTGATTTTAAAAATAAGAGAGATATAATAGCGGATAAAATCTTTTATTCAAGATGTGAAAAAGAATACATAAATATATTATTATTTATTATAATGATAAAAGAAAAGAGAGGAGTGAGAGTATGAGTTTTCCTAGTAATTTTTTATGGGGCGGTGCAACAGCT
This sequence comes from Eggerthia catenaformis OT 569 = DSM 20559, assembly GCF_000340375.1. Lineage (GTDB taxonomy): Bacteria > Bacillota_I > Bacilli_A > Erysipelotrichales > Coprobacillaceae > Eggerthia > Eggerthia catenaformis. Next base: position 497,010 of record NZ_KB446646.1, read on the forward strand.
GCTAATCAGTTGGAAGGTGCCTGGAGAGAAGATGGAAAGGGTATTTCTATCTCAGATATTTCAACAGGAGGAAGTGCTAAACAATCTAAACGTATTACACCGGTGTTAGAAGAAGGAACTTACTATCCTTCCCATGAGGCTATTGATCATTATCATCATTTTAAAGAGGATATTGCTTTATTTGCTGAAATGGGATTTAAAATTTATCGTTTTTCTATTAACTGGACAAGAATTTTTCCTACCGGTCTTGAAGAAGAACCTAATGAAAAAGGATTACAGTTTTATGAAGATCTGATTGATGAATGTAGAAAGTATCATATTGAACCTTTAATTACTATTTGTCATTATGAGATTCCATTTGAATTAGTAAAAAAATATAATGGCTTTGCCGGCAGAGAGACAATTGACTGTTTTATGAAATACTGTAGAGCCGTTTTTACTCGTTATAAGGGGAAAGTAAAATATTGGCTGACTTTTAATGAAATTAATAATGGAACAAATCCGGTTGGCGGTTTTTTGGCTTTGGGGGTTTTAAATGAATTAAAAAAACCAACTGAATTCCAGAGTCCTAAAGATGATCCACAGATTAGATTTCAAGCTCTGCATCATGAATTTATTGCGAGTGCTTTAGCAGTTAAGATGGCTCATGAGATCGATCCTGATTATAAGGTGGGATGTATGCAAATTATGGCGACAAGTTATCCATTGACTCCTGATCCGTTAGATCAGGTGCTTAATCAGCAGTATAATCACCGCATGAATTGGTTCTGTTCTGATGTACAGTGTCGAGGATATTATCCTTCATATATGAAGAGATATTTTAGAGAAAATAATATTACTATTTATTTTGAAGAAGGTGATGAAGAGATATTAAAGAATGGTCCGGTAGATTTCTATACTTGTTCATATTATATGTCATTCTGCCAGACTGTTCATAATGAAAAAGGTAAAGAAGTTGCCGGGAACATGATGGGCGGCACGTCTAATCCATATTTAAAGGCTACTGACTGGGGATGGCAAATCGATCCTGTTGGTCTGCGCTTCTCATTAAATGAAATCTATGATCGCTATCAACTTCCTATTATGGTTGTAGAAAATGGTATGGGTGCGTATGACAAGAAGGATGTTGATGGCATGGTCCATGATCGATATCGTATTGATTATTTAAGGCAGCATATTATCCAAATGAATGAAGCAGTTGAAGATGGTGTTGACCTTATTGGCTATACAACTTGGGGATGTATTGATTTAGTCAGTGCCTCAACAGGGGAATATGCTAAAAGATATGGCTTTATCTTTGTTAATAAATTTGATGACGGAACAGGAGATTTCTCAAGAGAGAGAAAAGAATCGTTTTATTGGTATAAGAAAGTTATTACTACAAATGGTGAGGATCTTTCTGATATAGATAAAATAGAGCTAAAAGTATAAAGGAAGAGTTCATTGGTATATTGCCAATGGACTTTTTTATTGAAAAAAGGTACACATTTTAAGATAAATATTTTAAATAGTCATGAAATATGCTAGAATAGCATTATGTGTAAGGAGAATAAGTGATGAAAGAGATATATGCAACTTTAGACATAGGTTCAACAACATTAAAGTTATTAGTGGCCGAAGCTGTAAGTGCGAATATGAATATTCTCTTTTCAAAGAAAATAGCATGTCAAGGCGTTCGTAAAGGTCAGATTGTTAATATGGATGCTGTAGTTGAAGATATTAGAACTCTTGTAAAAGAAGCAGATACTTCATTAAATACAACTATTCATAGTGTTGGTCTGGTATTACCTAGTAAATTTGCAAGAATTTATCAGGGTGATGGAATTACAAAAGTAAATTCCCCAAATGATAAAGTGACTGTTGATGATGTTTTACGTACTTTAAAGCTTTCAAGCAGATTTGAAATGGAAAAGGATGAAGAAGTTGTATCAACTATACCTATTAAGTATTTTCTGGATACAAAATCTTCTGAAAAGATTCCTTTAGGTATAAAAAGTGCTTCATTAAAAGCTGAATCTATGATTATTACCAGCAATAAGCGTTTTTTCTATAGCTATTTAACAGCAGTAGAAAAAGCCGGTCTTGAACTTCTGGATGTAACGATTGATGCTTATGCAAGTGCAAAAGAAGCATTTGATGAAGTTTATCTTCATGAAGGAGCTATTTTAATTGATATTGGATATCATAATTCAACGATTGCTTTCTTTGAAAATGGTTATTTAAAATATTTAGCACAGGCACCTGTGGGGGGATATGATCTTACAAAAGCAATTGCTGAAGCATGGAGCATTACACTTGATAAAGCAGAAGTTTATAAAATAAAATATGGAACTTGTGAAACCGGATTAGGTGATGAAGATATTATTCATACAACAAAAATAGATAAAAAAGAAGTTAATTATACACAGAACGATTTATCGGTTGTTTTAAGAGAAGCAGTTAAAGATATGATGAATATTATTAAAACAAAGATAGATGTAATTAATGATGGACGCGGCTATGAGACTGTGATTGTTGGTGGCGGAGGAGAGCTTCCGTTATTAGATCAGGTTGCTTCACAGACTTTAGGCTCACCGGCAAGATGTTATATGCCAGAGACGATTGGAGCCAGGGATATGACATATGTTCCTGCATTGGGTATGTTATATTTTTTGAGTGATCGTAAGGAATTGTTAGGTGAAAGTGTCTCTTTGACACTACCGGATATTTCAAGTACAATGAGTGTACGATTAAAAGGATTTACGAAGACAAAAACAGAGAATGATAAGAAGAGTAAATTAAAGAGAGCATTGGAGTCTTTGTTTACAGAATAGAGAGGAACTAAAAATGGACTTAAATATGGATTTTGTGCAGGTTGCAAAAATTAAAGTTATTGGAGTAGGCGGCGGCGGATGCAATGCTGTTACGAGAATGGTACAGGAAGGTGTTAGAGGTGTAGAATTCTATGTTGCTAATACTGATGCTCAAATGCTTAAGAATATTTCAGATGCTAATAAGATTATTATTGGTAAGGATTTGACACATGGCTTAGGTGCCGGCGGAAATCCGGAAGTTGGACGTAAGGCAGCTGTAGAAGCGGAAGAAGATATTAAGAAATCTTTAGAAGGTGCAAATATGGTTTTTGTAGCTGCCGGTATGGGTGGCGGCACTGGTACCGGGGCTGCTCCGGTTATAGCAAAGATTGCCAGAGAGTTAGGTGCTTTAACTGTTGCTGTTGTAACAACTCCGTTTAGTTTTGAAGGTCCTAGAAGAACAAAACAGGCATTGACGGGATTGACGGAATTACGTGAAAATGTTGATTCTATCATTATCGTTTCAAATGATCGCTTATTAGATGCTATTGGCGGCAGACCTATGTCTGAAGCGTTTAAAGAAGCTGATAATGTACTAAGACAGGGTGTACAGACTATTACAGATTTGATTGCTGTTCCTGCATTTATTAATCTGGATTTTGCTGATGTTTCTTCTATTATGAAAGATCGTGGCAGTGCTTTAATTGGTATTGGTATGAGTGATGGTGATAATAAGGCAGAGGAGGCAGCTCAAAGAGCTATTTCATCTCCTTTATTGGATGTTTCTATTGCCGGCGCTAAGGATGCTATTGTTAATGTTACAGGTGGACCTAATATTACTTTGTATGATGCAAATACTGCTTTAGCGGCTATTAGAGAATCTGTTGGTAATGAAGTGAATACAATCTTAGGTGTAGCTATTAATGAACAGCTTGATGATCAGATTATCGTTACTGTTATTGCTACCGGTTTCGAGGAAGATGAAGAAGAAGTGATGCCTGCTAATGAATTTAGTTCTTTTAAAACAGCTGTTCATAAAGATGAAGCAGTTTCAGAAGAAGATGCAGAAGAAGATGTACCTATCTTTTTAAGAAATAGAAAATTCTAAAAGTCTCTTTAAAGAGACTTTTTAAGTAAAGGAGTAAATTATGTATAAATTAGGTTTTATAGGATTAGGGAATATGGCGGGTGCATTAATAAAAGGGTTTATTTCATCGGGCTATCTTAATAAAAATGATATTTGCGGTTTTGATATCAGTGAAAAAGCAAGGATTAAGGCTGGGGAGAGCGGGATTTATATTTGCTCAAATAACCAGGAGACTGTGAATAAGAGTGAGTTAATCATTATTGCAGTCAAGCCACAGTATATTGAAGATGCAGTTGCTAAAATAAAGGACAATCTTAAAGGAAAGGCTTTTGTTTCCGTGGTTCTGGGTTATGATTTTGAAAAGTATGAAAATTTACTCGATAATTCAGTAAGACATCTAACGATTATGCCTAATACCCCTGTGGAAGTTGGTGAAGGAATGATTCTTTTGGAGGAGAAGCATTCTTTAAGAGAAGAGGAGTGGAAGTTTATAAAAGAGGGATTAGAAAAGTGTGGATCGATTGAAGTTATTCCCAGCCATCTTATGAGTGCGGCAGGAGCATTATCAGGATGTGGACCGGCGTATTTATATATGGTTATAGAAGCATTGGCAGATGGAGCTGTAAAAAATGGGATTCCTAGAAAGACTGCATATAAACTTGCCAGCCAAACAGTCATAGGTGCAGGTAAAATGCAGCTTATTTCAGGTATACATCCGGGTGTTCTTAAAGATAATGTAACTTCGCCTGGAGGATCGACTATAAAAGGTTTGAAAGCCTTAGAAGATGGCAATATCAGAGCAGCTTTTATTAATGCGATTGATCAGGGATGTCAGATTCAATAAGGATCTGACATTTATTTTTTAATTTTAGGAAAAAGGTATTTACAAAGCAACGGGGGAGTGGTATATTAATAAAGCACTCAAGGGAGTGTGTGGAGACGGAACACTGAAAACTGAGTAGAAACGCGTCAGAAAGAAAAGAGATAAAGAAGAGAGCCGAGAGAGGCTTTTCATCAAAAAAGAGATGGAGAGTTTGATCCTGGCTCAGGATGAACGCTGGCGGCGTGCCTAATACATGCAAGTCGAACGGGCTGCCATAAGGCAGCCAGTGGCGAACGGGTGAGGAGCACATGGGGAACCTGCCCGTCAGAGGGGGACAACAGCTGGAAACGGCTGCTAAGACCGCATAGGCTCAAGGAGGGCATCCTCGTTGAGTTAAAGTGTCCTTTCGGGGACAGCTGACGGATGGACCTGTGGCGCATTAGCCAGTTGGCGGGGTAAAGGCCCACCAAGGCGACGATGCGTAGCCGGCCTGAGAGGGCGGACGGCCACACTGGGACTGAGACACGGCCCAGACTCCTGCGGGAGGCAGCAGTAGGGAATTTTCGGCAATGGGGGGAACCCTGACCGAGCAACGCCGCGTGAGTGAGGAAGGCCTTCGGGCTGTAAAGCTCTGTTGCAGAGGAAGAACGGGAGAGCGAGGAAATGCGCTTTTCGTGACGGTACTCTGCGAGAAAGCCACGGCTAACTACGTGCCAGCAGCCGCGGTAATACGTAGGTGGCAAGCGTTATCCGGAATCATTGGGCGTAAAGAGGGAGCAGGCGGACGCGAAGGTCCGTAGTAAAAGCCCGAAGCTAAACTTCGGGCGGCTATGGAAACCGCGCGCCTGGAGTGCGGAAGAGGATCGCGGAATTCCATGTGTAGCGGTGAAATGCGTAGATATATGGAGGAACACCGGTGGCGAAGGCGGCGGTCTGGTCCGGCACTGACGCTCATTCCCGAAAGCGTGGGGAGCAAATAGGATTAGATACCCTAGTAGTCCACGCTGTAAACGATCGATACCAGGTGTCGGGAGTCACATCCCGGTGCCGAAGCCAACGCATTAAGTATCGCGCCTGAGTAGTACGTCCGCAAGGATGAAACTCAAAGGAATTGACGGGGGCCCGCACAAGCGGTGGAGCATGTGGTTTAATTCGAAGCAACGCGAAGAACCTTACCAGGCCTTGACATCGATCCGATCGCGCGGAGACGCGCGAGACCTTGCCGAAAGGGAAGGAGGAGAAGACAGGTGGTGCATGGTTGTCGTCAGCTCGTGTCGTGAGATGTTGGGTTAAGTCCCGCAACGAGCGCAACCCCTGCCGCCAGTTGCCAGCATTCAGGATGGGGACTCTGGCGGGACTGCCCCTGTAAGGGGGAGGAAGGCGGGGATGACGTCAAATCATCATGCCCCTTATGGCCTGGGCTACACACGTGCTACAATGGACGGAGCAGAGGGAGGCGAAGCCGCGAGGCGGAGCGGAGCCCAGAAACCCGTTCACAGTTCGGACTGCAGCCTGCAACTCGGCTGCACGAAGCTGGAATCGCTAGTAATCGCAGATCAGCATGCTGCGGTGAATACGTTCCCGGGCCTTGTACACACCGCCCGTCACACCATGAGAGTCGGCAACGCCCGAAGCCGGCGGCCCAACCCCGCAAGGGGAGGGAGCTGTCGAAGGCGGGGCTGATGATTGGGGTGAAGTCGTAACAAGGTATCCCTACGGGAACGTGGGGATGGATCACCTCCTTTCTAGGGAGAAGAGAGCGTTTCTACTTGGTTATGAGTGTTCAGACACTCAAGGGAGGGTCCCTGAAAACCGGATAACATATTTCAAGCAAGAAGGAAGGCTGATCGGAAGATCAGACTTTCTGCGAAACACATAACAGAGAATTCAGAGAAGAGATCAGAGATGATAGAAGAGAGTCTGAAATCTGTTGTGGGCAAAAAGCTAAGAAACGAGAAAAGCAAGAGAAACAGCAAGAAAAAAAGCAGAGAACTCAAGCTCATAGAAGAAAGACAAGAGAAGGTCAGGAAAGAAAGGGCGTATGGCGGATGCCATAGGCGCGCGAAGGCGAAGAAGGACGCAGCAAGCGGCGAAATGCGCCGGGGAGCCGCAGGCAGGCAAAGATCCGGCGATATCCGAATGGGGGAACCCGCTCCTCTAAGAGGGGAGCACCGCGGGGCGAACGAAAGGGGCCCCGCAGGAGCGAGACGCAGGGAAGTGAAACATCTGAGTACCTGTAGGAAGAGAAATCAAAAGAGAATCCGTAAGTAGCGGCGAGCGAAAGCGGACGAGCCCAAACCGCAGAGATGCGGGGTAGAAGGAGCTGCGAAGAGCGGAATTGAAGGCGTCAGGGGAATGGGCAGGGAAGCCCATCCGGAGAGGGTGAGAGACCCGTACCCGAAGGCGCAAGCGAGGAAGCGAGCAGAGATCCTGAGTACGGCGGGACACGAGGAATCCTGCCGGAAGCATCGGGGACCATCCCGAAAGGCTAAACACTAGCGCGCGACCGATAGCGAACGAGTACCGTGAGGGAAAGGTGAAAAGAACCCCGGGAGGGGAGTGAAAGAGAACCTGAAACCATATGCCTGCAAGAAGTCAGAGCCCCGCAAGAGGGTGATGGCGTGCCTTTTGTAGAATGAGCCGGCGAGTTGCCGTGCGCGGCGAGGTTAAGCAGAAGATGCGGAGCCGGAGCGAAAGCGAGTCCGAAGAGGGCGGAAGTCGCGCGGGGCAGACCCGAAACCGGGTGAGCTAGCCATGGGCAGGTTGAAGTCGGGGTAAGACCCGATGGAGGACCGAACCGACCCCCGTTGAAACGTTGGCGGATGACCTGTGGCTAGGGGTGAAATTCCAAACGAACCCGGAGATAGCTGGTTCTCCCCGAAATAGCTTTAGGGCTAGCGTCGCGCGGTGGCTGGGGAAGGTAGAGCACTGAATATGCGATGGCCGCATCCCGCGGTACTGAGCATAATCAAACTCCGAATGTTCCCAGAGGAGAAGCGCGGCAGTCAGTCTGCGGGTGATAAGGTCCGTAGACGAGAGGGAAACAGCCCGGACCAGCAGCTAAGGTCCCAAAGTGCATGCTAAGTGGAAAAGGAAGTGGAGATGTGCAGACAGCTAGGAGGTTGGCTCAGAAGCAGCCATCCTTGAAAGAGTGCGTAACAGCTCACTAGTCGAATGACTCCGCGCCGATAATTTACCGGGGCTAAGCATGACACCGAAGCTCTGGGCAGGAGACTGCGGTAGGGGAGCGTTCCATGCAGCGGCGAAGGCAGACCGGAAGGGCGGCTGGAGCGCATGGAAGAGAGAATGCCGGCGTGAGTAGCGAAATGTGGGTAAGAATCCCACACACCGATTGCCCAAGGATTCCAGGGGAAGGTTCGTCCACCCTGGGAGAGTCGGGACCTAAGGTGAGGCCGAGAGGCGCAGCCGATGGAAGACGGGTGGAGATTCCCGTACCCGTATGGCGGTGAAGGAGTGACGGAGAAGCAAGGCGGTGCCGGCGGACGGAAGAGCCGGTGTAAGCGAGAGACCCGGAGACCAGGGAAAACCGGTTTCTGATAAGGGGAAGGCGTGACGCATACGGAAAGCTGAGGCAAGTACGGAAAGCCGAGGAGCATCTTCCAGGAAAAGCTTCTAGCAATAACGACATACGGCCCGTACCGAAAATGGACACACATGGGCAGGGAGAGAATCCCGAGGTGAGCGAGAGAACTGCAGCCAAGGAACTCTGCAAAATGACCCCGTAACTTAGGGAGAAGGGGTGCTCGCTGAGAGGCGAGCCGCAGAAAAATGGCCCAAGCGACTGTTTACCAAAAACACAGCTCTCTGCGAAGGCGCAAGCCGAAGTATAGGGGGTGACGCCTGCCCGGTGCTGGAAGGTTAAGGGGAGGAGTGAGCGAAAGCGAAGCTCCGAGCCGAAGCCCCAGTAAACGGCGGCCGTAACTATAACGGTCCTAAGGTAGCGAAATTCCTTGTCAGGTAAGTTCTGACCCGCACGAAAGGCGTAACGATTTGGGCGCTGTCTCGGCTGCAGACTCGGTGAAGTCTTAGTGCCTGTGAAGATGCAGGCTGCCCGCGACTAGACGGAAAGACCCCATGGAGCTTCACTGCAGGTTGGCATTGGACCTGGGTGCGTGATGTACAGGATAGGCGGGAGGCAGAGAACCCGGCGCGCAAGCGCAGGGGGAGCCGACGTTGGGATACCGCCCTTGGCGCATCTAGGCTCTAACCGGACGCCGGAGACGGGCGACGGGACAGTGCCAGCCGGGCAGTTTGACTGGGGCGGTCGCCTCCTAAAGAGTAACGGAGGCGCCCAAAGATACCCTCAGCATGGATGGAAACCATGCAGCGAGTGCAAAGGCATAAGGGTGTCTGACTGCGAGACAGACAGGTCGAGCAGGGACGAAAGTCGGGCTTAGTGATCCGGCGGTGCCGAATGGAAGGGCCGTCGCTCAACGGATAAAAGCTACCCTGGGGATAACAGGCTGATCTCCCCCAAGAGTTCACATCGACGGGGAGGTTTGGCACCTCGATGTCGGCTCATCGCATCCTGGAGCTGAAGTCGGTTCCAAGGGTTGGGCTGTTCGCCCATTAAAGCGGTACGCGAGCTGGGTTCAGAACGTCGTGAGACAGTTCGGTCCCTATCTGTCGTGGGCGCAGGAGGTCTGAGGAGAGCTGTCCCCAGTACGAGAGGACCGGGGCGGACGGACCGATGGTGGACCAGTTGTCGCGCCAGCGGCACAGCTGGGTAGCCAAGTCCGGAAGGGATAAGCGCTGAAGGCATCTAAGTGCGAAGCCCCCTCCGAGATGAGACCTCCCACCGAAAGGGTAAGGCCCCTTGAAGACGACGAGGTGGATAGACCGGGAGTGCAAGCACGGTGACGTGCTGAGCGGACCGGCACTAATAGGCCGAGGACCTGACCGGAGAGAGAGTCAGAGAGCGAGAAGTATGGAATCCGGTTTTGAGGGACCGTCGAGAGATCCGGTGGTGAAGGCGTGATGGACACACCCGTTGCCCATACCGAACACGGAAGTTAAGCATCACAGCGGCGAAGATAGTCCGAGAGGGCGAAAGGAGCACGCTGCCGGGCAGAGAGAGGGCATCCCCCTCTTTTTTTGTGCTGCTTATTTCTTTATAGTGATTAAAATGTTATAATAGGGCTAAG
>NZ_KB446647.1:0-26532 GCF_000340375.1 Eggerthia catenaformis OT 569 = DSM 20559
GAGGAGCACATGGGGAACCTGCCCGTCAGAGGGGGACAACAGCTGGAAACGGCTGCTAAGACCGCATAGGCTCAAGGAGGGCATCCTCGTTGAGTTAAAGTGTCCTTTCGGGGACAGCTGACGGATGGACCTGTGGCGCATTAGCCAGTTGGCGGGGTAAAGGCCCACCAAGGCGACGATGCGTAGCCGGCCTGAGAGGGCGGACGGCCACACTGGGACTGAGACACGGCCCAGACTCCTGCGGGAGGCAGCAGTAGGGAATTTTCGGCAATGGGGGGAACCCTGACCGAGCAACGCCGCGTGAGTGAGGAAGGCCTTCGGGCTGTAAAGCTCTGTTGCAGAGGAAGAACGGGAGAGCGAGGAAATGCGCTTTTCGTGACGGTACTCTGCGAGAAAGCCACGGCTAACTACGTGCCAGCAGCCGCGGTAATACGTAGGTGGCAAGCGTTATCCGGAATCATTGGGCGTAAAGAGGGAGCAGGCGGACGCGAAGGTCCGTAGTAAAAGCCCGAAGCTAAACTTCGGGCGGCTATGGAAACCGCGCGCCTGGAGTGCGGAAGAGGATCGCGGAATTCCATGTGTAGCGGTGAAATGCGTAGATATATGGAGGAACACCGGTGGCGAAGGCGGCGGTCTGGTCCGGCACTGACGCTCATTCCCGAAAGCGTGGGGAGCAAATAGGATTAGATACCCTAGTAGTCCACGCTGTAAACGATCGATACCAGGTGTCGGGAGTCACATCCCGGTGCCGAAGCCAACGCATTAAGTATCGCGCCTGAGTAGTACGTCCGCAAGGATGAAACTCAAAGGAATTGACGGGGGCCCGCACAAGCGGTGGAGCATGTGGTTTAATTCGAAGCAACGCGAAGAACCTTACCAGGCCTTGACATCGATCCGATCGCGCGGAGACGCGCGAGACCTTGCCGAAAGGGAAGGAGGAGAAGACAGGTGGTGCATGGTTGTCGTCAGCTCGTGTCGTGAGATGTTGGGTTAAGTCCCGCAACGAGCGCAACCCCTGCCGCCAGTTGCCAGCATTCAGGATGGGGACTCTGGCGGGACTGCCCCTGTAAGGGGGAGGAAGGCGGGGATGACGTCAAATCATCATGCCCCTTATGGCCTGGGCTACACACGTGCTACAATGGACGGAGCAGAGGGAGGCGAAGCCGCGAGGCGGAGCGGAGCCCAGAAACCCGTTCACAGTTCGGACTGCAGCCTGCAACTCGGCTGCACGAAGCTGGAATCGCTAGTAATCGCAGATCAGCATGCTGCGGTGAATACGTTCCCGGGCCTTGTACACACCGCCCGTCACACCATGAGAGTCGGCAACGCCCGAAGCCGGCGGCCCAACCCCGCAAGGGGAGGGAGCTGTCGAAGGCGGGGCTGATGATTGGGGTGAAGTCGTAACAAGGTATCCCTACGGGAACGTGGGGATGGATCACCTCCTTTCTAGGGAGAAGAGAGCGTTTCTACTTGGTTATGAGTGTTCAGACACTCAAGGGAGGGTCCCTGAAAACCGGATAACATATTTCAAGCAAGAAGGAAGGCTGATCGGAAGATCAGACTTTCTGCGAAACACATAACAGAGAATTCAGAGAAGAGATCAGAGATGATAGAAGAGAGTCTGAAATCTGTTGTGGGCAAAAAGCTAAGAAACGAGAAAAGCAAGAGAAACAGCAAGAAAAAAAGCAGAGAACTCAAGCTCATAGAAGAAAGACAAGAGAAGGTCAGGAAAGAAAGGGCGTATGGCGGATGCCATAGGCGCGCGAAGGCGAAGAAGGACGCAGCAAGCGGCGAAATGCGCCGGGGAGCCGCAGGCAGGCAAAGATCCGGCGATATCCGAATGGGGGAACCCGCTCCTCTAAGAGGGGAGCACCGCGGGGCGAACGAAAGGGGCCCCGCAGGAGCGAGACGCAGGGAAGTGAAACATCTGAGTACCTGTAGGAAGAGAAATCAAAAGAGAATCCGTAAGTAGCGGCGAGCGAAAGCGGACGAGCCCAAACCGCAGAGATGCGGGGTAGAAGGAGCTGCGAAGAGCGGAATTGAAGGCGTCAGGGGAATGGGCAGGGAAGCCCATCCGGAGAGGGTGAGAGACCCGTACCCGAAGGCGCAAGCGAGGAAGCGAGCAGAGATCCTGAGTACGGCGGGACACGAGGAATCCTGCCGGAAGCATCGGGGACCATCCCGAAAGGCTAAACACTAGCGCGCGACCGATAGCGAACGAGTACCGTGAGGGAAAGGTGAAAAGAACCCCGGGAGGGGAGTGAAAGAGAACCTGAAACCATATGCCTGCAAGAAGTCAGAGCCCCGCAAGAGGGTGATGGCGTGCCTTTTGTAGAATGAGCCGGCGAGTTGCCGTGCGCGGCGAGGTTAAGCAGAAGATGCGGAGCCGGAGCGAAAGCGAGTCCGAAGAGGGCGGAAGTCGCGCGGGGCAGACCCGAAACCGGGTGAGCTAGCCATGGGCAGGTTGAAGTCGGGGTAAGACCCGATGGAGGACCGAACCGACCCCCGTTGAAACGTTGGCGGATGACCTGTGGCTAGGGGTGAAATTCCAAACGAACCCGGAGATAGCTGGTTCTCCCCGAAATAGCTTTAGGGCTAGCGTCGCGCGGTGGCTGGGGAAGGTAGAGCACTGAATATGCGATGGCCGCATCCCGCGGTACTGAGCATAATCAAACTCCGAATGTTCCCAGAGGAGAAGCGCGGCAGTCAGTCTGCGGGTGATAAGGTCCGTAGACGAGAGGGAAACAGCCCGGACCAGCAGCTAAGGTCCCAAAGTGCATGCTAAGTGGAAAAGGAAGTGGAGATGTGCAGACAGCTAGGAGGTTGGCTCAGAAGCAGCCATCCTTGAAAGAGTGCGTAACAGCTCACTAGTCGAATGACTCCGCGCCGATAATTTACCGGGGCTAAGCATGACACCGAAGCTCTGGGCAGGAGACTGCGGTAGGGGAGCGTTCCATGCAGCGGCGAAGGCAGACCGGAAGGGCGGCTGGAGCGCATGGAAGAGAGAATGCCGGCGTGAGTAGCGAAATGTGGGTAAGAATCCCACACACCGATTGCCCAAGGATTCCAGGGGAAGGTTCGTCCACCCTGGGAGAGTCGGGACCTAAGGTGAGGCCGAGAGGCGCAGCCGATGGAAGACGGGTGGAGATTCCCGTACCCGTATGGCGGTGAAGGAGTGACGGAGAAGCAAGGCGGTGCCGGCGGACGGAAGAGCCGGTGTAAGCGAGAGACCCGGAGACCAGGGAAAACCGGTTTCTGATAAGGGGAAGGCGTGACGCATACGGAAAGCTGAGGCAAGTACGGAAAGCCGAGGAGCATCTTCCAGGAAAAGCTTCTAGCAATAACGACATACGGCCCGTACCGAAAATGGACACACATGGGCAGGGAGAGAATCCCGAGGTGAGCGAGAGAACTGCAGCCAAGGAACTCTGCAAAATGACCCCGTAACTTAGGGAGAAGGGGTGCTCGCTGAGAGGCGAGCCGCAGAAAAATGGCCCAAGCGACTGTTTACCAAAAACACAGCTCTCTGCGAAGGCGCAAGCCGAAGTATAGGGGGTGACGCCTGCCCGGTGCTGGAAGGTTAAGGGGAGGAGTGAGCGAAAGCGAAGCTCCGAGCCGAAGCCCCAGTAAACGGCGGCCGTAACTATAACGGTCCTAAGGTAGCGAAATTCCTTGTCAGGTAAGTTCTGACCCGCACGAAAGGCGTAACGATTTGGGCGCTGTCTCGGCTGCAGACTCGGTGAAGTCTTAGTGCCTGTGAAGATGCAGGCTGCCCGCGACTAGACGGAAAGACCCCATGGAGCTTCACTGCAGGTTGGCATTGGACCTGGGTGCGTGATGTACAGGATAGGCGGGAGGCAGAGAACCCGGCGCGCAAGCGCAGGGGGAGCCGACGTTGGGATACCGCCCTTGGCGCATCTAGGCTCTAACCGGACGCCGGAGACGGGCGACGGGACAGTGCCAGCCGGGCAGTTTGACTGGGGCGGTCGCCTCCTAAAGAGTAACGGAGGCGCCCAAAGATACCCTCAGCATGGATGGAAACCATGCAGCGAGTGCAAAGGCATAAGGGTGTCTGACTGCGAGACAGACAGGTCGAGCAGGGACGAAAGTCGGGCTTAGTGATCCGGCGGTGCCGAATGGAAGGGCCGTCGCTCAACGGATAAAAGCTACCCTGGGGATAACAGGCTGATCTCCCCCAAGAGTTCACATCGACGGGGAGGTTTGGCACCTCGATGTCGGCTCATCGCATCCTGGAGCTGAAGTCGGTTCCAAGGGTTGGGCTGTTCGCCCATTAAAGCGGTACGCGAGCTGGGTTCAGAACGTCGTGAGACAGTTCGGTCCCTATCTGTCGTGGGCGCAGGAGGTCTGAGGAGAGCTGTCCCCAGTACGAGAGGACCGGGGCGGACGGACCGATGGTGGACCAGTTGTCGCGCCAGCGGCACAGCTGGGTAGCCAAGTCCGGAAGGGATAAGCGCTGAAGGCATCTAAGTGCGAAGCCCCCTCCGAGATGAGACCTCCCACCGAAAGGGTAAGGCCCCTTGAAGACGACGAGGTGGATAGACCGGGAGTGCAAGCACGGTGACGTGCTGAGCGGACCGGCACTAATAGGCCGAGGACCTGACCGGAGAGAGAGTCAGAGAGCGAGAAGTATGGAATCCGGTTTTGAGGGACCGTCGAGAGATCCGGTGGTGAAGGCGTGATGGACACACCCGTTGCCCATACCGAACACGGAAGTTAAGCATCACAGCGGCGAAGATAGTCCGAGAGGGCGAAAGGAGCACGCTGCCGGGCAGAGAGAGGGCATCCCCCTCTTTTTTTGTATAATTTCATATCAAATCCAATAAAAAAAGAACTCTAAAGGAGTTCCTTTAATTACTGTTCAGTCCATATCTTGATAGTTTTGAGCAGTTTTTCTTTATCTTTTTTTGAAAGTTTTGAAAGTTCTGTATTTAATTCGTGGTTAACAGCAGTGTCTGTATATTTACTATCAGCAATCCCAACTAAATAATCAAGTGTAATATCAATCATCTTAGCAAATAATACCATTGTCTGAATAGACATGGCTGTTCTATTATTCTCAACATTGCTGATATAACCCGGTGTTACACCTAATTCTGTTGCAACTTCTTGTTGTGTAAAACCCTTATCTAATCTTAATTGTTTGATTCTTTGTCCAAAATTTTCATAATTATTATTCATTTTTGTACCTCCTATATATATCAATATATTTATTTTAGTATAATATAAACTAAATTAATTTTAAATACTTAGAGAAAAAATAAAAAAAGTTCTTATCATCAGCAGATAACAAAATTTATTCTAGAAAAAAATAGCTAATATTACTTTAATGGAGATGCCTTGAAAACCTTTTTAATTAATTATACAATAAGAATGAAGAGGGGAGATGAAATTATGGAACAAAACAAAGCAATTAATTTTAAAAAAATATTTTTTGTATCTTCATCATTTCTATCATTACTTGTAATAGCAGCAGCATTGCTTATGAGAGAAACTTTCAGTCAGATTAAATTAGGAAATATGACTTTTAATCAGCTCTATGAATTATTCAAAGCCTTTCTTCCGTTTATTACTTTTCTTCATATAATATATTATTTACTTATGATATTGGTTTTATTATTAACTATCTGTGGTCTTTATCATTTTATTAAATACAGACAGCCGGTTGTTTTAATACAAACACTATATCATGGTAGTTTTAGCGCTTTATATATCATTTCTATTAAAGGAGAAATAGCATTATACAATGTATTATCGATTATTAAGACTATCTTTGTGGATCATAAAACAACAGGACAAACACAGATTTTAAATATATATAATCAATTAGATGATATTTTGAGTTTTGACAATAATATGCTTTATATCTTTTATATAAGTATTTTTATTATCATTTATAATATCTTTCTGTTACTTATTTCAAATAAAATAGTAACTATTAAAGGTATTGACTATAGCTTTAATGATAATAGACCATTAATTTTTCTAAAAGGTAAAAAAGGTTTGGCTATATTATTTATAGTCTGCTTATCACTGATATCTTATACCGGATATCATTTGTGGCTTAATTATTTTGATAAATCAACTATAGATATATCCTCTCATATGACAATGACATTTACTGGAAAGAATGGAGAAGGTCATTTTGAGATGAAAAATAATCCTATCTATAATCAAAAAAATAAAGTAGTGACAGAGTTTGTAAATTCTATCAAATATGATTATAGCAAAGAAGATGGCACTTTGAGTAATGGAGACAGCATTAAAGTAACTGCGGTCTATAATAAAGAAGAAGCTAAAGTATTAAAAATAAAACTAAAAAATACAGAGAAGACATTTGTTGTGCAGGGATTATCTTATAATTTTAAGAATGCTTCAGAATTCTTAAAATCTACTCTAAAAGATATAAAAAAAGAAGCAGAAAAGAAATTAAATTCAGAATATATTTCTAATGAATATGATAACTATAGCTATTCATATTATGGATCTTATTACAGTTATACAAATGATCATAAAAGTGATCAGGTTTATCTTATTTATCGTATTAAAGAAGTAGAAACAAGTTCCGACAATGATGAAACAAGAACATCATATTCATATGTTTATGTATCTGTTTCACCGGTAGATTCTCAGTTCAAGGAAAACAGTAAGGAAGATGGTATATCTTATAATATAGGTACAATCAGTGATAATGATATTATTACTGAAAAAATGATTATGGATAAAATCAAATCGGGTAATATGTCAATTGAAAAGATAAAAGAATAAAATCATAGACATAACTGTATATTATGAAGTAGAATAATTATATAAAGGGAGGATATCTATGTCTAATAAAAAGCCGAAGTTTCAAACACATCTATCAAAACAGGTTACCTGTTTTGATATTAAGAATAAGAAATATGATGTTCTTATTGAAGTCACTTTTAATGACTTTGAACCAATCCATTTCAGTTATTCATTATTGGATAAATGGATTAAAAAAACAATTGTAAGAAAAGAAATATTCCCAGAAGAAATAGCTGAAATGGTTTATAATCAGATGCTTTCTGTAACAGTGAATGAAGGGCATAATATTCCATTTACTGTTAAGATAAGTACAGTAAAAAGTCCGGAGCATTTAAATGTATCTTGTGAATTAACATATTGTCCTAAATAATTATTGAGTATAAGTGGTTGTCAACAAATAGTTGATAACCACTTATTTATTGTTTTCATCGCAGTTTAAAAAGAGAAAAGATATTTACTAATAATATAAGCTTTAAAAATTTTAGCATAATAGATGGAATACAAAATACTTATTCATTATTATTCATGGAATAATACTTTATTTTTTTACTTTGTAAGACAAATCTAATAAAAAAGAAAGAAAACAAAGAATCTTAATATTTCATAAATATGTAAGCGGTTATATGATGTTATTAATACAAAAAAGGAGATGAAGAAATGAAGTATATGAAACTTAAAAAGATTGTATTAAGTATTCTGCTTAGTTCAATGATTTTTACTGCTATGCAAAGTGCTTATGCGGTCAACACACCACCTACAAATGAAGAAATTATCGCTGCGGTTAATAGAAATAAGATTAAAAAAGATCCGGGCGATGTTGTGATTCATTATCGTCCTAAAGATAATAATCATCAGTATTATCTTTATGTTTGGGATACAAAGACAGATAAAGATCAGAAGTTTATTCCGATGATTAAGCGAGAAGTAAGTGGAGAAGAAAAGGAACAGTATGCGGTTATTAAGGCCGGTGAAGGTGTTAAGAAATTAAAATATCTTATTACCAAAGAAGATCATTTTGCAAATGAATTACCTAATGATGGAAAAGTTATTAATGATATGGAAGCACCTATTAATAAATATACTGCTACGGATGTTTTTCATAATGAAAAGAATGATTGGTATTCACTTTATTTAAATGTTCAAAGTCATGATTTTGATTTACGCTATGGATATCAAGATAAAATAGTTGAAAATAAAGCCTTAAAAACAGTAGGAAAAGTCGGAGCTTTAGGTGCTGTTCTTAATAAAGACGGATCTGCTAAGGTTAATGTTTGGGCACCTACTGCTGAGAAAGTCAATATACGTCTTTATAAGAGTGTAAACAAAGATGAAGCATCTTATAAATCATTACCTATGATTAAAGGTACAGATGCTAACTATGGAGATCATAAAAAGAATACAATAGGTGTATGGAGTATTAATTTATCTAAAGATACACTTTCTAAGTATGGTATTCATAGTATGGATGGGGTTGCCTATGATTTAGAATTAACTATGCCTCATTCATATTTTATTCAAAAGACTGAACACTGGGAAAAACAAAGTAATAATGAATGGAAATATGTAGCTGATAAGTATATTAATTCAGCTGATGGAACAAGTATTAAGACTACTGAAGGAAAAGAAAAGATTGCTCAGTTTTATATTGGTGAATCTAAAACGGTAGTAACACAGGACCCTTATAGTGTAGCAACAGTAAGAGATGGGAATCGTTCAGTTATTCTTGATCCTTCAAAAATTGGGGATAAAGTATATAATTCTAAGAATAAAAGAGTTTCTTCTTATACTCAGATGTCTGTTATGGAAATGAATGTCAGAGATTTTACTATTTCAAAGAATTCAGGAGTTAAAGAGGAGAATAGAGGAAATTATTTAGGGGTTATTGAAAAAGGAACAATAAATCCACAGACAAAGCAAAAAACAGGTATTGATTATCTTGAATACCTAGGTGTTAAGTATGTTCAGATTTTACCTGTATCAGATTATGAAACAGTTCCGGAACTTACTAAAAATGATCCGAAAAATAATGAAATATCAAATAGTTTTAGAAGTGATGATCAACAAAACTGGGGTTATGATCCAAAAAACTATAATGTACCGGAAGGTTCCTATGCATCAGATCCGGCTGATCCGAAAGTAAGAATAAAAGAATTAAAACAGATGGTACAAGGTCTTCATAATTCAGGCATTAATGTAGTTATGGATGTTGTTTATAATCATCTTTATGCAGGACAAAATAATCCTTTTGAATATACCTGTCCGGGTTATTATTATGCAGTGAATAGTGATGGGAAAATGAATAATGATATAGGTGTTGGAAATGCAGTAAGGGGAAACTGCGAAATGATGAGACGCTATATTGTTAATTCTGTAGCATATTGGGCTATTGAATATGGAATGGATGGATTTAGATTTGATGCTATGTCAGATTTAGATATAAAAACTTTAAATGAAATTAGAAAAGTTCTTGATTCTATTGATCCGAAAATCTGTACTTATGGAGAAGGATGGGACAGCATGGGAAAGTATCTTCCTAGTGATAATGGTCCGGGCAGTATTTCAAATGCTTCTAAGCTTCCTAAATATGCTTTCTTTGATTCAAAAGGTAGAGATGCTATTTCAGGATCAGTTTATGACAATCCTAATCCGGCAGGCTTTGTCAATAATCAAAGCAGTTTTCATAAGAATCCAACCGATGTGTGTGACAGTATGCTAGGCGGTCATAAAGGTAAACCTTATATCAATGCTTCTCAGCAGCTTAATTATGTAGAAGTACATGATGGTAAGACATTAGCTGATTTAATGAAATACTATAATCCTCATGATGATGATAAAGCTCATAAGAAGAGAGTTGAATTTGCGACTTCTATGTCTGCATTATCTCAGGGTATTAACTTTGTTCAGATAGGCCAGGAGTTCTTAAAATCTAAGAAAGGTGATCATAACACATATAATGCCGGTGATGAAAAGAATATGATTAATTGGAATCAAATTAAGGAAAATGCTGATTCAGTTAATTTTATGAAATCATTGCTGACATTCAGACAAAATGAAGCTTTATTACATAAAAGTAATTTTAAAGACATTCATTCAGTAATGAAGATTACCAATGCTCAGGAGAATTCAGGTATTATTACTTATGAATTGACTAATCCGGAAACTAAAGACAAATATCTTGTTATCTTTAACAATAATAGAATACCGGATAATAATCGTAAACTGACTATTGGTAGAAAGGGCGATAATTATTATTATGGTGCTAAGCATAAAGATAAAACCGGTAATATTAATGGCAACGACTTTACGAATGCTTTTATAGTAACAAGTAATTCAGAGAATCTTTACAATAAGATTGGTCAATTTAATAAAGAAGAGAATATAACTATGGAATATCTCTCAACCACAGTTCTCTTTATTCCTTCTAAGCCGACTA
This sequence comes from Eggerthia catenaformis OT 569 = DSM 20559, assembly GCF_000340375.1. GTDB lineage: Bacteria > Bacillota_I > Bacilli_A > Erysipelotrichales > Coprobacillaceae > Eggerthia > Eggerthia catenaformis. Next base: position 10,241 of record NZ_KB446647.1, read on the forward strand.
TGAAATTAATGAAAAAAACTCAGAATATTCATTATCTTCATAATAATAAAGAAATCAGTAAGACAGATAAACAGACATTATCTACATTAACAGTTACTTATACAAACCCTAATAATCACTTTAAATATGAGAAATCAGGTATTTCTACAAACAGTGATAAAGATTTAGGATATAAGGCTAATGTATTAAGTCAGATGAATCCTATTAAAAAAGAGGAAAAGCAATATTATGCATCTGATAAGGATGGTAATTTGATTGATGTAAGTAAAGAACCGGAATTAGACGAAAAAGGAAAGCCAATTGATACTAAAGATGTTATATGGCATGAATTAAAGGGTGACTTAAAGACTAAAGAAGTTAAGCATCCACAGTTTGAAGATAAAGAAATTATTGATAAAGATAGTGATTTAGCAGATTTTATTAAAGTAATAGCTGCTCCGTTAAAAGAAAATAGAGATATTCATATTAAATATGATTATAAAAAAGTACAGGCTCAGCTTATTTCTAAAAATGATCCAAAGAATATTCTTTCATTAAATCCTGAAGGAGACTATATTTCTACAGGAAAAATTCATTCTCAGGTTACATTTAATATTACTGACAAAGATTTGGAAAGAAAAGGATATACATATACAATCAATGGCTTTAAGTCATTAAAAGAAGCTTTAGTTAATGAAAAATATAAGCTCAATGGCAATAAATATGAAGTTATTTATAAAGCTAAAGAAGCTAAAGCAAAGATTGTATATTATGATCAGGATAATCAGAAAGAGATTGAAACTGAAGAATTAACCGGAAGTCATGGTCAGTTAATCAGTCATAAGCTAAAAAAACAGGAAAACTATGAACTTGTATCTAGTGAATTAAAAGAGGATAGTAAATTTGATGCAAATGCAATAAAAACATACAAAGCAGTTTATAAGCATAAACATAAACAGACAGATATTGAAATAACTGTAACGATTCATTATAAGAATATCAAAGATGAAGAAAAAGATATTAGAAAAGTTATATATAAAGCAGATACGGATTTAGTTACAAAAAAGACTGTTTATGTCCCTACAATTAATTCATTGACTATTAATCCAAAGAATATTCCCGGATATAAAGCTATTACTCAGTCGATTGTTTTACTTTTTGAAAAGAAAGATATAAAACCGGAAAATCTTGATGTAGAAATTTCTTATGAAAAACTTAAAGAAGAAACCGGACCAAAAGTAAAAGAAATAGAGAATAATAAGGTAAAAATCAAAGCTGAAAAGACAGAGAAAGAAATAAAAACAAAACAAGGGAAGCTCAATATTAAGATTAAAAAAGCTGCTTCTACAGGTGATAAGACATCATTCCATATTCTCTATCTTTCCGGACTTTCATTGATTGGTATTATTATTTTTGTCTTATTAGAAAAAAGAAAGAAATTAAAAGAATAATCAGAAAAAGGATCTTATGATCCTTTTTCTATTAAATAATGGGCTTATCTGACTATATAAAAAAATATTAAATTGACTATTTATATCATGTCAAATAACTATTATCCTAATAAAGGGGTAAAAATTATGCAGACATCGTATGGAATAGTAAAATTAAAAGAGAATAAGAAAGTATTATGGATCACAATAACCGGATTGTTTATGGCTATTAACATAGGATTATCAAGCTTCGGTATTCCTGTACCAGGCGGTCACTTATATTTATGTGATGCTATTATATGTACTGCTGCTTTATTATTGGATCCGTTTGCTGCTTTATTAGTAGGAGGCATTGGATCATTTTTAGGAGATATGATTTTCTATCCTGCTCCAATGTTTGTTTCACTGATAGTTCATGGATTACAGGCGTTTGTGATTTCTTATATTGTTCATACAAAAGCTGCTGATAAAGATGAGTTTTTAAAAAAATCTTTGATTGCACTTATTATAGGCAGTATTATTATGGTAATAGGATATACTTTAGGTAAAACATTTGTATACTCTACATTCCAATATGCAATGCTCAAACTTCCTTATGAGATAGCTCAGGCACTTTTAGGCAGTATCATTGCTTTACTCGTATGTTTTAAAGGAAACTTGCTGGATTTTTTTAGAAAACTTGAGAGGTAGAATGATGAATTTAGAAGATATAAGAGCACAGGCAAAAAAAACAATATTAGAATTGATTAATGCATCACATATAAAAAAAGGTCAAATTCTTGTGATAGGCTGTTCATCAAGTGAAATATTAGGTGAACGGATTGGTACTCATACAAGTTTGGCAGTAGCTGAAATTTTATATGAAGTATTTTCTTTAGAATTAGAGAAGCCGGGAATTTATATGGCTGCTCAATGCTGTGAACATCTCAATAGATCTTTAGTTATTGAAAGAGAGCTTATGGAAAAATATGATTTTGAGCAGGTTAATGCTATTCCTAATGAAAATCATGCCGGCGGTGCTTTTGCAACCGTTAGCTATAGAAATATGAAAGATCCTGTTTTAGTAGAAGATATTAAGGCGAAGGCAGCAGCCGGAATAGATATTGGTGGGACATTGATTGGAATGCATATTCACCCTATCGTAGTTCCAACCAGACTATCTATTAATAAAATTGGAGAAGCTTCTATTATTTGTGCAAAAAGTCGTATTAAATATACAGGCGGTCAAAGAGCTATTTATGATAAGAATTTATTATAAAGAAATCACCTCATGATGAGGTGATTTTTTTCTTATCCTAGAATTGCTTTAATAAACCATAATTGTTTGTTATAATAAGCAATCTGATCTTCTAATAATGTTGCAGAAGAGAACCAGTCTTTTTCATTACATGCTTTTCTTAAGTCAGCAGCTTCCTCTCTTAATGCTGTATAATCCGCTTTAAGGATTTCAAATACTTCATTTGGGGTAAACTTTTTAGCCGGCTCCTCTTTTATAGTTGCATTCTTCAAATAGTCAGCTAAAGTAGAGTCCGGTATTGTATCATACATTTTTTGTATCTCAGCAACATCGTCAAAATATTTAAATAAAGTATTGTAAGCATCTTCAGTAAAAGAATGGACGCTTGCAAATTGTAATCCTTCTACATTCCAATGTAAGTTATGTAATTTGAAATTCATAACTGCTAAATTAGCTAAATAATGGTTAAAAGCATTTGTTATTGTCATATATATCCTCCTATTAATAATAGTAATGATTACTATTATGTTTATATAATAATTTAAAAATAATAAAAAGTCAATAGAAATGCTTACAAATAAATAAGATATGTTATAATAATAGGGAAGTCTGTGCTCATAGCGTAACGGATAACGCATCAGTCTCCGGAACTGAAGAATGCAAGTTCGATTCTTGCTGGGCACGCCAATAAAAAAGAGAGATTCCTTAAGGAATCTCTTTTAAGTATAATGAAGCAATGCATTAATAGCTTTATAAAGATAAGGCTTAAATGTCTGTATATCACAAGGTGTTTTCTTTGTGATACAGCGAAAAACAGTTGTTCCGATCAATTCAACAATCATAAAAAATGTAATATCAGGATTAGCTAAAGGGAGCTTTTCATTTTTAACTCCTTGAATAAATAGCCCATATAAACCTAATGCATTATTATTAAAAATACGACTTATTTCATGAGAATAAAAAGCGATAGATAAATCACGATCAATGAATGTAATAAGTTCATCTGTTTCAATAAATTTATTAATTACATAATCAATTACATAAATCAGCTGATCCTCAAAAGATTTTAAGATACTGAAATCAATAGAAGTAATAGCCTGTTTAAAAAGCTCTTCAGCTTTGGTACTAATTAGCTGATTTCTAATATCTTCTTTGTTTTTAAAATAAAGATAGAAAGTTCCTTTAGCAACTCCAGCACGATGAACGATATCCTGAATGGAGGTCTTATCAAAACCGATAGTCCCGAAAAGATTATAGGCTGCATTTAAAAGCTTCATTTTCTTTTCATGTTTATTTTGTTCTATTTTACTTTTTAACTCTTGTAGTACTTCCATATATAACACCACCTGTAAATATATTATCAAAAAAATGACTTTTAGTCAATTTTTTGATAATATAAATTGACCGCAGGTCATTTTAGTGCTAGTATGTTTGTGTATTAAAAATGACTCATAGTCATTTAGGAGGTTATTATATGAATGCATTTAGTCATTTTGTTACTAAAAGAAAATGGTTAATCATTAGTATTAGTTTATTATTGCTTATCCCTTCTATTATAGGTTATAAGGGAACAAAAATTAACTATGATCTGGTTTCTTATCTTCCTAAGGATGTAGAGACAATGAAAGGACAGAATATTCTGACAAAAGATTTTAAGCAGGGGGCCTTTGCGGTTGTAATTACTGAAGGAATGAATGCTAAGCAGATTCTTTCTTTAGAAGAAGAGATTAAAAAGGTTGACTCTGTGAATAAAGTGGGAAGTGTTTATGATATTATTGGATATTCCATACCTATTGAGATACTTCCCAAGGATGTTGTCAGTAAAGTAAAAAAGAATGAATCTAATCTGATTATTGTTACTTTTACTGAGTCTACATCAGATGATAAGACGTTAAATGCGATTAGAGAGATAAAGAAAATGAAATCTCATATTAAGGTTTCGGGAATGAGTGCTACGACTTTAGATACGGCAGAAATTGCTGAAAAAGAAGTTTTCATTTATGTTCTGATAGCTGTTATTCTCTGCCTGCTTATTTTAATGATTTCATTAGATTCTTACTTTGTTCCATTCTTATTATTAGGTAATATTGGTGTTGCAATATTATATAATATGGGATCTAATATCTTTTTTGGTCAGATCTCTTATATTACTAAAGCTATTGCAGCAGTGTTACAGTTAGGTGTAACCACTGATTTTTCTATTTTCCTGTATCATAAGTATGAATCATGGAAAAAAGTCTATGATAGTAAAGATCAGGCAATGGAGATGGCTATAAAAGAAACAATAGTATCAGTTGTAGGATCATCTCTTACAACGGTTGCCGGCTTTTTAGCACTATGTACCATGACTTTAACTTTAGGCACTGATATTGGTCTTGTAATGGCAAAAGGAGTTGTTTTCGGTGTTATAACAGTATTAACACTTTTCCCTGCTCTTGTTCTTGTCTGTGATAAGATTATTTATAAGACAGCGCATAAAGTGATTATTCCTGAATTTACTTTTATAAAATCATTTGTAATTAAATATTATAAGGTTATAATGATAGTATTCTTAGTGGGATTAGTTCCTGCTTACTATGGACAAGCTCATACTCAAAGCTATTATAATTTAACCTCCGGACTTCCCAAAGAACTAGATGGTGTTAAAGCAAATGATGAATTAAAAAAGAAATTTAAAATTGTTTCACCATATTTTGTGATGGTAAGCAGTGATTTATCTTCATCATCAGTCAATCATATGATCAATAAGTTTAATAAAATATCAGGTATTGAAATGACTCTTTCGCTTAGCAAACTGGCAGAAGCTGGAATAACTGAAGATATGCTGTCAGATGATATAAAGAGTATGGTTAATGATGGGAAACACCAGATGATACTTTTATCAAGTAAATATGAGACAGCAACTTCTCAATTAAATGATCAGATTACTAAAGTAAATGCTATCGCAAAAAGCTATGATAAGAATGCTATTGTATGTGGAGAAGGGCCATTAATGAAAGATATGGTTACTATTGCAGATACTGATTTTACTCATGTTAATATATCTTCTATTTTAGTAGTCTTTATTATTATGATAGTTGTATTAAAGAGCTTTTCATTACCTATTCTATTGGTGGCAGCTATTGAATTTGCAATCTTTATTAATATGGGTATTCCTTATTTTACAGGAGTAAAAATACCATTTGTAGCTTCTATTGTGATAGGAACAATACAGCTTGGAGCAACTATTGACTATGCTATTTTAATGAGTACAAAATATCTGGAAGTAAGGAAGGATGCAAGCAAAGAAGAAGCAGTAGGAACAGCTATCAGTAGTTCTGTTAATTCTATCTTTGTATCAGCAATGTGTTTCTTTGGGGCTACTGTTGGAGTAGGATTATATTCTAATATGGATATGATTTCATCTATTTGTATGATGATCTCAAGAGGTGCATTGATTTCAATGATTACTGTAGCATTTATCGTACCAGCTTTATTGCTTACATTTGATAAGCTTATTATTAAAACAACGAAAGGATTTAGAGGATTAAGTCTTAAGGAGGAAATGTAATATGAAAAAGAAAATAATGACAGCTTTAACTGCCGGGATAACAGCATCTATGATTGCTTCAGTACCGGTTATGGCTTATGAAAAAGAAGAAACTGTTTATACTAAAACAGATAAAGATGGCAATGTAACTTATCAGGTTGTCAGTGAGCATCTTTCTAGCAGTAAGAAAGAAACAATTAATGATTATTCAGATTTAGAGAATATTAAAAATATTTCCGGAGATGAGAAATATATTAAAAACGGTGAGAATATTTCATGGTCATCAAAAGGAGAAGATATTTTTTATCAGGGAAAACTGTCTAAACAGCTTCCTTTAAAAATTAAAACAACCTATAAATTAAATGGAAAAGAAGTAAAGCCTTCTGATGTTGATGGTCAAAAAGGAAAAGTAGAAATTACTTTTGATTATATTAATAATGAAGTCCATGATTATAAGGGTCAAAAGATATATACGCCTTTTGTGGTTGTATTAGCTTCTACTCTACCATCAGATACAAATAAGAATATTACTGTCACAAACGGTAAGGTAGTAAATAATGGAAAAAATAATGTTATTATAGGACTGGCTGCTCCGGGATTATATGAATCATTTAATAAGAAAGAAAAACTTAAAGATTTAAATCATATTACGATTTCTTTTGATACAACTGATTTTTCATTAAAATCATTTTATATGGCAGCTACACCTAAATTATTAGAATCAAAGGATATTAATAAGGTATTAGATAAGATTGACGGCTCTTTTAATTCTATAGATGACTTAAAGAAAGCAACAGATCAGCTTGTTTTAGGATCAAATGAACTTACAAAAGGAACATCTCAATTAAAAGAAGGGACAAAAGTATTAGATAATGCAACAAAGAATTTAAATAATGGAACACAGGTATATTATTCTAAAATTAAAGAAGCTTCATCAGGTGCTTCAAAAATAAGCGGGAATAGTGAACAGTTGAGAAAAGGCTCTTATGCACTTGTAGATGGTTTAAAGCAGTTTTATGGTAATAAAGATAATCTAAATCAGCTGCTTGATGCTGTTAAAAGATTAAGTACAGGTGCCAATGATCTCAATAATGCGGTTAATAGTAATAGTAGTACAACATTAAGTGATGGAACAAAGCAGTTGTTAGATCAAGTTAAAGATTCGGCTTATCAGTCAGCAGCTTATGGAATTAAAGCTTCTGTTTCTAAAAAAATTGCTGGAAGCTTATCACAGGAAGCTTTAAACAAGCAGTCAGCAGCTATTAAAGAAATGGCAGAGGCTACTAGTGAATTAACTAAGCTAGAGACACTTAGCGGATTGATTAAAGAACTCCAGAAGAAAAGTCAGCAGATTCAGAAGAGTATTGATGAAGGTCAGCAGAAAATTGATGCAGCTATGAAGCAGAAAAAAGCTTTAGAAAGTCAGATTTCTGTTGAACAGGATGCTTCTAAAAAAGCAGCTTTACAAAAGACACTGGATACTGTTAATGCAGGAATTAATGCCGGAACTCAAGCTATTGAAGCAGCTAAATCTTCATTAACAGCTGTAATAACAACTATTAAAACATTACAGTCATCATCTGCTAATCCTACAGCTTCTTCTCTAAGTGCTGCAAAGACTCGTTTTGATAATGCTCAGAAAGCGTTGAAAGCTTTGCAGGATGCGACAAAAGATGCTCCTAAGGCTTCTGCAATCTTAAGCATGGATGATACAAAATTAGCATCTATGGTCAAGAATTATTATGAAAACTATTATCTCAAAGGGAAAAGTGTTCCTGAAAGCGTGGATGGCGGTATTTATAAGGGACTGCAAGATGCGAAAGCATTTGATACAATAACAAAGACATTTGGATTACTTAATAATTATCAAGGAAATATTGATAAAATAAGCCAAGGTATCAAACAGTTGGCACAGGGAACATCACAGCTTCAAAATGCAGTTAATAGTTCTATACCTAAATTGACAGGAGGAATAGCAGCTTTATTTAACGGCTCTGTAAGTCTTGATAAAGGAATCAGACAATATACTCAGGGAGTTGATACACTTGCTGATGGAATTGGTCAGCTTGCTTCCGCTTTTCTGCAAATCACAAATGGCACAGCAAAGCTTTCTAATGCGTCTACTCAGCTTTCAAAAGGTGCAGATAGATTAGATCAGGGAGCAAAGAAATTAAGTAGAGGAATTAGCCAGTATAAGAGTCAAGGTATTGATAAGCTGACTCAATCATTGGATGATTTAAAGAATGATAGTAATAAGGTTAAGCAGCTTGTTCAGTATGGGAAAGATTATCAGTATACAAAAACAAATAAGGATGCTCAATACGAAACTAAATTTATTTATATTATACAAGAATAGATAGGGAGACCTATCTATTTTTATTATAGGGCTGTCTGATATAGTTATTTACTATAACAAACAATAAGAAATACATATTTTATTTATGTCCGGAATTGTATTATGATACATTCATAAGTTAAAAGAAAAGGGGAGCAGTACCATGACATATTTCAATGCAATGATGACAATGCGAATGACAATGTGGGACTACAATAGATTTATTGCGGTTGGTTTTGGTGTGTGCTAGGTCACGATTTATTTTGTGGGAGCTGATCACCAGCTCTCTTTTATTTTGACAAAAAGGAAGGGACGTGAGTTTATGTTAAACACACGAATGTGTAAGCCTATAAGGCATTAATCATAAATATACAAATACTAAAAGATAAGGGAGAAAAATGATGAAAACAATTAAATTATTAAATGTATTAACAACAGGAGTATTAGCATTATCATTAGTAGGATGCGGTAATAGCTCATCTGATAAAGTTATTAAGGTAGCGGCTTCACCAACACCTCATGCAGAAATATTAAAAGTTGCCGGTGAACAGTTAAAGAAAGATGGATATACATTGGAAGTTAAAGAATTTACTGATTATGTATTACCTGATAAGACTGTTGATGAAGGAGAGCAGGATGCAAACTATTTCCAGCATTTGCCTTATTTAGAATCTTTTAATAAAGAGAATGGTACAAATCTTGTTTCTGTCGCAAAGATTCATTATGAACCATTTGGTATTTATGCAGGTAAGAAAAAGTCTTTAAAAGATATCAAGAAAGGTGATGTGATTGCTATTCCTAATGATACTACAAATGAAGCAAGAGCTTTATTATTATTAGCGGAAAATGGATTGATTGAATTAAAGGATAATACAAATATTAAATCTACAATCAAAGATATCACTAAGAATCCTTATGGAATTGATTTTAAGGAATTGGAAGCAGCACAAATTTCTAAAATAACAGGAGAAGTAGCCTTTGTAGTATTAAATGGAAACTATGCTTTAACTGCCGGCTATAATGTAAAGAAAGATGCTTTAGCTTATGAGAAATCAACATCTACCGCTTCTAAGACATATGCTAATATTGTAGCTGTTAAAAAAGGAAATGAGAATAAGGATAAAATAAAAGCTTTAGTGAAGGCATTAAAGAGTGATAAGGTTAAGAAGTATATTGAAGATAACTACAAAGGAGCTGTACTTCCTTATCAGGAATAATTTTATAGTCAATTAGCTATGTTTGATTTACAAATATTGCTAAGTATGTTAAGATGCTTGTGTAAAGATATTCTTAATTCTGTATTCATCACATAATAATAGATGTTTATCAGCGAAGATCTTTACGGTAATAGTTCATTGGTGGGGGACTATTACAATGGGGCACAGGATTTTCTGGAATTATGTGGTTTAGAGGAGACCCTTAATTTTAGAAAATCCATTTTTTATGTAAAAAAAATTCTATTTAAGCTCATGATTTGGATTTTTACTTGAAATTCAAAGGGATAATGTTATACTAAACAACATAAGGAGGGGGAACTGAATGAAAACAAAGATTCTTGTCCAGTTTGGTGCTAAAGATGTTGATGTTAAAGACATTGAGAAAGCAGTCAAAGAGGATTTAAAAGCAAAAGAGGTTGTTTTAAACAAGTTAGAAACACTAGATATTTATTATAAACCTGAAGATCAGACTATTTATTATGTAGCATCTTCAAAAGATAAAAAAGAATATCGCAATCAGGAAGCTGTTAAAGTAGCTGATTAGTAAGGACTTAATAATAAGTCCTTTTTTATATAAAAATAGGTTCACGTAATGCGTGAACCTATTTGTTTCATAAATTTTTTTACTGCAACAAGACCGCCAACTATTATAAAGAAAAAGGTAAAATCAAAAGGTGACTTCGCGGCTGTTACAGCGACAATAACACTCATACCAATAGATATGAGAATCATTGATAGAGGTTCATTATTGAACTGTAATATTCTACATATCTGATATTGAGTTTTTAATTGATGTAAAGTTATATAGAATGCGACAATGGCTATAAATGAATCTACATAGTGATGTATTAAAAAGCGATTGTTCAGAACACCCTTTAAAAAGAAAATAGGAATACAAGCAGTCATAACTGTAACAAGCATAGAGGCCTTATATTTATCTTTACTATCTGAAATATATTCTTTGATTTCTTTTTTCATAGAGATAGTCTGACTGATATTTCTAAGATATTCTTTTTTTCTTGATATATCAGGATGATTCTTTAAATCATCAAGAACATGACTTAACAGAATATTTGCTTTAAGCTTATCAGTATGATGCTTAAAAATATAATCTTTAAGCTTTAGATAGTCCTGATATTCTTTTTCATCAAGTTCTTTGGCTTTTTTTATATTTTCCTTAAAAAGAATTTCTTTCATTATTTAGTAACCGTTAAAGTATGGGCAGCCGTTTCTTCAATATGAGAGTTATAGAGTTCTGTCATAACTTCAATCATATAGTATGTATCTTTAATCCCGGCAGTTTCATATGATGAATGCATAGCAAGTTGAGGAAGACCTACATCAACTGAATTTAAAGAGATATGAGCCTGTGAGATATTCCCCAAAGTGCTTCCGCCGTTTTTATCACTTCTGTTAGCAAAATATTGAAGCGGAACATTAGCCTTTTGAGCAAATCCTTTAAATAATGCAACACTGACCGCATCACTACAGTATTTCTGACCGGCATGTGCTTTTACAACAATACCTTCATTCATATAAGTACAATTTGTTTTATCAGTATGCTCAGGATGATTTGGATGAACAGCATGAGCATTGTCAGCTGAAATCATAAAGCTTGAAGCAACAGCCTGATAAAAATCTTCTGCTGATTTGCCTAAGGCAGTATTCACTCTTTGTAAGACATCATACAAGAATGTAGAATCAGCCCCTTGCTTTGTACCGCTTCCTACTTCTTCATTATCAAAGATTACCATTACATCAATGCTTTTATCCTGTGATCCCTTTAAAATGGCCTGAAGAGCACTATAAGCACATTGGAGATCATCCAGATGCCCGCTGGAGATAAACTCTTCGTTAGCTCCCCAGATAGAAGCGGGCTGTCTATTATATAAAAATAAATCATGGCCATAGATATCATCTGTACTAACATTTAATTCTTTAGCAACAAGTTTCATGAAATCACCGGGCTTTGTATCTTTACCTCCAAATAAAGGAAGCAGATCAACCTGTTTATTAAAGGCAAAGCCATTATTAATATCTCTATTCATATGAATAGCTACATTAGGAATTAATACTAAATCTTTATCAATAGTTAATAATTTAGAAATGAAGCTATCTCCTTCTTTAACTAAAACACGTCCGGCAATACCTAAAGGACGATCAAGCCACGTACTGTCAATCATTCCTCCATAACCTTCAGTATTGAGTTTTAAATAATGCTTATCCGACTGTATTTCACAGTTTTCTTTTAACTTATAAGATGGTGAGTCACTATGAGCAGCTACAATATTATAACTATAAGATGATAAATCATTACCAATCTTAAAAGCAATAATACTAGAATCATTTCTAGTAGTAAAATAATTTTTTCCACTTTCCAAATGCCAATGACTGCCTTCTAATAATTCAATAAAACCATTCTCTTTGAGAGTTTGTCTTATGTTTTCAATAGCATGAAAAGCTGTAGGAGATTTCTTTAAGAAATCAAGTAATCCTTGTGATACTTCTTTATACATTTTTTTCCTCCTCTATCATTTATTAAATAATAAAGATATCCTAGATGCCTAGGATATCTCATTCATTCTTTTATGCATTCTGAGATTCTTTTTCTCTCTTAGCTAAAACCGGCATGATTAAACCTAAAGCAAGTAAAACTAAAGGAGCAATAATCTTTAATGCCATTGTGAATCCATCAGCATCATACATACCCAAAATGTCACAGGCAGCTGTTACGCCAAAGCACCAGAAACCGAAGAATTTAGCAATAACCTGATTCTTAACAAATCGGTACTCTGCCGGAAACTTGACATAGTTTACAGCCGTCCTTAAAGCGATATAGGCAGCAAATACCCATAAATAACGTAATGTCATACAAACAGCATTTAACTTAGTTAACTGAGTTAATACTTTATCAGCACCAGGGACAAATGATTGTACTAAGATGATTGATCCGGATAAGATAACAACAAGCCAGATACCATTAATATAAGCACCAAACTTATTCTTCTTTAACAATTTAGATGGAATATATTCTCTTGCATCTTTGTTGTCTAATAACATTCTTAATGGGGCATCAATACTTAATACTAATGTAGAGAATTGACCAATAGTATTACAGATTGCATAAATAATCATTAAGATATTACCCATTGAATAATACTCGCCCAGTTTCTGGAATGCAATATAGCTTCCATTAGCATTATAATGGTCAAAGTTCTTAGCAATCTCAGCAGGTGAGAACATCATACCCATTGCAACTGTACCTAAAATAGCACAAACCATAACCATGATTGCTAAAGCAATCATACCTTTAGGGAAACCTTTATCAGGGTTTTCCACTTTATTAACATAAGGTGAAATCTTTTCACATCCGCCAACTGCAAATACTAGGATTGACAGACTTGTAAAGTATTTGCCATTAAACTGAGGAATTAAATTCTTCCAGCTAAAGTCCATTGATACAAAATGAGAATTAGGGTTAATAGCAGGAGCGGCAAACATCATAATAATGTATAGAATTGACATAACAAACATAGATGTTCCGGCAGCACCTGTTAAAGCTTTTAAAGGTGTTAAACCTCTAGAAGCTACCCAGCTAAAGAATAAGAATACAGCTAATGTAGCTAGCTGAATATAAAGCGGCTTAATACTAGCAAAAACTGTTGAATTTTGGAATACAACCCAGCTTAATGCTTTTAGTCCTCCACTTCCTTTTGAGGCGATGTAAGTGATATGACAAGCCCAATATGTGAATCCTGCATAGTAAGCAAGCTTAGGCCCCATTGTTTCATGAACCCAAGAGCTGACACCTCCGCCATGATTTTTAAATGCTGAACCAAGTTCACCAACCATCAAAGCATATGGTACGAAATAAAGAGCGAACATTAAGATCCAGCTGAATATAACTTGGATACCATTAAAGTAAATGAATCCATTTAAGACATTCCCAAAGCCCCAAACTGTTGAGAAAGCCATAAACGCCAAGCTATACCACTTGATTTTTTTTGCGTTATCCATAATTTCCTCCCTGAAATTGTATACGACGGCTATGATATACAATATTGTTTTTATTTTAGTACATCATTCAATTCAAGCCGACCACCTAAAACTATAACAAAAAATTCATATCTTTTAAAGCGTTTTTTAAAATTAAAGAAAATATCCTTTGTAAACTTATGATATTTATATAAAAAGCAACTATTTATTAATTTTCTCAAATATTTCTATTCATCTAAAAAAATAATGCTATAATGGTGCTGAAAATAGGAGGAGTTTTTTATGGGGGGCTTTTTTGGTGTTGCCAGTAAGCAGGATTGTGTTTTTGATTTATATTTTGGAACGGACTATCATTCACATTTAGGAACAAGACGTGCCGGATTAGCTGTCTATAATGAAGAAACCGGTTTTGACCGTTCTATTCATAATATAGAAAATTCACCGTTTCGATCAAAATTTGAATCAGAAATCCATACAATGAAAGGCCATTTAGGTATCGGATGTATTTCTGACTATGATCCACAACCATTAATTGTAAGATCACATCATGGTATTTATGCTATTACAACTGTAGGGAAAATAAATAATCTTAAGAAATTAGAAGATAAGATCTTTACACATAAGCATTCTCATTTTATGGAAATGAGCGGAGGTGCTGTCAATTCAACTGAATTAGTAGCTGCTTTAATTGATTCAAAAGATAATCTTATAGAAGGACTGCAATATGCTCAAAACATTATTGATGGATCAATGACTGTTATGCTGTTAACATCTAAAGGTATTTATCTTTCAAGAGATAAGCTTGGACGAACGCCTATTGTAGTAGGAAAAAGAAAAGAAGGTTTTTGTGCTTCCTTTGAAGCTTTTGCTTATTTAAATTTAGGTTATAAAGACTATAAAGAATTAGGACCCGGAGAAATTGCAGTTATGACAAATGATGGATGCCGCACTCTTGTTTCACCGGGGAATAAAATGCGGATTTGTACATTTTTATGGGTTTATTATGGGTATCCGGCTAGTCGCTATGAAGGAGTATCTGTAGAACAGATGAGATATCATTGTGGAAGCAATCTGGCTAAAAGAGACAAAGAAAAGCCGATTCATATTGATACGGTTGCCGGTGTTCCGGATTCCGGAGTTGCTCATGCCTTAGGTTATTCGGTAGAATCAGGAATCCCTTATTCAAGACCATTTATTAAATATACACCAACATGGCCTCGCTCCTTTATGCCGACTATTCAGTCTAAAAGAGATTTAATTGCTAAAATGAAATTAATTCCTGTTCATGAACTTATTGAAAACAAGAGCTTATTGCTTATAGATGATTCTATTGTCAGAGGTACGCAATTAAGAGAAACTACAGAATTTTTATATGATTCAGGAGCAAAAGAAGTTCATATCAGAACAGCTTGTCCACCATTACTATTTGGCTGCAAGTATCTTAATTTTTCTCGTAGCAATTCTGATAGAGAATTAATTACAAGACGTGTTATTGAAGAATTTGAAGGTAGTGATGTCCCTTTAGAAACACTTTATGATTATGCTGATCCTGATAATGAAAAATACGATTTAATGGTTGAAGAAATAAGAAAGAAATTAGGTTTTACTTCACTTCGCTTTAATAGATTAGATGATTTACTTGAGGCATGTGATATTGATCCTGAGAAATGCTGTACTTATTGCTGGAATGGTAAAGAATAATGAGATGATTTTTTTGTATATCTTTTAAAATTAAAAACTAATAACCAAATCATTGTCTTGTGAAAGGAAAATAGGTATAATATCACTATGGAGGGAAATATATGGACTATTTAAAGAAAGCATCAAACCCGAAGATTGTTTCTATTGTAGGAATAGTAACCGGAGTTTGTGTAGCTGTTATTTATTTTATTATTAGAAATATAGGATTAGGAGGGACGGCAGCCCTGTTAAGAGGTAATACATCCGGCATGGGATTTATTAAGCCTCTTTACTATTTGGCCATTGTCGGCGGTATTGTCGGATGTGCTCTTAGTGTATATCGCTTTATAGAAAACAAGACCAATAGAGTGGCGATCACTAATGCAGTTATCAATGGTATTATTGCAATATTATTGATTATGTCACATACTATTATTTCTATCTTTACTAATTATGCGGATGGAAATTTATCAGGAATTTACGGCTTAAGCAAAACTGTATCTTATTCTGATATCTTAAATCAGGGACGATATGTCAGCTTTGCATTTTATTTAAGTTTAATTTTAATTGTTTACAATATTTTAATTCTTCTTGTTAATATGGGAAAACTTGATATTCCACACTTAAGACAACCTGATTTTAATGTGAATACGTCAGGTGGTCAGGCAATGTTTGATCCTGTGACAGGGCAACCCATTAATATGCAGAACAATACAAATAACGTTTTTGATTCTACTAATACAAATAGTTTTAATGGCGGTAATACAGGTGGTTTTAATACTTCATCTCAGGGTGACTTCAATGCGAATGCAGGCGGTTTTAATGCCTCATCTCAGGGTGACTTCAATGCAAATGCAGGCGGTTTTAATGCTTCATCTCAGGGAGACTT
>NZ_KB446647.1:26632-102972 GCF_000340375.1 Eggerthia catenaformis OT 569 = DSM 20559
GGAGACTTCAATGCGAATGCAGGCGGTTTTAATGCTTCATCTCAAGGAAGCTTTAACAGCGGTACTAACAGTCTAGCTGTCGGTCATAAGAATAACAAGACAGTTAAAGTTGTTGTAATTGTGTTGCTTGTTGCAGCATTACTGTTTGGAGCATATAAAGCATATGGTTATTTCTTTGGTGGTACTAAAATTGATTTAGCTAAGAATATAACATTGAAATTTTTCGGTGAATCCGGTCAAGGCAGAATAATTGGTATTACTAACAACATTGATTATGATAAGAGTGATTCAAAATTATATTCATTTGTAAGTTCATTAAGGTATACTTATGATAAGCAAAGCGGTCTGAGTAATGGTGACAAGATTAAAGTAACTGTTATTTATGATAAAGATCAGGCTAACAAATTAGGATTAAAAATAACAAGCTCTGAAAAAACTGTTGAAGTAAAAGATCTTCTAACTCGTTTTGCAAGTGCTAAAGATGTTCCACAGGATTTGGTTACAAGTTATAGAACAATAGCTGATCAGAAAATCAATGGTACATTTACAAGCGGTACAGTTTTTGATTACAAGTCTACATTTGAATCAGTATGGTTCCAAAGGTCCACAGCTTCAGCTTCATCTATTTATCAAGATAGAGTGGTTTATGTCTATAAAGTTGCAGTAACTTCAAAAACAACAAATACGGTTTTTAATTATTACTATTCTGTTACGTTTAATGGGGTAAATTCAGGCTACAAGACAGCTTCAAAGTATGCATCAGTTATAAGACTTTATGATAGTTCTACATATCAGTCAATCACTGATGCCTCACAGATTGAAAAGGCACTAACAAATAATAATTATACTGCCAGTAAAATTGGCTAAGAAAGAAGAAGGGGAAACCCTTCTTTTTTTATTTTACGTGAGAAATTATTTGTTTTTTTGAGAATAGTATAGTAGAGGATAAAAATAAAGGAGTGTATATGAAAAAAGTTATTATTATGTTACTGCTATCACTATTTATGATCGGTTTTGATTCATCATTATCAGACAATCATCAGATGAATGAAATAATAGGAAGATTAAATATAATATTTATAAATATTATTAATGAGAAACATGAATATTTTCTATTAGATATTCATAATTGTTTGAAATGTGAAATCAGAAAGTATGGGAAGAATGAAAAAATAAGTTTGATTATTCCCTTTTATGGAGAGATAAGTAATGTCTAAAAAACATAAAAGAAAATCCGGCAGGTCTCCGCCGGCAGTCTTTTATAAAATAGATAAGAAAGAGAGGGATGAAAGTGTTAAAGAGAAATTTGTTAAACAAAATAAAAGTATGCTTTTTTATTTTTGGAATGATTGCTTGCCAGAGTTGTCTAAATGCTTTTGCATCATCAGGATATGTTGTTCATGGTGTTTCTGAAGCTAAGAATCCAAAAACAGGTGTTATTTCCAGGACACCTATTGTCACTATTAATGGACGAACTGCTTTTTGTGTTGATCATGAGAAAGGAATACCTAAAACCGGCGATGGTTCAGCAAGTGTTTATGATAATGCCATAGTAAGAAAAATCTTATATTATGGATATGATGGAGTGAGTGATAAGTACTGGAAAGAAAAGAATGTGACTAATAATGATGTTAGGAGAAATATAACATCTTTAGCTTTAGATAATGTTTTTAATCATCAGGGAAAGAATTATCGTTCATGGTATCTGACTAAGGATTTTTACAGCTGGATTTTGAAACAGCCGGATATTAATGATGCTTTTTTAGATTTTGATAAGCATTATCCTAAGACTGTTAAAAAGAATAATCAGCAGATAACAGAGGTTATTACGGTTACCGGATCTTCTGATATTCATTATACGTTAAGTGTGCCAAGAAACATTACTATTAATAATTTGACATCAAAGGAGAGAGGACAGCAGGTTTTAATAAAAGGCGGAGATAAGTTTACATTAAATGCTCCTCTTGATTATGAAGGGAAGGTGCATTTAAAGGATATTAAGACCGGCAGGACTTATCAAAGTCTTTTATTTGTTAATAGGGATAAGAAGCAGCAGAATTTTGCTTATAGTAAGGGATGGATTGAGGATCATAAGCATTCAGCTTTTTTACAGGCTGAATTTACAGCTTCTAAAGGTTTTTTAGCAATTACCAAAAAAGATAGCGAGACACATAAAATAATTTCTTCTCCCAGCCGATGGGGAATTTATCAGGACAGCAAATGTACCGGAAAGATAGGAGAAATAAAGACTGATCAGCACGGGTATGGAAAGTCGCAGGAACTAAAAGCCGGTGTTTACTATGTAAAGGAGTTAGAGGCTCCATTAGGATATATGTTGAAAAGTGATATTATGAAAGTGTTCATAGAAGCCGACAAGGTAACTTATCTTGATTCTCAACAGACAGCAAACAAGCCGCGAAAAGGACATCTTCATATTAAAAAAAGTATTCCTTTGATAGATAATATATATATTGATTATAGGCAGATTCATTTCCAGCTGATAGCTGCAAAGGATATTATCAGACAAGATGGCTCAATTGTTTATCATAAAGGAGAGAGGATTCGCTTTAAAGATAACCGACCTTCATTAGAAGGAAAAGATTATTTTACTTTAAACAAGCAGTATCAGGCTGATGTAGATAATCTTTGGGTAGGAGAATATATTTTAAAGGAGATTAGTACAGATAGTCATTTGAAAGTAAATAGTCAGGATATAACAGTATCATTTTCCCACCAAAAACATATTTATGATGTCTCAAAAACTCTTGTAAATTATCCTACAGTCTTGAGAATATCTAAAAAAGATACCGGAGGACAAGGGATAAAAGGAGCGAAAATGATTCTTTATAAGGATCAGAATCATAATCATGTTCTAGATCGTTACGATCTTAAAGTAAAAGAATGGATTTCTACAGGAAGAGAACAGGTGTTAGAGGGTTTAGAGAAGGCTGATTATATTCTTCATGAAGAATATGCACCGTTCGGATATAAGAAAGCTGAGGACATTGTTTTTACATTAAAAGATAAGAATATCCGGATAGATATGATAGATGATTACGCATATAAAGATATTATCCTTGTTAAAAAGGACAGTCATCATCGGACTATCTTAAACAAAGATTTTATTTTTGGACTATATACTGACAAAGATTGTCGTCATCTGTTGGCTTTTGCGCATGGCAATCTTAAAACCGGTGAAGTTATTTTTAAAAAACTGAAATATGGAACATACTATATTAAGGAACTAAAAGCACCGGAAGGTTATCAAATCAGTAAGGATGTGAGGAAGATAGTTATTAATGATCAGTTTAAACAGCAATCTATAGATATAATTAATAAGAAAAAAACACCAGTGCAAACCGGTGATAGGCTTTCATTGGAAATGATGTCTATGGGTATACTGGTATTGTTTAGTCTTTTATGTATTAGAAGACTGGAGCATTAAAGGGTGTGAATAAAATCTATTATTTTTAGATAAGAGGATGTGATAGGTTTCATTAGCCGGTCATAATCAGTATTGTTTTGACAACGTAATTCTTCAACAAGAATGCAGACATTAGAGTAAAGTGTTTTTAGTGATAAATTGCCTGTCACTCCTTTTAATTTATGAGCTGCTTCAAAAGCATGAACAAAATCATGCTTGTTTAATGCATGAATTAATTCATTATAAGATGGATCATTAGGAAATTTTTTTAAGAATGAAACATATAAATCTTCATCCTGAAAAAAACGATTCATTGCTTCCTGATAGTTAATACCATGCTGCTCGTATTTGTTCATAATGGATACCTCACTATTATATAGTTTAACACGTTTGATAAAATTCTCAAAAGAATATTGCACCTTTAGGAAGTAATGGTATAATACTTCAAAGAGGAAATATGATGTTATGGATAATCAGTTAATTAGACATAAGAGAAAAATTCATTTATCGGCTACTCAGAAGATAGCACTATCTTTTGCAATGATGATTTTTGTAGGGAGTATTTTATTGAGCCTGCCCATTGCAAATAAGACAGTGCCAAGGACATATATAGATAATTTATTTATTGCTACAAGCTGTGTCTGTGTTACCGGCTTAACACCATTTACTGTCGTTGATCAATATAATCTTTTTGGTCAATTAATAATGATGGTTCTGATTCAGTTTGGCGGTCTTGGTTTTTTATCTTTTCTGTATTTATTTTTAAATGCTGCCCGAAGGACAATCAAGTTACAGACAAAACTGGTATTTACAGAAGCATTGAATCAGGACAGCTTATCTAATCTGCCAAGGCTGTTAAAAACTATATTTTATTATACCGCATTTATTGAATCTTTCGGAATGATTGTTCTTTCATTCTTTTTTGTTCCTAAGTATGGCTTTGTAAAGGGAATTTATTATGGCTTGTGGCACTCAATTAGCGGCTTTTGTAATGCGGGCTTTGATTTAATTGGCGGAAACAGTTTTATTGATTATGCTACTCATCCGATTATTAATTTTATTATTCCCTTTTTAATTATCACAGGTGGTATTGGTTTTATTGTCATATTGGATATGTATGATAAGTTTAAAAAAGAAAAGAGCAGACATGATGACTTTCATTTAAAAAGGTATATTAAATCTTTAGCAGTACATTCTAAACTTGCCTTGAGTATGACGGCAATCCTGTTAGCCAGCGGAACGATATTATTTATTGCTTTGGAATTTAATAATGTGAAAACTATAGGAGCGCTGAGTATACCGAATAAATTAGCAGTGTCGTTTTTCCAATCGGTCACAACCAGGACTGCCGGCTTTGCAACTGTCTCGATGTTTAATCTTAACAGGATTACAAAAACGGTCATGTGTATTTTTATGTTTATCGGCGGTTCACCGGCATCTACAGCCGGCGGTGTAAAAACTGTAACGATTGCTTTAGTGATATTAATGTTAAAGAGTGTTTTTAAAGGACAGGAAGAGACAAGTGTTTTTAGAAGACGTATCAAAAAGAGGATATTCTTGAAAGCTTTTTCTATTGTTTCAATAGGTCTGATTTTGTGTTTGATATCTATTATGATATTAGTTGCGATAGAACCTAAACTTGATGTATTAAATATTATGTTAGAGGTATTTTCGGCTTTTGGAACGGTAGGACTAAGTGCTGATGTTACACCAGCCTTGAATTTTTTCGGAAAAGTTATTGATATTATTCTGATGTATGCAGGAAGAATTGGACCTGTTACATTGATGATCCTGTTTACAAGACAGGCACATATAAAAGAGAAAGGAATTAGATATCCTGATGAGGATGTCATTGTGGGATAAATTATGGCAAGCAAGCAGATAGCTATTTTAGGACTAAGTGTATTTGGCTCAACATTAGCTGAAACATTGGAGAATTATGGAGTGGAAGTATTAGCGATTGATATTGATCCGGTATGTGTAGAAAGGGTAGCTGATAATGTTACAAGAGCTGTTGTTGCTGATGTGACAGATAAAGATCAGCTATTAGAACTTGGAATCAATGATTTCGATACGGCCGTTGTTGCTATTTCAAAAAAATTTGAAGAGTCAGTACTCGCAACGATGATTCTTAAAGAAGCAGGTGTTGAGAATGTACTGGTAGAAGCACGTACAAAACGTAAGAAGATGATTTTAGAAAAGGTTGGAGCAACAAGGGTCATTAATGTTGAAAAAGAGATGGCTTATAAAGTTTCTAAGAGTCTGCTAAGAAGAAATATTGTTGATTTGGTTGAACTAGATGATGAATATTCAATTGTTGAAATAAAAGCAAAAGCTTCATGGGTGTCCAGAAGCTTAAAGGACTTAGATTTAAGAAGACGTTATGGTATGAATGTTATTGGAATAAGTCGTGAATCAAGTAATAAGATGAATATGAATTTTTCTGCGGATTATGTAGTCAGTATTGATGATCATTTTGTTGTTGCTGCACGTACTGAAGATGTAGAAAAATGGGATAATCTTACTAAATAGAAAAAAGACCTGTTATATGGGTCTTTTTTGTTTATCTACTAGTTGTTTTTGTAAATTCTATTGTGTATAATAACCTTGTTTTTCATATTTAAATAAGGGGGAAAATTTAAATGTTAGAAAACTTGTTTAAGCTTAAGGAGAATGAGACTACAGTAAAGACTGAATTACTTGCCGGTCTTACAACTTTCTTAGCAATGGCTTATATTTTAGCACTCAATCCATTGATTTTAAGTGCTGCTAAAATGCCAAAATCCGGAGTCTTTCTGGCAACAGCAATTGCTTCCGGTCTGACTTCAATTTTAATGGGTGTGCTTGCTAATTATCCTATTGCCTTATCTGCCGGTATGGGTGTTAATGCTTTATTCGCATATACAATCTGTGGACAGATGGGTTTAAGCTATCAGGGAGCATTAGCATGTGTGTTTGTTTCCGGTATGATTTTTATTCTTATTACAGTTACAAACATTCGTAAGATGATTATTAATGCTATTCCATCTCAGTTAAAACTTGCAATCGGTGCAGGGATTGGCTTCTTTGTAGCTTTAGTTGGCTTAAAGAATGCAGGAATCATTGTAGCCAGTGAAGCTACTTTAGTAACAATTGGAAAATTTACTAATCCGGTAGTTATACTTGCTTTATTTGGAATTGCAGTTACTTTAATCCTATGGGCTAAAAAAGTTCCGGCAGCTGTCTTTTTTGGCTTATTAATTACTGCTGTTGTAGGTATTATTGCCGGTATTATAACCGGTAATAAAGAATTACCACAACTTCCGGCTGCTATTATTTCAACTCAGTTTGATACGTCATTATTTGGAGCTTTTGCTTCCGGATTTGGAGAATTATTTTCACATCCAAATTGTTGGCTTGCGATATTCTCACTATTGTTTGTTGATTTCTTTGATACAGCAGGTACTTTAGTGGCAGTTGCCGGCAAAACAAAGTTAATGAATGAAAATGGAGAATTAAAGGATGTAGAAAAAGCCTTGCTGGCAGATGCCGGAGGAACTGTCTTTGGCTCAATGATAGGAACATCTACAATTACTTCATTTGTTGAATCTGCTTCAGGTGTTGGCGTAGGTGGAAGAACTGGCTTAACAGCAGTTACAACAGGTGTACTATTCTTATTATCAGCTTTCTTCTCACCATTATTAACGTCTATTACTTATGCAGTTACAGCTCCTGCTTTGGTTGTTGTGGGAATCATGATGGCACAGCAGATGAGAGGTATTGACTGGGATAATATTGTTTATGCAACAAGTGCTTTTGTTACTATTATCTTTATGATTCTTGGCTACTCTATTTCTAATGGTATTGCATTAGGATTTATGGCTTATGCAATTACTATGGTTGCTTCAGGAAGAAGAAAAGATATTGGACCAATTGTATGGTCTTTAGTTATATTATTTACAGTTTACTTTGTTTTCTTACCAAAATAGAATATATGACCTCTTTACTTTATTGTAAGGAGGTTTTTTTGTTTGTTCTTTAAGCAGTCTTTTTTGCTTTTGTATCAATAATTTGATAAAGTTAAGAAGAGGTTATTATTATGGATGAAATAAGACAAGTAAAGTATTTTAAAGAAATAAAGGAATATGAGACAGTTCAGATGGACTGTCTCATTAGAAATGTAGAAGCTCAAAATGGTGTTAATGGTACTTATTTAAAGTTTACACTAATGGATGGAGAAAAAGAAACAGATGTTAATTTATTTAAAGATAAAACAAATGAAAATGTTTTTAATCTTCTTCTTGCTGATGATAAATATCGCAGTCTTAATGTAACTGTAAAAAGAGTTACACTTTATAAAACTAAAAAAGGCTATTTAAATCTTCAACATCTATCGTCATCAAAAGAGGCAAAAGTATCTGATTTTATTCCTCATGCACCTTTTGAAAGTATTCAGATGTATGATGAAATTATCAGTATTATAAAAAAATATGCACCTAATCCTATTGAAAATAGTATCAGTGAGATTGCTCTTTCTATTTACCGGAATTATAAGGATGATCTTTTAATTGCGGCTGCAGCTTATTCTATGCATCATAATATTATAGGAGGATTATTATATCATACTCTTACTATGCTAAAGGCAGCAGTTTCCTATCTTGATATTTATGATTTAGATGCTGAGCTTTTAATCACCGGT
Organism: Eggerthia catenaformis OT 569 = DSM 20559; assembly: GCF_000340375.1. Classification (GTDB taxonomy): domain Bacteria; phylum Bacillota_I; class Bacilli_A; order Erysipelotrichales; family Coprobacillaceae; genus Eggerthia; species Eggerthia catenaformis. The sequence goes on from NZ_KB446647.1 coordinate 34,735, forward strand.
ACTGCTTTACATGATATTGGTAAATTGAAAGAAATGAATACAACATCGTTATGTGAAATTGAATATACAAGAACAGGAAATTTGGAAACACATCTCTCTGTTGGTATGATGATGGTAGAAGAAGAAAACTGGAAACATAATCACACTTATGATGAAGAAAGAGTAGAATTATTAAAACATATGATTGCTTCACACCATGGTAAGCTAGAATATGGAGCTATTGTTCTTCCTAAAATACCTGAAGCCATGCTTTTATCTTATATTGATAATATTGATGCAAAAATGTATATGTTCAAGCAGGCACAGCAAGAGCTTGAACCTGGAACAAGCTCTTCTAAAACAATCAGAGGAACAGATGTACGTATTTATCGTCCATTAAAATAATATGATTTAAGGGAATTTATATGTATCATTTAAAAAACTGGTATATCTCTCATTATAAGGGATATCTAATAGCTTATGGAGATGTTTATAATAATCCCAGATTTAATCAGGGGCATCTTATTCATACAAGTAAACTGGATAAAATAGAAGAATATCAAGATTATCTGATTGCTTATACTAAGAATTCTCAATATAAATGTTCTTATAAAGATCATCGAGAAGATCTTAAAGATCTTTTAGATAATCAGATACTTTATCAGAAAATAAAAGAAGCTATTAATACTTACAAAGAAGAAAGAACACAATATTTATTACAATATATCAAAGATGAAGAAAAAGCTTGTATATTAGTCTTTGATGATACACAGTATCATTTTAATTCTTTTATATATAAAGATCATGATTATATTTTTTATACAAGAGAATCTAATGTTTCATTAGGGATGTTTGACGATGCATTACATATTGGTACTCAAACTGAATTTGCTTTTATTCCTACATTATATGCTGTACAGTTTTATGAATGGGATAATAACTACGGTAAAGTTTATCTTCTTAATATTGGTAAACATTCTTTAAATATATCCTTTACCGTATTTTATCATCAGCCTTTACTATTAAGATCAGGAGACATCAAGCTGATAGAAATATAAAACACTCTATATATATTTCCTCCTTACACTAAAAGTATAAAAGATGTTTTTAAAAGGCCTAATAGTTTATACTTATATTTATCATAGTTTTAAGTTATGGAAAAAAGACGAATTTATTTTATAATAAATAAAATTATTAATGAAAGGAAAGCTTATGTATCAATTATATAAAACAAAAAGTTTTTAAAATAACTGATCATTATCAAATTATAGATAATAATGGAATACCGCATTATCAAGTGGATTAAGATTTTAAACTTATAGGGAATACAGTTCATGTTTCAAAAATCAATAGCACTCATTTTTTTTACTATAAATAAGAAAATAATTTCATTTCTTCTTAAGTTTACAGTTACTTTTGATGATGGCAGAATTATATATATTAATGCGAAGTTTTCTTTAAAAAAAGTATAGAGATCTATTCAGATTTCTATTTATTGTATCTAAGAGGAAACTTTCAGGATCATGATTTTAAAGTTAATATTAAAGAAGAGCTGATTGTTTTATTTGTAACACTAGATTACATTAGGATATGGAATGTTAGTATAGACATTGATTTTTAGAGAAAAGATGAGCAGGAAAGGAGATAGCTATGGGGTTATTTAAAAAGAAATCAGGAAGTGAAGAAATACAAGCGATTATTTTCATTAAAAACCGGCATGCTTCAGGATATTCTTATATGAATGGAATTAAGACAATTGATGGCAAAAAATGTCGTCATAAGCTATATAAAATAGGAATGCCTGCTTATTATGTAGATGCCGGTAATCATATATTGGAAGTGAATGCTTACTGGAGGGAGAATAGAAAGGAAGTATCTTTTAAACATCCGTTAAAGATAGAAATACAGGTTTATTCAGGACATTATTATGCTTTAAACTATAATGTAGATAAACAGATATTTGAATTTGAAGAATGTGATCCGGATCATTACTATAAAGATTAGTTTATACATAATATTCAACCAATATGAAAACTGATATGATTTAATAAAAAGGAGAATAGGATGAAAGAAAAAATAATATATATGGCAGGAGGCTGCTTTTGGGGTCTTGATGCTTATTTAAGACAGATAAAAGGTGTTTTATATACAGAAAGCGGATATGCGAATGGAAAGACTGATTTTACAGATTATAGTCATGTTAAAGAAACAGATCATGCAGAAACAGTTAAAGTTATTTATGATGATTCCCTAGTTTCATTAAAAGACTTATTAGGCTATTACTTAAGAGTTGTTGATCCAACAAGTATTAATAAGCAGGGAGCGGATAAAGGAAGACAATATCGAACAGGTATTTATTTTATTGATCAGGATGATGAAAATATTATTAATGAAAGATTAGATAAAGAATCTTTACTTTATAGTAAGCCAATTGTGATTGAGGTAAAACCATTAAAGAATTATATAACTGCAGAAGAATATCATCAAAATTATTTGGAAAAGAATCCTCAAGGGTATTGTCATATTGATTTAACGAGAGTAAGAGAACCATTAGATGAATAAATATTATAAAAAAAGCAAAAAAGAGCTTAAAGAAGAACTTTCTGATTTATCTTATCAAGTGACTCAAAATAATAAAACAGAAAAGCCATTTGATAATAGATATAATGATTTCTTTGAAAAAGGCATATATGTTGATATTACAACCGGAGAACCATTATTTCTTTCACATGATAAATTTGCTTCAGGATGTGGATGGCCTAGTTTCTCTAAGCCAATAGATAAGTCAGTAGTTTATAAAGAAGATAAGAGTTATCATATGAATAGAATAGAAGTAAGAAGCAGTATCGGAGATAGTCATTTAGGACATGTTTTTAATGATGGACCGAAAGATAAAGGAGGATTGAGGTATTGCATGAATAGTGCAGCATTACGCTTTATTCCTTATGAAAAAATGAAAGAAGAAGGTTATGAGGATTATATGAAATTACTTTAGTCATTTTGAATTATTAAAATAATCTTATAAAAGGAGGGTCTTTCTATGAGCTTACTAACAACTCTTACTAGAATGTGGGTGACTCGTTCTTTTAAGTCATTTACCTTTACAAAGCATTATGATACTTTTCTTTCTTATCAGGAATGTGATCAGTTAGGACTCTATATACATATTCCGTTCTGTAAACAGATATGCAGTTTCTGTCCTTACTGTAAGGTTCTTTATAAAGAAGATGTCTATCAGGATTACATAGAAGCACTTATCAAAGAAATTCATATGATAGGATCACAGTATCCTGATAAAAAAGAGGTAACCAGTCTTTATTTTGGCGGAGGAACTCCTGCTTTAGCAGATAAAGATTTAAAAAGAATTATGGAAGTAGTAAATTCATATTTTATTATTACTCAAGGCATAGGACTCGAATTGCATCCTGATAATGTGACAATTGAAACACTAGCTAGACTTAAAGAAGCCGGAGTTACTAAGATCAGTATTGGGATCCAGTCTTTTCAAAGTAAGTTTCAGCATATTTTAGGAAGAAGAAATATATTAGATCAAGCAATGAAAAAAGCTTTAGATACTGTTTCTTTTGAAACAGTATCAATGGATTTTATCTTTGCTTTGCCTCATCAGACTTTTGATGATTTAGTTAATGATATAGAAAAAGCTTTTTCAATAGGAGCGAATCATATCGCAATTTATCCTTTTATAGACTTTACTTTTACTAAAAGCAGTATCCCTGTTATGCGTAAAAAAGAGAAAAGAAAATTATTGGATGATATTACTCATTATTGCCAGAATAAAGGATATCAAAGACAGTCTATCTGGACATTCTCAAAAGAGAAAGCATCTTATTCTTCAATGACAAGAGATTATTTTCTTGGATTTGGTGTATCAGCAGCTACTCTTTTAAAAGATAGTTTTAAAATTAATACTTTTGATATACCTTCTTATATTCAAAGAATAAACAAACAGACTATTCCTACCTCACTTACTATGTATTTTACAAAAAGACAAAGAATGATCTATTATCTTTTCTGGACATTATATAGTACTGAAATAGATAGTCAGTCTTTTGAAGAAATCTTCAATGTTTCATTAAAAAAAGTATATGGACTGGAATTTTATCTGGCAAAAAAAATGAACTTACTTACAAAAGAAAATAATGTTTACAAAATGACATTAAAAGGTGCTTTTTATTATCATTATTATGAGAATTTTTATACTTTATCTTATATAGATAAAATGTGGAGTATTCTCAAAGAAGAGCCATTTCCTAATTATATTAGTTTATAATGCTTCTAACAGAAGATTAAGACTATGGAGATATATAAGTTAGAGTAATAAAAAATATTATTGCTAGATTTGTTCATGAAATCTAACCTGATATTATTATTGTTTTAAGCGATGAAACACTTAGTAAGGAAGATGATGATTCACAGACTTTGCTTTTATTACTATATTTAGGAAATATTTCTATTCTACCAGATTATAGATGAGTATAAGATTACTTCAGAGAGGGAAACTATTCAGAATCAGTAGCATGCCAAAATCTCTGATATAGATAATTTTGTGATGTGCAGTAATCTAATCAACCTGATTCTTACTCAGATTAGAGAATTGAGGGGGTGATCTTTCAGGAGCTACTTAATGATAGAGAATCAGAGTTCTATATGGGAGGAGCTTCTGAATTCTTAAAACTTGAAGAAGGTGTTTCTTTCTATACTGTTCAAAAAGCAGTTAATGAAAGCGTTAATTGTGGTATTTTGCTTGACTACAGGCAGAGAGAAGATGGTAAATACTGTTTGAATCTAAAGGTTAAGAGTATACCTGCTATCAATAAAGATACTTATCTGATTATTATTGCGAATGATTAGCTTTTAGATAGATTTAAGAATTTGATTCAATCACAGTTTTATTTTTTGTAATAATCATAAAAATATTTAATGAATTTCTAATTCTAATAAAAATAACTTGACAATTCTTTTTTAATCAATTAAACTGGTATTCAGTTCAAAGAACAGAAGAGTATTCATATTTAACCTGTAGCGAGTCGGAATATGGTGAAAGTTCGATGGCAATGAATATGAAGAAACGCATCTGGGAGAAATGAATCTGAAATTAAGTAGGATGATCGTATGTCTGCGTTAAAGACTAGAGGGGTCGTAAGACAACCAGTGTGGTACCGCGATGTGATGTCGTCTCTGGATAGAGGCGACTTTTTTGCTTATAAGGAGGAAATGGTATGAAAAAAGTGGATATTAAAAAAGTAGTATTAGCCTATAGTGGCGGACTAGATACTTCTATTATTATTTCATGGCTTAAAGAAGAATATAATAATTGTGAGGTTATTGCAGTTAGTGGCAATGTTGGACAGGATGATGAATTAGAAGGACTGGAAGAAAAGGCTTTAAAGACAGGTGCTTCAAAGCTTTATATTCTGGATCAGACTGAAGAATATGTAAATGATTATATTATACCGACTATGAAAGCGGGTGCTTATTATGAAGAATATCTGTTAGGTACTGCTCATGCCAGACCTTTAATTGCTAAAGGATTAGTAGAGATTGCATTAAAAGAGGGTGCAGATGCGATATGTCATGGATGTACAGGAAAAGGAAATGATCAGGTAAGATTTGAGCTTGCAATTAAGCATTTTGCTCCACATATGCTAATTATTGCTCCATGGAGAGAATGGAGTATACAGTCAAGAGAAGAAGAAATAGAATATGCGAAAAATCACCATATCCCATTAAAGATTAATGAAAAAACAAATTTTTCAAAGGATAAGAATTTATGGCATTTATCACATGAAGGATTAGATCTGGAAGACATAGGGAATGAACCTCTTTATGAGGAAAAAGGTTTTCTAGAGATGGGAGTTTCTCCTTTACAGGCTCCGGATATAGCTGAGTATATTGAGATGGAATTTATAAAAGGTATTCCTGTTTCATTAAATAATCAGACAATGAGTGCAAAAGAGATTATTTTAAAGCTTAATGAGTTAGGCGGGAAGAATGGCATTGGACTTTTGGATATTGTGGAAAATAGATTGATAGGAATGAAAAGTAGAGGAGTTTATGAAACGCCGGGTGGAACGATTCTTTATAAAGCACATGAATATCTTGAAACTATTACCTTAGATAAAATGATAGCCCATAAAAAAGCGGAACTGGCGATTACTTTTGGTGAACTTGTCTATAATGGGCAATGGTTTACACCATTAAGAGAAGCATTAAGTGCTTTTGTCGATAAGACTCAGGAAACAGTAACCGGTAAAGTCAGACTAAAGCTTTATAAAGGAAATATTATTAAGGCCGGTGTCTGGAGTAAGTACTCATTATATTCAGATGAATTGGCTACATTTGGTGAATCTGACTATAATCAGACAGATAGTGCAGGCTTTATAAATCTTTATGGCTTGCCAATTAAAATTAATGCACAGATACAATCAAAAAAGTAAGAGGAAGATATTATGACAAAACTGTGGACAGGCAGAACAACTGGACGGACTGATCCATTAGCGGATGATTTTAATTCATCTCTGTATTTTGATAAAAGAATGTATAGACAGGATATAGAAGGTTCAATTGCTCATGCAGCTATGCTAATGAAACAGAAAATTATTCCTAAAGAATCAGGTATAAAAATACAAAAAGAATTAAGAAATATATTATCAGAACTTGATTTAGGAGAGTTAGAATTTGATGAATACTGTGAAGATATTCATATGTTTATTGAACAGCTTCTGACTTCACGGATTGGCGAAGAAGGGAAAATGCTTCATACTGCAAGAAGCCGTAATGATCAGGTTGCATTAGATTTACGTATGTATCTTAAAGAAGAATGTGATCAGATTATAAGCCTGCTTAAAGAGTTTATTGGTGTTTTAGCTGATAAATCAGAAGCGCATAAAGAAATAATCATGCCGGGATATACACATCTGCAAAGAGCACAGCCGATTCTCTTTGCTCACCATTTACTGGCATATGCTCAGATGCTTTTAAGAGATGTTTCAAGGCTCGAAGATAGTAAAAAAAGGATGAATGTTTCACCTATTGGAAGCTGTGCTTTGGCCGGCACTACTTATCATATAGATCGTTATTTTGAAGCTGCTTTATTAGGATTTGATGATATTTCTATGAATTCATTGGATGGAGTCAGTGATCGTGATTTTGCGGTAGAAATGCTTAGTGACTTATCATTAATCATGACTCACCTTTCCAGATTTGCAGAAGAGTTTATTCTATGGTCATCATGGGAGTTTCAGTTTATTGAAGCAGATGATCAGTATACGACAGGTTCAAGCATTATGCCACAAAAGAAAAATCCTGACATGGCTGAATTAATTAGGGGTAAAACAGGCAGAGTTTATGGTGATTTGATGAGTTTGCTAACGGTCCTGAAGGGTCTTCCGCTTGCATATAATAAAGATATGCAGGAAGATAAAGAACCTATCTTCGATAGCTGTGATACAGTCAAGATGTGTTTAAAAGTATTTATTCCTATGATTAAAACAATGAAAGTTAATAAAAAGAATATGCATTATGCAGCTCAAAAAGGTTTTATTAATGCGACAGATGTCGCCGATTATCTAACAAAGAAAGGAGTTCCATTTAGAGATGCTTATAAAATAAGCGGACAGCTGGTTGCCTTATGTATAAGCAAAGACTGTATCTTAGAAGAACTATCATTATCGGAGTATCAGTCTTATTCAGCACTTATTAAAGAAGATATTTATGAAGCAATCAGCCTTAGAAATTGTGTAATAAAGAGAATATCTGAAGGAGGAACATCAATTTCTTCGATAGATACACAAATACAATGGATTAGAAAAAAATTATGAAAAAAGTATATATAGATGGCGGTCATGGAACAACAGGATTAAAAATACATGACCGACTCTCACAAAGAAAAGATATAGAACTTATTCAAATCCCTTATGTTAATAGGCATGATTTAAATAAGCGAAAAGAAGCATTAAATAGTGCAGATATTGTTTTCTTATGTCTTCCTGATGATGCGTCTAAAGAAGCTGTTAGCCTTATTACTAATAAGAATACGGTTGTGATTGATACATCTACTGCTCATCGTACACATTCAAGCTGGGTTTATGGGATGGCTGAACTATCAGGATATAGAGAGCAGATCAGATGTGCTAAGAGAATTAGTAATCCGGGCTGTCATGCAACAGGATTTATTGCTTTAATTGCTCCTTTGATAGAATCAGGATTAATAAATAAAGATCTTCATTTAAGCATGACAAGTATTACAGGCTATTCCGGAGGAGGAAAAAGGATGATAGATGATTATGAAGAAAATCATCATTATCCGGCACCTAGACTTTATAGTCTGGATGCTTCTCATAAGCATCTCTTAGAAATGAAAAAAATATGTAGTTTAAAATATTTGCCATCTTTTATGCCGATTGTTTCTAATTATTATAGTGGAATGGAAACGATTATCCCATTATTTAAAAAAGATTTGAATGGCTCAATAGAGGATATTAAAAAAATATATCAGCAGATTTATCAAGGACCGATCATCAAATATTTTGATCATATTGATGATTATGGGTATATTAGTGCTACAAGTAGAAGAGGCTTTGATGATATGCATATTACCGTAGCAGGCAACAGTGATCGCATAATGCTTATAGCATGCTTTGATAATCTTGGTAAGGGAGCTAGCGGAGCGGCCATTCAGAATATGAATATTGTTTTAGGTATTAAAGAAACAGAAGGTCTTGAGCTAGGAGGATAAGATGCTAAATCTTAAGGAAAGAGATCTTTTAACATTGTTTGATTATAAATCATCTGAAATAGAATATCTTCTGGATTTAGCAGGCTATTTAAAAGAATAAAAGAAACAGGAATATTTAGGTCATACCGTAAATTTCAAAACAAGAAAACATTTCAAAGATAAGAAAAGTAAATATGTATCTGAAGATAACCGGCTGATATTTGAAAATATCCACGAAGTCTTTGATAATGTCCAAAGAATATGGGGAAATGTAAAAAGGTATTCTGATGATTGGAGAGAATACCATTCACTAACAGGGCTGATGTATTGTGCTGATTGTGGAAGTAGTGTTAAGCCTTAGCCAAGAAATACTAAAAGAAATAGTGTTACAAAAACAAGCTCCAGGAATTCGGACAATTGATGTGCATAATTTACGGAGATATGATTCTGAATAAAATATCGAATAATCGCTATGAAAACTTTGATGAACTTACAACCACAATGATCAATGAGTTTGTAGAGAAGATAATCGTTTATAAGAGGGATAGAAAAAGCAGTCAAATCGCAAAGCAAAAGATAGAAATATATTTGATTATGAACCGCCAAAGGAAGAACTGATCGAAGAAGAATGAAAGATCAATGAGAGAAAAAGACAAATTTTATCAAAATTATTTGAGGCGTAAAGTAAATTGGGAAACAACAGGAATATGAGAAAAGGTATAAGGCAAGGTGAGAGTAGAAAGAACTAAGGGTTCTGAAAAGAGCAGGTATATAAAGTTAGAAAAAGAGATTGAAATTAATCAATCTCTTTTTCATTGTTGTGAAGAACCGGAATATTTTTTCGCATATTTTTTTATATCTTTAGGGTAAAATCCTTTGTATTTTTTAAAACAGGTACTAAATTTACTGTGAGACGAATATCCCACAGCTTCGGCTATATCCTGAATTTTAAGAGAAGAGTTTAACAGAAGAATTTCTGCCATATTCATTCGTCGTCTTTGAGTATACTCTGTAATGGTGCATTGATATTTTTGCTTAAATAATTTTTTGAGTTTAGTACCGCTCATAGCAGATATTTTTTCTAAAGTTTTTTGTGGGATTGAGGTTGCATAATGATCATCTATGTAATTCACAACGTTTTTTAGAGCAACATCATCGGCAAGAGGTATTGGATCATTATATTTGTTTAAAAATGAGTCCATAGTTATACTTAGCCATTCCTTTGCTTTTGATTCAAAAAAAATTTCAGCAGCAGGAGATACCATTTTACAATTCAGTATATCTCTTGCTATTTTTTCTAATGGTTTGTTTGTAATAGTGCTGGTATTGAAAAATAAATCTTCATAGTTATGAACTTTATTTTTGCAAGACGATAGATATTCGTCTATCATAGACTGTTTGAAATTTATACCTATTCCTAAATAGGGAGAGTTTTTGTGCAGTATAAATCTATAGTCTTTAGAGTTTTTTGTATTTATAACATAAAGTGAATTTGAAGAAAGATTTTGATAAGGATTAAAGGATTCACCGTTTGCTGTAACTAAATAAGATGAGTAGAGGAAATAAAAATTATCTAACCCTGAAAAACTTGTATGGATAATTTCTTTTTTTATGAATACATCATGGATATCGATTGTAAAATTTTCTCCTTCATAAAACCAAAATATGCCTTCTGCATCATCCGTATTAAAATGGAATGTATGCCCTACAGTAGAGTATTTTGTATTACCTACACATTCATTTGTAGAAAAAAAGTTTTTAACAAAGTCATAGAAAACGCTCATAAATTCCTCCTTTTTTGTATTTTATCCCGAATAGACATTATCCCAAAAAGACATAGTTAGCTATATCTAATTGATTGGAATTTCTGCCCATTATATAATAAATAAAAGATAAAAACAAGGGAAAATCTGTTTTTATAAAAAATGATCTGAAAAAAGTCACTGTAATTAGTCTGAATAGGCTATTTTTAGGACTTATTGAATTTCAAAAAGGAGGAGCTATTCTTTGAAGAATAAGAAAAAATCAATACTAAAAAGGTTAATGCCTTATGCCGGTAAAAAAAGGTTTTTGCTTTATATTGCTATGGTTATGTCTGCTGTATCAGGCATCATGGTCTTGATGCCTATGGTTTATATTCATAGGATTGTGAATAACTTAATTGTAAATGGGATAGTGGATTTTGATTATGTAAAAGAAAACTCAATTTATGCGGCGATATTTGCCGGACTTGGTTTATTTATATATTTAATAGGTCTTATTTTATCTCATATTTTCGCATTTGAAGTGGAAGATAATATTATTAAGACCTCAGTAAAGAAACTAATGAATAAACCACTTGGATATTTTGATAATAAAGAAAGTGGAAGAATCAGGAATGTAATTGTATCTGGCGCATCTGAAACTCATTCATTTTTAGCACATCAACTTCCCGATATGGCGATGACAGTTATATCGCCGATAATACTACTTGTATTTTTCTTTATGTTTGACTGGAAGTTAGGTCTTGCAAGTATGATACCGATGATTATCGGCATGATACTAATGTCGGCAATGATGACATCCGAAACCAAGAAAATGAAAGATGAGTATTATGCAGAACTTTCCGATTTGTCTTCTCAGACCGTGGAATATGTCAGAGGAATTCCTGTGGTAAAAACGTTTGCACAAAGTGTCGATAGTTTTGATAAGTTATATTCATTAATCATAAAAATAAAAGATGATGTACTGAAGCTGACTATGAGCTATACAAATAAAATGTCATGGTTTGAGACTGTTTCTACATCAACAGCATTTTTCTTAGTACCTGTAGCTTTATTGTTAATAAAATTTAATGGTAACTTATCTAATGTGGTTGCAAATTCTGTGATTTATTTTCTGATAGGACCGACATTTGCTATTTTTATTATGAGAACGGCTACGATTACACAATTTAGTTATTTTGCAGAGCTAGCTTTAGATAAAATTGAAAAGATACTTGATTTTGACGACTTTGTTTATGGAGATAAGAAAAGCTCTGATGTTGGGATTGAGTTTAAAAATGTAAGCTTTTCTTATGGCGGTGAAAATGTTTTAGATAATATTTCATTTAAAGTAAGCAAGGGAGAAAGAGTAGCATTAGTCGGTTCATCCGGTAGCGGTAAAACTACTATAGCAAGGCTTGCTGCAAGATTTTATGATATTAAATCGGGTGAAATTTTAATCGGTGGAATAAATATAAAAGACTTTGAAAAAGAGGCTTTAATGAAAAAAATAGCATTTGTTTTTCAAAATTCCAAGTTATTTAAGATGAGTTTAAGAGAAAATCTTTTGATTGGAAAACCTGATGCAAAAGATGAGGAGATAGATAGTGCGTTAAAAAATTCGGGTTCTAAAGAGATCATAGAAAAATTAGAAAACGGACTGGATACTGTTTACGGAACAAAGGGAACCTATTTTTCAGGAGGAGAAGCTCAAAGACTTTCTATAGCAAGAGCTTTTCTTAAAGATGCAGATATTATTATTTTAGATGAAGCCACAGCCTTTGCGGATCCTGAAAATGAACATTTGATTCAAGAGTCTTTTAAGAAATTGTCAAAAAACAAGACAACGTTAATGATTGCTCACAGACTGTCTACTGTAATAGATGCGGACAAGATTCTCGTTATTGATGAGGGTAAAATCGTAGAAGAAGGCAGGCACACGGATTTAATAGATATGGACGGACATTATAAAAGGCTTTGGGAAGAATATCAAAAATCTGTAAATTGGAAGATAGGAGGTTAAAATATGATTTCTTATTTTATGAAAAGATACGCTATGTCTGAAAAAGGAGCGATAAATTTAAAAAAAGCCATCATTTCTCATACATTTGTCAATTTAACAAAATTGTTTGCGCCAATGATTGCCTTTATGTTTTTGTTTCAGTATATAGGTGTTTTAAAGGGCATTAAGAGTTATAATTTTACCACTATTCATTATATTGCATTAATTGTAATAATGATGATTATGATGTTTTTAATAGCAAGATGGGATTATGTAAGACTCTATACCAATGTGTATAACGAGAGTGCCAATTCAAGAATTGATTTAGCAGAAAGATTAAAGAAATTACCTCTTTCCTATTTTGGTAAAAGAGATTTGGCAGATCTTGCAGAAACGATGATGAATGACATGAACTTATATGAAACAATTTTTTCTCATGCTGTTCCTCACATATACGCAACGGCTATCTCTACAAGTGTTATTGCTTTAATGCTCATTATCTACAATTGGAAACTTGCTCTTGCGGCATTGTGGGTAATTCCAATTTCACTTCTAATAATATTTTTATCAAAGAAAAGTCAGAAAAAAATAGTACAGGAATGGATAGATGATAATCGCAGAGTATTTGATGATTTACAGGAAAAGATAGAGCAGATTGAACAAATAAAATCTTACAATTTAGAAGACAGGATGCTGAATGATTTTTTTGAAAAATTAAACAAATCCACAAAACAGAAAACGAAAGGCGAAATTGTTGCGGGAATACTCATAGGAATAGCTACTGCAATTTTAAAGCTTGGTATTATAAGTGTTGCAATTATCGGTGTAAATATGCTTATGACAGGTGAGGTAAGCATACTGGTTTATGTAGCTTTTTTAATGCTGACAGCAAGTATTTATCTTCCTATAGAAGGTATAATCACTTTTATGTCCATGATAGTGATGCTTGATGCGGTTGTCGGGAGAATAAAGGAAATTAAAACCATGCCTATTCAAGAGGGTGAAAATCAGATGAATATTAAGAATTACGATATTGAATTTGAAAATGTTCATTTCGGCTATGATGATTACTCTGTTATAAACGGTGTCAGCTTTACGGCAAAGCAGGGTGAAATCACTGCTCTAATCGGTTCAAGTGGAAGTGGAAAAACAACCCTTACTAAACTTGCCGCAAGGTTTTGGGATATAAACAGCGGAAAGATTTTGATAGGCGGAGAGGATATAAGCAAAATTGATCCGGAAACTCTTCTTAAAAATTTCTCAATAGTATTTCAAGATGTAACCCTCTTTAATTCGAGCATAAAGGATAACATAAGAATCGGGAAAAAAGATGCGAGTGATGAGGAAATAATGAGGGCTGCAAGGATAGCGAGGTGCTATGACTTCATAGACAAGTTGCCTGATGGAATAGATACTGTTATAGGTGAAAATGGTCAGAGGCTTTCGGGTGGTGAGCGTCAGAGGATATCCATAGCAAGAGCTGTTTTAAAAGATGCCCCGATTATACTTCTCGACGAGGCTACCGCTTCTCTTGATGTTGAGAATGAGAGTCTTATTCAGGAGGCTCTGTCCGAACTCATAAAAGATAAGACGGTTATGGTAATTGCTCACCGGTTGAGGACTATTAGAAATGCAAATAAAATTGTTTTATTAAATGCCGGGAAAATAGAGGCGGTAGGTACAGATGATGAACTTTGTAAAACATCAGATTTTTATAGAGCGATGCTGGAAAAATCAAACATTCAGTAATAATTAAGGAGAATAATATGAAAACTGAAACATTAAGAATTAAGGATTTAGTTACAATAGGCGTATTTACAGTAATATATTTTGTGCTTATGTTTCTTTCGGGAATGATAGGTGTGATACCAATTTTATACTTGGCATATCCTACACTGGCGGGAATCATAACGGGTATAGTTATTATGCTTTTTATGGCAAAAGTTCAAAAACCGTGGGGATTGTTTATAATCGGTCTGATCTGCGGTCTGATTGTTATTGCAATGGGAAACACTTATATAATATTGGCACATGTTGTAATCAGTATGGCAATTGCTGAGCTTTTAAGAAAAAAAGGGGAATATAAATCTTTCAAATATAATATGCTTTCTTTTGCTATGTTCAATACTTGGATTTGCGGCTTTCTTATGCAAATATTGCTTGCTAAAGACAAAGTTATTGAACTGGCTGAAACAAGGGGAATGGGACATGATTATATAATGAAACTCATCGCACTTTTAAATTATCGCAGTATGATATTGGTCTATATTGGTGCAATTGTCGGTGGAGTACTTGGCGCCTATATTGGTAAAGTTTTTCTTAAAAAGCATTTTGAAAAAGCGGGTATTGTATAATGCCCGTCTTTTTGGACAATCCATATAATCCCAATCCAATTAGTAAGCTTTTCGTTTCTTTTTTACTTGGTTTTGCCGTATTTTATAAAGTAAATGTTTATTTTGAATGGGGGATTGTATTTCTTCTTTCGCTTCTTTTTTACAAGAATGGGCTAAAAAAAGAAGCACTGAAAAACATCTTGTTTTTTGGTTTTCTTTCTTTCATAGTACCTAATATTGATGTAATTAGAAATATGAATGCGATTTTATTGATGATTTTTATGTTGTTTGTCGTATTTAGAATGTTTTATATTCCAGTTAGTGCAGGCAGTTTTTTTATAAAAACTTCAGATGTAGGAAGTGTGATATCTTCAATGGATAAAATTAAATTACCTCGCTCTGTTTCTATACCAATTGCTGTAATGTTTAGATTTTTCCCGTCGTTTAGAGAGGAAAGTAGGAATATAAAACTTGCTATGAGGATACGAGGAATTACATTTAAAAATCCGATTTCATACATTGAATATGTAATAGTACCTTTACTTGTTATATCATCCAATATTTCTGATGATATCGCAAAGGCTGCGGAAACAAAATGTATTGAAAACCCTGTTAAAAAAACAAGGTATATATCTGTCAAAATAAAAATAATCGATTTTGTTTATGTAATTTCAATACTAATTATGATTATAGGAGGAATTTTATGGTAGAAATTGAAAATTTATCTCTATCTTATGGAAATTCCCTTAAAGTGTTAAAAGACATTTCTTTAAATGTAAAGAAAGGAGAATGTGTATTATTTACCGGGAAAAGTGGTAGTGGGAAATCTTCAATTATAAATTCTATCAATGGATTAGCTGTACGATATGATGGAGCGACTACAGAGGGAACTATAAGGATAGATAATAGAGATGTCAGGAATCTCCGACTGTATGAAATATCCGGTTTGGTATCAAGTGTATTTCAGAATCCAAAGACACACTTTTTTAATATAAATACTACCCTTGAATTACTTTTTTATTTAGAAAACATAGGTCTTTCAAAAAAACAAATGGATGAAAGACTAAATGATATGTTGGATATATTTCCGATAAAACACCTTTTAAATAGAGATATTTTCAAGCTTTCAGGTGGAGAAAAGCAGATTTTATGTATTGCTGCAAGTTATATATCCGGAACGGAAATAATTGTTTTGGATGAACCTTCATCAAATCTTGATGAAGAAAATATTATAATTATAAAAGGAATGCTTACAAAGCTAAAAAATAAAGGAAAAACTCTTATTATTTCAGAGCATAGAATATACTATCTTATGGATATTATAGATAGAGTCTTTTTGATTCAAGATGGTAAAATACAAAGCGAATATACTAAAACAGATTTTATGAAAATATCATCCGAAAAATTAAATGAATTAGGTTTAAGAAATAATACTAAAACAGAGCTTATTGTGCCTGAAAATCAAAATGAGGGAAGTTTCCGGATAAAAAATATTGAATTTAAGTTTAATGGCAAAAATAATAAATTGCTTTTTAAAAATATTTCTTTTGAATTGGGAAAAATTTATGGGATAGTGGGAACAAACGGACTTGGAAAATCTACTTTATTGAGGTGTTTTATAGGCTTAGAAAGAAAATCTAAGGATGAAATTTATTTAGATGGTAAAAGGCTTTCAAAAACAGATAGGCTTAAAATATCCTCTCTTGTGATGCAAGATGTTAATCATCAGCTTTTTACCGATTCTGTTATAAGTGAAGTAAGTCTTGGAACAAAAAATATTGAAAACAGTTATGTTGAATATATTCTAAGAAAACTTGATTTGTATGAATTTAAGGATCGTCATCCAATGAGCTTATCAGGCGGACAAAAACAAAGAGTGGCAATCGCATCTGTATTGTGTAAGAATTCTAAACTTATACTTTTTGATGAACCTACCAGCGGAATGGATTATTACAATATGATGAATATATCACATCTAATTAATGACTGCAAAAGTGATAATAAAATAATATTCATTGTTTCTCATGACCAAGAATTTTTAAATTCGATAGCTGATTATGTTATACATTTATAAATATCAATAAAGTAGATTAATATTTTTTAAAATTAAAATCAAGGAGATTAAGTTATACGATAATAGAAAACGTAAAGATAGGTGACTTCTTTTATTACTGAATGTCGGTAGATTATAAAGTAAACAGGAGGTTTTATTAATTGTATCAGTCAATGTTATCTATACAGATATTTGGGTATCCATGGATGAGTTTGAAAAGATGTGAGAAGAAAGATTAGCTTTAATGAAAGATTATCAGGTCAATAGAGAATTAATGAATCATACAAAGAACAGTGAGGTCTTTGATATGTACTGTTTGTCTGCTTATTATAGTTTTGAAACTTTTATTGGAAAGAAAATAGGGGAAAAATTTCATGGAAACTCATTTGAAGTAACGGATGAGATTTTTAAAATCAGTCATTCATTAGTGTTTAAAGAAGCGGCTAATTGTATGCATACAATTAAGGCGGTTTCAGCAGTTGCTTTATAGTGTTAATTATATTGTTTTTAATATAGCTAAGAAAATCTGGAAATAAGCTTGTTTTATGCAAGCTTTTTTATTGTCTTGTATTTCTATAACCAATTTATTAAACTTGTTGACTCAAATGTTCGTATATGCTAGCTTGAATAAGGAAATTGATTATTATTCTGTTAATACTATAGTTTTTGTATAGGATGAGCTTAACAATATAAGATAGTTTGACGGATATAATTATTTATAGTAGTGTGTGTTATATATCACTAACAAGGAGTTTATTTATGAAAATATTCTGGATTATTATAGGCAGTATCTGTCTAATGTTAGGAAGTATAGGAATTGTTGTACCATTTCTACCAACTGTTCCATTTTATTTAGCTACATTATTCTGTTATGCTAAGGGGTCTCAGAAACTTCATGATTGGTTTATTCATACAAATCTTTATAAGAAGCATCTGGAAAGCTTTAAAATGGATAAAGCGATGACTTTATCTACAAAGATATCAATTATGTGCAGTGTTACTTTTTTAATGACAATTGGTTTTCTTTTAATGAAAAATACTATAACCGGAAGAACAATTTTACTTATCATATGGATCTGTCACATGTATTACTTTATTTTTAGAATAAAAACCTTAAAGAAAGAACGATAGTTCTTGTAGAAACCCCTAAAAAATAATAAAATATTCTATGCAAGAGATGAAAAGGAGGGTTTGTAATGAATAAGATTATAGATGAGACAGTAGTAAATGGAGCGTTTGACGGTGCCATTTTAAATCTACAGTCAGTAACTGATATTATGGAACGTCTGATTGAAACAGATAAGCAGGAATATAGTTACTTAGTTACATTAGTGAATAGTATTGATGATTCTATTAATACACTTTTGGATACAAGAAATTATTATAAAAATAAAAAGAATACATAATATATATAATAATTATTTGATATTGTCTTGTTAATGTTGACTATAAGTAACACTTTGTATAAAATTAAAATATATATAAATAGAAAATATTTTTTGATTGATATACAAAGGGGCATGAAGATGATTGATAAAAACCTGTTTACAGGTATGATAATAGACATAAAAGATATAAAAGAAACTTTAGATAGAAGCCTGGATGACGGAATACAGCCTGTAAGAGATTATTATTCTATTGTTTATGGGAATGTTTTAGTCATGGAAATTGTTATAGAATCTTTTAATCATCTGCAAAATATTAATGATTTAGAAAGAATATACTGCTATCTTAGATTTGTAGAAGCAACAAATAATCTTTTAAATAAAGATATCAAGGATGATTCAATTCATCAGATGCTGATACAAACAAATAAAGTATTAAATGAGAATATTCAAGATCTTGTAAATATAATAGAAAAGACTGAAGATTAAAAAAGACAAACTTTGATTTCAATAGTTTGTCTTTTTACTTTACAAATACTTAATTATTAACTTGATGATGAAATGTATAGTTTGTCTGATCAAGTGTTTTAAATGTATATCCTTGATTTTTATAATATTCAATAATAGAACTCAAATTTTGATAAGCACTACTTTCCGGTCTATCATGCATCAGTAAAACAACATTCTTCTGACTCGTTTTAATATTTCTTAAGAGCTTAGCTTTTGATAAAGGCTTCAAAGTGGCATCTCCTGTACTGACATTCCAGTCAACATAATTATA
Source organism: Eggerthia catenaformis OT 569 = DSM 20559 (assembly GCF_000340375.1). Taxonomy (GTDB): domain Bacteria; phylum Bacillota_I; class Bacilli_A; order Erysipelotrichales; family Coprobacillaceae; genus Eggerthia; species Eggerthia catenaformis. Next base: position 53,747 of record NZ_KB446647.1, read on the forward strand.
GCCTTTCTTTAATAAATCTTTAGTCAGATAAGTCATAATACCTTTACAATATTTCTTAGAAATAGCATTGCTTGAACCGCCGGGGAATCTAAAGAGCTTGGTGTCAGTCCCGGTATATTTCTTAATCAGAGTCTGAATTTTATTAAAATCTTTATAAAAATTCTCTTTAGAAGCATAAATATATTTATAATCATGAGAATAGCTATGAGCCCCAATCGCATGTCCGCGTTCTTTAATATTCTTAATATAATGACTATATTTGCTGGTAGCTCCAATCACAAAGAAAGTTGCCTTAACATTGTATTTATCTAAAACATCAAGAATATGCGGTGTCACATTGGTAGGACCGTCATCTATAGTTATATAACAGATTTTTTCACCGGTATTTGTAGTGTTCGTTTTTTTTGTTTCTTCTGTTTTCTTTTTTTGAGTTTCTTCTTTCTTTTTTATCGCACTATCTGTTTTTTTCTCCGTCTCTTTTTGAGTTTTAACAGGCTTTTTCTGACTACATCCAAAAAGAGAAAGACTGATTACACATAGAATAGATAAAAATATAGTCATACGATTTTTAGTTTTTGAATAGTTCATAATAGTACCTCTATTTTACTTCTCTATTTTAGCACTAATAGAAAGAAAGATAAAGGTAAAAAGGTAATATAATAAATAGAAATTTTTGTAGATAAGTGCTATAATCAAACGGATTAAGGAGAAGAATTATTATGTCAAATAAATCAAAAACATTATTTACACGAACATTAACATCAACACAAACTGCACTGGGAATTTTCGTTATCCTGCCTTTGTTTTTATATTGCACAACTTATATATCAAGTGCTATTACTAAATTTATTATTTTAACATTTAACCTTTCAGTTTCTGCGATTTGGGTTTCCTTATCCATTAATATGACTGCCGATCTGATTGTAGCTTCCGTGTGTCTCATTCTGCTTTGGGATTTTTTAAGTCCTCAGTTTAAAGATTTCTTTAGACATCCGGGGAAAATACTAATAGGTGCTTTGATTGGTCTTGCACTATCTTATGGTGCTAATATTGTATCTAATATTCTACTAACAATGCTGAATGCATCAGGTAATAGTGCTAATCAGAGTGCTGTAGAAAATATTTTAAAAAATTATCCTGCTTATATGGCAATTAATACAATTATCTTAGCGCCTATTGCTGAAGAATTTGTTTTTAGAGGTGTAATTTTTACTGCAATTAGAAAACACAATCGTTTCTTAGCTTATCTTGTGAGTGCCTTAGCGTTTGGCTTTGTTCATGTTATGAGTGCAGTTTTTGCCGGGCATATAGTTGAACTTCTCAAGATGATTCCATATTGTGCTATGGGTGCAGTCTTTGCTTATGTATATGAACATAATGATAATATCTGTGGCAGTATTGGAACTCATATGCTTTTAAATGGAATTGCAACATCTATAATACTTTTTCTAGGTTCTTAAGAACCTTTTTTTGATAGATATTTATATATAAAAAAACTCCCCTTAAGGGAGCTAATGTATAACTGGCGGTCTGGACGGGGCTCGAACCCGCGACCTCCGCCGTGACAGGGCGGCATTCTAAACCGACTGAACTACCAGACCAACTATGAATAAAAATATAGCATAGACCACTCATACTGTCAATTAAAAAAAGCATCTATTTATTAGATATTATTATTACTTGATTTACTTTTATGTTCCGGGTTATTATCAAGTTTAGAGGAGGAAGATTATATGAATCAGTATATTATCAGAAAAGCATCTATTAATGATACAGCACAAATAAGAGATATTTACAGCTATTATTGTCTGTATACTGCAATCACATTTGAATATAATGTTCCTTCCTTGAAAGAAATGGAAAAAAGAATTGTACAGACATTAGAAAAATATCCTTATATTGTTGCTGTAAGTGATAATAAGATTATAGGCTATGCTTATGCCGGTATGTTTAAAGAAAGAGACGCTTACAACTGGAGTGTTGAAGCATCTATCTATGTCAATCATAAGTTTAGACATAACGGTGTAGGAAAAACACTTTATCAGAGATTAGAAGCTCTATGCTTAAAAATACATATTATTAATATGAATGCCTGTATTTCTTCACCCATTGTTCCTAATCAGTATCTTGATAACAGTAGTATTGATTTTCATGTTTCTATGGGTTATAAGACAGTAGGAGAATTTCATCAGATAGGTTATAAGTTTGATCAATGGTATAATATGATATGGATGGAAAAATTTATAGCTGATCATAATAAACCTCTTCCGGTTAGATTATTTTCATCATTAAATAAAAAAGATTTAGAAATGTGTGGAGTAGAAACCAATGAATTTTATTGATAAGATACTAAAAGCAGTTAAGCCGACTAAAAAATTTGAACAGGAATACTTCAGTGATTATTTAAGTCGTTTGATTAATGATTCAGCTAATTATATAGAAGTCTATTTTTTAACAGATCATTTAGAACTTAAATACTGGGTAAAAGATCCTTATAAATATGTAAAAACATTAATTTTGTTTTATGATGATTATGATCTTGAAATACTGGATAGATATGAAGATATTATTTCATTAAGAAATTGTATCTATCTTATGATGAATTTGAAGGATAAACATATTCTCTATAAAGATAAGGAGTATCATCACCATCAGTATAATCAGAAGCTTATGAAAGAAGGTGTTCCTTGTATTAGACCAAAGAGAGATTCATTATTTTAGTATATTAATAAGGCAAAGGATATAAAATATGAAAAAATTATTAATAATTATACTTTGTTTCTGCCTTTGTGGATGCCATATGATATCCACTGATAAAAAAACAAAGATCAAAGAAGAATATATACCTAAACAGGTTATACCTATTAAAAAGAATACAGTTAAACAGATTTCTATTTATATAAATAAACAAAAAATTTATGGAGAAGCCTATATTCCTAAAACAGAGAAAACTGTTCCTGTAGTTATACTATGTCACGGATATGGAGGAAATTATAGGAATCTATCTGTTTTAGCTCATTATTTGATGGAACATCAGATTGCTGCTTATACTTTTGATTTTAGGGGAGGATCACCAATCAACAAATCTGATGGATCTATGCGTGATATGTCTGTATCAACTGAAATAGAAGATCTTCAGGCTGTTATTGAAAAAATAAAGACATTGAATTTCATAGATAACAGTAAAATATATCTGGGTGGACATTCTCAGGGAGGTCTCGTAGCCAGTCTGACAGCTGCTAAAAGAAATGATATTAGGGGATTATTTTTAGGAGCACCTGCCTATAATATTCCTATGCTTTGCCGTTTTTCTCCAGTTCCTGAAAAAGGACAGACAATTTCTTTTTTAAAAGGAAAAATAGGAAGAAGATATATTATTGATGGCAGAAAATATTTAATATATAGAGATATTATGGATTATAAGGGACATGTTACCATTTTTCATGGTTCTAAAGATACAGTTGTACCGCTCAGTTATTCTTTACAGGCTAAAAAAGCGTATTCGGATATCAAAGTGCATATTATTAGAAATGCAGGTCATTTATTTACTAAGAATATGCAGATACAGATGGGTGAATATCTTATTAAGAGTATAAAATAGAAATTATTTATCTCTTTATTGACACATCAAAAAGCTGTGCTATTATGAAATCGCAATTGGACTGCAAAAAAGGAGAAGTAAATGAAAAAGAGTTATCATACAAAAAATAAAGATCTTATTATGGATTATCTTGATCTTCATAAGGAAGAGAGAATTAGTGCATCCAGCATCTATGAAGCAATCAAAGAAAAGAATGCTTCTATTAATCTGGCAACAGTTTATCGTAATTTAGATAAACTTCATAATGAAGGTATATTAAGGAAATTTAAAACTGCAGAAGATGATTGCAGCTATTATCAGTATGTTCATCAGAATTGTCGCTATCATCTTCATCTGCAATGTACACATTGTGGCAAGATTATTCATTTAGAATGTGATTTTATGGATACTATTATGAATCATTTGCTGAAAGACCATGGTTTTGCTTTAGATTGTGAAAACTCTACACTCTCCGGGTTATGTGAGGAATGCAGGAAGGAACTAAAATATGTTTAAAAAGATATTATTAGTAATTGTAGTTATGATAGCTTTAACAGGTTGTTATAAGAAATCGAAAAATAAGGTTATTAAAGCGAAATATAATATTGTAACTAGTAATTATGTTTCTTATGATTTTGTGCGTGCTATTATTGGCGACAATAGGGATATTAGTGTGAAACTGTTATTAAAGCCGGGAAGTGATCCTCATATTTATGAGCCATCTTCTGATGATATTGTATCGATTAAAGAAAGCAGTCTGTTTATTTATACGGGCGGTGATTCTGATGTATGGGTAGATAAACTGCTTAAAGAAAAGAAAAAAGATCAGAGTATTAAATTAACGGATCTTGTTAAATTAAGCGAAGAAGAAAAAAAGGAAGGAATACAGGAAGAAGATCATGATCATAATCATCAGGAAGAAAAAGAATATGATGAACATGTTTGGACAAGTCCGGTTAATGCTAAAATAATTATCAGTAAGCTTTCTGAAAAGATTTCTGCTTTAGATGCTTCTAAAAAAGCTGATTTTTCAAAGAATGCTCAGAAATATATTCGTAAGATTGATTCTATTGATAAAGAAATAAGAAGTGTTGTTAAGAATGCTAAAACAAAAACGATTGTGGTAGCTGATCGTTTTCCATTTCTTTATTTTGTTAAAGAATATGGATTAGATTATCGGGCTGCTTTTGCCGACTGTGCAGAAGATACGGAAGCAAGTACTAAAACGCTCTCTTATTTAGTAGATTATGTAAAGAGAAATAAAATATCTTATATCTTAAAAATCGAATTATCTACAGGTAAAACGGCTAAGGCGATTAGTGATGAGACAGGTGCAAAAGTACGAGTGTTGAATAGTGCTCATAATATTACTGCTGATGATTTTGAAAAAGGAGTAACATATGTAGATATTATGAAAGAAAACATAAAAGTATTAAGGACTGTATTAAATGCATGACAATAGCTGATATAATATATTTAAAAATGGGGTATGAAAACGGGGTTATTTGTACTACTTTTAATGGGGATTTTGCAAAGAATATATAAGTGTCAATGTAGAACTTTATAATGTAATATTAGTTGCTCTATGTGCTATTACTATTGTTTTAGGTATGGGATCATTGCTGATTGCATTATTAACTGTTTCTGACAAGCTGGCAGCTTTTTAAGACTTTTAAAAATTCATAGGTATAATAAAGAACAGGGTTTAGTCCTTGTTTTTTTCATTAACTGAATATGCTATAATATAGAAAAGAATTCAGGTGATAATAGTGGATTTAAAAGAATTTTATAATGGAAACTGCTTTGATGCCTATAAATATTTAGGAGTACATTTTATTAATGAACATAAAGCCGAATTCATTACTTATGCTCCCAGTGCTCATCATGTCTGTTTAATAGGAGACTTTAATAATTGGCAGGAAGATAGAATGGAGCGTATTGAAAATGGTCAGTTTTTTTATTTTCTTCATGACCATGTCAAACCTTTCCAGATGTATAAATATCGTATATATTATAATGAATACGATTATACTGATCATTGTGATCCTTATGGTTATTATAGTGAAACATCACCGGGCAGTGCATCATGTCTTTATTTATCTGATTATCAGTTCCATGATGAGGAATGGATGAATCATAGAGTAATGGATAAGCATAAGCCAATAAATATTTATGAGATACATTTAGGAACATGGAAAAAAGAAGTAAAAAATTATGATCAGTTAGGTGAATTATTAGTACCTTACTTATTAGAGAATGGATATAATTATGTAGAACTGATGCCTATTTTTGAATATCCTAATGAGAAATCATGGGGGTATCAGGCAATAGGATTCTTTTCTCCAACTTCACGCTATGGAACACCTGATCAGTTGAAATCATTTATTGATTATTGTCATCAGTATGAAATAGGTGTTATTCTTGATTATATACCTGTTCATTTTGCGATAGATGGTTATGGATTAAGAAACTATGATGGTACATCTCTTTATGAGTATCCTGAAAGAAATAGTAAGTGGGGAAGTTGTAATTTTATGCATTCAAAAGGTGATGTATGTTCTTTTTTAAATAGTGTGGCTTACTTTTGGATAGAAGAGTATCATATTGACGGATTAAGATATGATGCTGTTTTATGTCTGATATATTATCAGGGAGATAAAAAAAGAGGGTTAAATATTGAAGGTATCTCTTTTCTTAAGTCATTGAATCAGGGCTTGAAGCAAAGAAGAGAAGATGTTTTATTAATAGCTGAAGATTCTTCTTCTTATCAAGGGATCACTAAGTCAGTTTCTGCCGGCGGTTTGGGATTTGATTATAAGTGGGATTTAGGATGGATGAATGATACTTTAGATTACTTTAAAAAATCATTTGAAGAAAGACCATCCCATTATCATCAGCTGACTTTCTCTATGTATTATTTTTATAATGAACAGTACCTTTTACCATTTTCTCATGATGAGACCGTTCATGGCAAAAAAACTATTATTGATAAGATATATGGCAGTTACAAGCAAAAATTTAGTCAATTAAAAGCTCTTTATCTTTATATGTATACACATCCCGGAAAGAAATTAAATTTTATGGGAAATGAATTAGGACAGTTTAGAGAGTGGGATGAGAACAGGCAGCAGGATTGGATTCTTTTGGATTATCCTATTCATCAAGAGTTTTCATCTTATATGAAGTCATTATGTCATCTGTATTTAACTCATTTTTCTTTATTTCAAGAAGATTATGATTATAAAGGTTTTCGCTGGATAGACTGCCATCAGGAGGATAGATGTTTGTATATTTATAAAAGAATATGTGAGAAAGAAACTCTTGTCTGCTTCTTTAACTTTTCTTTAAATGATAGTTATTATCAGTATACCGGTGAGCATGATTTAGAGCTTCTTATCTCATCAGAGAATAGTTATAAAGAAAAAAAGATTTCTGCCGGAAAACAAAAAGAAATCTTTATTCCTAAATTATCGGGATTATGTTTTCAAGAAAAAAAGATTGGATAGAATCCAATCCGATTCTTTAAATGGCGGAGGCAGAGAGATTTGAACTCTCGCGCCGGTTAACCCGACCTACTCCCTTAGCAGGGGAGCCTCTTCAGCCTCTTGAGTATACCTCCATAAGATTGCCTATTAATATTAGCATATCTTTATACTGAATGCAATAGAAAATTAGGCTTTTGGATGGCTAAGTTCTTGAATAGGAGAAGAGAGCATAAAAAAGCTATATTTTTTTGAAATAGATAAAAAAAACTTGAATTATTTACTTAATAGTTTATGATTATTTTATACACATAGGAGGAAATAAAATGGATAAAATTGTAAAAGTTTATGCAAGAGAAGTACTTGATTCACGTGGTAATCCAACTGTAGAAGCAGAAGTTACTACTGAATTTGGTGCATTCGGCAGAGCAATCGTACCAAGCGGTGCATCAACTGGTGTACATGAAGCAGTTGAATTAAGAGATGGTGACAAGTCTCGTTATTTAGGAAAAGGTGTCAGCAAAGCTGTTGCTAATGTTAATAATGAAATTGCTCCAGCTGTTATTGGTATGGATGTATTTGATCAGAGAGCATTAGATGCTAAGATGATTGAATTAGATGGTACAGAAAATAAAGGAAGACTCGGTGCAAATGCTATTTTAGGTGTTTCACTTGCAGCTGCAAGAGCTGCTGCTGACAGTGTAGGCTTACCTTTATATAAATATATTGGCGGTGCTAATTCTTATGTTATTCCTACTCCAATGATGAATATCGTTAATGGCGGAGAACATGCTGATAATAATGTTGATTTCCAGGAATTCATGATTATGCCTGTCGGTGCTGATACTTTTAAAGAAGCTATCCGTATGGGATGTGAAGTATTCCATAATTTAAAAGCTGTATTACATGGTATGGGATTGAATACTGCTGTTGGTGATGAAGGGGGATTTGCTCCAAACTTAACTTCTAATGAAGAAGCTTTAAAGACTATTGTAACAGCAATTGAAAAAGCCGGCTATAAACCAGGTGTTGACGTTATGATTGCTATGGATATCGCTTCAAGTGAGTTCTATGATAATGAAAAGAAAGTTTATACATTAGCCGGTGAAGGAGGAAAATCATTCACTAATACTGAATTTGTTGATTTCTTAGAAACATTAGTAGATAAATATCCTATTATCTCAATTGAAGATGGCTTAGATCAGGATGACTGGGAAGGATGGGATTACTTAACTAAGAAATTAGGAAAGAAAGTTCAATTAGTTGGTGATGATTTCTTCGTAACAAATACTAAGCGATTAGCTATGGGTATTGAAAGAGGTGCTGCTAACTCTATCTTAATTAAAGTAAATCAGATTGGTACTTTAACTGAAACTTTAGAAGCTATTGAAATGGCTAAAGAAGCAGGTTATACTGCTGTTGTATCTCACAGATCAGGTGAAACTGAAGATACAACTATTGCTGATATTGCTGTAGCTACTAATGCCGGTCAGATTAAGACTGGTTCTGCTTCAAGAACTGACAGAATTGCTAAATACAATCAGTTGTTAAGAATTGAGGATGAATTGGGTGCACAGGCTAAATTCAAAGGACTTAAATCATTTTACCAGTTAAAAAAATAATTTTAACTCTTTAAAATACACGGACATTATATTGTCCGTGTATTTTCATTAATCATGATAATTGTTTATATTTTTGTTGACTTTTATCAAGGATACGTGTAAAGTAATTTATGCAATCTCTCCTTAGCTCAGTTGGCAGAGCATCTGACTCTTAATCAGAGGGTCCACGGTTCGAGCCCGTGAGGGGAGACCATAGAAAAATCGGAGATCGTTTGATCTCTTTTTTATCACATAATTTTCTGTTATATTCCTATTAATTAACCATAATGATAATTTATAGTAATACCTGTAGTAAGAATTACTACAAATTTCATAAACTTCCCCTTTTAATGATTTTCTCTTTTTATAAGAGAAAAACAGGTCTTCTTTTCAAGACCTGTTTTTTGCTTTATAATAGCATTATGAAAACAATAAAGACTATTAGAGAAGAATATCATTTATCTAAAGATCAACTGACACAGTTTCTTCTTGAGCAAAACTACATAAAAGAATCAGAGAATATTGACCTCTTAGAATGTCCGGAGAGCTTGGAAAAGCTTATCAGCTCGCATTTATCGGCAATTAAGCATATTGCTTTAAGAAATAAATATACATCTATAGATGAATATAAAGCTCCTTTGATGATACCTATGACTTATACGATATTAGGAATAGATCATTTTGTAGTACTGGATACTGAAACAACCGGACTTTATAGGAATGATGAAGTTATTGAATTATCTGTTTTAGATGAGCTGGGACATGAACTTTATCATTCTCTGTTTCATCCCCAGAAAAAGATGGCTAGAGAGGCTATCAGAATAACAGGCATGGATAATGCATATTTAAAGAATCAGCCTTATTTTAAAGATGAATGGGAAACTATTAAAAATGTTATTGGTACAAGAAGAATTCTTGGTCATAATATTCAGTATGATTATAGAATAATGCTTGCAACAGCGCAAAGATATCATATGAATACTCAGGAAATAAAATATCTATTTAATGATATGATTGATTCAATAGAACTTATTAAACGATATATTAAAACACCAAGCTATAAGCTTAAAGATCTGATTAGATTATTTGGAATTGAAGAATCTCAGCGGCATCGTGCATCATATGACTGTCTTCAGACGCTACAGGTTTTAAGGAAAGTGGAAAGATATTTGATTGAAAGAACAGGATCAAAAGAAAGGATAAATATGGATACTATCAGACAGGCAGTACTATTAAGCTATAAGCTCGGTAAATCTATTGAGGATATTTCTATTTTCTTTGGCATCAGTACGAATGAAACCGCAGATTTAATTATTGAAGCTTATCATAAGGAGCATGATTTTGATTTACAGATAGATTCAGAAGTAGAATCAAAGATTCTCTTTTTAAAAAACAACTGTTCAAAAGAAGAATTTAAGAATAAAGCATTAAAATATGTTAAGGAATATGAAATAAAATTAATAATAGCGAAAAATAAATGTTTTAAATAGAGATAGTAGGTTTATTTACCGGAATAAAAAATGTTAATAGTACTAATAGATAAAAAAAGAAAATAATATATTGCATATTCCTGCTATTCAGTGTATCTTAATTGAGACAAGAAAATAAATTGTCTTGGCTTATATTATTTAGCCAATGGGAATAGGAAATATTTGGCATAGCGATGCTGATTTTGGAGGAATTATGAATTACGTATCATATACATATCTGTTTATTTTCCTTATATTGACTTTTATTACATATTATTTAGTACCATTGAAGAAAAGATGGATAGTTATTCTTGTATCAAGTATTATTTTTTATTTGACAAGCAGTCATCCTAAATTAATTGTCTTTGTTTTAATCAGTGCTTTGAGTGTTTATTTTGGAGGGCTGAAGCTGGATTCTATTAATGAAGCGTATAAAGAGAAAAAGAAAGGTCTTGAAAAACAAGATCGTAAAGCTTTAAAAGAAACACTGGATAAGAAGAAAAAAAGAATTCAAATATTTCTGATTTTATTTAATATTGCTTTTATAGCAGTATTGAAATACAGTATTTTTCTTACTATAATTCTAAATGGAGTATTAGGAATATTTAAAGTACATATTCCGGGAATGCGTTTCTTTGTTCCTTTAGGAATCTCATATTATACATTACAGGCAATTAGCTATGTTGTTGATATATCAAGAGGTAAATATAAAGCCGATCATCATTTTGGCAAAGTTTTTAATTATCTAATCTTCTTTGGCACAATTACTGAAGGACCAATTGCTAAATTTGATGAAGTAGCTGATCAGATTCATACCGGTCATCCATTCAATTATGCAAATTTCCAAAATGGTGTTCAGCTTATTATGTGGGGGCTATTTAAAAAGCTTATTGTTGCTGATAGAGCAAATCTATATGTTCATGAAGTGTTTAGAACACTTACTCATTATCATGGTATTGTCAATCTGGTAGGTATTATTCTTTATACAATCCAACTTTATACTGATTTCTCAGGATGTATGGATATTGTTAGAGGTTCTGCATTGATGCTTGGCATTACTTTACCGGAAAACTTTAAACAGCCTTTCTTTTCTGCCAGTGTTAATGAATTCTGGAGAAGATGGCATATTACTTTAGGAGCATGGTTAAAAGAATATGTTTTATTTAGTGTTACTTTGTCTAAACCATTTAAAAATATCAGTAAATGGTTTAAGGATCACTGTAATGCTTATTTTGGAAGAACATTACCGGTTGTATTTTCATCATTCTTTGTATGGTTTATTATGGGAATATGGCATGGCGTTGGTATTAAGTTTATTATTTATGGACTGTATTATTATATTATTATGGCATTAGGATTATTATGTAAGCCATTATTTGATAAATGTATAGATGTTCTTCATATTAATGTTAAATCTAAACCATATCATGTTTTTCAGGTAATTCGTACATTTATTCTTATTAACTTTGGTATGCTTTTATTTAGAGTTTCTTCAATGAGGAAGTTCTATGATTTTACTATTGGTATCTTTGATGGATTTAATCTCTTTGATCCACGTGTATTCTCAATAGAATTAGAATTAGGCGGTAAAGAATGGATTGTTTTATTAATTGGTATTCTTGTTGTTGTTATTGTGGATGTATTACATGAAAAGGGATATGAATTAAGAAAGATATTTAATACTAAGCCAATTTATGTAAGATATATTTGTTATTTTGTTATATTCTTTACAATCTTTATTTTTGGTGCCTATGGTAGCGGATATGATTCAGTTGCTTTCCTCTATGGAGCTTATTAGGAGGTTTTATGGAAAATAAAATGACACTTAAACGTGCAGTTTATCTTATCGTATTTATTATTATAGTTCTTTGTGTGATTATTTCAGGAGGCTTACTATTCAGCCCTAAAAATAATACTCGTAAAGCCGGTATGCATATTGCCAGAGCAAGAGGATTTTATGGTGAGAAAAAAAATACTATTCAGGTTTTAGGACTTGGCAATAGTGATTTATTCTATGCTTTAAATCCATTATGGATGTATCGTGATCAAGGCTTTACATCATTTATGGCTAGTGAAGAATTACAGACGACAGTCAAGGCTCATAAACTTTTTACTGATTTTCTTAAAACCCAATCACCAAAGCTGGTAGTTATTGAGACCAATGAATTCTTTTTAAGACCGGGAACATTTGAATTTAATGAACTTATCAAAAGTAAAATTAATGAATATCTGCCAATGACTCAATATCATACAAGATGGAAATCATTGAATAAGCAGGATTTTACTTTAAAGAAATTAAAGAATAGACCAACAGTCTATAAAGGGTTTAAATTTCATACAAGGCGTGTAAAATTTAATCCGGCATCTTATTGTGATGAAGCAACGATTGATACAATGGATCCGATTGATGCTTACTATCTTGATAAAATTATGAAAATATGTAAAGAGAAGGGCATTCAGGTACTCTTTATGACAGCCTGGGCACCGGCCGACTGGAGTAAAAAGAGAAGTATTGAATCAGCTAAAATTGCTAAAAAATATGGTGTTAATTATCTTGATTTCAATGATGAAAAGCTTATCAAAGAAGCGGGATTAACTTCCGGTCTTGATGGACAACCTTCTGATTTTAAGGATTATGGCAGTCATATGAATTACTGGGGTGCTCAAAAGATGTCAGACTATGTTGGCAAATACATTGCTAAAAATTATCATCTCAAGGATGTTAGAAAGAATCCTGACTATGCTTCCTGGAATAGAGATTTAGCAGTCTTTGAAGGAAATGCTAAAGCAAGACTGAAAGAAGTTAAGAGAAAAAGAAAATAAAAGATAGGATCATTTTAAGTAGATTTACTTAGAATGATCTTTTATTATGCAGTGATGTATTTCTCTATCTGCTTCTTTTCATTTATTAAAATTTTGTTATAATAATACAAAGGGTGAAATTATGAAACAGTCTGTTACTGATATAAAGTTAGTGATTTGCGATCTTGACGGATGTTTATTACCGTTGAATAAACTGCGTTATAATTTTTATAAGAATTTATGCAAACAGCGCCATAGCACAATCACAAAAGAAGAATTTTATAAATCATTAGGCAATATGTATACAATGTATGACAAATTGCCTTTAAACCGTGTTATCAGTTCTGCATCATTAAATAATCGTGTAGAAAAAGATCTTTTTAATTATCTTAAAATAAAAGGTGTCACATTCAGAGATGGAACATTAGAATTATTTGAATATTTCAGACAAAAAAATATTCGTGTAGCTATTTTTTCTACTCATAAGACATCACGTGCAATCGACTATTTAAAACTTGCCGGACTATTTGATAAAGCTGATTATGTGATTGGCAGTGATACTAAACTTTCACCGTTGCCTTCTAGAGAAGCTTTGGAATTCTTAATGGAAAGATATCAGGTTAAGCCTGAAAATACACTCACGATTACTTCTGTTGATGCTTTATTAAGTGCCAGCTATCAGCTGAACATGAATTCTATTTATTTTTCTGATTTGATAGAGCCATCCTTTTTCCAAAAAGAGCTTTCTTACTGCTGTGTTCATAGTTTTTTTGAAATTCTTAATGAGTTACTTTTTAATTCTTATAATAACTATAAGATGTTTGAAGAAGTTCTTGGATTGACGGATGATTTATCATTTAAAGAGTTGAAAAATATTAAAGAGCATCTTAATGATGTTTATTCGGATGATCAGGAAATACTTGATATTGTTAATAAAACTTATGCCGGCAGGATAGATGAGATGAATAAAGAACATCCTCGCTTTATTTTTGCTGATGAACAAGAGCCTATTATTGAGAACGAAATGCCTCAGGAAAAGACTGTTGTTGTAAGCGAACCATTAGATGAGCCTGATATATCTGATACTGATGAAGAAAAAACAGTCTCCTTAAAACCGGAAGAATCAGACCGGTTATCAATGTTGGTATCACAGGTTATGAAGGAGCCGAAAGAAGTTAAGGAAGAAGTAATAGAAGTGAAAGAAGAAAAAAAGAAACAGTACTCTTTTCTTTTATCATTTGTTTATGCTTTGATTTTATCATTTATGATTATTTTTATAGGTATTATAGTTTATACTGCTTTTATTGATTTTTTTGAAGGAGGAGTACTAGATTTTATAAGAGTCATCTATCTTATCTATAGTAATGTATTGAACTTTATCTTTGCATTTATTTTCAATACAATTCATATGGTTATTAAAGTATTTCCTAAATATAATGACTTTTTAAATAATGGCATTGTTTCTTCTCAGTTTTGTATGCTGATACCGGTTTATTTGTTTAATACGGTTATCATTGGATTGATTGATTACTTTCTATTTAATAAGGAGAAGCCTCTATAAGAGCTTCTCCTTATTTGCATAAATATACATGATCGCAATAATAGTTTTTGCATCTTTAATTTGACCCTTAAATATTGCCTGATAGGCCTGATCAATAGGCATCTTAATAAGATGTAAATCTTCATCAAGATCAGCTTCTAAAGAATCATTCACTTCTTTAAAATTGATCGCCTGATAAATATGAAGAACTTCACTGCAATAGCCCGGAGTAGGGTAACAATCAAATAAGAATTTCATATTTTCAGCACGACGGTTTGTTTCTTCCTCAAATTCACGATAAGCGGCTTCACTTGGATTTTCATCTTTTTCCAATTTACCTGCAGGTATTTCAATCGTATCTTCTCTAAAGGGATAACGATACTGCTTAACTAATAGAATACATCCTTCTTCAATCGCAAGAATACATACACCGCCATGATGATAAACGACTTCTCTGGTTGCCGGATTACCGTTGTAGGCTTCTACTTTATCTTTAACGACATGAATAATCTTGCCATCATAAATTGTTTCACTTGTTAGCTGTTTTTCCATTTATTTCACCTCATATGTATTATAACATAAAAGAAGTATGCGGGGGAGCACACTTCTTTTAAACTTGCTTATAGGGGGTGTAAGTTTCCTCACTTACAAGAATATTATAACATACCTATTTAAAATGTAAAGGCTTTCTTTTTTAAATATAGTAAATTGAAAGATGTATGCTATAATTATGGCGGGAGAGAGATATGAAAGTATTCATTATAGATAAGTATCATGAAAATCAACGTATTGATAAATATTTAAAAAAACTATTACCAAATGCACCATCCGGATTTGTTTATAAAATGCTTCGTAAAAAAGATGTTAGAATTAATGGAATTAAAGTTAAAGAGAATTATATTTTAAAAAGAGGAGATGAAGTATCTTTATATCTTTTTGAAGATCGTTTTAATGATTATCATCAAGCTCAAACAATTTATTATTTAGATATTCAGTTTGAGGTTGTGTATGAAGATGAACAGATATTAATTGTTAATAAGCCTGCGGGTTTATTAGTACAGGGAGATTCTAAAGAAAATACGAATACTTTAGATAAACAGGTTTTAGCTTATCTATATCAGAAAAAGGAGTATAATCCTCACAGTCAGCTGGCTTTTACTCCTGCACCTGTTCATCGTTTAGATCGTAATACGAGCGGTCTTGTTATTTTTGGAAAGACTATGAAAGCTCTTCAGGATCTTAATGAAATGATGAAAAAAAGATATTGTATTGATAAGAAGTATATTACGATTGTTAAGGGTTTTATGAATGATGAAAGTTTAGAAGGCTATGTCAAAAAGAATGAAGAAGAAGGCAAAATGTATATGGTCAGTTCTGATAGTAAAGGTGCTTTGCGAATGCAAACGGAAGTTCATAGCTTAAAGTCACTAAAAGAGTATTCTTTAATAGAGGTTCAGCTTATTACCGGACGAACACATCAGATTCGCATTCATCTTTCTTCGTCGGGTCATCCTTTAATGGGGGATCGTAAGTATGGTGATTTCAATTGGAATAAAGAGATTAAAGAAAGATTTAAATTGAATTATCAGTTTCTTCATGCTTACTCACTTACGTTTACTAAGCCTTTTGGATCTATCAGTTATCTGAAAGGGCGTACATTCACTTGTAGACCGCCTGAAAAATTATTGAAAATTATCAAAGCATTATTTGAAACAAACGATATATAAGCTATAATAATGACAGGAGGACATTTTATGGAATTTTATATAGGTATTGATTTAGGTGGAACAAATGTAAGAGCATTACTTGTTGATGAATCAGGACAGACTTACAGTGAAGTTAAAGAAAGTACGGAAAAAGAAAATGGACCTGATTATGTATGCTTAAAGATTATCAGAATGATTCAAACATTGGATTACACCGACTGTGATGGATTTGAAAATGTAAGAGGTATTGGAATTGGTGTTCCGGGACCTGTAGACACAGTGAATGGTGTTATGATTATGGCAAGTAATCTGCCTGGCTTTGAAAATTATCCAATTGTACAGAAATTAAAAGACCAATTTAAAAAACCGGTATTTCTTGATAATGATGCAAATGTTGCCGGTCTAGCAGAAGCTTTATTAGGAGCCGGAAAAGATTATCCAAGCTGTTATTTTGTAACTGTTTCAACCGGAATCGGTGGTGCTTTTATTGTTGATGGCAAGCTTATTTCAGGTGGAAGAGGACATGCCGGTGAAATAGGTAATATTATTGTTAGAAGTAATGGTTATAAGCAAGGTGCTTTAAATCCGGGATCAGCTGAGGGAGAATGTTCAGGGACAGCAATTACTCGTAAAGGGCAAGAAGCCTTTGGTAAAGATATAATTAAGCATGCGGGTAATGTATTTGCTTTAGCTGCTAATGGTGATCCTCAGGCAAAAGAAATTGCTGATGATGCGATTGACTGTCTTTCTACATTGTTTGCTGATATTGCTCATACTGTTGATCCTCATTGCTTTGTGATTGGTGGCGGAGTCATGAAATCTAAGGATTATTTTTGGGAAGAACTCAATAAACAATTTAATAATAAGATTCATGTTGGAATGCAGAATCATATTCCTTTACTGCTTAAGAAGTTAGAAGATTGTGGTGCTATTGGTGCTGCTATGCTGCCAATGAGTCAGTTAGGTTAAGACATCATAAGATGTCTTTTTAAAAAGAGGAGCAAAAAATATGACAAAAGAAACAAGACCCTATGTGAGTTGGGAACTCATGCAGAATTTTATGACTGATGCTTTTATGGCAGCCGGGCTACCACAAGAGGATGCAGAAATATGTACTGATATATTACTGGAAAGTGATCGAAGAGGAATTGAAAGTCATGGATCTAACAGGTTCAAGCCCATTTATATTGATCGCATTAATGAAGGTATTTTAAATCCTGTTACCAGATATGAAGTGATTAAAGATACACCGGCAACATTAGTTGTAGATGCTCATGACGGAATGGGAATGGTAGCCGGTTATAAAGCGATGAATACTATTATTGAAAAAGCTAAAAAGTGTGGTATAGCAATGGCTGTCATTAGGAATTCTTCTCATTTTGGAATTGCGGGATACTATACAACTATGGCTTCCCATCAGGGATTGATTGGAATCTCCGGAACTAATGCAAGACCGTCTATTGCACCGACTTTTGGAGTAGAGAATATGCTTGGGACTAATCCTCTTACCTTTTCTTTTCCAACAGATGAACCTTTTGATTTTATTTTAGATTGTGCTACATCAATTGTTCAAAGAGGGAAGATTGAACTTTATGCAAGGAATGGAGAGCCAACACCGAAAGGTATGGTCGTAGGAAAAGATGGAACAGCTAAAACAGATTCTATTCAAATATTAAAAGATCTTGTTGATGGGGAAGCGGCTTTAGCTCCATTAGGAGGTATTGGAGAAACATTAGCCGGCTATAAAGGATATGGCTATGCAACAGTTGTTGAAATACTATCATCAGCACTTTCTGTTAGTCCATTCTTAAAAGCTCTTACTAACATTGATGCTTCCGGTCATAAGAAACCTTATCATTTAGGACATTTCTTGATTTGTATTAATCCTGATTTTTTTATGGGCGAAGAATCATTCCGTCATACTACCGGAGAAATACTGAGAGAATTAAGAAATTCAAAAAAGGCACCCGATCAGGAAAGAATCTATACAGCAGGTGAAAAAGAATGGATAATCTGGAATGAAAGAAAGGATAAAGGTGTTCCGATGGGTGAATCTGTTCAAAAGGAATTTATTGCTGTAAGAGATATGTATCATTTAAATTATAAGTTTCCGTTTGAATAAGTCCTTCATTATGAAGGACTTATATCAATTGAGAGAAAAACTTTAAAAATATCTATTTTTCATATATAATAAGTTTATGAGAAAAATTCTATTAATACTGATGTTGTTTCTTACTGTAGGATGCAGATCTCAGTTACAGAAAACAAATACACAATTTCAGGGAAGCTATGAAAAAGATAAAGTTCAGCTGATTATAAAGAAGGTTGATGATCCTAAAGATGCATATTATTTTATTTTTAAAGATAAAAAAATGATTTATGAGGATTATGTATTAAAGAAAAAGAATCAGCTGGTTTGCGATTTGGAAGAAGAAGGTGTACAGATTATCTTTGATTTGAGTCAGGATATTGATGTAAAAATTATTGGCAAAATGAAAGATGCAGAAAAAATAAGAGGTAATTACAGGAGGAGCAAATGAAGAATTTATTCTATCGATTGATTATCTATCTTGATACGGCGAGCGAGACTGATACAAATTATAATATTGCCTTATTTATGGCTAATAATTTTTATCGTATATATTCTATGAGGATTAATGAATTGGCAAGCGTCTGTTATGTTTCACCGGCAACTATTTCTCGTTTTTGTAAATCTTTAGGCTATGAGAATTTTGCTCATTTGAAACAGGAATGCTATAGTTTTCATTCTAATAATAAGAAATTTAATAATCTTATCAACATCCCTGTAGGACAGATGAAAAATGATCCTGTTGGAGCGACTAGAGACTTTGTATCTCAGGTGAAAGAAACACTGAATACTTTACCTGATACTCTCGATTGGGATCTTATAGATCAGGTATTAAGACTGATTCATGATACCAAAGATGTTGTATTTTTTGGTACTCAATTTTCTAACAGTGCTGCTTTACATTTTCAGACAGATTTACTGATGTTGGAAAAATATACAACTGCCTATATGGATTCTGAAAGACAACTTGACTGTGCAAAAAGAATGACAAAAGATTCTTTAGCTATTGTCATTAGTGTACAGGGAAATTATCGTAATTCGGGATTTAAGGCTTTACAATATTTAAAGAAATCCGGCTGTAAGATAGTCTTATTATCAGCCGGTGATAAGAATACTTTAGGAATACCGGTTGATTATAGAATTAAGCTGGGGTATCCTAGAGATGGTAAAACAGGAAAACATGCCTTATTGTCAGTCATTGAATTAATGAGCTTAAGATATTATACATTATATTATCCAAGCCTTGATGAATTACAGGGACACATACTGTAGTGAGGGAAGTATGAGAGAAGTTGAAAGTACATTGATTATTGAAGAAGTGGCTAGAATGTGCATGGAAACAAATTATAGTTTACCCAATGATATTTTTAAATCCCTGATAGATGCTATTAAACTAGAAAACTTTAATAATGCAAAAGAGGTTTTAAATATATTAAAGAATAATGCTGATCTGGCAAAAAATAATGACTTACCTATTTGCCAGGATACCGGTATGACCTGTATTTATGTTGAAATAGGACAGGAGGTTCATGTTTCAGGTAATCTGAATGAAGCAATTAATGAAGGGGTTAGAAAAGGATATCAGGAAGGTTACTTAAGAAAAAGCGTTGTAGCTGATCCCGTACTTCATCGAGTGAATACAGATGATAATACACCGGCAATTATTCATTATGAGATTGTTTCAGGAGATAAGCTAAAGATTACTGTTGCTCCTAAAGGGTTTGGAAGTGAGAATATGTGCCGTATTGCGATGATGAAGCCAAGTGATGGTATTGAAGGCATTAAATCTTTTATTCTTGATACTGTTGAGAAAGCAGGACCTAATCCCTGTCCGCCGATGGTAATTGGCGTAGGAATAGGAGGAACTTTTGATTCAGTAGGCTATCTGGCTAAAAAGGCAATGCTCAAAAGAACAGATGAATATCATCCGGACAAAGAATACGCTCTTATTGAAAAAGAAATGCTAGAAAAAATCAATGCATTAGGAATAGGACCTGCAGGATTTGGCGGTCGTACAACAGCATTAAGTCTGCATATTGAAACATATCCTACTCATATTGCCGGTATGCCTGTTGCGGTTGCTATTTGTTGTCATGCTGCCAGACATCAGGAGGTTATCTTATGATTAAGCTTAGAACACCGCTTACTCAAGAAGCTGCTGATTTATTAAAGGCAGGGGATCAAGTATTATTAAGCGGTATGATTTATACCGGAAGAGATGCAGCTCATAAAAGATTTAAAGATGCTTTTGTAAATCATCAGGCTCTGCCTTTTGATTTACAAAATCAGATTATTTATTTTACCGGTCCTGCACCTGCTAAGCCGGGACGGGTTATTGGCAGCTGCGGACCTACAACATCTTATCGAATGGATGCCTATTCACCTCTAATGTTAAAGCATGGATTAAGAGGAATGATTGGTAAGGGCAGATGCAGTGAGGAAGTGAAAGAAGCTATTAAGAAATATCATGGTATTTATTTTGGAGCTATTGGCGGAGCAGGTGCTTTAATGGCTTCTTGTGTAAAGAAATCTGAAATTATTGCCTATAGTGATTTAGGAACAGAAGCAGTAAGAAGACTGTTGGTTGAGGATATGCCTTTAACAGTAGTTATAGATACATTAGGTAATGATCTCTATATTAATGGACGGAAGGAGTATTTATTATGCGAATGAAAACGCAAGTTAAAGATTATAATGAAGTGGACATTTTATATACATTGATGTCTTATATAAATGTTGCCAGTACTCAGGATATGCATTATACAATTGCTCATCAGGTTTTAACACATCTTGATCAGGTTCCTTATATGTCTATTAATGAATTAGCTGATTTATGTTTCACTTCACCGGCAACAGTTTCCAGATTCTGTAAAGATATGAATTGTTCTAATTTTGCATCTTTTAAAAAAGAGATTGCAGAAGGGTTAGAAATAGCCTCGGATGAAATACATTTACCAGCCGGTGATGCTAAAATGATTGAAGAAAACCCTCAAAAACTGGTAACTAAGATTTATCGAGATACTAAGAATTCTTTGGATATTGGCATGAACGATATTGATATAGCTGATATTGATAAGATCTGTAAAATGATATATGAGGCAAAGGATGTTCATATGGTTGGTTATCAGTTTTCCAAGATTGTCTGTACGGATTTTCAGTTAAAGATGCTTAAGCTTCAGAAATTTATTTATGCTTTTATTAATAAAGGTGATGAGATTCAAAAGTTGGAAACTATTGTGCCGGGAGCACTTGTGATTATTGTAAGTGTAGGAGCAAGAAGAGATCTGATGGATCCTTTGATTAAAAAGTTAAAAGAAAGACAGCCAAAGATTTTGATGGTAACAATGAATAGAAATTATACTAATGATGATGTTGATGAATTCTATTACTTGGCAGGGATGGAGAGTGACTATACACAGTCTTCAATGATGGGTTCGGTTGACTTAGTTTCTTTGTTTAATGTCATTTATGTTAGATATGGGCTGTTATATGGTAAAAAATAATGGTAAATGTTGTATATAAGATATATTTTTGGTATAATGATTGCATAAACTTTAGAAACGGAGAAAAATTATGAAAAAAGATGAATTAGTAACTAAGATTGCAGAGAACACTGATCTTTCAAAAAGTGATGTTAATAAAGTATTAGCTTCTCTAACAAATGTTGTTGCAGAAGCATTAAAGGCAAATGATGAAGTTGCATTACCCGGATTAGGAAAATTTCAGGTAAAAGAAAGAGCTGCAAGAACTGGTAGAAATCCACATACCGGAGAAACTATCAAAATTGCTGCTGCAAAAGTTCCATCATTTAAAGTTGCTAAACCTTTAAAAGATGCTTTAAAATAATTGATTTTAAAAAAGAAGGGAGAAATCCCTTTTTTTTAATGTCGGGAATTGTTAGAATAGATTAAAGGTGGTGTTTTTATGATTACTATTCTTTATAAGACAAAGCATGGCAGTACTAGGAAAATCGGGAAAGTACTGGATACGTATTTAGAGCACCGGTGTCAGCTGATGGATCTTAATGATGTAAATATAGAATCTCTAGAAAAATCAGATTCTATTGTTTTAGGGATTCCTGTTTATTATGGTAAATTAGATGAAGAGATGGTTTATTTTGTTAGGAATCATCAGGATCTGCTTATCAGTAAGCATTATTCTATTTATGTTGTAGCACTGGCACATCGTGAATTTATGAAATATCTTTCTGAGACATTCGATTATTATATACTTAAAAATGTAAAAACAATGGCTGGACTGGGTGGGGCACTTTATTATCCTGAACTTTCTCTTCATGAGAGAATGATACTAACATTAATGAATACAAGGATGCCGGTTATACCTAAGGAGCATAATGAAAAAATATTTGAAAACTTTAATAATGATGAAATTAGAAGATTCGCTGAGAAAATTAAGAAAATAGATGAGGCTGCCGCTCAATGAGTTCAAGAAAAGTACAGCTAATTTATCGTTTCATTTTATTTTTGCTTCTTTTAATAGGTTTAGCAAGTAATCTTATTACTTCATTATTTAATGGTTTTCAAACATATGCCTATTATACTTTCCAGTCAAATATTATTTGTTTTATTATTATTGTTTTTCAACTCTCAGATACGATTTCTTCTTTAAGAAGGCATCAGTATTATGGAGATAGCGAGAAGTTCGTCAGAATACAGTTTTTAGCTTGTATATGGATTACAATTACCTGTCTGGTCTATAATATATTATTAGGTAATCCGCTGACCCCGTTATATTGGACAAAAAATCTTCATAATCCTTTACTTCATTTGATTGTACCTATTTTATTTGTATTAGATTTTCTTTTATTCTCAGCCAGAAGGGAAATATCAAAATGGCTGCCACTATCAGCTGTCGTATTTCCTTATCTTTATATTACTTTTATTATAATCAGAGTCAGGATTATAGATTTTATCTATAATCCAATACCGTCATATGTTGTAAAATATCCTTATTTTTTTCTGGATGTTAGTAAAATAGGATATATAGGTGTTATTAAATGGACGGGAATCTTAACAGTTCTATTTTTAGTATTTTCTTATGCTCTTAAATTTATTTATGATCATACAAAGCAGTATTGAGCAGATCTTTATAAAGGTCTGCTTTTTACTTATAAATAAAGGAAAAAAATAAAATAAAACTTGCATTTAATAGTAGATTCATGTATCATAGCTATGTTGTGAAAACACATAGATGTGCGAGGTTGCTGAAACGCTGATAGCCGTTGTCATGAACGGAAGGGTGCTTCAGGGAATTCACACGGAGTGTTGTCTAAACGAATAGACAAAGGAGGAAAAATCATGGCAAACAACAAGATTAGAATCAGATTAAAATCTTTTGATCATAAGATTTTAGATGATTCAGCAGCAAAGATTGTAGAGGCGGCAAAGAATAGCGGTGCTCAAGTCGTTGGACCGGTACCACTGCCAACTGAAAAAGAAATCTATACAATCTTAAGAGCAGTTCATAAGTATAAGGATTCTCGTGAACAGTTCGAAATTAGAACTCACAAGCGTCTTATTGACATTGTGAATCCAACACCGGAAACAGTTGATGTATTAACAAGACTGGCGTTGCCAAGTGGTGTGGATATTGAAATTAAATTATAAGAAAGGTAAAGGTGTAACTCATGAAAGGAATCTTAGGTCGTAAGATCGGTATGACTCAGGTTTTCAGCACTGAAGGTAAATTAATCCCGGTTACTGTTGTAGAAGCGACTCCAAATGTTGTTTTACAGAAGAAAACAGTGGATACTGATGGATATAATGCGGTTCAGGTCGGTTTTGAAGACAAGAGAGAAAAATTAGCCAACAAGCCGGAAATGGGCGTTGTTGCTAAAGCTAACACAGCTCCTAAGCGCTTCATCAGAGAATTTCGTTATGACGAAATGATGAGTTATGAAGTAGGCCAGGAGATCTCAGTTGACACTTTCACAGCAGGTGAAGTTGTAGATGTTACTGGTACAAGTAAAGGTAAAGGATACGCTGGTACAATTAAGCGTTATAATTACCACAGAACACCAATGTCTCATGGTGGAGGTCCTAACCATAGACATGCTGGTTCAATGGGGCCAATCGCTCCAAACAGAATTGCTCCGGGTAAGAAACTGCCAGGACATATGGGACATGCGACAAGAACTGTACAGAATTTGGAAGTCATTGCCGTTTATCCGGAAAAGAATGTAATCTTAATTTCCGGTTCTGTTCCGGGACCAAAGAAAGGCTTAGTTATTGTTAAGTCGGCAATTAAAGCCAATGGTAAAGTAAATGAAGCAGTCAGCTTAGTAAATAACACTGTTGAAGCTGAAGATGCTAAATAATGAAGCGAAAAGGAGGAAAAACAATGTTAAAAGTTGCATTATTTAACCAAAAAGGTGAAAAAATCAATGATCTTGATTTAAATGAACTTGTATTTGGTATTGAACCTAACAATCAGGCAATCTTTGATATGGTCTTACTGCAAAGAGCTTCATTAAGACAGGGAACTCATAAAGTCAAGAATAGATCTGCTGTTAGAGGTGGAGGAAGAAAGCCTTACAGACAGAAAGGTACTGGTAGAGCAAGACAGGGTACTATAAGAGCTCCACAGTTTGTTGGTGGAGGCGTTGTATTTGGTCCTACTCAAAGAAAGTATGGCTTTAAGTTAAATAGAAAGGTTGCTAGATTAGCATTAAAGTCAGCATTAAGTCAGAAAATCATTGATAAAGAATTTACTGCTCTTGATGCATTATCATTTGAAACAATTAAAACTAAAAATATGGTAGAAGTATTAAAGGCTTTTAATTCTCCCAGAAAAGTATTATTAGTTGTTGATGAATTTGATGAAAACGTATTATTATCTTGTAGAAATATTCCTAATCTTAAGCTTATTGAAGCAAATGGAATCAATGTATATGATATATTAGACTGCACTAATTTAATGATGACTGAAAAAGCTGTCAAAGCAGTAGAGGAGGCTCTAGCATAATGGCACACATTACTGATGTATTAAGAAAACCTGTTCTTACTGAAAAATCTATGAAGTTAATGCAGGAAGAAAATAAGTATACTTTCTTCGTAGATGTTAAATCTAACAAGACTGAAATCAAGCAGGCTGTTGAAGCGATGTTTGGTGTAAAGGTTGTTTCAGTAAATACAATGAACGTTAAACCTAAAATTAAAAGAGTTGGACGTCATGAAGGTAAAACTACTAGAAAGAAAAAAGCTATAGTTAGTTTAGCTGAAGGAAATGAAATTAACTTATTCGGTGAAGAAGAATAATAATTTCAGATTATCGGACTATTCCGGACAATTATAGGAGGAAGAAAAATGGCTATTAAAAAATATAAGCCTACGACTAATGGTCGTCGTAATATGACAGCTCTGACTAAAGATGAGCTTACTGCAACAAAGCCTGAAAAGTCATTAACTTCTGTATTCGTTAAAAAGGGCGGTCGTAACAATACCGGTCGTATTACAGTACGTCATCATGGCGGAGGACATAAACGCAAATACAGAATTATTGATTTTAAGAGAAACAAGGATAATATTCCGGGTAAAGTTGCTACTATTGAATATGATCCAAACAGATCAGCAAATATTGCATTAATTAACTATGTGGATGGTGAAAAGAGATATATTTTAGCTCCTAAGGGACTAAAAGTCGGATCAATGATCATCTCTGGAGAGAATGCTGATATTGTTACCGGTAATGCTTTACCTATGGGTAATATGCCGGAAGGTACATTAATCCACAATATTGAAATGCATCCGGGGAAAGGCGGGCAACTTGTTCGTTCTGCCGGTGTTTCAGCTCAGATCTTAGGTTATGAAAACAAATATGTTTTAGTAAGATTAAGTTCTGGGGAAGTAAGAAAACTTTTAAAAGTCTGCCGTGCTACAGTTGGTGAAGTTGGTAATGAAGACCATGCTTTAGTTAATTATGGTAAGGCAGGACGTATGAGATGGAAAGGTGTTAGACCTACTGTTCGTGGTTCTGTTATGAACCCTAACGATCACCCTCATGGTGGTGGTGAAGGTAGAACTTCAATCGGACGTAAGGCTCCATTAACTCCTTGGGGTAAAAAAGCTCTTGGGGTTAAGACTAGAAATTCTAAGAAAGCATCTAATAAATTAATCGTACGTCATCGTAATGGTAAATAGGAGGACTAAATAAATGTCAAGAAGTTTAAAAAAAGGGCCTTTTGTTGATGAATATCTGCTTAAGAAAGTAGATGCATTAGATAAGGCGGGTAAAAAAGAAGTTATTAAGACTTGGTCTAGACGTTCTACTATTTTCCCTCAGTTTATTGAGCATACTTTCGCAGTATATAATGGTAGAGAACATATTCCGGTTTTCGTTACTGAAGACATGGTTGGCCATAAATTAGGAGAATTTGCTCCTACAAGAACATTCAAAGGTCACAGCGGTGACGATAAGAAAGCCTAAGGAGGAGGGAAAACATGGAAGCAAGAGCAGAAGCTAAAAATATTCGTGTTGCCGCTCAGAAGGCTAGATTAGTTGTTGATTTAGTAAGAGGTAAAAGTGTTGATGAAGCACTTGTTATGTTACAGTTTGTCAACAAGAAGGCAACACCTGCTATTATTAAGGTGATTAAGTCTGCTGCTGCTAATGCCGTTCATAATGAAGGTGCAGAACAGAAAGACTTATATATTAAAAAGATTTATGTAGACGAAGGTCCTACTTTAAAGAGATTTCGTGCTAAGGCTAAAGGTCAGGGCACACAGATTTTAAAAAGAACTTGCCACATTACTTGTGTGGTTGAAGACAGATAGGAGGAGCAAAAATGGGTCAGAAAGTAAGTCCAATTGGATTACGAGTAGGCGTTAATCGTGACTGGAGCTCACGCTGGTACGCCGGTAAAAAAGATTACGCTGCTTTGCTTCATGAAGATATTAAAATCCGTAAGTTCTTAAATAAAAAACTTGCAAATGCATTTGTTGCAAAGATTGATATCGAAAGATCTAAAAAGAGAATCAATATCTTCGTACACACATCAAGACCTGGTGTTGTTATTGGGAAAAGCGGCGAAGCTATTGATGCTTTAAGAAAAGATGTAGTGAAATTAGTAAACGACAAGCAGGTTTACATTAATGTAGTTGAAATTAAAAATGCAGATACAAATGCAACATTAGTTGCTAGAAGAATTGCTGAACAGCTTGAAAATCGTGCTTCATTTAGAACAGTGCAGAAGAGAGCTATTCAATCAGCCATGAGAGCTGGTGCAAAAGGTATTAAGACAAAAGTTTCCGGAAGACTTGGCGGTGCTGATATTGCCAGATCTGAGGGCTATTCTGAAGGTGTGGTACCTTTACATACTTTAAGAGCTGATATCGATTATGCTCAAGAAGAAGCATTAACTACTTATGGTAAACTTGGTGTCAAAGTCTGGATTTGTAAGGGAGAAATTCTTCCTGATAAAAAGAAGGAGGCTGAATAACCATGTTAATGCCTAAGAGAACTAAATATAGAAGACCTCATAGAGTAAAATATGAAGGAAAAGCAAAAGGCGGCAGAACTGTTGCTTTTGGTGAATATGGTCTAGTTGCGCTGGAAGGTGCATGGATCACTTCACGTCAGATTGAGGCAAGCCGTGTTGCTATTAATAGACACTTAAACCGTATGGGTAAAGTCTGGATCAGAATTTTCCCACATTTAGCAAAGACTAAGAAGCCATTAGAAGTACGTATGGGTTCTGGTAAAGGTGCTCCTGAAGAATGGGTAGCAGTAGTTAAACAGGGACGAGTAATGTTTGAAGTTGCCGGTGTTCCTGAAGACACTGCAAGAGAAGCATTGAGACTGGCATCTCATAAGTTACCTATCAGATGTAAAATCATTAAGAGAGGTGAGTAACTCATGAAAGTACAAGATATTAGAGATATTGAAACTGTTGAACTTAACAAGAAAGTTGAAGAGTTCAAAAAAGAGTTATTTGGATTAAGATTTCAGCAAGCAACTGGAACATTAGAAAACACTGCTCGCATTAAAGAAGTCAGAAAATCAATCGCAAAGATTAAGACAGTTATTAGAGAAAGAGAATTAGATAAATAGGAGAGACAGTAATGGAAAGAAATAATCGTAAAGTTTATACCGGAACAGTTGTCTCTACAAAAATGGATAAAACGATAACTGTTCTTGTTGAAACTCATGTAAAACATAAATTATATGGAAAACGTATGAAATCATCTAAGAAGTTTAAAGCTCATGATGAAGAAAATGTAGCAAGAACTGGTGATACTGTTAAGATTATGGGAACTAGACCATTGTCTAAGACAAAACGTTTCCGTTTAGTAGAAGTTGTAAAGAAAGCAGAAGTTATTAAATAATTTCGAAAGGAGGCCATACAATGATCCAGAACGAAAGTAGATTAAAAGTGGCTGATAACTCTGGAGCTAAAGAAGTTCTTGTTATCAGAAACCTTGGTGGTTCAAATAGAAAATCTAGTAACATCGGTGATGTTGTAGTCGCTACAGTTAAACAGGCAATACCTGGTGGTAGCGTAAAAAAGGGTGAAGTTGTTAAAGCTGTAATTGTAAGATCTAGATACGGTTTAAATAGACCAAATGGCTCTTATATCAGATTTGATGACAATGCATGCGTAATTATTCGTGATGATAATTCACCACGAGGAACTCGTATCTTTGGCCCTGTTGCAAGAGAGTTAAGAGATGCTGATTTTATGAAAATCGTATCATTAGCTCCTGAAGTATTATAGGAGGAGACAGTAGATGAAATTACGTGTAGGTGATACAGTTATCGTCATCGCTGGTAGTGAAAAAGGAAAAACTGGGGAAATTCTTTCTATTGATCATAAGAAGGAAAGAGTTATTGTGGAAGGTGTTAATAAAGTTACTAAACATGTTAAGCCTTCTCAGTCAGATCCTGATGGTGGCATTGTTTCTAAGGAAGCGGCTATCCACGTTTCAAACGTAGCTTACTACGATGAAAAAGCAAAGAAAGCAGTTAAATTAGGATATAAGTTTGAAGATGGCAAAAAAGTCAGATTTAATAAATTAACTGGTAAAGTCCTAAAAGAAACTAAAAGAAAATAATAGGAGGCACATATGAATAGATTACATGAACGTTATAAAAACGAAATCAGTAAGAATCTGATGAAAGAATTCAATTACTCTTCAGTTATGCAGCTTCCTAAAATGGAAAAGATTGTTATTAATATTGGTGTTGGTGATGCTGTCAGCAATACTAAATTATTAGATGAAGCTGTTGAGGAGTTAACATTAATCTCTGGTCAGAAGCCGGTCATTACAAAGGCTAAAAAATCAATTGCCGGTTTTAAAGTAAGAGAAGGACAGTCAATTGGCTGTAAAGTGACTCTTCGTGGTGAGAGAATGTATGATTTCTTAGACAAACTTATAAGTATTTCATTACCACGTGTAAGAGACTTTAGAGGTGTATCTAAGGATTCATTTGATGGAAGAGGAAATTATACTTTAGGTGTTAAAGAACAGTTAATCTTCCCTGAAATTGATTTTGATAAGGTAGGTAAGATTAGAGGAATGGATATCGTATTCGTTACTACTGCTAATACTGATGAAGAAAGTAGAGCTTTATTAACTGAATTAGGTATGCCATTTGCTAAATAAGGAGGACACTTAACGAATGGCTAAAACATCAATGAAAATCAAACAGATTCGTCCTCAGAAGTACCAAGTTCGTGAATATACAAGATGCGAACGTTGTGGACGTCCACACTCTGTTATGAAAAAATTTAAGCTTTGCCGTATCTGCTTCAGAGAATTAGCCTATAAAGGCGAAATTCCTGGTGTTAAAAAGGCAAGCTGGTAAACAATGGAAGGAGGACTTGTAATATGGTAACAGATTCTATTGCAGATATGTTAACAAGAATCCGTAATGCTAATCAGGCACGTCATGAAACAGTAAGTATGCCTTACTCAAAAATGAAAAATGATTTAGCTGAGATTCTTAAAAATGAAGGGTTTATCTCTGATTGCAAAGTTGAAGGCGAAACAGCTGCTACAAAGGCTATTGTCATCACTTTGAAATATAAAGGTAATGATAGAGTAATTACAGGACTGAAACGAGTTTCAAAACCTGGGTTACGTCAATATGTTAAAGTAGATGAAATTCCTAGTGTTTTAAATGGATTAGGAATTGCAGTATTATCAACTTCTAAAGGTCTTATGACTGGTAAAGAAGCAAAGGCTAAGAATATCGGTGGAGAAATCTTAGCTTACATCTGGTAAATTATAAGGAGGTCATAGGATGTCTCGTATAGGTTTAATGAGCATTAACGTACCTGAAGGTGTTAGTGTCAATATTACTGATGATAACACTGTTACTGTTAAGGGACCAAAAGGTGAATTAGTAAGAACTTTTTCAAAGTTAATTAATATTAAGCAGGATGCTAATGTAATCAGTTGTGAAAGAGTGAATGATACTAAACCTGCTAAACAGTTACATGGTACAACAAGAGCATTAATTGCTAACATGGTTGAAGGTGTTCATAATGGTTTTGAAAAGAACCTTGAAATTGTTGGTATTGGGTATCGTGCTCAAATGAAAGGTAAAAAATTGGAATTACATGTTGGTTATTCTCATGTAGTTGAAATGGATATTGAAGAAGGCGTTACTGTTGAATGTCCTTCTATAACTCAAATTAAAGTTTCTGGTATTTCTAAGGAACGTGTAGGTCAGGTAGCTGCACAGATTAGAGCTATTAGAAAGCCTGAACCATATAAAGGTAAAGGTATTAAATATGTTGATGAGAGAATCATCAGAAAAGAAGGTAAAACTGCTGGTAAGAAGTAGTTTTAACAAATTGAGGAGGAAAATCGAGTCATGGCAAAAAAAGAATCTCGTAATGATGTACGTCTAAGACGTCACTTAAGAGTTCGTAAGAAAATTTCTGGAACTCCAGAATGTCCTCGTCTCAATGTTTTCCGTTCTAATGCTCATATTAATGCACAGGTTATTGATGATGTTAATGGTGTAACATTAGCAGCTGCATCAAGCGTAGATATGAAATTAGAAAATGGCGGAAATGTAGAGGCTGCTGCTAAAGTTGGTGCGGAAGTAGCAAAACGTGCATTAGCAAAGAACATTGAGAAAGTAGTATTTGATCGTGGTGGATATATCTATCATGGTAGAGTCAAGGCTTTAGCAGAAGCTGCTAGAGAAGCTGGCTTGAAATTCTAACAGGAGGTTAATATGGAACGCAATCCAAGACAAAATGGTCCTAAGAATGATAAGAGAAATGGACCTAGAAGAAATGGACGTAACAATAAAAGAAGACCAAGAGAAGTTAAGGAATTCGAAGAGCGTGTAGTTACTATCAATCGTGTTACTAAGGTAGTAAAGGGTGGTAGAAAAATGCGTTTTGCTGCTTTAGTTGTTATTGGCGATAAAAAGGGCAGAGTTGGCTTTGGTACAGGTAAAGCTAATGAAGTACCTGATGCAATTAGAAAAGCAAGTGAAGCGGCTAAAAAGAATTTAATTAATGTTTCTATGAAGAATGGTACAATTACTCATGAAGTAACAGGTATCTTTAAATCAGGTGAAGTATTCTTAAGACCTGCTGCTAAAGGTACCGGTATCATTGCTGGAGGTCCGGTTCGTGCTGTTGTTGAATTGGCTGGTTATACTGATATTTTATCTAAATGTATCGGTTCTAGAACACCAATTAACATGGTAAGAGCTACTATTGAAGGTCTTGCAAAAATGAAGACTGTTGAAGCTGTTGCTCAGTTAAGAGATAAGACAGTTGATGAAATTTATGGTTAAGGAGAACTGATATGGCAAATGTAAAAATTACGCTTACTAAGAGCCCTATTGGTGCTAAAAAAAACCAGAAGGCAACTCTTAAGGCTTTAGGCTTAACTAAGATGCATAAGACAGTGGAAAAAGAAGATAATGTATATGTACAGGGTCAGATCAACACTGTAAGACACCTTGTAACAGTTGAAAAGCAGGAGGTGTAAAAATGAAATTAAATGAATTAACTTACACTGAAGGAGCTCGTAAAAAGAGAAAGCGTGTAGGACGTGGAACAAGCTCTGGAAGCGGTAAAACTTCTGGACGTGGTCAGAAAGGTCAGGGAGCTAGAAGCGGTGGAGGTAAAAAGCCTGGATTTGAAGGTGGACAGACTCCATTATTTAGAAGACTGCCAAAACGTGGTTTCACAAATATAAATAGAAAAGAATATGCAATTGTTAATGTTGAAGCATTAAATAACTTTGAAGCAAATTCAGTTGTTGATACTGAATCATTAATAAATGCCGGCTTAGTTAAAAAAGAACTAGATGGTGTTAAGATTTTAGGTAATGGAGAACTAAAAGTTGCATTAACAGTAAAAGCTAAAAAATTCTCAGCAAGTGCTGTTAAAGCAATTGAAGCAGCTGGTGGGAAAACAGAGGTGATCTAAGATGCTAAGCTTTTTAAAGTCAGTCTTTAAAAAAGGGGAAATGCGTCGTAAGGTTGTCTTTACACTAGGCATGTTGTTTGTATTCCGTTTGGGAGCAGCGGTAACAATTCCATATATTAATGCAAAAGCTATTTCAGGCTCTGCATCAAATAGTGGGATTTTCGGTATAATGAATCTTCTTGGAGGAGGAACATTAGAAAGATTTTCTCTTTTCTCACTAGGAGTTTCACCTTATATTACTTCATCAATTATTATTGAACTGCTCTCTATGGATGTCATTCCTGCTTTGTCAAGATGGCAGAAAGAAGGACAGACAGGTAAGAAAAAGAAAGATACAGTTACTCGTTATCTCACTTTAGCATTAGCTGCTATCCAAGGGGGAAGCTTAATTTATGCTTTTGATAAGGGGTATAAAATACTAAACAGCACTGGAATCTGGACATACGTTTATGTTGTTGTGATTATGGCTGCCGGATCTATGTTTGCAATGTGGATTGGTGATCAGATTACAATTAAAGGTGTAGGAAATGGAACAAGTTTACTGATTTTTACAGGAATTGTATCAAATTTACCTACACAATTGATTTCAACTTATGGTACAATGGTTACATACAAGAGTACTTATGCTGCAATCACAAGTATTGCATGGTATATTTTATTCTTAATTGTCTATTTGGCAATTGTAGTATTCGTTGTATTTACTGAAAACTCGGTGCGTAAGATTTCCATCTTTTATGCCACAAGTAATACACAGACTGTGATGCATACTAAAGATACTACGAATCTTCCACTTAAAATAAATAGTTCATCTGTTATTCCTGTTATTTTTGCAGCGAGTGTTCTTGCTGCTCCAAGAACGATTATCAGTTTTATGAACAGTACAAAAACAACTCAGTTAATTGATAATATTTTAAATTATCAGAAACCTTGGGGCTTTATTCTGTATGTAATTATGATAATATTATTTACGTTCTTCTACAGTAACTTACAGATTGATACTAAGCGAATTGCTGATGATTTGAAAAAAAGCGGAGGTGTTATCCCGGGCGTTCGTACCGGTGATGATACGAAGAAGTACATTGGCACTATCCTTAATAGAATCACTGTTGCCGGATCATTATTCTTAGTTATGATTGCAGCAATACCGATTGTTGCTCCGGAAATCTGGACTGCAACAGGCAGCAATGCTCTCTCTTTAGGTGGTACCGGGTTGATTATCGTTTCCGGTGTAGCTCTTGAGACTGTACGTCAGATCAGAAGTATGCTCACTCGTCGTGAATATCATGGCTATATTAGAAAGTAATCAGAAATAGAGGAGAAAATCGTATGAATATTATCTTGATGGGTCCTCCTGGTGCTGGAAAAGGGACTCAAGCTAAAAAACTTGTTGAAGAATTTGGATTAACTCAGATTTCTACTGGGGATCTCTTTCGTAAGGCTCATGCTGAGCAGACGGATATAGGGATTATTGCGGACTATTTTACGAAGTTTGGTCGTTTGGTGCCTGATGATGTCACTAATGAGATGGTTACTGAATACTTTAAGAATAATCTTAAGGATATGAAAAATGGATTCATTTTAGATGGATATCCACGTACGATTGTTCAAGCTAGAGAGCTTGAATTTATGGCAGCTCATTTTGGTTTTAAAATTGATGCTGTTATCAATTTGGAGATTGATCCTGAAATACTGAAGGCTCGATTATCCGGAAGAAGAACTTGCAGACAATGTGGAACAACTTTCCATATTGTTTATAAACCGCCACGTATAGAAGGAGTCTGTGATGTGTGTGGCGGAGAATTGTATCAACGTGCTGATGAAAATGAAGAAGCAGTTAAGGCGCGCTTGGATACATATTTAAAGCAGACTAAACCTTTGATCGATTACTATCAAATGAAAAAGGAATTGACCAATATCAATGGTGCACAGACAATGGAAGATGTCTATAAGGACATCAAGAAATGTCTTGAGGGTAAGAAATGATTACCATTAAAAATGATAGAGAAATTGAAATGATGAGACATGCAGGGCATATTGTAGGACTTGTTCATAAGACAATGAGTGAAGTCCTACAGCCCGGCATGACTACTAAACAGGTAGCTGATATCTGTGAAAGAGTTATTCGGGAAAATGGAGCTATTCCATCATTTTTAAATCTTTATGGTTTTCCCGGAGCAGTATGTACTTCTGTAAATGATACTGTTATTCATGGGATTCCTGATGGTTATATCTTAAAAAATGGCGATATTATTTCAGTGGATGTTGGTGCTAACTGGAAAGGATATCATGGAGATAGTGCTTGGACTTATGCTATTGGAGATGTTTCTGACGATGCCGGACATCTTATGCAAGTCTGTGAAGAAGCTCTTTATGCCGGACTGTCTCAGGTTAAGCCTGGTAATCGATTATCTGATATATCTCATGCGATACAAACTTATTTAGAAAGTCATGGCTGTACTACACCAAGAGATTACACAGGACATGGAATTGGCACAGAAGTCCATGAAGATCCTTCTATTCCTAACTGGGGAATTCCCGGTCATGGACCAAGACTTAAGAAGGGAATGTGTATTGCAGTAGAGCCGATGGCTCATTTGGGTAGTGAAGAAGTCACTGTGTTAAGTGATGACTGGACAGTAAAGACTTTGGATCATTCATTAGCTGCTCATTATGAGCATACAGTTGCAATTACTGATGAGGGCTATGAGATCATGACAAAGGTACAAGGAGAGGCGTATGGCAAAGAAAGATGATGTAATTGAGGTTGAAGCAACTGTGGTTGAAACATTGCCAAATGCTCAATTTAGAGTTGCATTAGAAAATGGAGTAGAAATCCTGGCTCACGTTTCTGGTAAAATCCGAATGAATTACATTCGCATTTTACCGGGTGATAAAGTAACAGTAGAGATTTCTCCCTATGATTTAACACGTGGGCGAATCACATTTAGAAAGAAGTAATTAAAAGGAGGGTGCAGTATGAAAGTAAGAGCATCTGTAAAACCAATCTGTGATAAATGCAGAGTTATTAAACGTAAGGGTAGAGTTATGGTCATCTGTGAAAACCCTAAACACAAACAGAGACAAGGTTAATTATTAGGAGGAGACATAATGGCTCGTATTGCTGGTATTGATATCCCACGTGAAAAACGTGTGGTTATCTCATTAACATATATTTATGGTATTGGAAATACTACTGCTGAAAAATTATGTAAAGCAGCTGGTGTTTCACCTGATACTAGAGTTAAAGATTTAACTGAAGAAGAAGAAACAAAATTAAGACAAGAAGTAGAAAAAATTAAAGTTGAAGGTGATCTTCGTAGAGAGACACAATTAAACATTAAGAGATTAATGGAAATTGGCAGCTACAGAGGAATTCGTCATCGTAGAGGTCTTCCGGTACGTGGACAGAGAACAAAAACAAATGCTAGAACTCGTAAGGGGAAAGCACGTCCAATCGCTGGTAAGAAGAAGTAATAGGAGGTTAAACTAATGGCTAAAACAACTCGTAAAAGAAGAGTAAAGAAGAATATAGCAAAAGGTGTTGCTCACATCCATTCAACATTCAATAATACTATTGTAACTATTGCTGATGAACAGGGAAATGCAATCACTTGGTCTAGTGCTGGAGCTTTAGGTTTTAAAGGCTCTAGAAAATCAACTCCATATGCTGCTCAGATGGCTGCTGAAGCTGCTGCTAAAGCTGCAATGGATCATGGTATGAAATCTGTAGAAGTAGATGTAAAAGGTCCTGGACCTGGACGTGAAGCTGCTGTCAGAGCATTATCTGCTGCCGGATTAGAGGTTACTGCAATTACTGATGTAACTCCTATTCCACATAATGGCTGTCGTCCACCAAAACGTCCTCGTGGATAAAATCGATAATTATTTCATTAATTAAAAATATTCCGGAAGAGGAGGAGAACGATGCAAAAATTTGAAAAAGCAGAAATTACTGTTGATACGTATAGAGAAGAAGATAATTATGCTAAGTTTGTGATTGAACCTTTTGAAAGAGGATTTGGTACAACTTTAGGAAATTCATTAAGAAGAGTCTTATTATCTTCTATGCCCGGAGGAGCTGTCTATGCGATTAAGATGGATGGTGCTATCCATGAGTTTTCAGCAGTTGACGGAATTGTAGAAGATGTTACTAATATCATTTTACAAATTAAGAAGTTAGTCTTTGAATTGAATAGTGATGAAGATGTTACTATGACTCTTGATGTTGAAGGACCGGCAACCGTTACAGGTGCTGATATTCAATGTCCAAGTGAAGTAAAGATGATTTCTAATGATTTGGTTCTTTGTCATGTTGCAGAAGGCGGACACTTACACTTGGAAATGTATGCACGTAAGGATCGTGGTTATATGTCTGCTGATCAGAACAAAAAATATATTGATACAGTAGGTGTTATTGCAACAGATTCAATCTTCTCACCAGTCGTTAATGTTGCATATTCTGTTGAGCCTACAAGAGTAGGTCAATCTGCTAAATATGATGCATTAACTTTAGAAATAACAACGGACGGCTCTATTAAGCCTCATGAAGTCTTAGCCTTAGCTGCTAAGATTCTAGTTGAACATCTGAATTTATTTGTTGAGTTGACTGATGAAGCAATGACTATTGAGGTCATGAGTGAAGAAGAAGAAGATACTACAAATAAAGTCTTAGATATGACAATTGAAGAACTTGATCTTTCTGTTCGTTCATACAACTGTTTAAAAAGGGCCGGCATTCAGACGGTTCAGGAATTAGCATCTAAGACTGAAGATGATATGATCAAGGTGAGAAATCTTGGTAAAAAGTCTTTAAAAGAAGTGAAAGAGAAATTACTAGAATTAGGATTAGGTTTTAAGCCTATCGACTAATGATTAGATTTAAAAGGAGATCATAATGGCACATAACAGAAAATTAGGACGTGTAGCTTCACATAGAAAAGCTATGCTTCGTAACTTAGCAACTGATGTCATCATGTATGGCAGAATTGAAACTACTGCTACAAGAGCTAAAGAAGTTCGTAAAGTAGTTGATAAACTGATTACTTTAGGTAAACGTGGTGATTTACATGCAAGAAGACAAGCGGCAGCTATTTTACAGGATGTAGTAGATCCAAAAACTGGAGAAACTGCAGTTCAGAAGTTATTTAATGAAGTTGCAGCTAAGTATACAGATCGTAGAAGCGGTTATACAAAAGTTGTAAAAACTTATAATCGCAAAGGTGACAATGCTACTATGGCTGTCATTGCATTATTATAAAAAGCAGTGTTTCGTGTATCGACCTCCCAATGTTAGATTTCTTAGTCTAGCTTTTGGAGGTCACCTCATCGAACACTGCTTTTTAAAACTGATATATAAGCTTTTCATGATTAGAAAATAATAAGAGAAAATATGGGGATATAGTATGCTGATAGGGGTGATGTTATGAATATAAAAGTAAAAAGATTTGTATTGACTATTATACTTGTGGCTTTGCAGTCGGCTGTTGTAGCTTTAACACTGAAAGCAGCTATCGGTGTCGGTGCATGGGATGCTATGGGACAGAGTTTTTCATTACTTACAAATATAAGGATTGGTACGATCGGTATTATTATGAATGCTACCTGTGTATTTATTGAATTATGTATAATGAAGAAGGAATTCGGTATTAAAAATCTTCTTCAGCTGGTACCTGCTTTAGTATTCGGATATATTGAAAATTTCTTTTACTATGATGTTTTTACATTTGAGATTACCAGTTATTGGATATCTTTGATTGTGTTTACTGTCTCGGTAATGGCAGCTTCTTATATTGTAGGAGCTATTATGTTGCTAAATGAAATGACCTTTCCGTTGGAGGGTATGTGCTTAGTTATCAGTAATCATTTCCCGGTTCGCTTTCATATGATGAGACAGGCAATGGATATTGTCGCCTTAGCTGTTTCTATTATACTTACACTTTTATTTTCACAGCAATGGACAATCCGAGAAGGAACGATCATTGCAACAATATTGTATTCACAATTCTTACATATTGCGATCAAACAGGAAACAAAACTTTTCACTAAGTTACATTTGATTGAATAACCGGTATAAATAACTGGTTTTTTTTGTTAATATAACTATAATAAGAAAATGGAGTGTGTAGTTATGATTATTAATAAAATACAGAATACTCATTTTTCAGAGAATGAAACGGTGATTGTCAGATTATATATTAAAAAAGTTGAAAATATTAAATCTATGACAATAATGATATTACTGATGCAATTTATACCGGTGCTCCATTGCTTATTAGAATTTTTAAGAAATTAGGATATAAAGGATGAATTGGTTTTAAGAATTATTTTTTTGAAAAACTAAAATATATTTATCAGATACAGGAAGCTGATGCAACGATTCCTTTTATTGCAGAAGATGATTTTAAGATTATTCCTAATAATTAACGCTTCATACTCAGATCATTGAAGATACCGGACAATTATTAAAATATGATGATTTATATCAAACTTTTTGGTTACTCAGAAAGACGAAGTATATAGATTTATATGCTAAGATATTTGAACAGAAACCATTAAATCTTAATTATCAATAATCAGTGATTCTGATCATGTTACGATTATTATTTTTTATAGCGATGAAATTAAGAAAATGATTGATATCGTAAAGAGGATTAATGAAAAGAAAACTCTTATTATTGCGATTAATAGTATTTCTAAGTTAACGCTTGATAAAATGAGTCAGGATCATTATATATCTCCAATCGTGAAATACTAAATATAAAGATTGCTGATTTCGCTTCCGGGGAATCAGTCAGCTGTCTGTTAAATAGATTATATGCAGGTATATTTAGTTTTGACTATGAAAATAATCTTGATATAAAATTAAGGATAACCGGTAAAATTGATGATAACTATAGTGAGTATGAATGTATAGATGAGGAAGGATAAAAAATGTCAATGATAGAAGTTAAAGAGTTATGTTTTGAATATGAAGAAGGACTTCATACGATTAATCATATTTCTTTTCATATAGAGCAGGGCAGTTATACATCTATTCTTGGTCATAATGGATCAGGGAAATCAACTATTGCAAAACTGCTTATTGGATTATTAAAGCCACAGTCAGGATCAATTAAAGTATCGGATATCATGCTTTCTAGTGAAACTGTTTATGAAATTAGAAAAAAGACCGGCATTGTTTTTCAGAATCCTGATAATCAGTTTATTGGATCAACAGTAAGAGATGATATTGCTTTTGGATTAGAGAATCTTTGTATTGATCCGTTACAAATGGAAAATATTATTCAGGAGTATGCCGATAAGGTGAATATGACTGAATTTCTTGATTATGAACCAATTAAGCTTTCAGGAGGACAAAAACAAAGAGTGGCTATAGCCGGGATACTGGCTATGAATCCTGAACTTATCATTCTTGATGAATCTACGAGTATGCTTGATCCAAAAGGAAAAAGAGAAATAAACGAACTTGTTAGATTACTAAATAATGAAAAGAAAATGACAATCTTATCTATTACTCATGATATTGAAGAGGCTGCTCTTAGTGATCAGGTTATTTTATTATCTGAGGGTAAGATTATTAAAAATGGAAAGCCTGAAGAAGTATTAACGGATATTAAGGTATTACAGGATTTGAAATTGGATATTCCTTTTGCTTATAAGATATCTGATGCTCTCTATCATAAAGGATATCCCATTGTACCAACTATTAATAGAAATGAGCTGATGAAACAATTATGTCAATTACATTTAGAGAAGTAAATTATATATATGGAGCAGATACAAACCTGTTTTTTCATGCTTTAAAAGATATTAATCTTGATATAAAAGAAGGATCTTTTACAGCTTTGATAGGACATACAGGAAGTGGAAAGTCTACCTTAATACAGCATATTAATGCTTTATTATTACCCACAAGCGGTGAAGTTACAATTGATGATATTATCATCAATGCTCAAAAGAAGCCAAAGGAGTTAAAGCCATTAAGAAAAAAAGCCGGACTGGTTTTTCAGTTTCCTGAATACCAGCTATTTGAGGAAACAATAGAAAAAGATATACTTTTTGGTCCTAAAAATTTTGGCTTAGAAGAAGAAAAAGCAAAAGAATTAGTCAGAAAAGCAATCAAGCAAGCAGGATTAGATGAAAGTTATTTAGAAAGATCTCCTTTTGAATTATCAGGAGGACAAAAAAGAAGAGTTGCGATTGCCGGTATACTGGCTATGTCTCCTGATATTCTTATCTTAGATGAACCAACAGCCGGACTTGATCCTCAGGGGAGCTACGAGATGATGCAGCTTTTTAAAGATTATCAGAAACAAGGACACACAGTTATTATGGTGACCCATGATATGAATAATGTTCTGGAATATTGTGATCGGGCAATTGTAATGAATAAGGGTCATATTGAAAAGCATTGCTGTGTTGATGAACTATTCAAAGAAACAGAATATCTTGAATCTTTATCTATTGATCTTCCTTTAATGACTTCATATATAGAAGAATTAAATAATAAAGGCTTTCATATTGATCATACTATAAAAGAAATGAATGATCTTATAAAAGCAATAGGAGGTGAAATTTATGAATAATAGCGTATTTGGACAATACTACTTAGCTGATTCTATTATTCATAAATTAGATCCTCGATTAAAAATAACAGCTTTATTAATGATTTTAATTACTGTTTTCTTTGATGCCGGATTTATTGGCTATGGTATTATAGGAATATTTGCGATTATTCTGTTTCTTCTTTCTAAGCTTCCTATGAAAAGAATAATAAAAGCTATGAAGCCAATGATTTTTATGATGATCTTTTTGTTTATATTTAATGTGCTTCTACTAAGACAAGGAATATTATTGTATAAAATAGGTCCGTTTTCTATTTATAGTGGAGCATTGCATCAGTCAGCCTACATTGTGGTTAGATTAATCCTCATTATTATTTTTACAACAATCTTAACTTCTACTACTAAGCCATTGGATATGACACTAGGACTAGAAAGACTTCTATCTCCATTAAAAAAAATTGGCTTTCCTGTTTATGAGGTTTCTATGATGATATCAGTTGCTTTACGTTTTATACCTACTTTGATTGAAGAAACACAAAGAATTATGAAGGCACAGGCTTCCAGAGGTGCTGATTTTAATGAAGGTACTCTTAAAGAGAAAATAACAGCAATTATTTCTTTAATTATTCCTTTATTCATATCGGCTTTTCAAAGAGCAGATGATTTAGCCAATGCAATGGAATCAAGAAATTATCAGCCGGGAGCTATGCGTACTCGTTATCATCAGCTGAAATGGCGTTATTATGATAGTTTTGCTTCTCTTTCAGTCTTTTTACTGATGTTAATTATAATAACAATGAGTGTGATATTATGAGAATAAAATGTATAGTAAGCTATGATGGAAGTTTATTTTATGGATGGCAGAAGCAGCCCGGATTAAGAACTGTACAGCAGGAAATAGAAACCGCACTTACTAAGATTACTAAAGAAAATATTTCTATTCATTCATCAGGCAGAACAGATGCTAAGGTTCATGCTTCTCATCAGGTTTTTCATTTTGATACAGATTTTAATATAGCACAAAAACAATGGATTCAAGCTTTAAATCATTTTCTTCCGGAAGATATTTATATTAAGGATTCAGAGATTGTTTCTAATGATTTTCATTCAAGATATAGTGCTAAAAAGAAAGAATATCATTATTTATTATCTGTGAATCAATATAATCCATTACAGAGAAATTACATATATCAGTATCCTTATGGTTCTTTAGATTTAGAAGAAATGAGAAAAGTTGCACAGATTTTTATTGGAAAATATGATTTTGCATCTTTTTGTGTCTATGATCAGTATGGATTAACCACAAGAACTATTTATGATTTTAGAATAGAAGAAAATAATGGAATATTTACTTTTATCTTAATTGGTGACGGCTTTAGAAGATATATGGTTAGACATATTGTCGGTGGTGTTATACAGGTTGGAGCTCATCGTAAAAACATAGATTTTCTTAAA
Source organism: Eggerthia catenaformis OT 569 = DSM 20559 (assembly GCF_000340375.1). Lineage (GTDB taxonomy): Bacteria > Bacillota_I > Bacilli_A > Erysipelotrichales > Coprobacillaceae > Eggerthia > Eggerthia catenaformis. Next base: position 96,454 of record NZ_KB446647.1, read on the forward strand.
GAACTTCTTGATTCTAAAGGAAAAAAGAAATGTTTATTTAAAGCAGAGCCGCAAGGATTATATTTAGAGCATGTTTATTATAAATAAAGAGAGGGGATAGGATATGAGACATAAAAAAATTTTGATTATTAATACTGGCGGAACTCTTTCAGCAGTTATGAAAGAACAGGGTTTATCTCCGGACTTAAGTACTTTGGAAATGTCGCAGCAGCTTCATATGGTAGCAGGAGATATGGAACTTTCTTTAATGGATTTTAGAATGGTAGATAGTGCCAATATATTTCCCGAAGATTGGACTGATTTAGCCGGAGTGATAGCTGAGAAGAAAGATGATTATGATGGGATTGTTGTGATACATGGAACAGATACCTGTGCTTACAGCTCATCTATGCTCACATTTATGTTACAGAATATTGATATACCGGTAGTATTAACAGGAAGTCAACTATCTATTGCTGATCCTGTAGCTGATGCGTTAGAGAATATCAGATGTTCTATTTATATGGCAGCTAGCGGTTATCCGGGTATTTTTGTCGCTTTTAATAGAAAGGTTATGTTAGGATGTCGTGTATCAAAAGTAAGATCTCTTAGTTTTGATGCTTTTGAAAGTATTAATTATCCAGATGTAGCATCAATAAGTGCTTTAGGATTAAAAATTAATGAAAGTGCTATTCCTAAAAGAAAAGGCATCTTTCAATTAAAAACAGATTATTCTAATCAGGTAGCTATTATTAAGATGTTTCCGGGTATTCAGGAGAAAGAACTAGAAATGTTTTATCATGAAGGATATAAGGCCCTTTATATTGAAGGATATGGTTTAGGAGGAATTCCTTTTTTAAATCATGATTTTGTCAGCTGTGCAAAAAAACTTATCGATAAAGGCATGACTATTTTATTAGGAACTCAGTGTCGTTATGAAGGCAGTAATATGTCTATTTACGAAACTGGCAGGAAAGCTATAGAAGCAGGGATTATACAAGCTTATGATATGAGTGTAGAAGCAGCTATTACTAAATTGATGTGGGTTTTAGGGCAGACTGATGATCCTAAACGTATCAGAGAATATTTTTCTTTATCATTAAGTGGTGAAGTTACTATCTTAAATAAATAAAACATTTTTATTTTTATAAGATAAGCTTAATTATAATTGACAAAGATTAGGATATTGTTATAATGTATATGTTCTATTTTAGTGTGCTTTCACACATGAACTGTTTGTTAGGATATTTCTTCTATCTTATCAGGAAGATATAAGTATTCTGCTAACCTATTAAAAAAAGACCCCGGTAAGGTTTATTTTAAAGGAGATAAAAATGAGACAAACAACAATGGCTAAAGAGGCTACAATTGAAAGAAAATGGTATGTTGTTGATGCTGAAGGTATGACTTTAGGTCGTTTAGCATCACAGGTTGCTACAGTATTAAGAGGCAAGCATAAGCCTACTTACACTCCTCATGTAGATACAGGTGATTATGTGATTGTTCTTAATGCAAGCAAAGTAGTTATGACTGGTAGGAAGTTAGATAAACAGATGTATTACCATCATACAGGATTCTTAGGGGGATTAAAATCTAAGACTGCTCGTCAGTTTAGAGATAATGATCCGGTAGGTTTTGTAGAAGCTGCAGTTAAAGGTATGCTTCCACATAACACATTAGGACGTAAACAGGGAATGAAATTATTTGTTTATGCCGGTGGAGAACATCCGCATGCTGCACAGAAACCAGAAGAGTTAAAGATTAAAGGATAGGAGGGGACGACATGGCAAACGTACAATATAGAGGAACAGGACGTAGAAAATCATCAGTAGCACGTGTTATCTTAACACCAGGTACTGGAAATATTGTAATTAATGACAGAGATGCAAAAGATTACTTACCTTCAGACGTATTATTAATGATCGTCAACCAGCCTTTAGAATTAACTGGCACAAAAGATAAGTTTGATGTAAAAGTTAATGTTAATGGTGGAGGATATTCAGGACAGGCAGGAGCTATCAGACATGGTATCTCTAGAGCTTTATTAGTAGCTGGAAATGATTATAGACCGGCCTTAAAAGCTGCCGGATTCTTAACTCGTGATGCACGTATGAAAGAACGTAAGAAATACGGTCTTAAGAAAGCACGTAAAGCACCACAGTTCTCTAAACGTTAATTATATGTACATCATAAAAACTCTCTTAAAGGGAGTTTTTTTAATGTTTATTAAAATTTTTTAAGATTAAAGGAGCTGATTAAATACTGCTTGAAAGTATCACTATTAGAGTTTAATATTCCTCATATGTCTTAATTAAGCGAAGACTATTTACCTATAGTACTATCCGGCAATTTATTATCATTATATGTTTGGATAATTGTACTTGATTTTAGTTTATTTATAGTGAAATTTCTTTAAATATCAATATTTTACACTATCAACAGGTGAAGTAGATAAATATATAATTTTAAAAATCTGCTAAAGTTTTCTGATAAAGATGTAGGTATATTAAATGGTATAGCTTTTATTTTAAAAAATAATTTTTTAATTATCGAAAAAATCGGAATATCGTTATTTTAGTGAAATTAAAACAATTATATCTCATTAATGATTTGATTATTAAATTTCTTGTAAATAGGAGTAATTGGCTGATGTGACCTAAATGTGACTTGAATAATCTAAAATACATAGAAGAAGGGATTTTCATGATTTTAGTAGATTACTATTCTCTAGATAGGATTCTAATGACTGTATAAAATGGGAATATATAACTAAGGCTGCTTATACTATTTATAATAGTATGGAGACACCGGAAATCATTATCAATAATGATATTATAGAAATAAATAAGAGTGATGAAATATTAGAGTGTAAGAAAAATTCAACTCTAACAATCAAAGGACGGTTAATTTTTTTAAAAAAAATTATCTCTGTCACTTTCTTTACAAATACAAATATGATTAGCGTTAGTATTAATGATGATAAAGAAGAATATAGAAATATTGATTATCAGACATTAAATAAATTTTTATGTTTTTATATGGATGATATAGAAATATCATTTTATCAATAACTGTTTCAATTTACAGAGATGAATATCTGAGCAATATTTAAATAAATGCCTATTTCCGTATATTTTTTTCAGATATTCATCTCTATAAATAAATGAAATATACCAAGTGAAATATACCAATATGTTTCACTATTTTTATTATTAGTATATAATACCGGTATGGGAGAAGTGGATATGGAAAAAATTAATAATATCTCTTATTATTAGTGTTCTTATAAATTTGTAGAAGTTTATTTAAAAAGAGAAAATAAGAGAGATTTTAAGATTTTTAAAGCAGAAGGTAATAAGCTTATGATCTTAACGTTTTTTCTCCATTATTTAATATTAATGATATTAGGGAAATACACTTTTCAAAATTAAGAAGGTGAGAAAATTATATTAATATATGATCATAAAAGCAGAGCATTTTTATTTGATGGAAGCTATTACCCTAAGTATTTTATATAATTCATCAGAACTTATAGACAAGACAATTGATTTATTAATGAGTGAATTATGGGGATATTATTGAATATACTGTATATAGAAATAGAATTATTATGAATTTACACTGAATAAGGTTATAGTTATCTTGATTAAGGAGATTTTATAGGAGGGGTATATGAAACAGAGATATGTATTTCATGCTTCATCATCAGGTACTGAAGCAGTTATAGGGTTAGGAGCTCCTATTTGTTTCATGGGCTTAGTTTTATTAATGATGATAATATTTTACTTTATTTTTCCACAAATTAATATAACAGGGCAGCTTAATAGGAGCTTTAGATTAGAAATTGTTTTTATTATGCCTTCATTGATAATAACCTATTTCTTTTTAAAATATGTAATCAAAAAAATAGCTCATGAATATATTGTAGATATAAATGATTATCAGGTAACAGTTTATAAGGACACTAAAGCAATCTGTTTAGGAGAAATAAAAAAGATAAAAGTAAAAAGAGATTCTCAGTGTTATAGATTAAAAATATATGGCAGTAATCATAATTATGTCTTTATTATAAGACCTATCTCTAATCCTTTTGGAATGGGTACTGAAAGTGATTTTAACAGTATAGAAAAGCTTACTGATGATTTAAAAGAATATTGCTTGTAATCATTGTATTTTATCTGTTTCAGTGCTATAATCCTTAGTGTTTTATGATGTAAGGAAATGAGGCGGAATTATGAAACTAAAAAACAGAAAATTTAAAATGTTATCATTGTTTTGTGCATTCGCAATGATAATTGGTATTACAAACCCAATGAATGTACAGGCTGCTAATCCATTAAAAGTAGCTCAATATGTACATGAGGAGGGGAATACAGTAACTGATGATAAGAAGCTGGTTTCTACTTATCATGGAAAAGTTTATGCCAGTGTACCAATGACTGAGATTATGGGGCAATTTGAATCACAGATGAAAAGTGAAGCGGTCAGCGGGCATTTTCCATGGGATAAAGACACTGTAAGTACAAGTGCATATGTAGAGTATACAGTGAGTCTTCCCGAAAATGCTAAAGTAGGAACTATTAAAACAAGTTCAACGTCTTCGATGTTTCCTGCAAATACTATAAAGTATACTAATAAGTCTAATAAGATTACATTTAAGTTTAAATTACAGGATACAAACTGGCAGCAGATTTATGATTCTTATAATAAAGATAAGAATGATGCTAATAATCATACTGTTAATTTTTCTATACCTTATACAATAACTGTTAATAACCAGTCTGATGCTGATAAGCTGAAGAAGAGCAAGGTTACCGGTCAGGGAGAATTCTCTTTCTATCCCAGCAGAACATGGGGAAAATTTGGTATTGGATTACAGACATTTAAAACAGATGTTTATTCCGGTACTTATACTGATGATCTAAGCAGACCATTTAATGTTCTTGAAGGAGATATTCTTGTTAATGGCGATACTGAACATGATGCTGTTTATAAGACTAAGCAGGGTAAGAAATTGAAGTTTACAGGTGTATTGGATGTTTCTAAGATTAAAACTCAGTTAAAGAATATTGAAGATAATTATCCTAATACTGAAAAAGATAAGATTACTTTAAATGATACTAAGAGTACATTTGAAGCAGTATTTACTTTACCTAAAGATCTTTCATTTAGTGAAATGCTCACAAAAGATAATGTTTTATTTGAGGGTGGTAAAGATACATTTAAAGTGACTGATGTCAAAGTTAATGGTCAGAGTGTTACTGTTACTATGTCTTTAAAAGAAGGAATAACTGATTTTGTATCTTTAAAGAATGCTGTTAATGCCTGTGATGATGAATTAAAAGTAACAGTACCCGGTGTCTTAGTATCTAAGGATGCAAAGGATGGCAGTCGTATGACAGTTAAAGGAACGTTAACAGGATCTATGTCAGCAACCGCTAAAAGTAATGGAAATACTGTTCCATTTAAGTTTGAATGGGAAGCTAAGCAGTCAGCAAAAGGAAAAGATGCAGTGGCTGTTGATAATGATACTATTCAGGCAACTGTAGAGACTGCTCGAACTGTAAATGTTAGTAAAGAAGATGAATTAGATGGTGATATTACTATTGATGATGATACTGAACACACACAGGTGAAAACAGTAAAATCTACTGATACACTTGCTTATACAGGGGTTCTAGATGTAACAAAAGTAAAATCATTAATGAAACAGATAGAAAATCAATATAAAAATGGGCATAATGGATCAAGTATTTTTTTAGAAGATACACAATCTGTATTTAAGGCTTCCTTTACATTACCTGAAGGATTAACAGCTTCTAATATCAGTGTTGAAACTGTTAAATTAGCAGGAGCGGACTGTTTTAAAATTACTGATGTTAGTATAAACGGAAAATTAATTACAGTTACTATGACTTTACAGACAAAGAATATTAAGACTTATGAAGATTTAAGTAAAGCAATTCTTAATTGTGATGATAAGCTTAAAGTTACTATTCCTAATATTACTATTGATTCAAATGTTGAAAATAATACTTTATTAACTGTTAAGGGAACTTTAGAAGGCATGATGTCTTCACTTGCAGAATACAATTCTAATTATATTCACTTTAATTTTAAATGGAATGCTGTTCAAAGTGCTGAAGGTAAAGATTTTACTCAGGCAGCTAGTGACAATAAAACAATAGCTTATACTATTAAGGTTAATAAAATTAATCTGGTACAGCCTCCTGTCATTAAACCTTCACAGCCTAAAGATAATGGAAAAGTTAATCCAAAGATTACAAAAACAGGAAAGAAAACTAATAAACCTAAAACTGGAGATCAGCAATCCTTATTAAAATATTCTTTATTAGTATTAGGATCAGTTATTGTGATTTTGATAGCTTTAAGATATAAAAAGCTGCATCAATAAAATAGATATCCTTTATTAGATGAATTCTAATAGGGGATATCTTTATTAGAATTATAAATGATTTTCATTATTTGGTTTGAATTCAAAAGAAGTTTATGATAAATTATAAATGTAGGTAGATATAT
>NZ_KB446647.1:103600-207774 GCF_000340375.1 Eggerthia catenaformis OT 569 = DSM 20559
GGTTTTGGTGGAACTAATGATCCAATGCAGAATGGTCAGGGAAGCTTTAATGGATCAGCTAATGATTTCACACAGAATACGCAGGCTGGTTTTAGTGGAACTAATGATCCAATGCAGAATGGTCAAAGAAGCTTTAATGGATCATCTAATGATTTTAATGCACAAGGTGGCTTTAATGCCGGAGAACAAGGTGGTTTTAATGCTTACAATCAGCAATACAATAGTAATATGAATAATGGCAGTAAAAGAGGAAAACTCATTATTACTGTTATTGTAGCAATTGCAGTATTGTTTGGTGCTTATAAAGGATATGACTATTTCTTTGGCGGTAATAAAATTGATTTAGCTAATAATATTGTGATTAAAGTTGCTGGAGAGCATGGTAATGGCTATATTACAGGTGTAACTAACAATGTAAATTATGATAAATCAAATACCGAAATATCAACTTTTGTTAGTTCGTTACGTTATACTTATAGTAAGAGCGCTGCTTTATCTAATGGCGACAAGGTTACTGTAACTGTTATTTATGATCAGACTAGAGCTAAAGCACTTAAGTTGAAAGTTACAGGAGTCTCTAAGACTATTGTGATTAAGAGTTTGCCACAGAGATTCGCTTCAGTAAATGAAGTGCCAAAAGATTTAGCTGGTTTATACAAACCTTATGCTGATCAAAAGATAAGAACAATGTTTATAAATTCATCTTCTATTACTTATCAATATGATTATGATTCTGTATGGTTTCAGAAGAGTAAGTTGAATAATTCTACTACATATACGGATAGAGTTATATTTGCTTATAAAATAACAGCAAAAAATACATCAGGACAGACTGCTTCTGCTTATTATGGAGTTCAGTTCAGCAATATTAATTCAAGATATAAGACTGCTGTTAAGACTTCTTCAGCAGCCGGAAGGCTTTATTTCACTTCAGGAACAAGAACAGCTGTTACTGATTCTTCACAGATACAGCAAGCATTCACAAATAGTACTTATGATGCTTCAAAAATCGAATAAGAAGGACACGATTAAAAATCGTGTTTTTTTATATGAGCAGTTACAAATAATGTTGCAACACTTTCTAGGTCTATTATTAAGATCCATTAGATCATTCACTAAGATTTTAGCCGAATTTGTTTTCTTTGGTTAGTATTCCTTTAATAATCCTTTTGAGTTTTTATTGCCTCAAGCATTGAATCTCTTGTCCTGTCTTTCATGGGTAGTGTACATAAAATCTTGATTTCATTTCAACAAATGTGGTCAGATATCCTTTACTTTTCTTGATTTACTTTTTCTTCTTAGTCTAGTTATATCAAAGTCTCTATGAATGGAATAAAAATGTGATGCTGATCTAGATAATGATTAGAGCAGTTTTCTCTTTTAAATAGATGGACTGATAATTCTTTTTAGGATTTCGTATTGTGATATTAGAAAAAAAGGGTATACTAATACTGAATAAGAAATAAAGGAGAGATTTTACAATTGGACTCGAGACAAATATCCATGATATTTATTTTTATAGCATTACTTATATTGTCAGCATTTTATTCTATGTCAGAAACTGCTTTTACTTCTGTATCACGTATTCGTATTAAAACGATTGCTGATGATGAAGATGATAAAAACAGTAAGAAGGCAAAGATCGTTGATAGCTTATTATCTGATACTGATCATTTAATCAGTACTATTCTTATTGGTAATAATCTTGTTAATATTGCTGCTTCATCACTAACAACATCGTTTGTAATCAGTATACTTGGAAATGAAGGTATCGGTGTTGCTGTTGCAACTGGGATAGTCACTTTATTAATACTAATATTTGGTGAGATTACTCCTAAGACACTTGCAAATAATTCAGCAGAAAGTATCTGTTTACGAACATGTAAGATTGTCAGATTTAATAAGATTCTGTTTACTCCTTTTGTAGTAGTTTTAACGTCAATCAGCCATATTATAATTAAGATGTTGGGAGGCAGTTTTGAAAATGGTCCTACTGTGACTCAGGATGATCTAAAGACTATTGTTAATGTATCACATGAAGAAGGCGTTCTAGAAGATGAGGAAAAGGAAATGCTTCATAATGTTTTTGAATTTGGTGATACTGAAATAAAGGAAATCATGACTCCTCGTATTCATGTTATTGCGGTAGAGGATGATGTAACATATGATGAATTAATGAATGTTTTAAGAGATTCTCAGTTTTCTCGTATACCTGTTTATTCTGATGATAAGGATGAAGTTGTAGGTGTCTTGAATATTAAGGATTTAATGATGGCTTATGGTGTTGATCAGGAAAATTTTAAAATTAAGACTTATATGAGACAGCCTTATTTTGTTTATGAGTTTAATCAGATTAATGATGTTTTCAGTGCTATGAGACAGAATCATGTTTCACTTGCAATTGTATTGGATGAATATGGTGTTATGAGCGGAATTGTATCAATGGAAGATATTGTTGAAGAAATTGTTGGTGAAATTGATGATGAATTTGATGAAGACCATACAAAGACAATCCATGAGATAGATAAAAATGAATATATATTAGATGGCAGCGTAGATATTGATGAAGTTAATGAAGTTTGTCATACAAAATTTGAAACAGAAGATTTTGAGTCTATTGGCGGATTAGTTTTAGGACAGTTAAATGGTATGCCTATAAAGCATCAGCAGATTACTTATGATAATGTTTTATTTACGATTGAGAAAGTTAATAAGTATCGTATTACAACATTAAGAATGAAAATAATAGAAAAAGAAGATATTTCTGACGATGATTAGTTTAAAGACAGCTTTTGCTGTCTTTAATATTTATTTGTAGTAATACTGATGATATATGTTATACTATAAAAGGTTGTGTAAGGAGAGAAAATATGCAAAAAGAAACATTGACGATAAAAAGATTGGGTATTAATGGAGAAGGGATAGGATATATTCATAAGAAAATCTGCTTTATTCCTAAAGCTTTACCGGGAGAAGAAGCAGATGTAGAAATAGATGTTAATGAGAGAAGATATATGATAGGACATATTACACATCTTAGAAAGATATCTCCTGCCCGGGTAGAAAGTCCATGCAGACAGTCTAAGAATTGTCAAGGATGTGCTTTTATGCATATGAATTATCCTGATCAGCTTTTGTTTAAAAGAGACCTTATTGAGGAAACTTTAAAGAAATATACAAATCTTTCTTTAAGACAGATAAAGATATTACCGGTTATAGAAGCAAATCAGCCGCTTCATTATCGTTCATCAATAGCTTTTGCAATCAGTGAGTTTAGTAAAGAATTAAGAATAGGACTTTATCAAAGAGGAACTAAATTCTTTTCTTTAATGGATGAATGTCTGCTTCACGATAAAGAGATTAATAGAGTTTTAGTTAATATTGAATATTTATTAAATAAGCATCATATGAAAGCATATAATGATAAAACTAAAAAAGGATTAAGATTTCTTATTGTAAAATGTGTTGAAGAGAAACTGCAGGTGGTTTTTGTAACTGGAGAAGATGGATTATCTAAGAAAGTAAGTCACGAGCTATCTTTAGATAAACAGATATCAGGTATCTTTTATACTGTAAATACTGCTAGATATCAGGATTTTAATATGGCAGGATATAAAAAGATTTATGGTGATAGCTATTTAAAATATCATATAAATAATCATGTCTATGCATTAAGTATTAAATCAGATTTATGGATGCATAAAGAGATGGAAGAGAAGAAACTGGAAATACTTAAAAATCTTATTAGTGAAGATGATGTTGTTTTATCGTTGTATGCCGGTAATGGTATTATTGAATCTGAACTTCCTTCTTTTGTGACTGCTTTAGAAGAAGAAAAATGGCATGTTGAAGATGCCGGCAGAAATGTTAAGGATAATAAAATTATTGGTAAGGTATTTATTAAGGCTGATATTAATGAGGAAGTAAGCAGACAGACAAAGAAACATAAATTTGATTGTATGCTTATTCATCTAAGAAAAGATTTGTTGGATGAAGACATTCTTGATTCGATTATTAAGTCAAAGATGAAAGTAGTTATTTTTACAAGTGAGAATATCAGTGCACTTTCAAAAGGCATCAGTCAGCTTGAAAATAATTATAAAGTGATTTATTTTCAAAGTTTTGATGAGCCTTATACAGCAAGATTTCAAACAATAGTTAAAATGGTCAGAAAGTAATTCTGATCATTTTTTGGAGGAACTTATGGAAATAATAATTATTATATTGAGTATTGTTATTATTGTTTTATTAGTTATTTTAATTACTAGAGGCAGTGATAGAAAACTGGAACGTATAGAACAGGGAGTCATTCAAAGTGAGCAGTCATTATTAGAGAATAAGACTTATCAGGATGCCTTGAATAAGAGTTTTAATCTTATATTAGATGAAACATATAAAACAAGAGAATATCTAGGTATGAGTGAAGCAAAAATCAATAGGCTTAATGAAAACATGGATGCTATTCATAATATTATGGTTAATACAAAACAAAGAGGAAATTTTGGCGAATATCAGCTATATCATTTATTATCTGTTTATTTTGGTAATAGCCGGCATATTTATGCTGTTCAGTATCATTTAAAGAATGGAAAAATAGCAGATGCAGCCTTATTTCTTCCGGGAGATCAGAGAGTCTTGATTATAGATTCAAAATTTCCCCAGGAAAACTATATAAGAATATTAAAAGATAATTCTTATAAGACAGAATTTAAAAGAAATATTAAGAAACATATTGATGATATAGCTTCTAAATATATTAATGAAGAAACATTGAATGAAGCTGTTATGTTTATACCTTCAGAAGCTATTTATTTATATCTTTGTAATCATGAACCGGAATTAGTTGAATATGGACATCACAAACATGTCCTAATGACTTCTCCTTCTACTTTATTAGGTGTTGTATTTACATTAATCAATCTTACAAAAGACTTTCAGAGATCACAAAGTCTTGAAAGGATTGAAAAAGAGATTATAACATTAAAAAAAGATACTGATCGTTTATATGAGCGTTATGAAAAAGCTGAAAAAACATTAAAAACACTTAATAATCAGTTTCAGGAATTATATCATTCTGTTGTAAAAATAGATCATCGTGTTACAAAAGCATATGATGGAGATATTAAGAAATAAAATAAGTTATAAAAAAAGAGATCGGAATATGAAGTACACCTCCAAAAGTTAGTTTTGTGTCTAACCTTTGGGGTGCACTTCAATGATCTCTTTTAATATAGTCTTCTTGCGTTATAATATTCTCTTATCCAATAAGGAGTAGTAATTCTTGAAACAATAACGCCATGATCTTCATCAGCAGCATGAACCATCATATTATCACCAATATAGATACCAACATGATGAACACCACTGTGTTTACCATTACTTGAGAAAAGAATAATATCTCCCGGCTGTAAATCTCCTTTAGAAACATAACGTCCACGATTCGCCAGAACCTTTGTAGTTGTTCTGCTTCCGGAAACACCGTTTTGCTTACAAGCCCAATAAACAAGACCTGAACAATCAAATGTAGTAGGACCTTGATGTCCCCAGATATAACGGGATCCTTTCTTTTTTAAAGCGGTCTGAGCAATTTTATAGCCAATATTTCCAGTATCAGGAACTTCTTCAGTAACTTCCTCAGAAGTAACTTTAGATTTATCAACACCATTTTGAGAAACATTAGAATTATTTGCAGATGATGAAGGTTTCGTTTTTGTTACTTTCTTTTTAGGTACCTTAACAGTAACCTTGGCAGTTACTTTAGACTCTTCACTGGCTTTCTTTAAAGCAGCAAGATTCTTAGTAATATCATCAATGTTATCGTTGTTTCTGTCTAATTCTTTATTAGAAGAAGATAAATCACTATTCTGCTGAGCAAGCTTAGCATTAAGTGTTTTCCTTAAAGAAACAGATTCATCTTTTTTTGCTACAAGGATAGCCTGCGTATCGCTTAAAGTTTTCTTTTGATTTGTAAGATCATTCTGCTTCTCTTTAATCTCATTCATTAATTCATTCTCATAAGCGGTAATATCACCAAGAGTAGCTGCTCTTGAGAAGAAATCTGTAAAACTTTTTGCTGAGAATAAATAATCAAAAGCAATTGTTGAATTTAATTCACTTTGCATTGAATAAATACGTTCTTTTAACTGTTTTTGCTTATCGGCAATCTGAGATTTTGTCACTTCAATGGCTGATTTAATATAATTAATTTTTATCTGAGCTGAGTCAATATCATTTTCAAGACTGATAATTTTATTACCTATATCACTAATAGAAGATTTCGTATCAGAGATATCGCTTTTTGTTTTTGAAATATCAGATTTAATATCCTTGCTTTTTTGCTGAAGGTAAGCATTAAATTTTTTACATTCTTTCTGACCTGAAGCACTCAGCTTCTTAGAAGAACATAATTTATAATACTTGTTTTCCTGTCCTTCATATTTAGAAGCTTTTGAAGTATTCAAGCTTCCGGAAAGAATAGGAACCTGTAAAGCAAAAGCTAGGGTTAGAGCAATTAATTTTCTTTTATTCATAGATTCACCCCTTTACACTTTTTCAGTATAACACATCATTCGATTTATTGTAAAGGGAAGTTATGGTTTTTACATATTTCTTCTTAATCCTTTTGGGAAAAGATTTTTAATCTGAATGCTTTCTTTATAAAAAGAAAGAGGATAATGATCAATAAGAATACCTCCATATCCTTTATTTCCTTTACTTTCAAGCGTATCTCCATGAATATAAGTTTGTATTTCCGGATCATCATGATTAAAATTATAAGAGTATTTAAAATCTTCTTCTTTTAGAGAAAGAGCTAGGGAATAGCTGGGAGTAAAATAACTTTTACGTACTTCTCCTAAATAAAGACCTCTTCTTAAGATTCTTATTTTTTTTAAATCAGGAAAATGTTTTTGAATCTGATAAATATGTCCATTGTTTTCTGTTAATGATGGAGATAAAGGAATATTTAAATATTTTTTGTAAAAATCCTTTATTACTTTTAGATAATTAGCATCTATATGAGGTTTAATAGTTTTTACTTTCTGTTTAGAAGAAGAGCCATTTTTTAATAAAAGAGCCATAAATTGTCCTTCACCATTAAATAAATGAGGATAACATCTAATTGCTTCTGGCATATCAAGACCTTCTGCCAATCCTTTCTCATGAGATAATGGAACAAGTTTAAAGTTATAATGATTAAGAGCATATCTAATAATATCTTCATTTTCATATTGATTATAAGTACAGGTAGAATACATTAGTAATCCACCGGGTTTTAATAATTGAAAAGCTATATCAATAAGTTCTTTTTGAATAGTTACACATTCTTTGATTTTTTCTTCACTATATGTTTCTATTGCCTGTTTTTTGCTTCTAAACATACCTTCTCCGGAACAGGGAGCATCAAGAATAATTTTGTCAAAGTAATTATCTAAAATTCCTATCAGATTTTTAGGATTTGTAGAAGTTACAATTGTATTGGATAACCCAAATCTTTCTATATTTTCACTTAATATTTTTGCCCGTGAAATAGAAATATCATTTGTAATAAGTAAACCTTCATTGCTTAAATTCATACCTATCGCACAGCTTTTACCACCCGGAGCACCGCACATATCTAAAACATAATCATTAGATTCAAGAGGCAGTTTAGCTGCTGTAATCATTGCACTAGGTTCCTGTATATAATAAAGTCCGGTCAAAAAATAGGGAGACTTCCCGGCTTTAAAGGTATCTTCATTATAATAATATCCTCCTCTAACAATCGGATGAGGTGTTAATGAAGGCAGTGAAGTAAACTGTTTCTTCTTATTGAAATAGAGAGACTTAACAGGATTTTTTGTTAGTGCTTCTTTAAAATTATCATAATCATCTTTTAAATAATCTTTCATTCTTTTATTAAACTGATCCATTTTTATCACCTTTACTATTATAATCGAACTGGACAATAAAGGCAAAAATAAGCATAATAAAATGGAGGTGATGGTAATGAGATGTGAATGGGCAAATGATGATCTTATGATAAAATATCATGATCAAGTTTGGGGAAAAGAAACACATGATGAAATTAAACTTTTTAAAATGCTGGTATTAGAAGGTATGCAGGCAGGATTATCATGGCTAACTATATTAAAGAAGGAACAGGCTTATAGTGATGCCTTTGATCAATTTGATTATCATAAGATTGCTTCATATAATACAGAAAAGATTGTTAGTCTGTATGATTATCCGGGTATTATTCATAATAAGAATAAAATTCATTCTATTATTACGAATGCTCAGTGCTTTATAAAAATACAAAAAGAATATGGCAGCTTTGATGCTTTTATCTGGCAGTTTACTCATCATCCACTAAGACACGCGGTTAAATGTTTTAAAGATCTTCCGGCTAAAGATGAGTTATCAGAGAAAATTGCCAAGATATTAAAGTCATATGGCTTTAAATATGTTGGTCCGGTCATTATTTATTCTTATTTACAGGCAATTGGTGTTTATAATGATCATATTATAGGATGTGAATATGAATAATATATTTTTATTGTATAAGTAAAGAAGTATAAGATCATTCTCTTGACTTTACACTTCTTTAGATGTTTAATTGTTGCGTTATAAAGATAGATATCTTTATGGGGGAACACTATGGCAATTGAAGCAATGAAAATAATGAATATAAGATTTTCTAGAAATAATCTTATTGATATACTTATAAGAATTGACGAACTTAAAGATTTTTATCCTATCTTATCAGAAAAAATTGCTAATGATGTAAAAAATGTTCATCAGATGAAAATCTCTCATCAGTATCAGGATATTATGGCACATATTCATAATATTATCCATAATCTGGATTATCAGATAGAAACATCTCTTATTCCCGATCATCGTATGAATACATTAGAAGTTAATGCCTATCTTGATAAATTGGATATAAGGATAGAAGAGATTCATAAGATTAGACAAAATATTATTGATGATAAAAAAGAAAATGAAGAAGTCATTGAATTTCTTAACAAGTTTATAAGTAAAGATATTAATGTAGAAGCATTGATGGATTGTCAGTATGTTACTGTTCGATTTGGATATTTAGATAATAGCCGGATGGACAATCTTCAGTATTATTTGGAAAAGCCTTTTATTTTCGATACTGTTTTAAAGGGGGCTAAGGTTACATGGTGCTATTATGCTGTTACAAATGGAATGAGAGGAGAAATAGATAATCTTTTTAAAGCTCTTGATTTTCATGAAGTATCTATTCCTCATATTGTTCATGGTACTAATACTGATGCTTTAAGAGAATTAAATGAAGAAGTACAGGCTATGGATGATTATATTTTTCATATGGATCAGAAGTTAAATATATTAAAAGAAGAGGAAAAACAGACTTTAACTAAATATTACAGTACATCATCATTCTTAAATCATTTAGAAGAGATGAAAAAGTATGTTACCGATTATCAGTCTGTTCTTTCTATATCAGGATATATTAAAGAAAAAAGATATAAAGATATTGAGAAGCATTTTTTGGGCATAGAAGATGTTGAATTTTCTATTCTTCCTCCAGAGATTGTTAAAGACTTTAAAGAAGTGCCTGTATTTACTGATAATCCACCTTATATCTCATGCTTTGAAGGTATTTCCAGACCATCGTATTCAAATCAGAGAGATTTAACGGTTTATTATATGCTTCTTTATTTGATTGTCTTTATGTTTGGTTTCGGTGATTTTGCTTTAGCTGCTCTGCTTCTTATTTACGGTATTGCAAGTAAAAGGCTGCTAATAAAAGAATTAGGATTGGCAGCTTTATTAGGCGGCTTATTATATGGAACCTGCAGTTATTTTTATTCATTATATTATGTAGTAGATATGCCTTTATTTTTCCGCTTGGCAGGAGGTGTTATTATACTTGTGCTGGGACATTTTGTTTTAAAGCTTATTCAAGGGAAAGAATAATCTATCTATATAAAAAGCAGAAGAATCATATGATTTTCTTCTGCTTTTAGTTTAATAAATGGTGCCCCGGGCCGGACTCGAACCGGCATGGTTTTAAGGCCGGCAGATTTTGAGTCTGCTGCGTCTACCAATTTCGCCACCGGGGCTTAGTGCTTAATCATAATACTATAATTTATGAATAAATGCAATCTTAATAAATTAAGAAACAAATATTTGTAATTTAATAAAGACGATTAGTTATTTTTGTGTTAAACTGTCCATGTGGGAAATATCTTTTTTGGGGAAATAACCAATTAATGCGAGGTAACAAATGAAAACATTTATTAAAATGCTATTTTCTAGAAGAGTTTTATTTGGAATTCAAATGGCTATTAGCTTAATTCTCTTACTTGTTTTAGGGATTAATAAGTTTTTGCCATTAAAATATTATATTATTGTTGTTATTATACTATTAGTTCTACCATTTTTATTTTATCGTCTGGAAAGAGGAAAAAGACGTTATGAGGATGGAAAAAGTCATCATAAGGATACGCCGGCAACTATAACTGCTAAGTTTTTTCATGTGCTTTTATGTGCTGTACTTGTTTTTGCAAATTACTATGTAATTATCACAAATGGCTTTATTAATTCCATTTCTAATAAGACATCTGCTAATGTTAAATATAGTGTTATTACTTTAAAAGAAGATGAAGCAGTTTCTATTAATGATACAAGCGGGTATACATTTGGCTATCTGACAAGTTCTAATACAACAGAAACTAATAGGCTTAATCAGATTGTTACTAAAGTTAATAATGATTTGAATACAACTGTTGAAACTTCTGCAAAGGATTCTTATAAGAATATTTTAAGTGCTCTATATGAGGGAGATGTTGGAGCAATTATTATTAATGAGACAGATCGTGATAATTATATAAAAGTTAAACCTAAATTTAATAAAGAAACCAAGGTTATAAAAAACTATTATATTAAGATTGCAACCAGCAAAGCAAAAAGAACTGAAGTAACAACTAAGCCTTTTCATATACTGATTTCCGGGATAGATACTTATGGAAAGATAGATGAAGTTTCGTTATCAGATGTAAATATACTGGCTACCGTTAATCCGGAGACAAAACAGGTTCTTTTAACATCTATACCTAGAGATTATTATGTAGATATTTATGAAAATGCAAAGAGTCGGACGATTGGGAAAGATAAGCTGACTCATTCTGCCAAAAATGGCATTTCATCAACACAGGCAACTATTGAAAAACTGCTTGGTCTTGATATTAATTATTATTTGAAGATGAATTACACATCATTCTTAAAAGTTATTGATGCGATAGGCGGAATTGATATTTATAATCCTTATGGAGAATTTACTACAAGAGTAAACTTTTATAAGATTAAAGCAGGATGGAATCATTTTGATTCTAAACATGCTTTAGCATTTGTTAGAGAAAGGCATTCATTCGGGAATGGTGATCGTATCAGAATGCAGAATCAGCAGATGATGATTAAGGCTATTGTTAAGAAGATGACAAGTGCTGCCGGTCTTACAAATCTAAATAATGTTTTTAATGCTGTTGCTGATAGTATGGAAACAAATATGTCAGGTAATGAAATCAAATCACTGATTAATTTTGAAATTGATACAGCAGCGGTGTGGGATATTCAATCTTATCATTTAGATGGAACAAATCAGCGTCAGAAAGTATTCGCTATGGTTAAATCATTTAATCCAAATGGTCTTTATGTAATGATGCCTTCCCAGCAGACAATTACAACTGCTAAAGGATATATCAACCAGATGATGCGTAATGAGAGAGTAAAAGTAAGTATCAAAGATGAAAAAGCGGTAGCTGATCCTAAAGCTAATGATAAATATCGAAAAAAATAAGAAGTCACTATGTGACTTCTCTTTTTCAAATAGGAAGGATAGTAATATGGAAATAAAAGTTGCATTAGAGAAAGACAGTTATTCAATTATTATTGAACAAGGATTAATAAATAATTTAAAAGCATATGTTTCTGATGTTTTTAAAGGGCAGAAAATCATGATTATTTCTGATGATCATGTTTTTCCGCTATATGGAAAAAAGGTTAAAGAACAATTAAAAGATTATCAGGTTAATGAAATAGTTATTCCACATGGAGAAACCTCTAAAAGATTTGATATTCTGCCATCTTTATATACACAGCTTCTCGATTATCATATAACTCGTACTGATCTTATTATTGCATTAGGAGGAGGAGTTATTGGAGATTTAGCCGGCTTTACAGCGGCTACTTATTTAAGAGGAGTGGCTCTGATACAAATTCCTACTTCTCTTCTTGCTCAGGTTGATTCCAGTGTAGGAGGAAAAACTGGCGTTGATCTTGCACAAGGCAAGAATCTTGTTGGCGCTTTTAAGCATCCGATGCTTGTTCTGATTGATCCATTAACCTTAAAAACATTGGATCCTCATTTTATTAAAGATGGAATGGGAGAAGTTATTAAGTACGGATGTATTAAAGATAAGCATTTATTTCATCAGCTTTTAAGCTATAGCTCGTTTGATGATTTATATCAGGATATTGATAGTATTATTTATCAGTGTATTAATATCAAAAGAGAAGCAGTAGAGAAAGATCTTTTTGATTTTGGTGATCGTTTAATGCTTAATTTTGGACATACTATCGGTCATGCGATTGAGCAGTATTATCATTATGAAAAGTATTCACATGGTGAAGCTGTATCTATAGGTATGTGTGCAATGACTGCTATTTCTGAAGAGATGAATCTTACTAAGAAAGGAACATTAGAAAAGATAAAAGCTTGTTTGAATCTTTATGGTTTGCCTGTAACTGCTCATTTATCTCCAAATGATTTAATCAAGGCGATTTCTTTAGATAAAAAGAATATTCATAATACTTTTTCATTTGTTTTGTTAAAAGAAATAGGTGAATCATTTATCTATAAGCATAACTATAATCTTATTCTTTCATTAGAGGAGGTTTAATATGTCTTCTATTACTTTAAATCGTACTTTATTAAAGGGAGTTATTCAGGTGCCTACAAGCAAGTCACTTGCACATCGAGCTATTATTATTGCAGGATTATGTGAGGAAGAATCATTAATCAGAAATGTTTCTTTTTCTAAAGATATTGAAGCAACACTTAGCGGTATGCAGTCTTTAGGTGCTAATATATTTATTGATGAAAATGGCATTCATATTCAACAAGGGAATCAGTCAAGTGGATCAGCTGTAATAGATGCTTATGAATCAGGATCAACCTTAAGATTTCTTATTCCATATAGTCTTATTCATAAGAATAAGGTTCATTTTATTGGTCACGGAAAACTAGGAATACGTCCTTTAGAAGTTTATTATGATCTTTTCAGAAAGCAGAATATAAAGTATCGGACAAAAAAGGATAAGCTTGATTTAATGATTGAAGGACAGTTAAAAGCAGATAGATTTCAAATTCCCGGCAATATTTCATCACAGTTTATTACCGGATTAATGATTGCCTGTTCGCAGCTTGATCAGGATAGTTTAATTGAAGTGACATCACCTTTAGAATCAGAGGCTTATGTTCAGCTGACAATGGATGTACTAAAAGAGTTTGGCATAGTTGTTACTAAAAATGAGACATCTTATTCTGTTTTAGGAAATCAGAAAGGAAAAGCTTGTGAATATGAAGTAGAAGGTGATTTTTCACAGGCTGCTTTTTTCTTGGTAGCTGATGTACTGGGAGCTGATATTACAATTAATAATTTAAACTTAAAAAGTCATCAGGCTGACAGATCTGTCATTGATATATTAGAAAGAATGGGTGCAGAATTAATAAAAGATAAAAATGGATATAGAATGAAAGCAGAACATCTTCATTCTATTGATATTGATGCTTCTTCCTGTCCTGATATTATACCGGTTATTTCCTTGACTTGTTTAAAAGCGGAAGGAACTTCACATATTTATAATGCGAAAAGATTACGTTATAAAGAGTGTGATCGTTTGAGAGCAATCTGTGAAGTTATTGGACAATCGGGAGGAATAGTAACTGAAAAAGAAGATGAAATTATGATTACCGGTGGCGGAGCTCTTAAAGGCGGTATTTATTCTGATTATAATGATCACCGTATGGTTATGATGGAAGCTGTTTTAGCAATGATGACGGAAACACCGGTTACTATTAAAAATTGGGAATGTGTCAGTAAAAGCTATCCGGATTTTTTTGAAGATTATAAAAAACTGGGAGGATGTATAATATGAGTGCAAACTGGGGAGTACATATTGAATTATCTATATTCGGAGAAAGCCATGGCAAAGTTGTTGGCGTTAATATAGGTCATCTGCCGGCAGGCATTAAATTAGACTGGGATTTTATAAATCGTGAGATGTCTAGAAGGACCCCCGGTAAGAATAATTTATCTACTTCACGCAAAGAAACTGATCAAGTTGAAATAATAAGTGGTGTTATTGATGATATAACTACAGGTGCACCGTTATGTGCTATTATTTATAATACATCTGCTCATTCTAAAGATTATGAAGAATTAAAAACAAAGATGAGACCGGGACATTCTGATTACCCTGCTTATGTGAAATATCAGGGTTTTAATGATATCAGAGGAGGAGGTCATTTCTCTGCTCGAGTAACTGCACCTCTTGTTTTTGCAGGAGCTTTATGTAAGTTGATTTTAAAAACAAAAGGAATAGAAGTCTATTCTCATATTCTTTCTATTAAAGATATTAAAGATGATCATTTTCCTTTGTTTTTAACATCACAAATGATTGATAATTTAATGCAGAAAGAATATCCTGTTATTAATGATGATATTTATAAGCAAATGAAAGAACGAATTTTTGAAGCAAGAAAAAATCAAGACAGCGTAGGAGGAAAAATAGAGTGTATGGTAACAGGATTACCGGCCGGCATTGGGAACCCTTTCTTTGATTCTGTAGAATCTCATTTGTCATCACTGCTTTTTTCTATTCCGGCAGTTAAAGCTATTAGTTTTGGTGATTTAGATGATATTACTCGGTATTCGGGCAGCTTTACTAATGATGCTTATTATTATGAAGAGAATAAGGTTCTATGCAAGACAAATCATAATGGAGGAATAATCGGCGGTATTACAAATGGAATGCCTTTATTATTTACTCTTGGTATTAAGCCTACACCTTCTATTTCTCGTTTACAGGATACAGTAGATATTAGTAGTCATACCAATACCTCATTAAAGATTATAGGAAGGCATGATC
The DNA here is from genome assembly GCF_000340375.1 of Eggerthia catenaformis OT 569 = DSM 20559. Taxonomy (GTDB): domain Bacteria; phylum Bacillota_I; class Bacilli_A; order Erysipelotrichales; family Coprobacillaceae; genus Eggerthia; species Eggerthia catenaformis. Next base: position 118,784 of record NZ_KB446647.1, read on the forward strand.
CATGTGTTGTCTTACGAGCAAGTGTTATTGTTGAGGCAATGACTGCCATTGGGCTTTTGGATCTATTGAATATATGAAGTTAGATAAAATTAGAAAAGAGATAGATGAGATTGATTCAGTTATGCTTAATCTTTTTGAAAAAAGAATGCATCTGAGTAAAGAAGTTGCTGATTATAAGATTAAGAATCATATGGAGATTTTTCAAAAAGATAGAGAACAGGAAGTATTAGAAAAGAATCTTAATAAACTGGATGATAAGAATCTTTATAATTATGCCAGAAACTTTATTTTACAGAATATGAATCTTTCTAAAAGATATCAGGCAACATTCTTAAAACAGGAAGAACTTCCTTTTGATTCAGTAAAAAAAGATCATTTAGTTATAGGATATCAGGGGATTCCGGGATCATTTAGTCATCAGGCTGTGAATACATATTTTAAAGAAGGAAAGCAGAAACACTATGATAGTTTTGAAGATGTCTTTAAGGCTTTGGGGAATCATGAGATAGATTATGGTGTATTGCCATTAGAGAATTCTACAACGGGTGCTATTAATGATAATTATGATCTTATTACAGAATATGGATTTTATATTGTTGGAGAACAATCATTATCTGTTGGTCAGCATCTTCTTGGAGTCAAAGGAAGCCATTTAAAAGACATTAAAAAAGTATATTCACATCCACAGGGAATTTTACAGTCTTCACGTTTTTTGCATAGTCATCATATAAGTTCTGAAGCTTATCCTAATACTGCAATGGCTGCTAAAATGATTGCCTGTCTGCAAAATAAGCAACTGGGGGCTATTGCTTCTTTAGAAGCAGCTAAACTTTATGGATTAGATATAATAGCTACTCATATAGAAGATGATGATACAAATCATACACGTTTTATTATTATTGGCAGGCATTTGGAATCTCATCAGGAGGCTTCAAGAATATCTACTGTTTTTACTTTAAGACATGCTGTTGGGGCATTATATGAAGTGATGAAGATTGTTAAGGATCATCAGATGAATATGGCACGTATTGAATCCAGACCTATCCCTCATACGCCATGGGAATATTATTTCTATATGGATATTGACGGTAATCTTCATGATCCGGATACTTTATCATGCATAGAAGAAATTAAAGCCTGTACATCCAGTTTTAGACTGTTAGGAAATTATCAGAGGAAATAGTATGAAAAATATTATACTTATAGGCATGATGGGATGTGGGAAAAGCACTATTGGCAGAATGCTTGCAGAAAGAATATCATATCAGTATATTGATATGGATACTTATTTGGAAAATAAATATCATAGCACCATTCCTGAATTATTTTCTGTCTCAGAATTATATTTCAGAGATAAAGAAACTGAATGTTGTAAAGATATGGGTCATACCGATAATAAGATTATTTCTACCGGTGGAGGAGTTATTCTTAGGGAAGAAAATATGCTCTATTTAAAGAATAATGGTCTTGTTTTCTTTATCGATAGACCTGTGGAGATGATTATTAATGAACTTAATACTGATCATCGACCATTATTGAAAGATGGAGTTTTTAAGTTATATGATTTAGAAAAAGAAAGAAGATCTTTATATGAAAAATATGCTGATTTTATAATTAGAAATGATCAGCTATTAATTGATGTTAGAGATAAAATTATTTCTCTTTATGGGAAAAGTGAAGGAGCGAATCATGAGTCAGGCAGATAGATTATTTAAACAAATGTGTCATGATATTTTAGAGCATGGCACAGATACAAAGGAAGAGCTTGTGCGTCCGGTATGGGAAGATACAGGAGAAAAAGCTTATACTATTAAAAGATTTGGTGTGGTGAACAGATATGATTTAAGAAAAGAGTTTCCGGCATTGACTTTAAGAAGAACTGCATTAAAAAGTGCAATGGATGAAATAATATGGATTTATAGTAAGAAGTCTAATAATATTTATGATCTTCATAGTCATATATGGGATCAGTGGGCTGATGAGACCGGATCTATTGGAACGTGTTATGGATATGTAATAGGACAGAAGGATTTACGTAAAGGGGAAATGATAGATCAAATGGATTTTGTCTTAAAAGAATTAAAAGGGAATCCATTTTCAAGAAGAATTATCACAAATATGTATATTCCTCAATACTTGGATAAAGGCGCTTTAGAGCCTTGCTGTTTCTTATGTATGTATAATGTAACAAAAGATAAAGAGGGACAATTAGTGTTAAATATGTCTGTTGTTCAGAGATCACAGGATGTTTTAGCAGCTAATAACTGGAATGTCTGTCAGTATGCAATTTTGTTAATGATGGTTGCCCAATGTATGGGTATGATAGCCGGTGAAATGATTCATTATATTAATGATGCACATATCTATGATCGTCATATTCCAATGATTAAGGAACTTATTGAAAGAGAGGAATATCCTGCTCCAAAAGTATCTTTAAGAAGTGATGTTAAAGATTTCTATGCATTCACGACAGATGATTTAATTGTAGAAGATTATCAGCATGGGGCTCAAATAAAAAATATTCCTATTGCTGTATAGGAGGATATATGATAACTATTATTGTAGCATGTGATAATGAGAATCTGATTGGACAAAAAGGAACATCTAATGGTATGCCATGGAATAATAAAGAAGATTTAAAGCATTATAAAGAGACAACTATTCATCATACTATTGTCATGGGCAGAAAAACTTATGAAGCTATTGGCAGACCGCTGCCGAAAAGACATGTAATTGTCTGCAGCAGAAAATCATTTAATGATGATCGTATTGAGGTAAGAGATAATCTTGAAGATGTAATTAAGGAATACAGAGAGAAAAATGAGGACCTTTATATTTGTGGTGGTGCTAATATCTATAAGCAGGCATTGCCTTTAAGTGATTGTATTTTATTATCGCGTATTCCGGGTATTCATCAAGGTGAGACTTATTTTCCTGATTTTAAAGACTATGGTTATCTTTTAAAGGAAATAAAGCCTTTTGAAACATTTAATTTAGAGATATATCAGAGGGGCTAGTATGTTAAGAATCATTTATTTAATTTTTCGTATCTTGCTTAGGATACCATTTACAATCTTTCAAATAAAAAGAAGGAAAAAGCATCCTGAAAAATATACCGAGGAAGAAAATATCTTATGGCTAAGAGATTTTCTTCGTTATATTACTAAAAGAGCCAGAGTAGATTTAACTATCAATGGTATAGAGAATCTTCCTAAAGAGGCTTTTGTGATTACGCCTAATCATCAGGGAATGTTTGATATTCCGGTTTTATTTGATGCAATTGATAGACCATTTAAAATAGTTTTTAAAAAAGAATTAAGCAATGTTATTTTTTTAAGAGATGTTGTATCATTCTGTAATTTTCCGGCTATTGATCGTAGGAATTTAAGACAGTCTATGAAAGTTATTCATCAGATGACAGCAGAGATAAAAAAAGGTATGAGTTATGCTATTTTTGCAGAAGGAACAAGAAGCCGCAAAAAGAATGAATTACTGGATTTTAAGGGCGGAAGTTTTAAAAGTGCTATGGATGCTAAGGCACCTATTGTACCTTCGGCTATGATAGACTGTTATAAAGTACTGGATCAGAATTCTATTAGAAAAGTGAAATGTCAGTTTCATATTTTAAAGCCGATTTATTATGATGAATATAAGAATATGACAAGTACTGAGCTTGCTTCGGTAGTACATGATCGTATTGCCCGATGCATCAGGCAGAATACAAATAAATGAAAGAATGGATAGCAATGTGTCCATTCTTTCATTTTTATGGTAAAATAAAAGTGGAGGTTTTTATGATTCTAAAAGAAGAAATTTATTATTCACCTTGTCATAAGATACGGGGACTACATATTTATTTACCTGATGATTATGAGTCATCAGAGGATTATTATCCGGTTATGTATTATTTTGATGGTCATAATCTTTTTTTTGATCAGGATGCTACATATGGTAAAAGCTGGGGATTAAAGGATTTTCTTGATGGCTATGATAAAAAGTTTATTGTTGTAGGTATTGAATGCGGGCATGAGGGAAATGAACGTTTAGATGAATATTGTCCTTATCCTTATTCCGGATTGTTTTGGGGAAATCTGAAAGGAACAGGAAAGAAAACGTTGGAATGGATTGTTTCAGAAGTCAAGCCGATGATTGATAGTCGTTTTCGGGTTTATAAAGAACGTGAGTGTACAGGCATTGCAGGAAGTTCTATGGGTGGTCTTATGAGTTTATATGGTATCATCGCTCATAATGATGTCTTTTCTAAAGCCGCTTGTCTGTCATCAAGTATTGGGCCGGGTATGAAGTATATTAGAGAAGATATTGAATTTCATCATTTAAATGAGGATACAAAGATTTATTTATCATGGGGAACTCAGGAAGCTTCAAGACGTCCTGTCAAAAATCCTATGCATACTAAAATGGCTAAGGATCATATGATTATAAAAGATCTGTTAAAAGAAAAACAGACAGATATTGTTCTTTATGTTCAGTCCGGAGGACGTCATTGTGAAGCTGACTGGGAAAAGCAGAATCAACTTTATTATGATTATTTATGGAAAAACCAAATCAATTTTTAAAAAGATTATGTTTTGATATAATAGAGAAGGAGGGATTATTATGTTTGGACAGCTGCAAATTAAAAGTGCTTATTCTTTTGGCAAAAGTACTATTTTAATTAATGAGTTAATTAAAGAAGCTAAGACTAAACATATTGATGCCCTGGGATTATGTGATGAAAATAATATGTATGGAATCTTTGAATTCTATACAGCCTGCAAAAAGAATAATATCAGACCTATTATGGGGGTTGAAGCATCAGTAGAGATAGAAGGAGAAATATATCCTTTTATTTTAATTGCTAGAGATGATGTAGGGTATAAGGATCTTGTCCGGATTGTATCTGATATTAATTTAAATCCTGATCGCTGTATATTATTAAAATCATTATCTATTTATAAAGAGCATCTTTATATTATCAGCGGTAGTGATGAAGGTATCATTGAGAGGCTATTATTAAAGGATATGGAACAGGAAGCAGCTATGTATATGAAGCTGTTTAAAAAGCTGTTTAAAGATGGTTATTATGTGATGATCCAGAATCATGGAGAACAGTATCAGAAGCGTTTAAATGAGCGTTTAATAGCATTAAGTCAGTATGCACAGGTAAAAGTTGTTTGTTCTAATGATATACGCTATTTAAGACCTGAAGAAGCGATGAGTGCAGATTTATTGGAAGCAAGCAAAATGGGAAGAGTATTGGATATTCATTATCGTCCTTCCAATAATCAGCGTTATTTAAAATCGGAGCAGGAAATGCAAAGTCTTTTTTCACAGGAGATTATCTTAAATACAGCACAAATGATGGAGAGTATTAAAGCCTCTATACCATCCGGTGAAATGAATTTGCCTAATTATCCTGCACCGCATAACGCCCCTAAAGATCTGTATCTTAAACAGTTATGTATTGTAGGATTAAAAAAGCGTTTTAAAGGAAAAATTATACCGGATCAGTATCGTGAAAGACTTAAATATGAATTAAAAATTATTCATTCTATGGGATATGATGATTATTTTCTAATTGTTTATGATTATGTTCATTATGCAAAAACACATCATATTTTAGTCGGTCCGGGAAGAGGAAGTGCAGCCGGAAGTCTAGTAGCCTATGTTTTAGGTATTACAAATATTGATCCATTAGTTTATGATCTTTTCTTTGAAAGATTTTTGAATCCGGAAAGAATATCGATGCCTGATATTGATATAGATTTTCAGGATAATAGAAGAGATGAAGTTGTCAGTTATGTAATAGAAAAATATGGTCAGGAGCATGTGGCCAGTATTGTGACTTTCAGTACTTATGGGCCTCGTGTTGCAATTAAAGATATTGGCAAGGTAATGAATGTTCCTTTACCAAAGCTTGAGAGAATTGCCAAAATGATTCCTACCGGACCTAAAAACAAAAAATCAATTGCTTCTATGTATCATGAGTCTTCATCATTTATGAATGCAATAAATAAGGATCCTGCTTTAAGAGAGTTAATAGGTCCAATGAGTATCATTGAATATCTTCCTAGGAATATTTCTATGCATGCAGCCGGCATCGTTTTATCAACACGTCCATTAAGAGAAGTTGTTCCATTAGTAATAGGTCCAAGTCAGATGATTATGACTCAATATTCTAAAGATTATATTGAGGATGCAGGCTTATTAAAAATGGACTTTCTGGGATTAAAGAATCTGACGATGATTGATTATATATTAAAAGATATTTATCAAGAAACAGGAGAAACTTTGCACCTGAATCATCTTCCTTTAGATGATCAAAAGACTTATGACTTATTATCCAGAGCAGATACTTATGGAGTTTTTCAGCTGGAATCATCAGGTATGAGAAATCTGTTAAGGCAGATGAGACCAAGGACATTTCTTGATATTGTTGATGCGATTGCTTTATATCGCCCCGGTCCAATGGAAAATATCCCGGCTTATCTAGAAAATAAAGAAAATAAGAAGAATATCAGATATCTGACATCAGAATTAGAGCCTATCTTAAAATCAACATATGGAATTATGATTTACCAGGAGCAGATCATGCAGATTGCCCGAAATATTGCCGGTTTTTCATTGGGAAAGGCTGATGGTATTAGAAAAGCTGTTTCTTATAAGAATAAAGAAACAATGCTTTCACTTAAGCAGGATTTCATTGATGGAGCTATAAATAAGGGATTTAGTAAAAAGACAGCTTCTGATATATTTAGTTTGATTGAAAGATTTGCGAATTATGGGTTCAATAAAAGTCATTCGGTTGCTTATGGCTATGTGGCTTATCAGTTAGCTTATCTAAAAGCTAATTATCCGCTTTATTTCTTTGCTTCTATTTTATCTAATGAAGCATCTTCTTTAAATACAAAGCTTCATGTGATTGATGAAGCTAAAAAATATGATGTTAAGATATTAAAGCCTTCTATTAATCATTCATCAAGTCGCTTTATTGTTGAAAATGGGGGTATCCGCTTTTCATTAACAGCAGTTAAAAATGTTGGCTATGCAGCTTATAAGCTAATTGAAGAGGAAAGAAGTAAAGGATTGTTTGAAAGCTTTTCTGATTTTCTTTCTCGTATTGAAAATAAGCGGATATCTCAGTTGACTATTGATTCATTAATTGATGCCGGAGCATTTGATGAATTTGAAAGCAATAGAGCTTATCTTAAAAAGAATATGGAGACTTTAATGGAATTTGCTCATTTAAAGGCATCATTAGGTGTCAGTGAAGAACCTATTCTTCATCCAATTAAAGAATCAGTCGGTCAGAGATTGGAAAAAGAAAAAGAGGTATTAGGCTTTTACTTATCGGCACATCCTTTGACTCATATAAAGAAAACATTAGAAAAGAAGAATCATCTGACTATTATAGACATTAAAGATATTGAAGAATATATAAATCAGGAAATATTATTGCTGGGAATCATTAGCCGAATAAAAGTAATTACAGATAAAAAAGGTAATGAAATGGCTTTTTTAAGTATCAGTGATGATACTGGAGAAACAGAAAGTGTCTGTTTCTCATCATCATATATGAGATTTTCAGAAGATCCTGCACGTCCATTAGAAAAAGGTCATACAGTACTAATGAAAGTCAGAATATCTGTAAAAGATCGCTTATCAGTGATTCTTAATGATATAAAGAAAGTGAGATAAAAATGAAAGAATTAATATTAATAGATGGTAATTCACTGCTTTTTAAAGCATTCTATGCAACTGCTTATACAGGTAACTTTATGATCAGCAGAGATGGAATACCAACAAATGGAGTCTATGGATTTGCCAGAATGATAGAAAAAATCTTAGAAGATAGAAAGGCTGAATATATTCTGACTGCTTTTGATTATGGAAAACATACATTTAGAAACGAACTATTTGAAGATTATAAGGCAACCAGAAAAGGAGTACCTGAGGAGCTGATACCACAGTTTGATATAGCGAGAGAGTATCTTAAAGCACATAATATTCCTTATTATGAATTAGAAGGCTATGAAGGCGATGATTTGATCGGAACATTAGTTTCCTTTGGTGAGAAGAATGATTTTCGTGTTTCTGTTTATACAGGTGATAAAGATGCTTTTCAGCTTATTTCTGATAAGACTGCTGTTTATCGTACAGTTAAAGGTGTTACTGAATTAGATGTTTATAATAAGGAGACATTATCAGAAAAATATGATTTAAGCCCTGACCAGATTAGAGACTTTTTAGGTCTGATGGGAGATACTGCTGACAATATTCCCGGTATTAAGGGGGTTGGCGAGAAAACAGCACTTAAATTATTACATCAGTATGGAACAATTGAAGGTATTGATGAACATAAAGAAGAAATTAAGGGGAAGCTTGGTGAAAAGATCAGAGAAGGCATCGGTGCTGCTTTCATGAGTAAAAAAATAGCGACTATCTTAAGAGATATTCCTTTGGATATTGATTTAAGTATAGCTCATTATGATGGGTTTGATTTTGAAACATTAAAAGAATTTTATTTAAAGTATGATATGAATTCATTGATTAAGTCAATGACATTAAAACAGGATAAAACAGAAGTTTCTTTTACCGGTGAAACAGTATCGAGAATGCCTGTCATAAATAATAATTCAGCATTATATGTCTGTCTTTATGATGAAAATTATCATCACAGTGATATTTTAGGCTTTGCGATATATAATTTGAATCAGGCTTATTTTATTAGCTATGAAGATGCTTTGAAAGATAAGGATTTTCTTGAGTATTTAAAAGATGAGAGTAAAAAGAAGTATATGTTTAATCTTAAGGCAGGGTTGCTTGCCGCAAGATGGCATCATATTGAAATTAAGGGGATAATATATGACTTATCACTAGCTACTTATGTATTATCACCGGGAGTCAAAGAGAATATTAAGAATGTTGCTGATTATTATGACTATAGTGATGTTTTCTATGAAGAAGAAATCTTTGGTAAAGGAGTCAAAAAGCATATTCCTGATAAAGATAAGCTTTCTTTATATTGTCTGAAAAATGCGAAAGCAATCTATAATCTTAAAAAAGTGTCTATAGAAAAACTTAAAGATAAACAGCAGTATGATCTTTATGAAAATATAGAAATGCCGGTTAGCTTTATTTTAGCTGATATGGAGTATGAAGGGGCTAAGGTTGATTCAAAGGTATTGAAGGAGATGGATTATTCTTTTGATCTGCTTATAGAAAATCTTTCTCAGGAGATTTTTACTCTTGCCGGTGAAGAATTTAATATCTCTTCACCAAAACAACTTGGGGATATTCTCTTTGTAAAAATGGGCTTAAAATCAGGTAAGAAAACAAAGACAGGATATTCTACGAGTCAGGATGTTTTAGAAAAAATAGAAGATCAACACCCTATTATAAGTAAAATACTTCAATATCGTATGTATACAAAGCTATCTTCCACTTATCTAAAAGGATTAGAGCAGCAGATTTTTTCTGATGGAAAAATTCATACGATTTATAAGCAGACATTGACTCAGACAGGACGATTATCTTCTGTAGATCCTAACCTTCAGAATATTCCTGTTCGCAGTGAAGAAGGAAAAATGATCAGAAAAGCTTTTGTATCGGATCATGGTTATCTTGTATCATATGATTATTCTCAAATTGAATTAAGAATATTAGCTCATCTTGCTAATGTTGATCGTCTGATTAATGCTTTTAAGCAGGATAAGGATATTCATGCTCATACAGCTGCCTTGATTTTTGGTGTTGATGATCAGGATGTTACACCATTGATGAGAAGACAGGCCAAAACCATTAATTTCGGGATTATTTATGGCATGAGTGAATTCAGATTATCAAAACAGGCTGATATGAGTATTATAGAAGCTAAAGAGTTTATTAAGAAGTACTTTGAAACCTATCCTCAGATTAAAATTTATATGGATCAGATTATTAAAGATTGTCAAAAAAAAGGTTATGTATCAACAGTTCTTAATAGAAAAAGATATATTCCTACTATTAATGATAAGAATTTTATGGTGAGGGAGCAGGCTAAACGATTTGCAATGAATGCTCCTATTCAAGGAAGCGGAGCAGATATTATGAAACTGGCAATGATTGCTGCCAATAAGACAATTAAAGAACATCATTTTAAATCAAAAATTATTCTTCAGGTACATGATGAGCTTATTTTTGATGTTTATGAAGATGAATGTAAAGATTTTATGAAAGCAGTTAAAGAAGCTATGGAAAACTGTTTTGAACTATTAGTGCCATTAAAGGCAGAAGGAGCATGTGCCAGAGACTGGTGCAGTTTGAAATAATATGCCGGAATTACCAGAGGTTGAAACTGTTAGACAGACATTAAAACATTTTGTTTTAAATAAGAAGATTATTTCTGCTGATTTACGTTATCCTAAAATAATAGAGGATGAACCGGAAATATTCAAACAGGCTGTTTCTAATAAGAAGATTCTTGATATTGATCGAATGGGTAAGTATCTTATTTTTCTTTTAGAAGAACAGACAGTTTTTATTGCTCACTTAAGAATGGAAGGCAAGTTTAATATTAAAAGTACAGATACATTTTATCAAAAACATGATCATATTATTTTTCATTTTGATGATGGTACAGATATGCGTTATAACGATACAAGAAAGTTTGGTCGCATGAAGCTTGTCGGTATGAATTATGTTGATGAGCCTCCTTTATCTCAATTAGGTAAAGAGCCTTTTGATATAACTGAAGAAGAGCTTTATAGGAAGATTCATCATTCTTCTTTAGCTGTTAAGACTGTTTTGCTCGATCAGCATATTATGAGTGGGATTGGTAATATTTATGCTAATGAGATATGTTTTCATATGAAAATAGATCCACGGACAAAAGCTTCCCGATTATCAAAAAAACGTACTCGGGAGCTTATAGAAATATCAGTTTCTGTTTTAAAAGAAGCAATTAAACAAGGCGGTACGACTATCCATTCGTTTGATGCAAATGGTATTCATGGACTCTTTCAGGTGAAATTATCCGTTCATGGACAAAAAAATTGTACAGTATGTAAGAATTCTATAAAGAAGATTATGCTTAATGGCAGAGGAACTTATTTTTGTCCGTTCTGTCAAAAGAAGAGATATTAGGAGAAGATATATGTTACATTTTGGAATTATCGGACTTGGTAATATTGCTCATCGCTTTGCTGATAGTTTGAGCCATTTTGAAGAAGCTGATTTTTATGCAGGAGCAAGCTATACGGAAAGCAAGAGAGAAGAATTTAAAAAGAAATATCAACCATATATTATTTATGATAATTATGAAGATTTATTAAATGATCAGGAAGTAGATGTTGTTTATATTTGTGTACCCCATAGTTTGCATTACAAATGGTGTAAAGAAGCTTTGCTTCATGATAAATGTGTATTAGTAGAAAAACCTGCTGTTTTAAAGGTTAATGAATTTGATGAGCTGACAGCATTATCTAGAGAACGTCATTTGTTTTTTATGGAGGCTATGAAGACCAGATTTCTGCCTTTGCTTAAGATTGTTCATAAGGAAATTAATAAAGGTTTAATAGGGGATATTATCTCTATTTCTAATCATTTCTGTTTTTATTTAGAGAATCATAGAAAAGATCATTATTTATTTGATAAAGAGCAGGGAGGCTGCTTATATGATACCGGATGTTATGGGCTTGCCAGTGTATGTGATTTTATTAAAGATGATGTAATCAGTATTAAAAATGATGCTACTTATTGTGATGGCGTAGATGTTCATGATCGTATTACTTTGACTTTTAGAAATGGTCAAAAGGCTTTTATAGAATGTGCAATGGATAGTGCTGATAATCGTAAGATGATTATTAAAGGAACAAAAGGTGATATTATTATGGATCCTTATTATCGTCCTATGGAAGCTGTTTTTAATTTGAAAGATGGTGAATCACAGACATGTACAGTAGAATATGACTATGATGATTTTCATAGCGAAATAGAAGCAGTGCTTCAGAGTATTGCGTATTTGAGAATAGAACATGAAAATTATACTCATCAGGATAATAGACGTGTTATTGAACTGATGGAAAGAATCAAGGAGTCTTTATGATTATTGGAATTACCGGCGGGATAGCCTGCGGCAAAAGCCTGATTACGAACTATCTTTTAAGTCAGGGTTATTATGTTTTAGATGCTGATAAAATATCTCATGAGGCTTTAGAAAAAGGCAGTCCTGTTTTTAAAGAAATACTATCTCATTTTCATTTTAAGGAAGAAATAGATCATAAACAATTATCTAAAGTTATTTTTCATAATTCTAAAGAGCGTAAGTATTTAGAAAGTATTATTCATCCTTATGTTAAAGAAAAAATACTTGCTCATCTTGAACCTCTTACTTTTATTGATGTTCCTTTATTATTTGAAACAGATTTTTATCTTTTATGTGATAAAATAATAACTGTTAAAGCTGATAGGAATATTCAGATTAAAAGATTGATGGAAAGAGATCATATGAGTTATCAGGAGGCTGTTCATCGTATTTCATTACAAATGCCAATAACTGAAAAAGAAAGACGTAGTGATTATGTTATTGATAATTCTGGTACAATAGAGCATACTTATCAGCAGTTAAATACAATACTGGGGGAAATTAAACATGCTATATCGCAGTGATACATATTATACTGAATATTCTTATCCATTAGATAATGTTCAGTCAGATGTTCTTATTCTCTTATATCAGCCGTTAATAGGTCAGAATGCTTATGGTCTTTATATGACATTATTAGCAGAAGCTAAAAGAATGGATCGTTTTCATCGGGCCTGTCTGTTATCAAGATTGCTAACTATTATGCATATGTCTTTAGAAGAGCTTGAAGAGAATTTAAAAAAACTGGAAGCTATTGGATTACTAAAAAGTTATGTTAAGCAGCAAGAGGGCTTATCTGCTTACCTTTATCGTTTGATATCACCTCTTACATTACCTACTTTCTTTAGGAATCAAATTTTAGTGACTTTACTTAAGCAGACACTGGGGAATGAAGAATTTGAAAAAACAAAGAATTATTTTCGCCTTGCCGGTGAAAATAAGAGAGAATATGAGGAGGTTACTGCAAAATTTTCTGATGTATTTACTTTTAATTTGGAGCAATCTGTTCCATTAGAATTAAAATCAAATTTCTTAAATTATAAGGAAGCATCTTTTGAAACAGAATATGATTTAAGCTTATTTGAAGAAGCGATGAAAGATTATCAGATATCTCATCGTGTTATAAGTCCTCATATTACTTATATAAAACAGCTTGCTGTTTTATATAATGTTGATAATCTAACTTTAGCTTCATTAGTAAGAGAGAGTATTGAAGATAATAAGTTTGATCGTAAAGTATTTAAAGAAAAGTGTCTCTCTTTTTATAATATGAATAGTACTGATAAAATGACTGCAGTTTATTTAAAACAGGCTGAAAAAGATAAAGAAGTTTATGGTAATGATTCTTTATCTTTACATCTTCAGTATTTAGAAAAAATAAGTCCTTATGAGCTTTTAAAACATAAGCAGGGAGGTGGAGAGCCTTCTGTTCATGATCTTTCTATTGCTGAGACATTAATGACTCAGTTAGGGCTTAATCCGGGTGTTGTTAATTTATTAATTGAATATGTTTTAGGAAAGAATAATGATATTCTAAGTCGTTCTTATTGTGAAACAATAGGAGCATCCTGGGCAAGAAAGCATATTAAGACAGTAAAAGAGGCTTATGAAGCAACGCTGATTCATAAGAAACCAAGTGAGATAACTGTTCAAAAGAAAAAGAGGGTACAGGAGCCTGCTGATGATCAGGATCTTTCTGATATTCTTAATCGTTTAAAAGGTGATAGATATGATTAAAGTTAAAGATAAAATAAAAATAAATGTAGATTTGGAGAAAATCAAAAAAGAAAGTTTATATGAACTTTCTAAAGATCCGGATATTAAAAATTTCTTACAGATTAATCATATTGATTATCAAACAATGAGCAGATACTGGAGTGTGTTCCTTAATTATTATGAAGATAAGAAACTTTGTAGTCATTGCCAGGGACTAGACTATTGTCCTAAGATTTCTAAAGGATTATGTGAAACGCTACATTATGATGGGACAGTGACAACAACGCTTTCTTTTTGTCGTTATGGTAAAATAAGAGAGAAAGATCATACTATTTTAACAAAATTTGTTTTTAATAATTTATCTGATAAGATTGCTCTTACAAAACTTGAAGAAACAGTTTTATGGAAAAAAGGCTTACAAGAAGATAAAGATTCTTTAATTAAGCTAAAAAAAATATTAGGCTATTTAGATCATCCTGTAACTCATGGCTTTTATTTTTATGATGAGGATTCCAGTCGTGCTACTTTAACAGGAGCTTCATTAATGAATGCTCTTGCAAGTAAAGGGTATAAAACAGGAATATGTAATTTTCCGACCTTGTTATATGACATGAAGGCAAGTTTTAGTCAGACAAGTGCTGAATCTTATTTAAAGCAGATATTAGATATTCCTTATCTATTAATAGACGGATTAGGAGATGAAAATGTTGGCGGATGGTCAAGAGATGAAATATTATTAACTTTATTGACTTATCGTGCAATTAATGAATTACCTACTTTTTTTACTTCATCATTTTCAATTGATGAATTACAGAATGTTTATACAATCCGTTTAAGAGATAAAACAGATCAAATGAGAGCTAGGAAAATAGCCGGTAAGGTAATCGGTATGTCTGATGAAATCATCTTGGATTAAAAATTAAATTATTACATTATTAAGTTTTACTTGATAAATATAAAATAACGGTATTTAATACTTTATGTTAAAAAAATATAATTTTTTGATTTTATTTATAACTTTTTTATGAATTCTAGAAATGACATGGAATTTATGATAAAATATTGTCAGAGATTAAGATCAAGAGGTGAATAATATGGTTAAAAGTATAGGTGTTCTAACATCCGGGGGAGATGCACCGGGCATGAATGCTGCCGTTCGATCTGTTGCAAGAACTTGTTTAAACAAAGGGATTGATATCTATGGTGTCATGCTTGGCTATAAAGGTCTTCATGATGGGCAGTTTTATAAGTTCAATAGGCATTCAACACGTAATATCATTAATGTTGGTGGAACAATTTTAAAATCAGCACGTTTCCCTGAATTTAAAGATCCATCTATCAGAGCTGAAGCGATTGAGCAGATGAAAGCGGTAGGAATTGAAGCTTTAGTTGTGATTGGCGGAGATGGAAGCTATCATGGGGCAGTGGAACTGACAAAAATGGGAGTTAACTGTATTGGTATTCCGGGTACTATTGATAATGATATTCCATTAACTGATTATACGGTAGGATTTGATACATGTCTTAATACTATTGTAGAAGCATTGGATCGTTTGCGGGATACTTCGGGATCACATCAGAGATGTACAATTCTTGAGGTTATGGGCAGAACCTGCGGTGATTTAGCTGTTAATGCCGGTCTTGCTTGTGGAGCTGAAATTGTGATTACCAGTGAGACCGGATTTGATGAGCAGAAAGTGATTGAAACATTAAGGTTATCTAAAGCCAGTGATAAAAAGCATGCAATTGTAGTTATAACAGAACATGTTACAAATGTTGATGAACTAGCTAAGAGAATTGAATCGGCAACCGGATTTGAAACACGTGCTAATGTTCTCGGACATTTACAGCGTGGCGGGCGTCCAAGTGCCAGAGATCGTGTACTTGCTTCACGAATGGGTATTAAGGCGGTTGAACTTTTAGAAGAAGGCAAGGGAGCATTAGCTATTGCTGAACAAAAGGGTGAGATCGTGGCTGTTCCTATGCTGGAAATATTTGAAAACAAGAGAGCGGTTAATCAGGGTATTTATAACGATGTGTTAAAACTTCGTTAAGAAACAGAGGGGGATTTTAAATTGTTAAAAGAAAAGAAAAAGAAAACAAAAATTGTTTGTACTATTGGACCTGCCAGCGATAATGAAGAGATGCTGAGAAAACTCATTAAAGCCGGTATGAATGTTATGAGATGTAATTTTTCTCATGGTAATTATGAAGAACATGCTGCAAAAATGGAGAAAATCAGAAGAATTAATAAAGAATTAAGAACTAATGTTGCGGTTATGCTTGATACAAAAGGACCGGAGGTTAGAACCGGTGAATTTGAGAATGGGGTAGCTGAATTTAAAAAAGGTCAGCTATGTATTATTACAACTGAAGATATTATAGGAACTTCTGATCGCTTTACAATTTCTTATAAAGAATTATATCGTGATGTTAAACCGGGCGGATTTATTTTAGTTAATGATGGTCAGGTGGCTTTACAGATTGATCATGTAGAAAATAAAGAAATCTATTGTATTGCAGCTAATGATGGTAAAGTAAAAAATACTCGCGGTATTAATGTTCCGGGAGCTATTCTTGCTTTTGAATTCTTATCTGAAAAGGATATTAATGATATCAAGTTTGGCTGTGAAATGGATGTTGATTTTATTGCCGCATCTTTTGTCAGAAGACCACAAGATGTACTGGATATTAAAAAACTGCTTGTTGAATGCGGTAAGCCGAATATTCAGGTATTATCAAAGATCGAATCAGTAGAGGCTGTAGGCAATATGGATGCAATTATTGAAGTATCCGATGGTATTATGGTTGCTCGCGGTGATTTAGGTGTTGAAGTACCTGCTGAAGATGTTCCCGGTATTCAAAAAGAAATCATTAAAAAATGTAATGCTGCCGGTAAGATTGTTATTACAGCAACACAAATGCTTGAATCTATGCAGGAAAATCCTAGGCCTACACGAGCTGAGGTATCAGACGTTGCTAATGCTATTTTTGATGGAACAGATGCTATTATGCTTTCCGGTGAGTCGGCACAGGGTAAGTATCCTGAAGAAGCTGTTATGACTATGACTAAGATTGCTAAAAAGACAGAAGAACAGCTTGATTACAGTAATTTGTTAAGATTTGCTATTAAAACATCTGATGACAATACAAGCGAGGCTATCTGTATGTCTGTTGCTGAAATTGCTAATAATTTTAAAGTAGCTGCAATTATTGCATTTACTGAAACAGGCGGTACTGCTAAACGTATGTCACGTTATAAGCCTGAATGTCCGATCATTGCAGCAACTCCATTTGAAAAGACAGTTAAACTTCTTGCTTTGTCTTGGGGTGTTCATCCGGTTCTTGCTAAGGAAATGAAATCTAAAGAAGGACTTGTTAATTTAGCTAATGTATTAGCGAGAGAAAGCGGTATTCTTATTGGTGAGAAAGTTCTGGTTACCGGCGGTACACCGGGTGTTGTTGGACAGACCAATTATTTAGAATTAATTACAGTAAAATAAAAAGAGGATTCAATCCTCTTTTTATTTTACTGTATTATATAATTGAATAATATACATATTATTTATAATTTAACGAATATTCTTGATTTTATTAACTGCTTTATTTAAAAAATAGGAAGCTAGAGATTGAGGCTTAATAACTTTGAGAGCTTCATCAATAGGATACCATTGAGCGTCATCTACTTCATTGGTAAGTCTGATATTTGTATTTTTACTAATTACAATAAAATTAGTAATCAGAGTATTGGAAGGGGCATAGTATTGGTTATCATTATAAAGGTAATTCTTTATTTCCAGATTAACTTCTTCTTTAATTTCTCTTTTTAAGGTTGTTTCAAGATTTTCTCCTTTAGTGACATAACCGGCAACAAGGATATTATCTTTTCTTCCATATTGCTTAATTAACAATATTTTTTTTAAATCCGGTGATAGAATTACTGTGCTAATAGCACTATTAAATGGGGGATATTGAAATTTATGACAATGAGGACAGTAAGGAACTTGACCATCGATACCGTCTGTTTTTGTGATTAATTGAGTGCCACAGTTTATACAATACATATTTTTCTCCATGATTGTATTATAGTCATTTTTGATAATCAGGCAAGTGAAAAAGAATTGAAATAAATCAATTCTTTTTGTTTAAATAATCAATATAATCACCGGAAGGAATGATGTCTTTTAATCTCTGTTTATGTATCGGATTAGAAATATTGAATGTATAAACAGGCAATCTATCAATAACCTTTCCACCAATATCATAAATAGGTAAAATTGTTTTATTATATTCATTATTAATATTTCCTTTTGAAATATATCCTTCCATGGTATCTGCCCGGCTGGAAGTAGTGGCTTCCAGTTCATATATTTCACCTAGTACAAGAGTGTTACCTTCTTCAATAAAAGCAGGATATATCGCATCTTTTAAGCTATATAATGTGCCTTTAATATAACCATAGCTAATAAATTGAGACTTATCTTTATAGTAGGTGTTGTAGTTATACTGATTTTTTCTTAGAGTACCATAGACAAAAACTCTCATTAATGAGTTGCACCGCCAGTTACTTTAATATCATCCTTATATTCTACAATTGCTTTGATAGCTACAGTAAGAGCTTTCACAATTGTATCTAAAGACATGCTAGGCATATTTTTTTTATTAATAACCTGTTCAGGAAGGAACGGAATATGAATAAATCCGCTTCTTTTACCAGAAAATTCAGTCTCACAGATGTGACGTACACCATATAAAACATGATTACATACAAATGTTCCGGCTGTATTTGAGACAGATGCAGGAATATTTTTTTTCTGTATTTCTGCTACTATCGCCTTTATTGGCAGTGCTGAAAAGTAAGCGGCCGGACCATCAGGGAAAATAGGTTCATCAATAATCTGCTGACCATCATTATCAGGAATCCGGCAATCATCAATATTAATACCTATTCTTTCAACAGTAATATCAGGACGTCCGCCTGCCTGTCCAATAGATAGAATAATATCCGGATTGTATTTAGTAATTGCTTCTTTAATGACACGCAGTGATTTATGACATACAGTTGGAATTTCCAGTTTTATGATTTCTGCACCGGCTATCGTATCAGGAAGTCTTTTCACTGACTCAATAGCCGGATTGATTGATTCGCCATTAAAGGGATCAAAACCGGTAACTAATATCTTCATTATTATACCTCCTAATTAAATCCAATAGTCAGCATTAAGATAATGTGAGCTACTATTAACAATAATGAAATAGGCCACTGCGTCTTAATCATTCCCCATTTCTGATCTTTAGTTTCTAAGATTGCACAAGGAACAATATTGAAGTTGGCAGCCATTGGTGTTAATAATGTACCACAATATCCGGCTGTCATACCTAATGCACCGATAATAGCAGGATTACCTCCTTTTGCAATAACAAATGGAGCACCAATACCAATAGTAATAACAGTAAAAGCAGAAAATGCATTTCCCATGATAATAGTAAAGATGACCATACCTAATACATAAATGATAACACCTACAGTGATACTTGGATTAGGGATAATGTGAAGGATGGTTTTTGAAATGACTTCTCCAACACCGGCTTTTTGCAGTACTGTACCTAATGCTGCAAGAAGCTGTGGTAATAGACAGGAAGCACCAACCTGCATTAACAAACGAGAAGTATTTTCTCTTGTCTCATTTACTTTTGGACGACAGATGATAATCGCAAGTCCTAAAGCAATTAATGAAGCACCGCCAACTAAAACAGCACCATTTAAGGAAAGGTTTGTAATCTTTTTAGCAGCAGCTGAGTAGCCTTTATATTTAATGAGTGATAATAAGAAAGCAAATAATCCAATCGCAACAGCGGGAATAAAGATTTTATTTCCAACACGTTTACTTTGTGCTACTTTCTCTTCTTGACTGACATCAGCAAATACACCCATTTTTACTTGTTTTGTGAGTGTAAGAATACCCATAACCACAATAATAATACCAACAATTAAAGGGGGAATGATTTTACCGAACATAAAGATTATGCCCAGAAGACCCCAAAAGACAGTTGTTCCATATTTTGCTTCTTCATTTTTAAGACCACGATAAGCAGTATTAAAACATACCAATCCACAAAGAGCATATGCAATTTCCGGTAATATATTTGTTAAGAAATTATCCATTATTTTTTAGCTCCTTTCTTAAGTTTACGATCAATCAAAGCAATTTGACCGATAGTGAGAATTAAAGCAACAAAGAAGATTGCAAAACTTGAAGCTGCAATGCTTTGCAATGTAACTTTAGTGTAACCAAGGCTGACAAGTGTTCCTTGAATTAATACAACACCTGAAGCAGCCGGAAAACAGTTTTGTCCATAGAAATTAGCATAGTTTTCAATCGCACCGTTAATTCCTTTAAGCTGTTCTAATTCCTCTTCATTTAATTTATCACCTTTTTTATTTTCACTGGCAGCCAAAGACATAGGCAGAATTAAAGGACGAATAAACTGAATATGTCCACCTAATCTGACATTGAAAGCTGACGCAATAAAACGGATCACTGTATAAAGTGTAAGAACGACACCGGCAGATGCATTTTTCAGCTTGCCGATTAAATAAGCAGCTCTTTCTTTAAGTCCATATCTTTCCAAAATCGCAATAACAGGAAACATGATCAGAAAAATAGACATCAGTCTCTGTGAAACGAAGGCTTGACCTAAAGTTGTCAAAATTGTAGCAATATCCATGCCTGATATTAGTCCGGTAACAACTGCCGCACAAATAACAACTGCAAGTACATCCAGCTTTAAGGCAAACCCTAAAACAATAATAAGAATACCAATTAATTTAATGTACTCTCCCATAAAAACACTCCTTTCATATACTAAATATATTTTTATGATACTAAATAATATCAATAAAATCAATAAAATCAGTGTTATTATGAAATCATTTTAGTGAAAACATAACTATCTGTTAATTATTTTGTATTTGCTTGACAAAAAAGCGGTTAAGTGTAAAAATGAATACATAAATAAAAGCGATGATTCAGGATATGTCTTTGATGAAATATCTTTAGAGAAGAAGTGGTTGGTGAAAACTTCTGATAGGAAACAAAAGATACTCCCTGTTAGCTGAGCTCGAAAGAGATCTCCGGATACTCACGTTACGAGATATGAGGTTACATAGTAACAAATAAAGGTGGTACCACGAGTCCTTTCGTCCTTTGGCGGAGGACTCTTTTAATATAGGAGGGAATATGAGAGATTTTTTAAATGAGAAAGAATTAAATACATTGAATCATTCCTGTGCACATGTAATGGCACAGGCAGTGAAGCATTTATATCCACAGGCAAAGTTCTGGGTAGGACCGGTTGTAGAAGAAGGATTTTATTATGATATTGATTTAGGTGATAAGACAATTTCTGAAGAAGATCTTCCTAAGATAGAAAAAGAAATGAAAAAGATATGTAAAGACGGGAAGCGTATCATTAGATCAGAAATCACTAAAGAAGAAGCCTTAGAAAAATTTAAAGATGATGAATATAAGATAGATCTTATTAATCATTTTGAGGAGGGGACAGTGATTTCTGTTTATTCTCAGGGTGATTTTACTGATCTTTGCAGAGGTCCTCATGTTGAAACAGTTAAGTTATGTAAGAATTTTAAATTAATTAAACATTCCGGTGCTTACTGGAAAGGCGATAAAAATAATAAAGTCTTACAGAGAATTTATGGAGTATGTTTCCCAACAAAAGAAGAATTAGAAGAACATTTAAATTTTCTGGAAGAAGCTAAGCAAAGAGATCATCGTAAGCTGGGAAAAGAGATGGGAATTTTTATGTTTGCTGATCTTGTAGGAAGAGGACTTCCTATGTGGCTGCCTAATGGGTTTACTGTTAGACGTTTATTATCCGACTATATTACTGATAAAGAAGTAGCATTAGGATACCGGCATGTTATGACACCATCACTTGGTAATGTTAAATTATATAAA
The DNA here is from genome assembly GCF_000340375.1 of Eggerthia catenaformis OT 569 = DSM 20559. Classification (GTDB taxonomy): domain Bacteria; phylum Bacillota_I; class Bacilli_A; order Erysipelotrichales; family Coprobacillaceae; genus Eggerthia; species Eggerthia catenaformis. The sequence goes on from NZ_KB446647.1 coordinate 140,603, forward strand.
ACATCCGGACATTGGGATCATTATAAAGAAGATATGTTTCCGCCAATGGAAGTGGATGAGGAAGCTTTTGTATTAAGACCTATGAATTGTCCTCATCATATGGTGATTTATAAGAACTCTCTTCATTCATATCGTGATCTGCCGATAAGACTGGCAGAGGTTGCGAATGACTTTAGATTTGAAGCATCAGGAGCTTTAACAGGTATTGAAAGGACACGAGCTTTTACTCAGAATGATTCCCATATTTTCTGTCGTCCTGACCAGATTGCTTCTGAATTTAAGGCTGTTGCCGCATTGATTTTAGATGTGTATAAGGATTTTGGCTTTAAAGATTATGAATTTAGATTATCTTTAAGAGATTCGGAAGATAAAGAAAAATATTTTGGCAATGATGATCTCTGGGAAAAGAGTGAGGCTGAATTAAGACATGTTTTAGAAGAAATGGGAGTTAATTATTATGAAGCAAAGGGAGAAGCTGCTTTTTATGGACCTAAGCTTGATGTACAGGTTAAGAGTGCTATTGGACATGATGTTACTTTATCTACTATTCAGCTTGATTATCAGCTTCCTGAGCGCTTTGAATTAACTTATGTAGATGAGAATGGTGAAAAGGTTAGACCTGTTGTTATTCATAGGGCTATCTTAGGATCATTAGATCGTTTTATTGCATTTCTTTTAGAGGAAACAAAAGGGAATCTTCCTTTATGGCTCTCTCCAAAACAGATTATCGTATTGCCGGTTAATAATAAATATCATCAGGAATATGCTCGGAAAGTTTTAGATGATTTAAGAAAAGAAGGCTTCAGAGTGGAATTGGATAATCGTGATGAAAAGCTTGGCTATCGTATCAGAGAAGCTCAGATGAGAAAGATTCCTTATGAACTTGTCTTAGGTAATAGTGAAAGAGATGAAGGAACAGTAACATATAGACAGTATGGACAACAAAAACAGACGACTGTTTCTTATGATGAATTTGTTTCTTTAATAAAAGATGAAATCAAGCATAAAAGCATTTAAGAAGTCTAAGGACTTCTTTTTTAATAGACATTAAAGAATTAAATCTTTATAATGGTAAAAAGCAGGTGAAAGTTATGAGAAATATCAAAGATATTAAGAGAATAGTGGTTAAAGCCGGGTCTACATCATTATGTGATGATAATGGGCAAATTAATAAAGAAAAGATATTACAGCTTGTTTTGCAGATTTCTAAATTAAAAAGGCAGGGATATACTGTTGTATTGGTTTCATCAGGGGCTATTGCTGCCGGAATGGGAGAACTTGGACTTGATAAAAAGCCAAAAACTTTACCTGAAAAGCAGGCTTTAGCTGCGATTGGACAGGCTCATCTGATGCAGATCTATGAAGAAGTCTTTCAGATTTTTAATATGAGATGTGCACAGGTTCTATTAAATCATGATGATTTTGATGATCGTCAAAGACTTAAGAATCTTTCTTATACTTTACATGCTTTACTTGATTATGATGTTGTTCCTATTATCAATGAAAATGATGCTTTAGCTGTTGAAGAAATTAAATTTGGTGATAATGATACCTTAAGTGCTCTTATTGTTCCGGCGGCAGATGCACAGCTTTTAATTCTTGTTAGTGATATAGATGGGCTTTATACCGCAAATCCTCATACTCATCAGAATGCTTTGTTTTTAGATTATGTAGAGTTTGTAGATGAAAAGATTATTAGTTATGCCGATGAAGGTACAAGTCATATTGGTACAGGAGGCATGGCAACTAAAATAAAAGCGGCCAAAATGGTTAATGATTATGGATGTCATATGTGTATAGTTAACAGTCATAAAGAAGATAGTATTTTAAATGCATTAGATCATGAAGGAACATGGTTTAATGCCAGTCAGCGTTTGAATGCTAAAATGCATTGGCTGGCTTATCGTACAAAGGCTAAAGGATCTATTATTGTTGATGAAGGATGTAAAGAGGCTTTATTAAAACATACAAGCCTGCTTCCTAAAGGGATTATTGATGTTTCCGGTCGGTTTTTTAATGGTCAGGCAGTTAATATTATAGATAGTGATAATCATCTAATCGCTAAAGGTCTTGTTAATTATTCAAGTGATGAGATTAAGCTTATTAAGGGATTAAAGACAAGTGAGATAGAAAATGTATTAAATTATAAAGATTATGATGAAGTGATACATGCTAATAATATGTATATTAATAGAGGTAATAAATGAAGATAAAAGAACAGGTAAAAAGAATTAAAGAAGTATCATCAATGATTAATGATACAAGTGAAAAGACTAGAAATACGATATTAGCTAATATTATTGAGAAATTAGAAACCAGTAAGGATAGAATATTTAAGGAGAATCAGAAAGATTTAGATCAAGCTTCCGGTCTTTCGTCAGCTATTATAAAAAGATTAAAATTTGATATAGATAAATTAGAGAGTACTGTTGCGGGTATAAGACAGCTGATTGAATTAGAAGATCCATTAAATAAAACTCTTTTAAAAAGAGAACTGGATAAAGATTTTGTTTTAGAAAAAATAAGTGTTCCTATTGGTGTAATAGGCGTTATTTTTGAAGCAAGACCGGATGCTTTAATACAGATTTCTTCATTATGTATAAAAAGCGGGAATGCAGCAATCTTAAAGGGTGGAAAGGAGACGGCACATACCAATAAAATCTTATTTGATTTATTGTATCAAAGTGCTATTGAAGGAGGATTTCCGGAAGGAAGTATGATGCAAGTTACTGAACATAGTGAGATAGATGAATTATTAGAGTGTGATAAGGATGTGGATTTACTTATTCCTAGAGGTTCTAATCAGTTTGTCCAATATATTATGAATCATACAAGGATACCGGTCATGGGACATGCTGATGGAGTATGCCATATCTATATTGATAAAGATTATAATAATGACCTTCTTATGCCAATTCTTATTGATGCTAAAACTCAGTATTCTGCAGCTTGTAATTCTGTAGAGACAATACTTATTAATCGCAGTAAAGCAACTACTGTTTTACCGATGATTAAAAAAGAGTTTGATAAATTAGGAATTAAGCTTTTTGGTGATAAAGAGGTTAATACAATTATTCCGATAGAATTAGTAGAAGATTATCATAAGGAATATTTAGATTTGATGGTTTCTTTAAAGATTGTTGAAAATGTCAGAGAAGCTGTTATACATATAAATAACTATGGCTCTCATCATACTGATTCTATTATTACAGAAAATAAGGAAACAGCGGATTATTTTATTAAGCATGTAGATTCCGCAGGTGTTTATTTAAATGCTTCGACAAGGTTTGCTGACGGTTTTAGATATGGATTTGGAGCCGAGGTAGGTATTTCTACCGGCAAGCTTCATGCCAGAGGTCCTGTTGGTCTGGATGGACTAGTAACTTACAAGTATTGTTTAAGAGGTCATGGGGAGACTGTAAGCGATTATGTGAGTGGAAAAAAGGTTTTTCATTATAAAAATATTTTGTAAAAAAGGTTAAATATATTGACTTATTTCAATTTATGAATATAATTTTTAGTATATTTAGAAAAGTGGGGATAATAATATGGATAAGGTACAAGAAGCTATTAACACAATTGCATTCGCAAAAAAACAGATGTCTGGGATTATTAAAGAGAAACTTAAGGATTTTCCAATTTCTCGTGAACAAAGCCAGCTTTTATATACTTTAACAGAAGAGAAGAGTTGCACACAGAAAAGACTGGCTGATTTATTGTTTGTTTCTGAAGCAACACTTTCAGTCAGAATTAAGCGTTTAGAAACAATTGGCTATGTTAAACGTACAACTGACAAGAAAGATAGAAGAAAATTTAGACTATCAGTAACTGCTAAAGGAAAGAAAGAACTTCTTAAAGCTTTAGATATTGTTGATGCTACGACACATGAAATGCTGGAAGGATTTACAGATAAAGAGTTAGATTTTATTATTTCTATAGGTAAAAGAATTGAAATAAATATTGAAAAAATCATGGAAGAATCAAATTTATAATTTGATTCTTTCTTTTTTAGATGCATTTCAGGAAGGGAGAATAGGATGACAGTAGAAATAATGAATGTAGGAACAGAGTTGCTATTAGGAGAAATAGTCAATACAAATGCTGTATATTTATTAAAGTTATGTAAAGAATTAGGCTTAGATGTATTTTATACAACTGTTGTAGGGGACAATCCTTTAAGGATTAAAAATAGTCTGACATTAGCTTTTGAAAGAGGTGCTGATTGTGTTATCACAACAGGAGGATTAGGTCCTACTCAGGATGATTTGACTAAAGAATTAAGTGCCGGGTATCTTGGTTTAGAAATGGATTATATAAAGGAAGAGGCTACTAAGATAAGAGAGAAAGTAATGTTTGTTTCTCAGAGGAATGTCTTAACTGATAATAATTTTAAACAGGCTTATTTTCCAAAAGATGCCTATATTTTAGAGAATCCGCTAGGAACTGCTAATGGATGTGTGATGAGTAAAGATAATAAAATGATTATTAACCTTCCCGGACCTCCAAAAGAACTTAAATATGTTGCTGATCATGCTTTGAAAGATTTTTTAAAGAAATATTGTCAATACCGGCTTTATACTTATGATTTTTTAGAAATGGGACTTGGAGAAAGCATTGTTGATGATAAGCTTTCTGATTTGCAAAATAGTCAGAAAGATGTAACACTTGCAATGTATGCCGGTGAAGGGCAGGTGCGTATTAGAATAGCTGTTAAGGCTAAAAGCAGAATAGAAGCTGATCATAAAATGGCTTATTATAAAAAGGAGATATCTTGCCGTCTTAAAGGATATCTGCTTGACTCTTGCAGTATACAGCAAGCACTTTTTGAGATTATGCCTAAAATATATATTTCTGGAGAAATAGTTCCTAATCTTTTTAAGCCATATTTAGATAAGAAAGCTCATCTTTTTGTAGAAAGCAAAGTAGAGCATCAAAGATTAGGTGATTGTATATCTTTTATGATTAATAGAGAAAAAGAGTTTACAGTCCACACTTTAGGAGACTATAAACTCTCTATGATATCGGTTACTAATCGTTTGATGTTAGAACTTTATAAATATTTAAAAAATAGTTAGTTTCAGATTTCTTCTGCGATTTCTTTAAGCAGCTGAATTTTTTTCTATTGCTGCGGCTTTGTTAGTTTGTTGCCTATTTTACAGCTAGCAAAGCCGCATTGAGGAGATAATGATGAATACACTGACTGCTTCTTTAATCCGTTTAATGATCGTTTCTTTTTTTCTAGAAAAGCATGTTTAATGATTATATGATCTAAAACAACTTCCTTATTTTCTGAAACATATTTTAAAGGTTCAAATCCTCCTGATCTTTCATCATCAAATTCCAAGTAATATTTACTTACATTTTCTTTTTTTATTAAATCATTAATACATTTGTTTTCAATATCAGTGCATTCCTCTTTTGTTAGTTTATGATTCTTATATTTTAATCTTGCTTCTTTTAAAATTTTAGGTTTTAAAAATCTTCCGACAATATCTTATCTCTTGTAATAATGATAGACTATAATAAAAAATCTCATTGTTCATGAGATTTTAATTTAAGCATATCAATATATTCATCAGCAAGCTTTGAAAGAATAGTTTGATTATGTGTTAAATAGCCAATTTCCATATAATCATCAACATCTAAGGGAACTGCAATAATATTAGGACCATTCAGTTCCTGATTAATTACACCACTACAAAAAGTATAGCCATTAAGTCCTATCAGAAGATTAAAAAGAGTTGCCCTGTCTGAAACTACAATATTCTTTTTACTCTCTAATGTAGAAAGTATTTCTTCAGAAAAATAAAAGCTATTACGTTCTCCCTGTTCATAAGATAAGCGAGGGTAGTCTTTTAAATCATTAAGTGTGATAAAGGACTTATCGGCAAGAGGTGATGTTTTAGATAAAAAAACATGAGGTTTAGCTTTAAAGAGTGAGTGGAATGTCAGATTATTCTCTTTTAATGTACGATTGATGACAGTCTGGTTAAAAGTATTAAGATATAAAATCCCTATCTCACTTCTTAACTTAGCCACATCTTCTATTAAAGTATAGGTCTGTGTTTCCCTAATACGAAAATCATATTCACTTTCACCATATCTGTTTAATAATTCTACAAAAGCTTCTACTGCAAATGAATAATGCTGTGTTGAAACCGCAAATGTTTTCTTTCCTTTTATCTTACTAATATATTTTTCTTCAATCAATTCTGCCTGTTCTAAGACTGCTCTGGCATAGCCAAGAAATTCTTCTCCCTGAGGTGTTAGGAGAACACCTCTATTTGTACGTCTAAAAATGCTGATGCCCAGTTCTTTCTCTAATTCTCTAATTGCTCCGGTCAGTGAAGGTTGAGACATATATAAATATTTGGCAGCTTCACTGAGAGTTCCTTTGGCTGCAATTGTTACGACATATTTTAGTTGTTGTAGAGTCATATTAATCACCAAAGATATTATATAAGAAATTCATGATATTTTAAAGATGTGTAGAAATAATATCTATCAAATGATAAAATAGTTTTATATGGGAGACAGAATGATGGATGATTTTTTAAGAGATATTCATACTTTGATTTTTAAGCAATGGATTTTGTGTCAGTCTATTAAAGGATGCAAGATGTCTTTAAAAACATCTGGTGATGAGGAAGAGATCTATTTAGAAACAGAACGTTCTTTTGGAAAGGCTGCTTTTCATAAAAATAATGTTATTGAATTGGTATTAGAAAATAGACAAACCGGATCAGTAGATTTTTATTTGCATTTTCAAATGCAGACTTTAAAGCATGCTGCCGGATTATTTCATGAACTTGTTAATACAATGATTCATGCTCAAGAACGTAAGAAATTAAGAATTCTATTAAGCTGTACAAGCGGGCTGACAACATCGTTTTTTGCTGAATCATTAAATGATGCTGCAAGGACTATCATGTTGGATTATGAGTTTTCAGCTGTTTCTTTTAATGAGCTTGCTGATCAGGGAAATGATTATGATGTTATCTTGCTTGCTCCTCAGATTGCTTATCAGCAGGCTTATATTCAATCAGTTTTACATCGTGTCCCTGTAGAAGCTATCGCTCCGCACGTTTTTGCTCAATATGACTGTGGTGCTATATTTAAACAAATTGAGCTTGCTTTAAAAAAAGATATTCCTGAAGTGCCTCTTTTACAGCTGAAAGTGAATATTAATTATCCGGAGAAAATTCTTTCTATCGGTGTTTTAAAATCCAGAATTCATGCTCATATTGTCTATCGTGTTTATCAGCAGGAAGAGATTCTTACAAATGGTGAAATGATTAAGCCTAATATTGATATTCATGATTATAATGATATTGTTAATTTATGTCTGTTAGAGCATCCTGATTTAAAGATAGTAGGAATTGCGATGCCGGGTATTATTCAAGGAGGACATTTGACTATGTTAGGTGAAGGCTTTGATCATTGTGATGTTGTTGGATATTTAAGGAATAAACATCCAAATATTTCCTTTTCTTTAGATAATGATGTGAATGCGATTGTTTCAGGAATATATGCTGTTAATACCGGTTATGATACGATGTCTTTCTATTTTTTACCTAAAGGCAATAAAATTGGCGGAGTGGGAAATATTTTTAAAGGTCAGATAGTAAAAGGACGACAGAATATTGCCGGTGAAGTACAGTATCTGCCACTCAATTATAGTAAAAGTACTGAGGAGCTTGCAAAGACAATTGAAGGATCCACGGAAATAGTTGCTAAGACTCTGGTTTCTATTATTTCAATACTAGGGCCTGATCTAATTGCTTATTATTGTTCCAATGTCCCCAGTATTGATGATTTAAAAGAGGAAATGAGCCGTTATATACCTGACGAATACATACCGGTTATTAAAAAAATTGATAATATGCAGGAATATATTTTATTTGGGGAAATGATTATGTGTATTATGAGAATGGAAAATGCTTAGGCTTCTCAAGTAAAATAAAATTTGATATGATATAGTTGGAAATGGAGGAATCACTAATGAAGTATGCTTTTATCAATGGAATAATTCTTGATGGCACAAGAAATATGAAACCGCGCTATCATCAGGCTATTTTAACATATGATGATCGTATTGAGTCTATTACTGATGAAAACAGTTCTTCATTTCAGGATTACGAGGTTATCAATCTGCATGGAAATTATATTATGCCGGGATTGATTAATATGTCTTCTTCGTTTGGTTTCGATGGCAAATCAAGAACTTCCAGATTATTGTCTTTACCGGAGTTTATGAAAGTTAATAAAATTAAAAAAATATATAAGAAAGAACTTCTTAAACAGCTTTATAGTGGCGTAACCACAGTTTTAAGTATGGGAAGCTATCAGAATATGGATAGTGTGATGAATAGCTATATAGATAAAGAACTGATGGATGGACCGAGAGTTATTGCTGCAAATCAGCCTATCGGCTTTAAAGAAAGCTATTTATCTGATCTATGTATGATGGTCAGTAATGATGAAGAAGCCGGTGATGCAGTCAGTCAGGCATATATCAATAAGAATGATGTTGTTTCTATTATGGCAACAGATGATATATTTCATCATCATCAGATGCCAGGCAGCTTGTTATCATCTATTATTAGTGAAGCACATCGATTATCATTAAAAACAGCAGTTTATGCATCAAATCAGGAAATGATGAAAACAGCTCTTAAATGTCATGCTGATTATCTTTATATGGGTATTTCTCCGGATGTTGAAACAATAGACTTATTTAAGCAATCCAATACAGTTCTTATTTCAGGATTATCTCCATTAATTAATGATTACTTATTAGATGCTGATAAAACCAGGCTTAATAAAGAGGATAGGCATAAAGCAAAAACAATTCTCCAAGGAGCTATCAGTTGTTTAGAAGCTTGTATGCTTGAAGAGATTCCTGTAGGAATAGGTAGCGGAATAGGTTTTTATGTCACTCATTATGATTTCTGGAGAGAACTTATTCATTTTAAAAATTTTTGTCATATTTCCAATAAGTTTGCTTTATATTGTGCAACTTATAATAATGCCAAGCTGTTGGGTCTGGGCAGTGTAACCGGCAGTCTTTCTAGCGGAAAATATGCTGATATGATTGTCACTAGGGAGAATCCTTTAGATCGTTTGGAGGCTCTTAAAGACCCGGTTATGACTATTTCTAAAGGAAGAGTTTATAAAGATATAACAATAAATAAGAATATACAAATAGAAAAAGCATTAGATCGTATTATTGATAAATTATGATGAGATAAATCTCATCTTTTTTTATAATATGAGTTGATTTCCTGTTATTCATATGATAATATATTCATATGAATAGATAAACATATGAAAGGAGGCTGAACATTGGAAGAGATTAAATATGAAGAGGAAATCACTGATTTGGCTGATTTATTTAAGATTTTTGGTGATTCTACAAGACTAAAGATTCTATATGTCTTAATGAAAAAAGAAAAGAATGTGACTGAAATTACTGACGATTTAAATATGACTCAGTCAGCTGTTTCTCATAGTTTAAGAATATTAAAAACTAATAAGCTTGTCAGTGCGAGAAGAGAAGGGAAAGCTGTTTATTATTCTTTAGCGGATGATCATGTAAAAACAATTATCGCGATGGGTAAAGAACATATTGAGGAGGATTAGTTCTATGAAAAAGAAGTTTAAGATTTATGTAGACTGTGCAGCATGTGCACAGAAGATGGAAGATGCTGCTAAAAAAGTGGCTGGGGTTAAAGAAGCAAAGATTACTTTTATGACTCAGAAGATGACTGTTGAAGCTGATGATGATATGTTTGATGATGTATTAGATAATGTTATAAAAGCATGTAAAAAAGTAGAACCTGACTGTGAATTCTATATTTAATATGAAAAACTTAAATAAAAGACAAATAAAGAATTTAAGAGATATTATCGTATCATTATGTTTCTTTATTGTTTTAGAGATTATTGAACATTTTAATATCTTTTCTATTTTAGATCACAAGATGCTTTTATTTATATTATATCTTATTCCTTATTTTATAGCCGGTCATCATGTTATTAGAAAGTCATTATTATCAATAAAAAACAGACAGCCTTTTAATGAATCATTTCTTATGACACTGGCAACTATTGGAGCTTTTATTACGGGAGAGTTTGGGGAAGCTGCTGCTGTTATGCTATTTTATATGACTGGTGAGTGGTTTCAGGATTATGCTGTTAATAAATCGAGGAATTCTATTACAGAATTGATGGATATTGCACCGGAATATGCGAATGTTGAAATGGATGGAAAGATAATTGTAGAGGATCCGGAAGATGTTCCATTAGGCAGTGTTATTGTGATTAAGCCGGGAGAAAAAGTGCCGCTTGATGGAATTATTATTGAAGGAGATTCTATGATCAATACAAGTGCTTTAACCGGTGAATCAGTTCCTCGGCATATGACATATGGTGAAGAAATTATTTCCGGATGTATTAATGGTGATGGATTATTAAAGGCTAAAACAACGAGACTCTATAATGATTCAACGGTTGCTAAGATATTAGAACTGGTTGAGAATGCAGCTGATAAAAAGTCAAAGACAGAAGCCTTTATTACAAAATTTGCCAGATATTATACTCCGGCAGTTGTTATAGGGGCATTGCTTCTGGCAATTATTCCATCATTAATCACAAGAGATTTTATGACATGGATGTATCGTGCTTGTACTTTCCTTGTTATTTCATGTCCATGTGCTTTGGTTATTTCTATACCTTTAGCTTTTTTTGGCGGAATAGGAGCTGCCGGTAGAAATGGAATTTTAGTAAAAGGTAGTAATTATTTAGAAATTATCAATGATACAGATATGATTATCAGTGATAAGACTGGAACTCTTACTAAAGGTGTTTTTAAAGTAATAGATGTTATAAGTGATAAAGATAAAAATGAAGTGCTTAAATTAGCTGCTCTGGCTGAAAACATGTCTACTCACCCTATAGCTCAAAGTATTAAGAAAGCTTATCATCAGGATCTTGACTTATCTTTAGTAAGTCATATTGAAAATATCTCAGGAAAAGGTATTTCAGGGATTATAGATGGTCAGGTAATACATATAGGCAATGCTTCCTTTATGAAAGATAATCATATTGCTTTTAGTGAAATTAATAAACCGGGAGCATCTGTGGTTTATCTGTCCTCAGATAATAATTATTTAGGGGCTATTATTATTTCTGATGAAGTTAAGGATGAAGCAAAACAATCTCTTGATAGTCTTAAGCAGGAAGGTATTAAAAGATTTGTTATGCTGACAGGTGATCAGTATACATCAGCTGAAGCTGTTGCTAAGAAGCTGGGAATTGATGAGTATTATAGTGAACTGATGCCTCAGGATAAAGTAGAGAAAATAGAAGAGCTTTTTTATAATCAGACTCATAAGACTGCTTTTATTGGTGACGGTATTAACGATGCACCGGTGCTTACTAGATGTGATGTAGGTATTGCAATGGGATCAATGGGCAGTGATGCGGCTATTGAAGCTGCTGATATTGTGATTATGGATGATGATCTTAGAAAACTTCCTTTACTTAAACGGATCGCCAAAAAAACAATTCATATTTCATCAGTTAATATTATCTTTGCTTTAGCTGTTAAAGTTTTGACATTATTATTTGGTGCTTTAGGTATTGCTGATATGTGGTGGGCAGTTTTTGCTGATGTTGGAGTTGCCTTTATCTGTATCTTAAACTCTATGCGTACATTACGTGTTCAGTAAATAATTATTCTTAACTATTTCCTTTTAAGTTGTGATAAAATAAGAATGGTGATAGAAATGTTTAATTATAATAAAGGAATTAAAAATATGAATGATCTAAGTGAAGGCTATATGATTAAAGAAGATCATCTCTATGCAATTGTAGATATTTTGAAGATTAAACAGTTTATTTGTGATTTTCTTGAATTGAATCATAATAAAGAGTTTACGCTAAATTTATCATATGGCTTAAAAACTTATCAGTTAACCGGTCTAAATAAGGCCATGCTGGATGCTTTCTTTTCTATGAATAGGGATATTTTAATTCATGATGGAACTGTCAGCTTTTCTCTAAGTACAAATCAGGATCATTTTAAGATCAGTAATAATGAATTATATTTCTATTCAGGATATTATGTGAAGAAATATCGCAAATTACTAGAAAAATATCATATTAGAAAAGTAAATCAGTTAAATTACAAGCCACAGTATATCAGTTCATATTGTTCTAAAGATGGGAACAGTATAATAGATATTATTGAGACATTGAAAATGATAGGAATGAAAGAAATATGATTTTAGCATAGGAGGATAAAAATGAACACATTAGAATCAATAAAAACAAGAAGAAGCATTAGAAGCTTTAAAGAAGATGCAGTTCCTGATGAATTCATAGAAAAGATTGTAGAGGCAGGTAGCTATGCTGCCAGTGGTAAGGGCAGACAATCACCAATTATTATAGTAGTAGAAAATAAAGATGTGATTAAAAAGTTTTCGAAGATGAATGCGTCCATTATGGGGGTGAATATTGATCCGTTTTATCAGGCTCCTTTACTGATGATTGTTCTTGCTGATAAAACGATTCCTACTCATATCTATGATGGTTCATTAGTAATCGGAAATATGATGTTGGCATGTCATGAGCTTGGCTTAGGATCATGCTGGATTCATCGAGCTAAAGAAGAATTTGAAACGGCTGAGGGAAAAGAATTCTTAAAAGAAATAGGTATTACCGGAGATTATGAGGGTATTGGACATTTAATTGTCGGTTTTACTGATAAGCATCCAAATCCTGCTAAACGTAAAGAGAATTATATTTATTATGTTAAATAAGATCGGTTTTATTGGCACCGGCATTATGGGTACGCCAATAGTAAGAAATCTTTTGCAGAAAGGCTTTAATGTGACTGTTTATAATCGTTCTCAGCAAAAAGCCCATCTTTTAGAAAAAGATGGAGCTATATTTGCTGATAGTATTAAAGCCTGTGTTAAAGATAAAGATGTCGTAATGACTATGGTAGGCTATCCTCAGGATGTTAAAGAAGTCTATGATAAAGTCTTAAAATATGTTGATCATACACTTCTTATTGATATGACAACTTCATCACCGGATCTTGCTAAAGCTTTATATGATAAAGCAAAAGAGAAAAACTGTCAGATGCTGGATGCACCGGTAACAGGTGGTGATATAGGAGCGCAGAAAGGAATGCTGACTATATTATGTGGCGGAGATCAGGATGCCTTTAATAAAGCATATCCTCTTTTTGAAGCAATAGGGTCTAATATTTATTATTTAGGACCTTGCGGTAATGGACAGCATTGTAAGATGTGTAATCAGATTGCGATTGCCGGAGCATTATCAGGAGCTGTTGAGGCTATTAGCTATGCAGATAGGATGGGCTTGGATAAAAATCAAGTTATGGAAGCAATATCTGCCGGTGCAGCAGGAAGTTTTCAGTTATCTAATGTTGCAGTAAAGGCAATATCCGGAGATTTTCAACCTGGCTTTATGATGAAGCATTTTGTCAAAGATATGGGTATTGCTGATGAGGTTGCTTTATCACAAGATTTAAGATTAGAAATACTGGAGCATGTTAAGAAAATGTGCATTTCTTTAGATGATCAGGATTTAGGCACACAGTCTCTTCTTAAATATTATGAATCAGTTCGATGAATTTATTGGCAGCAAGAGGAAGGCTTAAAGAAGATAAATAGGCATAGCCTATCCGTCTGGATGGGATCGGGGGATTGATTTTTAATTCAAAGATACTTTTATTCAGGCAATCTTCACTAAATTCTTTTATAACACAGGAAATGCCCATTTGATAAGAAGCAAATACTTTTAATAATTCATGAGCACCAAGCTCCATTTCAGGAAGAAGGCTAATGCCTTCTTTTTTAAAGCATTCATCAACATATTTTCTTGAATTAGATAATGATTCCAGCATGATCAGTTTTTTTTGAGACAATTCTTGATAGCTATAGAGATGATTATCTTTTGTACCGGATACAAAGATATCGTGTACTTTAAAACAGGGAATTGAAATGATTTGTTCATCATCAATAGGCATATTTATAAAAGCCAGATCGATAGATCTGTTTTTTAATAGAGAAATAGTTTCAAAGCTTGTTCCATTGACTACTTTAATATGAACATGAGGATAGAGTTTCTGAAATTTTACCAGATACTTCATCAGATAGTTCTGACACAAGGTATCTCCGGTTCCAATCACCAGTTCTCCGCTTTTTAATTCTTTCATATTTGTGAGTTCATTTTCAGCACTGCTGATAAGATCTAAGGCACTTTTTATCTTTTCATGCATCATTAAGCCTTCTTTAGTAAGTGATACTCCTTTAGCATGTCTGATAAAAAGAACAGTATCCAACTGTTTTTCCAACTGTGTAACAGCCTGAGAAACAGCGGACTGAGTGATATAGAGATGATTGGCAGCTTTTGAAAAAGAGAGAGATGAGGCTGCTTCATTAAATATTTTATAATGGTCAATTTTAATATTCATATTAGTACCTCTTATATTATATATTATATTAATTAATTTTACTTATATCAATCACAGTTTTATAATAATAGTGAAATAAAGATAGGAGGAAGATTATATGGCAGGAGTTGTTGTTGTTGGAAGTCAATGGGGAGATGAAGGAAAAGGAAAGATTACTGATTATCTTGCTCAGAAAGCAGACCTTGTAGTGAGATATTCCGGAGGGAATAATGCCGGTCATACAATTGTATATGAAGGCAAGAAATTTGCTTTAAGACTGATTCCTAGCGGTATTTTTACAGCCGGTGAAGTTATTATGGGAAATGGTATGGTTATTAATCCTAAAGCTTTTTTAGAAGAAGTAAGCTATTTAAATGATGCAGGTATTAATACTGAAAAGATTCATATTTCTGATCGTGCTCATGTTATTTTACCTTATCATATAAAAATAGATGCTTTAGAAGAAAAGCTTCGTGGTGAGAGTGCTATTGGAACAACCGGAAGAGGAATAGGTCCGGCTTATGTAGATAAGTATGATCGTTGTGGTATTCGCATAGGTGAATTTGTAAATGAAGAAATTTTCAAAAAGAGAATACATCAAGTCATAGAATTTAAAAAACAATTATATCCTCAGCTAAATGTAGATGCTGATTCTATCTTTGAAGAGTATAAAGAATATGCAAAGAAAATGAAACCTTTAGTATGTGATACCGGAGCACTTTTAGATGAAGCATTACTTAATCATAAGAAAGTGTTGTTTGAAGGAGCTCAGGGAGCTATGCTGGATATTGATTATGGAACATATCCATTTGTTACTTCATCTAATCCGGGAGCTAATGGTGTTTGTGCAGGAGCTTCTATTGGTCCATTGTATATTAATGAAGTTATTGGTATTGTTAAAGCTTATACAACAAGAGTTGGAGCAGGTGCTTTTCCAACTGAGATAAATGGTAATTTAGCTGATTTTATTAGAGAGGCCGGACATGAATATGGCACAGTTACAAAACGCCCTAGAAGAGTAGGATGGTTTGATGCGGTTGTGGTTAATCAGTCTAGAAGAATGTCTTCACTTACAGGGATTTCTTTAATGCTTTTAGATGTATTATCCGGGATTGAAACATTAAAGCTATGTACTGCTTATATGTTGGATGATCAGAAAATTTATGCATTGCCTTCAACTGTTGAAGAATTAGAAAGATGCAAGCCGGTTTATGAAGAAATGCCGGGCTGGAAGGAAGATATTTCAAATGTTTCTTCATTTGAAGAACTTCCTATAAATTGTCAAAATTACATAAGGCGTATTGAAGAACTGGTTCATTGCCCGATTACTATTTTTTCAGTAGGGCCTGATCGTAAACAGACAATCATTTTAAAAGAAGTCTTTTAGAACGTTGAATTCAGTGTGCTGATAGTGTAAGATTTCAAATAGAGAGAAAAGGAGGCACTATGAACAAAGAATTAATAATTGTGATTGACTTTGGCGGACAATATAATCAGCTTGTAGCGAGACGAGTAAGAGAGTGTCAGGTTTATTGTGAAATATATTCATACAAAATGAGTGTTGATAAAATCAAAGCGATGAATCCTAAAGGAATCATATTAACAGGAGGACCGGATAGCTGTTATGAGGAAGGAGCTGCCACATATTCAAAAAAGTTATTTGAATTAGGTATACCTGTACTTGGATTGTGTTATGGAGCACAGCTTATGCAACATCTTTTAGGCGGAGAAGTCAAACGTGCTGATTTTAGGGAATATGGAAAAACAGAAGTAGAGTTTGATACATCTTCACCTTTATTAAAAAGATGTTCCGCTCATTCTACTGTATGGATGAGTCATTTTGATTATATTTCAAGACTTGGAGAGGGTTTTAAATCAGTAGCTCATTCTTCTCATTGTCCGGTTGCTGTTTTTGAATCTGAGAATAAGCCATTATATGGTATACAGTTTCATCCGGAGGTCCTTCATACACAAGAAGGAACAAAAATGATTAAGAATTTTGTGTTAGATATATGTGGCTGTTCCGGAGATTGGATTATGTCTAACTTTGCTCAGGAGCAGATTAAGCAGATTAGAGAAATAGTTGGAGATGGCAAGGTTTTATGTGCTCTTTCCGGTGGTGTTGATTCATCAGTAGCGGCGGTATTATTATCTAAAGCTATTGGGAAACAGCTGACTTGTGTTTTTGTTGATCATGGTTTATTAAGAAAAAATGAAGGTGATGAAGTAGAAGCTGTTTTTGGGGATAAAGGATCTTATGATCTTAATTTTATTAGAGTTAATGCTCAGGAACGCTATTATAATAAATTAAAAGGTGTGACTGAACCCGAGCGGAAAAGAAAGATTATTGGTGAAGAATTTATTAGGGTTTTTGAAGAAGAAGCTAAGAAAATAGGAAAGGTAGATTTCTTAGTACAAGGCACTATTTATCCTGATGTTGTTGAATCAGGATTGGGTGGTGAATCAGCAGTTATTAAATCACATCATAATGTAGGAGGATTACCTGATTATGTTGATTTTAAAGAGATTATTGAACCTTTAAGAGATCTTTTTAAAGATGAAGTTAGAAAAGTAGGATTAGAATTAGGTATTCCGGAGTATCTGGTATTCAGACAGCCTTTCCCTGGACCCGGATTGGGGATTAGGATTATTGGTGAAGTTACTGCTGAAAAAGTAAAGATTGTACAGGATGCTGATGCTATTTATAGAGAAGAAATAGCTAATGCCGGCTTAGATAAGTCTATTGGACAGTATTTTGCCGCTCTTACGAATATGCAGTCTGTAGGTGTTATGGGTGATGAGAGAACTTATGATTATGCGATTGCATTGAGAGCCGTTAATACTATTGATTTTATGACGGCAGAGGCTGCTGATATACCTTTTGAAGTATTGAATACTGTCATGTCTAGGATTATTAATGAGGTTAGAGGTGTCAATAGAGTTATGTATGATATTACTTCTAAACCGCCTGGAACTATCGAGTTTGAATAGCAGAAGCAAATATGTTACTGCTACAAAACAGTTGGAAATAATGAGTTTCAGCGATTTTGATGTAGCAAATTTCTCTAAATGATACTATTTTGATACTAAAAAGCTGAAATAGTAGGTTCAAAAGGGAGTTGTTGAATTTAGGTGAATTCTTTAAAGCATTCCATCATTTTGTGTGGTGGGAGGCTTTTGTGGAAAATAGTGGGTGACAAACTGATGTTTGTGAGTAGTATAAGAGTATTTATTGAACAGGAGATTATATAGTGGCTAAAATCATGCTAAATGAAAAACAGAAAGAACTTGATATAGACCTTTGGATTATTACGATTGTTTCATTCGTAAGTTTAGGGATATTTATGATATTTCAAAAATAAATTTATGGAATTGTAAAAAATGAAGAATTGCCAATATTATCTCGTGTTTTGTTAGTTGCAATATTTCAGTATGGACTTGCGGGATTTGGAATTACAATTGTTTCTATTTTTAGAAAAGAACATTTTTTGTCATATGGTTTAAAGACTGAGGGAATGTTTTTGTCTATCTTGCTTTGTGTTCTGTGCTTTATCCCCAATATAATATTTTCTTATACTCTAGGTCAGAGCAATAGCTATCTACCGTTTCAGACCGTTTTAACAACAAAAGAAGTTCTGGCAAGTGATTTCCCTATAAATGTAATCGGCATGCTCATTACAGCGACTGCTTGGGGATTTTTTGAGGGCTTTAATTATATAGTAATAAGCGAAAAGATAAACAGGCGATACCCCACAAATTCAAAATGGCTTAATTGGGGTGCGATTTTTTGTGCTATTATGTGCATTTTAATTCATGGAGCCATCGGAGTAACATTTGAAGGAATAATTGAAATGATTACCGTCTTGATTATTATATATGGGATGCTTATGGTAAAAGAATTTACAGGTAATGCATGGGGGTGTGTATTTATTTTCATATTTTTATGGAATGCTTTTTAAAAAAAACAAAATGAATATACATATCGTATTTTAAATTCCCAGTTTGCCTAAATCATCGAATAGTGTAAAAACAAAGCACATGACTTTAAGATTGTAAAATCTTTCAGCTATGTGCTTTTTCTATGCTTACTTTATAATATCCGGTGGAACCTTAGCGGTTATACCTTTTCTGTAAAATTTTACATTGCTTTCTTCAAAAGGAACATAATCTTTTTTCAGACTGTCAGGTAGTTAGCTTTCCAATCTTGCAAGGCTTCTTTTGTAATTTCGCTATTTTCATATTTTTCTTTCATTTCCTGCCACTGCTCAAGCATATTACGGATTCTAAGAATAGCTTCACTGCCAAAATAGATACCTGTGGTAGTATATTCAGGATCTTCATCATTTAGAATAACGGGGCGTATTTTAACTTCAATACTGTCATCCAGCTTAAATAAAAATCGCATTAAGTCATGTTCCGTATAGGGATAATCAGGTTCTTTCAAATACTCTTTGTTTACATGCAGTGCAGTGGAAATATTTTCCAAGACATCGTCTTTAGGAGTACGAATATCAAGTTCGTACTGTCTTATTCTTACATCATCTAAATGGGTTCTGTCTCCTAATGCCTTTTGAGTAATTCTCCTTAGTTCACGGAATTTCTTTATCAATTTACCCAAACTCAATTTAAACACCTCCTTAGAAGCAAATATGTTTCTTAAAAGAAAGGAGGAAAGTACGATGGAGAAATTATTTCTTACTTCAAATGAAGTTGCCGATTTACTAAATATATCGCAGCAACAAGCTTATAAAATCATCAGAGATATGAATAAGCAGCTTGCTGAACACGGCTTTCTTATCCTTAGGGGAAGAATCAACAGGAAATATTTTATGGAACAAATCTACAAAGCGAAGGAGGGAGAATAATGCCTGCATATAAGGACGAAAAAAGCGGAAAATGGTTCGCTTCATTCTATTATAAGGATTGGGACGTACAGAGCAGAAAAAAGTTGAAAAGAGGTTTTGAAACGAAGAAGGAGGCAATTACTTATGAGAGAAATTTCACGGTAAAGATGTCCAGTTCACTCAATATGCTCTTTGAAGATTATTTTGAACTCTATAAGGCTGATGTTATAGGAACAATAAGGTTAAATACTTGGATGACTAAAGAACACATGATAAGAACAAAGATTTTGCCGTTTTTCAGCGGTATGAAAATGAGTGAAATTAAGCCGGTTGTAGTAAAAAAGTGGCATAACGTACTCTTAAACATTGAAAATGCCGAAGGGGAATCCTATAAGCCGACGTATCTTAAATCCATTCACGCCCAGCTTAGCTGCATGTTCAATCATGCAGTTAAATATTACGGATTAAGGCAAAATCCGTGTAAGGTAACAGGACGAATAGGAAAGCAAAGAAGTGATGAGGAAGTGGAGTTTTGGACGAAAGAGGAATACCTACAGTTTATAGAAGCTGTTAAGGATAAGGATATTTCATTTTATGCTTTTGAAATTCTATATTGGACAGGTATTCGATTGGGAGAATTGAGAGCATTAACAAAAGCTGATTTCGACTTTGATAAAAAGACTATGCGAATCAGTAAATCAGCACAGAGAATTAACGGAGAAGAAGTTATTACAGATCCGAAAACATCGAAAAGTAAAAGAACAATTATGCTTCCGGATTTTTTAATCAGAGAACTTAAAGACCATTTTCTGAAGATTGAATACTTTTTAGAAGATGAGCAAATTTTTCCTAAATGCAAAACCTATTTCAATAAGGAAATGGAGCGAGGAATAAAAAAGTCGAAAGTTAAGAAAATCAAGCTTCACGCATTGAGACACAGCCATATATCGCTGCTCATAGAAATGGGCTTTACACCTGTTGATATTGCAGCAAGAACAGGACATGAGAGCATAAAGGTGTTGATGGATTACAGCCATATGTTCCCAAATAAACAGATGGATATGGCTGATAAATTGGACAAGGAGGGTGAATACAGTGAAAGCACCGAAATTTCCAAGTTATGATGAGGTGGTTAATCGTAAAAAGAAAAAGTGCCAAAATTTGATGAGTAAAGAAGAATGGCAAACTTTGGAAGAGGAAAGAAAACAAAAGGAACGAGACAAAGGTAAGCGATTTGCTAATCGCAGGAAAAAGGATGTAACCATAGCATTCAGAACAAATCAAAAAGATAGAGAGCTAATTTTCAAAAAGATTTCTATGTCCGGACTTAGTAGGCAAGAATATATGACTAATGCAATCCTTAATGCTCCTGTAAAAGTATTCGCAACAAGAAATGTTATTGATAATTGTAAAAATGAGCTAAAGGAAATTCTATCGGAACTTAAACGAGTGAAGCAGTACGGAGAATTGGATGCAAGTTATAGGTATGAATTGAAAATGATTACTGAAATAATAGAAGCGGCAATACAAGAAAAAAGCCTTTAGCCAAAAGACCAAAGGCAAGATGAAAGTACAACTTGGTATTTCATCTCTGACAAGATTATTTTATCAGGTTGTACTTCCGTCAGCAACATAAATATTAGAGGTTACGATGATTAACAAGGAAAATTACTTACGAAATATTCCGATTGAATTAAGACAGTATAAACAATGGTTATGGTTTAAGAAAATTAGAAGAGTAGACTTGAAAGGCAAGGAAAAAATACTAAAGCTTCCTGTGAGTCCAATTACTTTAAAGTCAAGTAATTGGAATAATAAAGAAAACTGGGCAGACTTTGAAACAGCAGTTAATAATATAGAGAGTAGTGGTTGTGACGGATTGTCTTTTGTGTTAAGCAGGGATGATCCGTTTGTGTGTATCGACTTGGACAATGTTGAGGAGAACATACTCAAGATGTTTCAGACTGACTTTAGTGATACCTACAAAGAAATATCACAGTCGGGAAAAGGTATACACATTTTTGTTCGGGGACAAATTGAAAAGAACTTTAATAACCAAATTGAAAAAGTGGAGATGTATCAAGAAAACAGATGTATTGCTATGACAGGTGATACTCATAAATTTGAGAACTCAGGTGTAGGGAAAGTTATTTCAAAGCAAAGCGAACTTGATAAATATTATAAGTTATTTGCACCAAAAGACAGTATTAGAAAAAAGATTTTGACTTATCAGAGGTCAAACAGTGTTTCGGAAACCGATAAGGTTATAGAAACGATGTGCAGGTATAACGCAAGGGCAAGAGCATTGTTTGAAGGCTCATACACCAGCGGAGATACCAGTAAAGATGACTTTTCGTTACTTCTTTTTCTAAACAGTTTTACTCATGGAAATGCAGAAATGATGAAAGAATTATTTTTAAAATCTGCACTTAATCGCATTGGCGATCGCAGCAAAAGAAGAACGGAAAAAGGATATCTGAAATACTTGGAAGACAGTATTTCAAAAGCGATACAGGGAGGGAATAAGAGGTATTGGGATTATAACTATCACAGAAGTAAAGGAGGGTATTCGCTTGAATAATTGGCTTAAATTTGATGATGTGGAGCTAAGCGATTATGTAGAACGAGAGCTTGAAATCACAGAAAAAGGACAAGTCAAAAGTACAGCAACCAATCTGATTACTGTGCTTATAAATCCATGCTTTTGTAAAGAACAGGATATTTTGATGGGAAATATTTTTTTTGATACATGCAGCAGAACTGTTCAATTTTACGGTAGGCTGAAAGGAGAAAAAATTTCTGAACCTGAAATAAGAAATTGGAATGACCATATGACAAATATTCTTGGAGTTGAAATCGAAAGAGAATTTGGAATCAAATATGCTAAAAACAAAATTGAAGATGCCATTACCTTTGTTGCACATAAGAGAACCGTTAATTTACCTGCTATGTATATGAAATCATTAAGTTATGACGGAAAAGCCTATATTAAAAATCTTTTGTCTAAATATCTTGGAGCGGAAGATACAAAATTAAATGCTTGGATTATGGAACACATTTTAGTAGGCATGGTAAAGAGAGTTTTTAATCCCGGTTGTAAATTTGATGAACTTATGGTTCTTACAGGAATTCAAGGTGTGGGAAAGACCTCTTTTATAGAAAAACTTGCATTACTTCCTGAATGGTATTGCTCCTTAAATAATATCAAAGGTAAAGATGCGGTAAGCAATTTGGTGGGAAAGATTGTTGTTGAGCTTGAAGAATTTGTTGCTCTTAGAAATGCAAAAAGTGCCGATGAAGCGAAGCTGTTTATATCGGCAAGGACAAGCACAGTAAGACTTCCATATGAACGGTTTTCAACAGATGTAAAACGAACCTGCATATTAATTGCGACAACAAATGATGGAACATTTTTAGGGGATTTTTCCGGGGAAAGAAGATATTTACCTGTTGAAGTTATGAAAGATAACATTCAGATTCCAATTATGTATGATACAGAAAAATTCTCCCAATTAGAGAAGATCAGCAGGAAAGAACATGAAAAAATGATTCATGATGATTTCAAAGGAGCAGTAGCAGAAGCTTTGTATATTTATGAAAACAATCTGCATGACTTTACCTTACCAAAAGAATTAAGGAACGATTTAAATATTGTTATTCAAATGCACAAAAATGAAAATCGTCATGTTCAAAACTTTTATGATTTTATGGAATGGAAAACTACAAAGTCCGATAAATCGAATTTGTTGTGTTCTGCCGAGTTTACGAGCAGGTATCCTGAAACAAATGAAAAAGTGTTTTCAGAACTAATGGCAAACGAGATGTTAGATGAATGGAGACTTGAACCATCTGTAAAAAGTAAGAAAGTAAGAATTGACGGAGTGGTTCGTGTTAGCAAGAAGTTTTATAAGAGAAATGAAAATACTGATTTTATTGAAGTTGATTCTACGGACATACCATTCTAAGGGTTTTGAAAAAGTTCACTACCGCTACTTTGCTACCCGTATGACAAGGTAGTGAGGTAGTGGTAGCGACAACTTTCAAACTTTCATAAAAATCAGAGGAAATATTGAGAAGCATTTCTAAAGACTGAATCCCACTGTTTTTCTGTGATAGTTATAAGAGATTATTAGTAAAAGTATTATTTTCAGTGAGATAGCAAGCATATACTTTTTGACCACAGTCGAAAAAGTAGGCTTGTAAGCTGGCAATTCAGCTTAATCAATTTTAGGGAGAACCCTAATACCCCGAAAAAGAAAGGAGTGATGATAAATGTCAAAGATCGTTAATCGTAAAAACAACTGTACCGTTCACTTTATGGTGAATGAAGAAGATATGAATGAGCTTAACCGAAGATTTGCATTGACCAATTTCAAAAGTAAAAGAGAGTTTTATAGAGATAGTATTTTCAAGAATAGAATTATCAGCATTGATTTATCCGGTGAGTTTAGAAAAGAACTCAGAGAGCTTTCTTCTCTTGTCAGTCGTAACTCAGCGAACCTAAATCAGATAGCGAAGGTGGTAAACACCACAGGAATTATCTACAAAGATGATATTGAGAGCATCAAGAAAGCCTTGCAAGGTGAACTTCTTTTCTTGTCCGAGCTTCGAGAAAAAGTTTCGGATTATATCATCAATGAGGTAATCGGCTGATGGCTGTTACGAAGATACATCCGATTAAAACAACGCTGAAAAAAGCGATAGATTATATCTGCAATGGCGATAAAACCGATGATGAAATCTATGTTACCACACATCTTTGCAGCAGAGAAAATGCTCATAAGGAATTTGAACTTACCAAGAAACAGTTTAAGTCGAGGACAAAGACTTTAGCCCATCATTTAATCCAATCCTTTGTTCCGGAAGAAGTGAGCTTTGAAGAAGCACATAAAGTGGGAATCGAACTTTGCGAAAAGATTTTAGAGGGTAAATATGAATATGTCTTAGCAACGCATATCGACAAAGATCATATCCACAATCACATAATTTTTAACTCCATAGATGTTGATGAGGGCAAAGTTTACCATTCCTACTATGACTCATATATGAATATCCGAAATCAGAGTGACAGGTTGTGCAAGGAACATAATTTATCGGTAATAGATGTTGAAACGCAAAAGGAAATCAACGAGATTAAGCGAAGAAAGTTCGTGAATTGGTATGACTGGAATGAAGATAAAAAAGGTAAAAGTTATAAATCAAGACTTCAATTTGATATGGATAGAGTAATTCAAAAAGCAATAAATTGGGAACATTTTCTTAAAATAATGGAACAATATGGATATGAAATTAAGTTTGGAAAGTATATTGCTTTCAAACAGAAAAATCAGCAGAGATTTACCAGAGCGAAAACCATAGGTGATAATTACACAGAAGAAAAAATCAAAGAAAGAATCCGAAATAAAGATAAAGAAATAGGAGAATTTATTGATAAAACCAAATATGGAAATCAGGATTGGGTAGTTCATACCAACATGCAAGTAGCATCCAAAATTCTGTTAAAAATAAGAGATAAAGGCTTTAACTCTATGGAAGCATTGGAAAAAGGAATTCAAAAAATATCATTTCAAAAAAATGAATTGAAACAAGAATTTGATAAACTTTCATGGGAACAAAAGAGGATAAAGGAAGTGGTTAAGCATATTCAAATCTGTATCAGCAAAAGAGAGCATTATCAGGGTTATCGCAAAAATCCGAATGATAAAATTTATATGATGATGAACCGAAAAGATATAGAAGCCTATCAGAAATCCTATGAGGAAATAGATATTTTTCTTAAGCAATTTCCGCATTTGAAAGATACTGTATTAGAAGGATTGAAGAAAAAATCAGGTAAAAATCTTTTTAGGAAATTAAACGAGCATTCTAAAGAATTGCAAGCTAAACAAGAGGAGATAATCAAGAAACATAATTCATTATTAAAACAGTATGATGAATTGCAGCATCTGAAAGTTAATATGAATGAGTATCTTGGTAGGGATAAAACAGAGAAAAAGGAATCAGTTATTGGTGCAATTAGGAGACATCAGAGTGAGGAAAGAGAAAATACTAAGGGAAAGAATAAAATATCGAAAGAAGAAAGATAATTTTATGGTCGGTGTGATTTTATATTACACCGATTTTTGATGGAAAAAAATATGTATTTGTGGTATACTTTTATAAATATTATATTTACAAAAATAAAGGTGGAAATATGGCTATTAGTTACAATAGATTATGGAAGTTACTTATCGATAAAAATATGACTAAAACAGATTTGAAAAATATTACAGGTATGAATTCTGTAACATTAGCTAATATGGGGAAAGATAGATATGTTAGCTTGAGAATGATAGATAAGATTTGTGATGAATTAGATTGTGATGTAAATGATGTAATTGAACATATTGCAGATGAAAATTTTGAGAAAGGGAGTAAAGTATGATACAAAATAAACCCACGTATGTTTCGTTATTTTCCTCTGCGGGAGTAGGCTGTTATGGTTTTAAGCTTGAAGGTTTTGAATGTATAGCCACGAACGAGTTGCTGGAGAAAAGGCTAAATATACAAAAAATAAATAAAAAATGTAAATTTGAAAGTGGATATATTGCAGCAGATATAAAAGAAAATGCAACTAAAAATTTAATATATGGTGAAATTAAAAAGTGGGATAAGTTAGGGAATGATAGAGTTGATGTAGTTATAGCAACCCCACCATGCCAAGGAATGAGCGTTGCGAACCATAAGAAAAAAGATAAAGAGATTGAAAGAAATAGCTTAATAAAAGAAAGTGTGGATTTAATTAAAAATATAAATCCAAGATTTTTTGTGTTTGAAAATGTTGCTGCTTTTTGGAAAACTGGTTGTTTGGATAA
The DNA here is from genome assembly GCF_000340375.1 of Eggerthia catenaformis OT 569 = DSM 20559. Taxonomy (GTDB): domain Bacteria; phylum Bacillota_I; class Bacilli_A; order Erysipelotrichales; family Coprobacillaceae; genus Eggerthia; species Eggerthia catenaformis. Next base: position 166,789 of record NZ_KB446647.1, read on the forward strand.
AACAGGATGTGTTGTAACAATAGGTGAAATGATAACTGAAGAGTTAGGGGGATCTTATTTGATTCATAATGAAGTACTGAATTTTAAAAATTATGGCTCAAATTCTTCTAGAACTCGTACACTCGTGATTGGTGTTGACAAGAAGTTCTCTGATGACATTTCTGCTATTGAATTAATGCCTGATTATACTGTTGAAAAAACATTGTTTGAAGTTATTGGCAATATGAAGAGTCTCAATTGGGGAGAGTATGATTCTGAGGATTTTTTTCATAGTTTCAGAACATATCCTAAGCATATGCTGCCGTGGATAGAACATTTAGAAGAAGGACAAAGTGCATTTAATAATAAAAGTGACGAATTGAAACCTCATAGAATTGTTAATGGGGAATTAGTTATAAATAAGTCAAAGAATGCGGATAAATATACAAGACAAATCTACAACAAGGTAGCGCCGTGTATTCATACAAGAAATGATCAGATGGCAAGTCAAAATACAGTTCATCCTATCGATAACAGGGTTTTTTCAATTAGAGAACTAATGCGTATGATGACAATTCCAGATTCATTTAAATGGTTGGATTATGATTTAAGTTATTTAAACCAATTATCTGTAGTAGAAAAACAGAAAATATCCAAAAAAGAAGAAATGAACATTAGACAGAGTATTGGGGAGGCTGTTCCTACGGCTATTTTTCAACAGATAGCAGCTAAAATTAAACAATTTCTTTTGTTACCAAAATTGACATATAGGGATATTAAAGAAATCATTGAAGAGAATAAACTTGATGAAAATGGTAATTTAAAAAAATATTTGCATGAGAATAAAAATCGCTTAAGTTTGTCAACGTTATCGATGATAATTGAATATGCAAATGCAAAGCGACAAAAAAATTCTGCCTATTTTACGAATAAGCATATTGTCCAAGATATTTTTGAAAATTTACCAGAACTGGAAGCAGAAGAGATTAGTATTATAGAGCCATCTGTAGGTTCAGGAAATTTTCTTCCTTTTATTTTTAAGAAATATGCAAACAAAAAGCTTGTAAACCTTACACTTGTAGATATTGATGAATATGCAATAGAGACACTTAAAATTTTATATGATGAAAAAAATATACCTAGTAATTTTAAAATTAGATTTGTTTGTGATGATTATATGGACTATAGGCATGATAAAGTCGATTTAATCATAGGTAATCCACCTTTCTCTAAAATTAGTGGTTCTTATAGAAATAAGTTACTTAAAAATAATTTTAATAAAAACTCTACAAACCTTGCAGAATTTATTTTGGAGAAAGCAATTTCAAGTGCAAGGTATATATCTATGATTTTGCCGAAAACCATATTGAATACACCAGAGTTTAAAGATACAAGAGATTTGCTAATCACAAATAGGATTGATAGCATAATTGATTTTGGTGAAAATGGATTCAAGGGAGTTCTTGTTGAAACTATTAATTTAGTTATAGATTGTAATCAGACTCCAATGTATACAAAAATAATATCGACTACTTTAGGGATTTCGATAAATCAAAAAAGTAAATATATTTTCGATGATAATTTACCATACTGGATAATTTATAGAAATGATTTTTTTGATGAAGTTTTTAGGAAAATGAAATTTGGAATTTTTGATGTTTTTAGAGATAGACAAATAACTAACGGAAATACTTCGTTAAACAGAACTGATAAGTATCAAATCAGAGTGTTGAAATCTAGAAACATATTAGATACAGGAAAGATAGTTACAATAGAGGGATATGATTCTTTTATAGATATAGAAACCGTTTCAAAGCTAACTGTGAACAAATTTTTTAATGATACAGGAGTATATTTGACACCTAATATGACCTATAAACCACGCATTATAAAAAAAGATAAGGGATATGTTGTTAATGGTTCTGTAGCCGTATTAATTCCCAAAGAAGAAAATATAAATATAAATCAAAATCAATTGGATTATATTTCGAGTGATGAATTTAGAAAATTTTATAGAATAGCAAGGAATTACCAAACTCGTTCCTTGAATGTTGATAAAACAAGTTGTTATTGGTTTGGGGTTAATACAGATTTAAAATTTGAAGCTGGAGGGAAAAATGATTAATCTTGATTTTACTACAGATAATCCACGTTGGGGTGAATCTGGGATAGAGTTTACTGATTTATTCGAATATGCCAAAACATTGGGATTTTTATCTAATATTAGACATTACAATGGGCATGGAGAGAATATAACAAAGTTTGATAATAGTATTAGTATTCATATAGAGGGAAATCATGTTGATGGTGCATGGGCTAAAGAATGTAGAATTCATTATTATAAAGATATGGAGATGCTTAATTATCATCTACATGATTTATGGAGGGTATCTAGTGCTGGAAGAGGGGATGCTATTACATGTAGAATAAATTCTAACAAATATATTAATCACTTAATAGCTGAGTATGATTTTTCAGTATATGATGCTGGATATAGCAGGAATGTTTTTCCAAATGAACGTGAGAGAATTATTAGTAGGCTTGAACAACAATTAATAGGGAAAACTACGGAAAGAGATATTTTATTAGCGATTGATTATTTTAATATAGGATGGGAACTATGATGTTAGAGGTGTTATATGAGTTTGTATAATGAATTTTTAAGTCAATATGATTATGATATTAGGAAGTCTGGTGATGCACGATGGTTCGACCAGAAGTGTACATATGATGTGGTTTCTATAATTGCAGACTGTATAAATGAATATGTAGAAAATTCTAATTCTGAAGAATTTACTGTATCGGATATTTGGCATAGTGATTATGCAAGAGAAAATGTGGTTTCGATTTTTTCTAAGCCAGATCCCGAATTAAAAGCCGGAAATGAATATGATAAATATTTTGGGCAACCCATAAAACTTTTAGGTTATAGTCATGTGCTTAATGTGAGAAAAGAAAAAAATAGATATTATTATTCTATAAACAATCAAGAAATTTTGGATAAAATAGCATTAAGACCCATGAACGCATTGAATTTCCTATACGAATATATTAGCAAAGTTTTATCGGACAGTGGATTAATGAAGTCATTTGAGGACTTCTTTAGAATACAAACTAAGGATTCTTATAAAGAAGTGAGAGATAACTTTATAAGTTTTACAATTAACAATACAAAAATAAATGGCGAGACAGAATGTGGAAGAATTTTTACTAAGGTTATAAATCCGCTAGCGTTTAAACTAAAGAAATTAGGCACTGAAAAGGGAAGAATATCAAAGTTTGTAATTACATTGAATGATTTGCAATATAATCGTTCTAATTGGAGAGATGAGTTGAGCGGTAAGGATAAGTCAGTAACAAGGTCAGAATATGAACCTACAGTAGCACAACTACAAGCGAGAGCTTTAGCAACATACACTGTTAATAAGGCTAAAAAGGCTGTGCGTAAATTTAATGATATATTCAATAATGGGCAATCAGAAGTATGTCAAAGTACAGAATTGGTTAAAGCAACACAAGCTCACCATATTTTTGCTCAGTCTGATTATCCTAGTATAGCAGATTTTATTGAGAATCTAATTATGCTTACACCAAATCAGCATTTTTCAATGGCTCATCCAAATAATAAAACGCAATATATTGACAAAGATTTTCAGTATGTTTGCTTGATAGCAAAATCAGCAAGAATTCATGACAATTTGACATCTGATAATGCTGATAAATTTTATGACTTTGATGATTATAAATATGTTCTCAATACAGGGTTAGAGACTGATGAATTTTCCTCGATAGAATATTTAGACTTTGCAAGTATCTTGGATAAAATAGACTATTTCTATTGTGATGAATTATTGAATAACAAATATAGTAATCTTATACAAGGTAATCGTCGAGTGGTTTAATAAGTAAAGATTTAGGAATTACAATTAAGAGCCCAGAACAAGCTGCAACTTATGTAGATGAGAGCTATATAGATGCTCCAGTACTGGAGAGTATAAAACATAGATATTATATAGGAGACAAGAACAACATGATTACCAAGATTGGGAAAATTGAAAATTTAGGAATATATAAAAATTTTACTTCTAGTAAAATTAATGAATTTAAGAAATACAATTTAATATATGGCTGGAATGGTTCAGGGAAAAGTACATTATCAAGATTATTTAGTTCATTTAGTGGAAAAGATATATCTGAATTATACAATGGGTTTAAAACTTCAGTTTGCGTTGATGGTAAAGTATATACAGAAAAACAGATGCCCATATCTAATGAATTTATCAAAGTATTTAATGAGGATTTTATAAAAGATAATATAGATTGGAATGGGATTTTAAAAAGCATACTATTGTTAGATGAAGAAAATATAGACGAAATGAAATTATATAATTCATTAAAAAAGGAATTATATGGAAATGAAGATAAAAAAGGAATGTTGAAAGATAGTGAAGATAGAGAAAAAGAATTACAAGACAAAGAAAAAGAACTGCAAAAAATTTTAACTAACATCGGGAAAAATGTAAAGAATAATCTTCAGTTATTAGATACCACTGATAGCTACTATATGAATTATGATAAGAGGAAAGTTTTGTCTTTGATTGAAGATGAAACTAATTCTATATCTGAAAACGACTTAATGAAGGAAGAAGAATTAGATGCTGTAATAAAAAAAGCAAGACCAATCAAAAAAGAGGCTATTACAAAGCCGATATATTCTTTAGACTTAGATAATATTCGAGAGGACATCCGTAAAACCAATGACTTGCTCACTAAAAGTGTTGCTTCAATAGTCATAGAAGAATTAAAAAATAATTCTCAATTATCAAGTTGGGTAGAAAATGGGTTAAATTTACATAAAACTGAACACAGAAAGACTTGTGCATTTTGTGGTGCTAACATTACTAATGAAAGAATAGAAAGCTTGGAGGCACATTTCAGCAATGCATTAAGTGAATTAAATTCAGAAATTATTTTACTGATAAATAACTGGGAATCGTATAAAATCAATGCGGATTTGGTTTTAATAGATGAAAGTGACTTTTATGATGAATTATTAGAACAGGTGAAAGAGCAAAATTCTGAATATAGGAAAATTTCAAAATTAATCAACCATGAGATAGAAGTTTATATTGAAGTATTAAAAGAAAAACAGAAAAAACCATTCGAAAAATTGGAAAAGACATTTGAAATCAATAAAATAATAAATGCCTCTAATGGATTAAATTTGGTAATAAGTAAAATAAAAGAATATATTGATACGCATAATGAAAAAACTAGGAATTTTGATGCCGTTATAAGAAACGCCAAGAAGTGCATCGAACGACATTATATCCGAGAACAAATTGAACAGTTGCACTATAATGAAAAAAAATTATCAATACAGCAATGCAAAAGCGATTTGGATAAAATAAAAGAAACATTTAATAAAAAGGAAGAGGAATACATAACTATAGAAAATAAGTTGTCTAGTGAAACTTTAGGAGCTGAGGAATTTAATGAAAAACTTGAAAAATTTCTAGGCTATGGAGAAATAAAGATACAATTTGATAAAAATGAAAAAGGATATAAAATTTATAGAAACGGTAGGGAAGAAGCTAAAAATTTAAGTGAGGGTGAGAAAACTGCGATCGCGTTTATTTACTTCATAATAAAAATTAAAGAGAATGGCAGAAAAATGGAAGATATCATTCTTGTGATTGATGACCCAATATCCAGTTTTGATTCAAATAAACTTTTTTCTGCATATGCATATATGAAGTCTGAATGTGATAAAGCAAAACAATTATTTGTATTGACACATAATTATAATTTCTTTTCACTAGTATTTGGATGGTTTAATAAAAAACATATTAAAGTTGATAATAAAAAACATCCTAATTACAGCATATATAGAATCGAAAATAAATTTGAAAATGGAGTGAGATTTGCTTTTTTGAATGATGGTGGAGAAGGTCTAAAACAAGCCACGGAATATGACTATATTTTTAATATGGTGTATTCGTTGAAAGATAAAACTTTATCGAAACAAGAAATGATTTTTTGTGGGAATGTTGCAAGAAAACTTGTTGAATCATTTTTGAGTTTTAAATTTCCAAAGCAACGAGCGGACTTAATGGCACTACTGAATGCTGCTTTGCCAGGAAATGAAAATGATATAGTTAGAGAAAGAATATATAAATTTATAAACATATATTCTCATGAAAAAAAGATTAATGTTCTTGAAGAATTAGACACTGAAGTTTTAGATGCTAGTAGCCAGACAGTAATAAATGATATTTTAAAAATGATAAAAGATCTAGATGAGGTACATTATAACGCAATGGTTGAAAAAGTAGAAAAAGAATTATCAGATTAGTTTATTTAGTTTGATATTCTGTGCTTGCAATATGCTTGCAAAAAATCGGAGAAACAGAAATAAAACGGATAATAAGGCTAAATCCAATTATAAAACCCTTGATTTTATGCTATTTATACAAAACAAAATCAATGGATATATCGAGTGGGAATAACAGTAACTTGGGACGAGTGTATGGACAATAAATATATCAAATTAAATATCTTTCCAATTATTGCTGAGGTACTATTTGTATTAGCCTGTTTGCTATTTCAAGGATATTATATATACATCAATTTTTTGTTTTATATAGTATTAGCAATATATTTTTGGTTAAGAAAAGATTTTTCAATTAAGGAGTGGTTAGCTTCTGTAAAAGGAGAAAATGCTTTTTGGAAGCAGGTAATGTTGACGATATTGTTCTTTTGTCTTGCTTTCGTATTTACAAATATCTTGGAAAATATGTTTCCATATCTTAGTACGGAAATGATTAATTTAAAAGCGGATAATTGGCTAAAGCTTATTCTGTTTATAGGTTCCACAATAATATTGCCACCAATCGTAGAAGAAGTGTTTTATAGAAAAAACCTTATATCTTTTAAAAATGGGAAAATTTTAATTTTGACAACACTGTTTAGCATGTTTGCATACGCTTTAGAACATACATTTACAATTTGGGGAGTTTTCTTATGTATGATATGGGCTTTGCCATTGAGCATTTCCTACATTAAAACAAAAAACATATATGTTACAATGACAGCACATTTTATATGTAATTTTGTTATAAACGGGATTGCTGTTGTGAAAATATGTGATTACTTATTGCATTGATTATCTGTACAAAACAATATTCACATTGTTAAAGCACATAGCTTGAGAGTAAAATCTTTCAGCTATGTGCTTTTTATATGCATATGGAACTTACAGCGGAAGACTCTCAATTATATGCTATGAGATTTCAAATATTTTAAGTCACGGTACTTTTAAAGCACTGTAAAAAATGCTATTATATTTGTAAAATAACTTCACGAATTTATAATTAAGAGGTAAATATATGAAAGTCAGTTATAATGGATTGTGGAAAATTTTGATAGATAAGAATATGAATAAAAAAGATTTGGCAAAGGCTTGTGAATTATCTCCTGCAACAGTATCTAAAATGGGCAGAGGAGAGTTTGTCAGTATGGAAGTTTTATATCGTATAGGAATAAAGTTAAATGTTGATTTTGGAGATATGGTTTCGATTATAAAGCAAAAGAAATAAATAAAAGTTGAGGTGCCAAAATGTAACCTCAAGGTAGGATAGAATTGATTGGTAACAGATTGTGACCGGTTTAAGGAAAAGATGAAGGTATTTATGGCAGAAGATAAAAATCTCGTCATTGTTGATAATAGAGAAATACAGAATATGATTTATACAATTAGAGACAAACAGGTAATGGTCGATAGTGATCTCGCAGAACTATATAAAGTTACTACCGGTAATTTAAATAAAGCGATGAAAAGAAATTTATCAAGATTTCCAGAACATTTTTGTTTTCAATTAACGGAACTTGAATATGAAAACTTGAGATTCCAAAATGGAAGCTCAAGTTCAAATAATAATTATGGTGGCAGAAGATATATGCCATATGTTTTTACAGAGCAGGGTATTGCTATGCTTTCCGCTGTTCTTAAAAGCGATGTGGCAGTGGAAGTTAGCATTAAAATCATGAATAGCTTTGTGGAGATGAGAAGATTTCTCCTTTCAAACAAAGAGATGTTTGCTCGTCTTGACAGAGTGGAGTTAAAACAATTAGAAACGGATAAGAAGCTGGAAGAAATATTTAACTATATTGCGACCAACGCTGAAGTAAAACAAAATATCTTTTTCGATGGGCAAGTATATGATGCTTTCAGCTTTATTGTAGGGATTATCCAAAAGGCTAAGAAAGAAATAATCCTAATTGACAACTATGTGGATATCAACACTTTAAATATTTTGTGTAAGAAAAAACAGGGCGTGGATGTTTTTATAGCTACAGCAGGAAAGGGCAATTTATCAATAAAGGATATAACGAAATTTAATGCTCAATATCCAAAACTATCAGTTAAAACTACTACGGATTTCCATGATAGATTTTTAGTCATAGATAAAACAGAAGTCTATCATATTGGAGCATCAATAAAAGATGCGGGTAAAAAGAGTTTTGGAATTACAAAGATAGAAGATAAGGACTTAATAAAAAGTTTGATAAATAAAGTGAGGTAGAAAGGGATGTCAGATTTAACTAAGGGTAACAATGAAACAATACAAAGAGCAGAGTTGCATAGAAAAATTTGGGCGATTGCTGATGATGTTCGCGGGGCAGTAGATGGATGGGATTTTAAACAATATATACTAGGAATTTTGTTTTATAGATTTATTTCCGAAAATATTACTGAATTTTTCAATTTGGCAGAACACGAAGCCGGTGATTTAGAATTTGATTATGCCGAAATTTCTGATAAGGAAGCAGAAGAGGATTTTAGACCTAATACTGTTGAAGATAAGGGATTTTTTATATTGCCAAGCCAGTTGTTTAAAAATGTTGTTAAAACAGCTAAAGACAACGAAAACTTAAATACGGATTTAGCGAATATATTTAAAGCGATTGAAGGCAGTGCAGTAGGATTTGCATCGGAAGATGATATCAAAGGCTTGTTTGAAGATGTGGACACAACAAGTAACCGTTTAGGTGGAACTGTAGCAGAAAAAAATAAAAGGCTGGCAGATATACTGACAGGAATAGCTGGAATTAATTTTGGAAATTTTCAGAATAACGATATAGATGCTTTTGGTGATGCCTATGAGTATTTGATTTCAAATTATGCGAGCAATGCCGGTAAATCGGGTGGAGAATTTTTTACTCCGCAAACTGTATCAAAACTTCTATCAAGACTTGTTATGGATGGTAAAACAAATATTAACAAGGTGTATGACCCTACATGTGGCAGTGGAAGTTTGCTTTTACAGATGAAAAAGCAATTTGATGAGCATATTATTGATGAAGGCTTTTTCGGGCAGGAAATCAATATGACTAACTTTAATCTGGCTCGTATGAATATGTTCCTTCACAATGTGAATTACAATAACTTTTCAATCAAAAGGGGAGACACTTTAATTAATCCTTTACATAGAGATGAAAAGCCGTTTGATGCCATTGTTTCAAATCCTCCTTATTCAATCAAATGGGTGGGAGATGCTGATCCTACTTTGATAAATGATGAAAGGTTTGCACCGGCAGGCAAGTTGGCACCAAAGTCTTATGCCGACTATGCTTTTATTATGCATTCATTAGCATATCTTTCGAGTAAGGGAAGGGCTGCAATCGTATGCTTTCCGGGAATTTTTTACAGAAAAGGAGCTGAAAAGACAATCAGAAAATATCTTGTGGACAATAACTTTATTGATTGTGTAATTCAGCTTCCTGAAAATCTTTTTTTTGGAACATCAATAGCTACTTGTATTTTAGTTATGGCTAAGAATAAGACAGAAAATAAAATCCTGTTTATTGATGCAAGCAAAGAATTTAAGAAAGAAACCAACAACAATATTTTAGAAGAAAAAAATATTAAGATAATAGTTGATGAGTTCAGAAGCAGAACGGAAAAAGAATATTTCTCAAGATATGTAGACAGAGCGGAAATTGAAGAAAATGATTATAATCTTTCCGTTTCAACTTATGTGGAAAAAGAAGATACAAGAGAAGTAATTGATATTAAAGTTCTAAATAAGGAAATTGAAGAAACTGTTAAAAAAATAGATGAGCTTAGAGCTTCCATAAATGAAATAGTAAAGGAGCTTGAAGATGAGTAAAATAGATGAACTGTTAAAAAATGAAAAGGTTGAGTGGAGAAAATTAGGGGAAGTATGTGAATTTCGAAGAGGACAGGCTATTACAAAGAAAGATATTATAGATGGAAAAATACCTGTTATTGCTGGTGGACAAAAACCGGCTTACTACCACGGAATCAGCAATAGAAATGGAATAACTATTGCTATCGCAGGTAGTGGAGCTTATGCAGGGTTTGTAAGCTATTGGGAACAACCAATTTTTTTAAGTGACGCATTTTCAGTAGAACCAAATGAAAGCTTAAATAAGCGATATTTATATCATTGGCTGTTAAGTATTCAGCATAAAATTTTTGAGTTAAAACAAGGCAGTGGCATTCCGCATGTATATGGTAAAGATTTAGGACGATTTGAAATACCAATCCCATCCATAGAAATTCAAGAAAAAATTGTGAAAACACTTGACAAATTCACAAATTATGTTACTGAATTACAGGCTGAATTACAGGCTGAATTACAGGCTAGAACTAAACAGTATGAGTATTATAGAGATATGCTTTTGAGTGAGGGATATTTGAACAAAATATCAGAAGAGCTTTTTATTGAATATAACACTTCCCTTAAAAAAGTTAAATTAAAAGAGATTGCAGAAATAATAAGGGGGAAAAGACTTGTACGAAGCGAGCTCAAAGAAACAGGAGAATTCCCTGTTTTTCAAAATAGCTTAACGCCTCTAGGATATTATCATGATAAAAATTTTACTGGCGACAAAGCTTGTGTAATTTCGGCAGGGGCAGCAGGAGATATCTTTTATATTGAAGATGACTTTTGGGCGGCGGATGATGTCTTTGTGATAACTAGTGATAGTATTTTAAATAAGTATATATATTATTTTCTATTGAACAAACAAAGTTTAATAAAATCAAAAGTCAGAAAAGGAAGTGTACCTAGATTATCGAGAGATGAAATAGAAAGAGTAGAAATTCTAGTTCCAACTATTGGGGTACAAGAAAAGGTGGTTGAAATCCTTGATAAATTCCAATCGTTACTTTCTGATACGCAAGGCTTGTTGCCACAGGAAATTGAGCAAAGACAAAAACAATATGAATATTATCGTGAAAAACTCTTGACATTTGATATAGAGGGCGAAACAATTCTTAGACAGACAGACAGACAGACAGACAGACAGACAGACAGACAGACAGACAGGTAATATCTAGCGATTATTTTGTTATATTGGAAAAAGCTGCAGATATTGCTGGAGTTAAACTTTTTGGTGGTGAATGGAAGAGTTTAGGTGAATTTTGCGAATGCTATGATGGTACACATCAAACACCTAAATATACTAATGAAGGGATTCCGTTTGCAAGTGTACAAAATATAAAAAATATTTATGGTACAGATAAATTTATATCAACTGAAGCATTTAATGAATATAAAATCAAACCACGAAAAGATGATTTATTTATGACCAGAATAGGTGATATTGGAACATGTGCATTAGTAGAAAATAATGAAGATTTAGCTTATTATGTAACTTTAACTTTATTAAGACCAAATCAAAATATTGTTTTAAGCAAATTTTTAAAATATTTGATTGAGAGTAAACATGGCAAAAAAGAATTGGATAAACGAACATTACACATGGCTAATCCAATAAAAATAAATTTGGGAGAAATTCCAAAATTAAGATTTTTGATTCCTCCTATGACAGTTCAAGAGTATATCATTTCTATTCTTGATAAATTTGATACTATTGTAAAGAATATTTCTCAAGGATTACCAAAAGAAATAGAGTTAAGGCAAAAACAGTATGAATACTACAGGGAGAAGTTATTAGATTTCGACAAAAATGATTAAGATATGAGGTGAAAGTATGGAGGAGTATGGGTCTTTAGCAGAAATAGCTCAAGAAATTAAAGATTCCAATAAAAAAGTTGCTTTATTGTACGCTTTCAATGCAACAGGAAAGACAAGATTGTCAATGGAATTTAAAAATCTTGTTAATGAGTCGAAAAATGATGAAGTTATAAAGCATGTGGTTTATTATAATGCTTTCACGGAAGATTTATTTTCTTGGGACAATGATTTAGAAAATGACAATGAGAGAAAACTTAAACTTAATAAGAACTCTAGTTTTATTGAGTTGATAGAACGACAAGGCAAAGAAAACGAAATAGCAGAGAGATTTAAAGAATTTACTTCTTCAAAGATTGAACCTAACATCAATACAAGCACAGGAGAAATCACCTTTAGCTTACCTACCGGAGATGAGAAATCAGTTGAAAATATCAAAATATCCAAAGGCGAGGAAAGTATCTTTATCTGGACTGTATTTTTTGTCCTAATGGAAACAATTATAGCAGAGTTGAATATTGATGAAATCAATGATAGAAGTACCGATGAATTTAATGATATACAATATATCTTTATAGATGATCCTATTTCATCTTTGGATGATAACCATGCGATTGATATAGCATTAGAATTAAAACATATAATCGGTTCCTCAAAAAATGAAAATTTGCATTTTATTATTTCAACTCACCATTCACTGTTTTACAATGTTTTGCATACAGAATTGACTAAAGCAAAGAAGCTTTGGTTTAGTAAAAATGAAGACAAATATTCAATTGTAGAGCTTAAGAATAATGAGATGCCCTTTGGATATCATTTGATGCTTAAAGATGAACTAAAGAGAGCAATAGAAAATAATACGATTAAACGATACCACTTCAATTTGATGCGTAATTTGTTAGAAAAGACAGCACATTTTTTAGGATATAACAACTGGAAAGATTTAATAAATGAAGAGGATAAAGATTCTTATATTAAGCGAATAAATATATATAGCCATAGCAATCATTCTGCTTTAGAAGCAAAAGAACTGGAGCAGCATGAGAAAGAATTCTTGAAGAGAATATATGAAAAATTTATTTTAGAATACAAATGGAAGGAGTAATTTAGATGTCAGAAGAAAAAGCAAAATATAATACATCTACAATTGCCGAAATGACGGGCGGAATCATTTTAGCTAATTTTGAAAAAGACTTTCAAGTTAGAGAAACTGCATATCAAAGTGAAGCTGAACTGGAAAGACAAATGATTGAAAACTTGACTTCTCAGGGGTATGAGAGGCTTATAGTAAAGTCAAATGATGAATTATATGCAAATTTAAAAATTCAAATTGAAAAACTAAACAATATATCTTTTTCAGATGAAGAGTGGAGCAGATTTTTAATCGAATATTTAGATGTCCCAAATGATGGGATGATTGAAAAAACACGAAAAGTACAGGAAAACCATATCCATGATTTCATATTTGACGATGGGCATTTGAAAAATATTAAAATTATAGACAAGAAAAATATTCATAATAATTTTTTGCAAGTTACCAATCAGATTGTCGGCGAAGGAAAAAATCGAAATCGCTATGATGTAACAATTTTGGTAAATGGCTTGCCACTTGTTCATATTGAACTGAAAAAAAGAGGCGTGAATTTGCATGAAGCCTTTAATCAAATTCATAGATACAGTAAGGAAAGTTTTAACAGCGAGAATTCATTGTATAAATATGTTCAGATATTTGTAATCTCCAATGGAACTTATACTAGATATTTTGCAAATACGACAGCGCAGAATAAAAATAATTATGAGTTTACTTGTGAATGGGCAGATGCTAAAAACAAGGTGATTTGTGACTTAGAGGACTTCACCAAGACATTTTTTGAGAAGCGTGTCATTCTTGAAGTACTTACAAAATATTGCGTATTTGATGTTAATAACACACTGCTTATTATGCGCCCATATCAAATAGCAGCAACTGAACGAATTTTGTGGAAGATAAAATCAAGTTATGAGGCGAAAAAAGCTGGCAGACCCGAAGCGGGAGGTTTTATTTGGCATACGACAGGTTCAGGTAAGACGCTCACTTCTTTTAAAGCAGCAAGACTTGCTACAACATTGGATTTTATTGATAAGGTGTTTTTTGTGGTAGACAGAAAAGACTTAGATTACCAAACAATGAAAGAATATCAAAGGTTTCAGCCGGATAGTGTAAATGGAAGTAAGAATACAAAAGAACTTAAAAGATGTATTGAAAGAGATGATAATCGTATTGTAGTTACCACGATTCAAAAATTAAATGAATTTGTAAAGAAAAATCCTGCCCATGAAATTTATGATAAACATTGTGTTCTTATATTTGATGAATGCCATCGCTCTCAGTTTGGAGATGCACAGAAAAATATAAGGAAGTCATTTAAGAAATATTATCAATTCGGATTTACGGGAACTCCAATTTTTCCGGAAAATTCTCTTGGCGGAGATACCACATCAGGGATATTTGGAGCACAGCTTCACAGTTATGTTATAACCGATGCTATTCGTGACGGCAAAGTTTTGAAATTCAAGGTAGATTATAACAATATTACACCGAAATTCAAAACTGCGGAGAAAGAGGAAGATGAAAAGAGATTAGCTAAACTGGAAAATAAAATGCTGATCCATCCTGAAAGAATTACTGAGATTACAAAGCATATTCTCAAGGTTTTTGATACGAAAACACATCGTAATGAGTTTTATGATTTGAAGCATAGAAGACATAATGGATTTAATGCTATGTTTGCTGTGCAAAGTGTTGAAGCTGCAAAATTATATTATGAAGAGTTTGAAAGACAACAAAGCAGTTTACCTGAAGAAAAAAGATTGAAGATAGCTACAATTTACAGCTTTGCAGCCAATGAGGAGCAAAGAGCAATCGGAGAAATATCAGAAGAGGGTTTTGATGTTTCTGCCATGGAATCAACAGCAAAAGAATTTTTGGATAAGGTAATCACTGACTATAATAGTTACTTTAAAACCAATTTTTCTACCAATGGTAATGAATTTCAAAATTATTATAAGGATTTATCACTTAAAGTGAAAGATAAACAAGTTGACTTGCTTATTGTAGTAGGAATGTTTTTGACAGGTTTTGATGCACCTACATTAAATACACTATTTGTTGATAAAAACCTGAGATATCATGGTCTTATTCAGGCTTTTTCAAGAACCAACCGTATACTGAACAAAGTAAAAACGTTTGGCAATATTGTTTGCTTTAGGGATTTGGAAAAAGCTACGCAGGATGCAATCAAGACCTTTGGAGATGAAAACAGTGTAAACATCATTTTGGAAAAGAGCTATGAAGAGTATATTCATGGCTTCAAAGATGAAGAAACGGGCAAGGTTATTAAGGGTTACACAGATATTTGTAATGAAATAATATCTAAGTTCCCAGAGCCGACCGAAATTATATTAGAAGCGGATAAAAAAGAATTTGCAGAGCTTTTTGGCGAGCTGTTGAAAGCCGAGAATATCTTGAAAAATTTTGATGAGTTTGAAGACTTCGAAAAAATTATATCAGACAGGCAGATACAGGACATGAAAAGTGTCTATGTTGATATCAGAGAAAGCATAGTAAATTCAAAGCATAATGAAAATTCCGAAGCTGATCAAGTTGATTTTTCTGATGTTGAATTTCAGATTGACTTACTTAAAACGGATGAAATAAATTTGGATTATATTTTGGCTTTGATACTGGAAAAGTCAAAAGAAAATGATGATGTGGAAAGCTTAAAAGCAGAAGTTCGAAGGGTGATAAGATCAAGCCTTGGTACAAGGGCAAAAGAAGAATTGGTTATGAACTTTATAAACACCACAAGATTGTCTGAGCTGAAAAATACTGATGATATTCTTGAGTCATTCTATAGTTTTGCAAAGAAAGAGAAGGAGAATAATATAATATCTTTAGTTGAAGAAGAAAACTTGAAAGAAGACTCAAAACGGTTTATAGAAAGGGCTATAAGAAAGGGATATGTAGAATATGTGGGGGATGAGTTAGACCGTATCATACCGCCTACATCACGTAGGCATGGAGCCAGAGAAAAGAAGAAGGAATCAGTATTAGAAAAAATAAGAAAAATTGTGGAAGTTTTTGTTGGGATATAGTGGTTGATGAGAAAAGGGAATTATTGATAAATCCGGATTTTCTGAAGAAGGTAATCAGTGAAAAAGTTTAATGGCGAGAGGAAAGAGAATGGACGGCATAGTTGAAAGAAAAAAGTGATGAGTTAGTGAGCATATGTCATGGAGAATATGCCCTTGTTTCAGGACTCAATTATCATTCATTTGATGAAACTGTAAAAGAATTGGTAAATCATAGAATTCCAAGTAATAGAAATAGGAAAGTAGGCGTGATAGGTGAGTTATTGCTAAATGTGCTGATTAGAGAATTTACTGATATTAAAATAGTTTCGCCATTTTTTAATTTAGAAGAAAGAAACGTAAAAAAGGGTTTCGATATTATTGCTGTTGATCCCAATAAAGATTTATGGATTATAGAATCAAAAGCGGGAGAATTAGGTGAACTAAAAACTTCTACTGAAAAGGTATGCGAAAGAATCAATACTGCTAAAAGAGATTTAGATACACGCCTGAATATGCATAATTCACAATTATGGTTAAATGCAGTGAATAGTGTTAGGAGTGCATTAGATGATACCAGTGAAAAAAATACTATAGTTAATATACTTAATAAAAATGGCAACTCATGTTCAAGCAGCGATAAAAATGTTATTTTAGGTGGTACTGTGTTTTGCGTATTTGATTCTACAATAGATTCAATAGAACTGGGAAAATTGTATAATTCAATATTTAACTCTAATAGATTTTCAAAATTGAAATTAATTGCAATACAAAAACAAACATATCAAGCGATAATAGATTTTTTAGTAACCTTAGTAAAGGAGGTTTGAAGTGAATAAATTAACATTGAGAAAGCTTTATAATACTGAATTTCCAGAACTATATAAAAAGTTACAGATAGGTGTAGAGTTATCTGATATAGAACTAGAAAAAATATTATCTATAGGGATTTTTTTGATTGGATTGGAAGATAAAAATCTTCAGAAATTAGGATATAGATTGTTTTTGTTGTATAGCAAAATAACTGATGACTATAAACCATTGTATGAATTAAGCTTAAATAAAGGACTTATTCCTATATCTAAATTTATAGAAAACAACTTAAACTATTTAGAGAAATATGGAAATCTATATACTGATATAAACAGTATAGTGAGTGATGAATTTAAATGGAATAATTCATATCAAACAATAGGGCAGTTTAAATTATTTAAAAAAGCAATTGAACTAAAATTAAAATCTCAGATTATTGTGGCTCCGACATCATATGGGAAAACAGAATTGATATTATCATTTATTGATCAAACTGAATTAAAAAAAATATGCATCATTTCTCCTACTAAATCTCTTTTGGCACAAACAAAGAAAAGAATTATAAATCAATTTGGGTACAGGAAAATAATAACATATCCAGAAATGTATAATAATAAAGATGATGAAATAATAGCGGTATTAACTCAAGAAAGATTATTAAGACTATTACAGAGTAATCCAGATTTAAAATTTGATTTATTAATTGTTGATGAAGCTCATAATATATTAGATGAATTTTCAAATGAGAGAACACGAAGTGTGATTTTAGCATCAGTCATTATTATTTGTAAAAAAAGAAATGATAACATTATTTGTAAATATTTGACTCCATTTTTAAAATCTGAAGAAAGTTTAAGAATCAAACATATTTCTAATGATGCTGAATGGTATAGTGTTATGGAGAATGTCAAGTCGGAAATGTTCTATTTTTATGACTTAGAGAATAATAAGAAATTTTTATTAGACCAATACTCTGCAATGAAAGATAAGTTGATTGATTTCAATGTAGGCACATTAGGAGATGATACAGATATTGTTATTGCTAATTGTGATAACAAAAATATTATATATTTAAATAGTCCTAAGAAGCTTGAGATTTTTGCTTATGAAATGTTTTCTAAACTTCCTGAAAAGCAAATAGCTAAACTTAGTAAAGCTGCTAGTGATTTGCGTGAGTATGTACATGAAGATTATAAATTAGCTGATTATATTGAGAGGGGAATTATTTATCATCATGGTTCAATACCGGAACCAATAAGATATTTTATAGAGGACTTATATGTTAATATACCAGAAATAAAAATGCTCATTGCTAATTCTACATTACTTGAAGGTGTTAATATTCCTGCAACAAAGATGTTTATATTAGATCCTTGCAGGGGCAACAATTATTTGTCACCATCCTCTTTTAAAAATTTAGTTGGGAGAGTATGCAGATTTGGAGAGATTTTTAATAATAGCAGTGGAGATTTAAAATACTTGTTACCAGAAATTCATATTATTAAAGGAAAGTATTGTAGAAAAAATTTTAATGTAGAAAGTTTTGTCAAAGGCAGAAAAATATTAGTTAAAGATTATGCTAAAATTACTGATGATATAAAAAACCCATTGTTAATTCATTCTGATATTGATAATAATAAAACGAAAAAAGCTGAAGAAATTTTAGAGAATATTTCTCACTGTGATAATATTACAGATAATAGTTTTAGGAAGCCAAAAACAAAAATTGGACAGTTATGTTTTGAAAACAATATTAACATATTTGATATATTTGAGATAGAGGAACAAATAGATAAGGAACTAGAAAATATAAACAAGGCTCAAAGCATGGATATAGTTTTTAATACAATAAATTATTTGTTTTTTTCTAAAATTAATGATAATCAAGGTGAGTATAATAATTTAAAACGTTTGAGAGAACATGAAGCACAAAATTTTTATAAAATGCTAATTAACTGGAGAATAATGGGATTTACCATGAAAGTAATGATAGACAAGATGGTTGGATATTGGAATACGCTTAGAGAAGAGCAATCAAGAATTGTTTATGTTGGTAAATGGGGGGATAAAACCAGAGATGGACATAACGAGTATTGGACTGACATTACAGAAAAAGATGAATATGAAAAGGTTAATTTAGCTATCGTAAGATTGAAAGAAGAATACGATTTTATAGATAATGAACTAGTAAAATATATAGAAATCCTATATTCTTTAGAACTTATTGAAGAGTCTCTTTATTTAAAAATAAAATACGGAACAGATGATAAAGCTAAAATTGCGTTATTGAATTGTGGTATTAGCAGTATTCTATCAAAATTGTTGCAAGAAAAATATGCTGATATGTTTGAGGCGGATATAGATAATAGTACCGTAATTTTTTCTGAAAATTTGGTTTCTGAAATGCTAAAAAATAATGAAAATGGTATTTTGATTTCAGAGGTAAAAATGAATGCTAAAGAATAAGTTGTAGTTTC
The DNA here is from genome assembly GCF_000340375.1 of Eggerthia catenaformis OT 569 = DSM 20559. GTDB lineage: Bacteria > Bacillota_I > Bacilli_A > Erysipelotrichales > Coprobacillaceae > Eggerthia > Eggerthia catenaformis. The sequence goes on from NZ_KB446647.1 coordinate 186,173, forward strand.
CTGCTTGCAATATGCTTGCAAAAATCTAATAAATAGAAATAAAATGGATGATAATGATAAATCTAATAAGAAAAACATTGATTTTACGCCATTTATACAAAATGACATCAATGGACATATCGAGTGGGAATAGTAGCAACAAATATGTTTTTATTGCAAAACCCATGAAAATGCTGCATTTTAGCGGTTAGGTGATACAAAAAGCAAATGATACTATTTTGATACTAAAGGTTAGAAAAAGTAGGTTTGAAAGGGAATTGTTGAATTTAGGTGAATTATTTAGAAAGCTTTTCTAAAACTTTTTAAATATATAAGCTACTAATATCCATATTACATAGTGTTGAGGGTAATTATGAAAAATATTGATATTGCACAAATTCTAATTTGTATTTTAAGTTCTTCATTTTTTTCAGTCATAGTATCGACTATTTTTTTGGATCCGATTAGAGAAAAACAAAAATATATATTTGATGAGAAAAAACAAATATATGATTCAATTATTATTTTTGCTCAGATATTTTTATATCCCAAAGAAGCAAAATTTTCATTAGGTATGGAAAAGTATGACATACAAGAAATTTCTTGAAACTATGCAAGAAAATACGTTGAATGATTTAAAAATGAATATTCCTAAGTTAAAACTAATTACCAGAAATCAAAATGTAGTTAAATCTATAGAGGATTTTATCAAATATAAAAATCAAGAAAAATTTGATTGTTTAGTTGATTGCTTTCAAAAAGATTTATATAAGTAGAATATGAACAAAAGTACATAATCTTAGAATTGTAAAATCTTTCAGCTATCTGGAGTAGTATCATTTAGGTAGGGATTTAAGGATATGTTGTCTCCAACTAAGGAACTTATAAAATTAACATTAGAGTAAAAAATTGCTAATGGCGGACATCCTGTACTTAGATGGAATATGGATAATATTTTTATTTGTACTGATCCGGCGGGGGAACGTTAAACAAAAGTCCGCAGAAAAGATTGATGGTGCTATTGCGATGATTATACACTTGATAGAGTAATTAGATGCGGTAATCAAAATACAGAAAGTGTATATGACAGAAGAGGAATTTTGTTCATATAAATATTATCATTCCGTTATGGTAATTAATATTATTCCAGATACAATTTATTATTCCATAAAACATCATTATTCCGATAATTAATATATGTTATTCCTATTTCGTTGATATTATTCCGATAAAATGGTATAGTACAGAGGATCGGAGGGATAATTTATGTATATTACAGTGAAACAAGCAGCTGAAAAATGGGGCATATCAGATAGAAGAGTAAGGATTTTATGTTCAGAAGGAAAGATTCCAGGTGTATATCAAGAAGGAAGAGTTTGGAAAATACCATATGATGCAATAAAGCCGACTGATGGAAGATATAAAATTAAAGAATCACTCATTCCAATCCTAGAAGATAAGCTGGAGATTCTTAAAAAAAGAAGACCTTTAACAGAAGGAGAACTAGAAAGATTAAATGAAGAATTCCTAACAGAATATACCTATAACTCAAATGCAATTGAAGGTAATACATTAACTTTACGTGAAACAGACATGGTTCTTAGAGGTCTTACTATTGGCCAAAAATCATTAAAGGAACATCTGGAGGTCATTGGACATAAAGAAGCCTTTGACTATGTAAGACAGCTTGTTAGTGAAAATGCCCAAATATCTGAAAAGGTAATAAAGGATATCCACTATTTGGTCTTGGCTGATAAGAAAAAGGATAGAGGAATATATAGAAGAGTTCCTGTTCGAATTATGGGGGCAGCACATGAACCTGTACAACCATATTTGATTATTCCTAAAATGGAAGAACTACTGGAACAATATAAAAATAGCGAGGAAAATATTATGACTAAGCTTGCCCGTTTTCATATCGAATTTGAAGGCATTCATCCTTTTATTGATGGAAATGGAAGAACCGGAAGATTACTAGTTAACTTGGAGCTAATGAAAGCGGGTTATCCGCCAATAGATATAAAGTTTACCGATCGTTTGAAATATTATGAAGCCTTTGATGAATATTATGTAAAACATAATATATCAGCAATGGCAGATATGTTTGCAAGATATTTAAATCAGAGACTAGATCTATATTTGTCTATTTTAGACTAGTGAGAATTAAACGATAACTAGATAAATCTGAATTTGAAAACCATAAAATTATGAGAGATTATTGCTCCCCATGGGTTATCAATAAAATCCTCCAAAAGTCTTGAAAATAAAGGATTTATCGCAATGTCTTCGATATGATTTCACACAAGTTTACTCTTTTCCTGATTGCTTATAAGGGCAAAAACAAGGGCAAGAAAATCTCATAACAAGATATAACAGAGTGTGGCAATCAGAGAACTGTGAGATATGTGCGAATATATTATAACGGAGGATTTATTATATGGACAAGTACATTTTTGATGAAAGCAATCGTCTTTGGTATGAACTGCAAGGAGATTATTATATTCCTTGCCTTACTTTACCAACCGAAAAAGAACACAAGCCTATCGGCTTATGGAGATAGCGACACAAACGCTATTTACAGGAACATAAACGGGTGGTTTACACCACGCTTCTCACAAGCGGCAAGTTGGACAGTTACCTTGCTGACATTGACGAACAGGCAACAGAAATGATGTTTCGATTGATCGAACAAATGGCTGACAAGGAGGGCGTGACTGAACAATTAAAAGCAGAAACCCCGATGTTATGGATTGGAAGAATGAATGAGATACAAGCAAGGGTAAGAGAAATCGTCAACGTAGAAATTATTTACGCATAAACCAAAGTCGGCAGGGAGAAATCTCTGCCGCAATTTTTTGAAAAAGGTCTTGTTTGTGACGCAGCGTAATGATGTATAATACATTACAGTAGGAGGTAGATGATTATGGCAAAACATAGAGCAATACCAAAGGGCTATATGACAGTTGGAGAGGTTGCAAAGAAAATAGGGGTTACTGTCCGTACATTGCAATATTATGATAAAGAGGGTTTGTTATCCCCTTCAGCAGAAAGCAAAGGTGGACGCAGACTTTATGCAGATAAAGACTTAGTTATACTTCATCAAATTATATCTTTGAAATCGTTGGGTTTCTCTTTAGATGATATAAAGCACCGTTTAATTTCTTTAAAAACCCCGACTGATGTAGCAAACGTCCTTACTGAACAGGCAGATAGTATACGGGAAAAGATAGAACAGTTAACTGCTTCTTTGGCAGCAATCGAACAGTTGAAAGAAGAAGTGTTACAAATGCAGACAGTCAATTTCAAGAAATATGCAGATATTATTGTCAATCTGCAAATGAAAAACGACTCTTACTATCTCATTAAGAGGTTTGATGATGATACGCTCGATCATATCCGCAATCAGTTTGATAAGAAAAGCGGTTTGAATTTTATGGATAGATTTAATCGTTTAAGTGATGAAATTATAGAACTGCAAAAGGCAGGTGTATCCCCTGAAAGTGAGAAATGCCAACGAATTGTAAAGGAGTACTGGGGATTGATTACGGAATTTACAAACGGTGATATGAGTATGCTGCCGAAATTGATGGAGATCGGCAATATTGATACCGCTACAAATGCTTGGGAAGAAAGACAAAAAATTGTAAACGACTATTTAGAGCCGGCTTTGCAAATTTACTTTTCAAGACTTGGAGAAAATCCGTTTGAGGGGATGGAATGATGAATGGTGCAATACAAGTTTATGGATTAAAGAAAAGTTATGGCAGTAACATTGTTCTCAAAGGACTTGATTTTGAAATTGAAAAAGGAGAAACTTTCGCTCTGCTCGGTGTAAATGGGGCTGGAAAAACAACAGCCCTTGAATGTATTGAGGACTTGAGAAAATATGATAGCGGTACAATTACAGTAAACGGAAAAATGGGTATACAGTTACAATTGTCTTCTTTACCTGCTCATATCAAACCGATGGAGGCTGTAAGATTATTTTCAAAATGGAATAAAGCAAAGATTGATTTTACTATGCTTAACGCTCTTGGCATTAAAGAAATTGAGAAGAAACAATATATCCAACTATCCATAGGACAAAAAAGACGATTACATCTTGTTCTTGCACTTATCGGTAATCCAGATATTATTTTTCTTGATGAACCGACTGCGGGGCTTGATGTTGAGGGTAGGGTTTCATTTCACGAGCAAATTCACAAACTCAAGTCACAAGGAAAAACGATTGTTTTAGCAAGCCACGATATGGCAGAAGTGGAAAACTTGTGTGACCGTATTGCAATTTTGAATAATGGAAATATTGCCTTTTGTGGCACAGCTTCAGAATTAACAGACACGATTGGAGAAAAGTATTTTATCCATATTAAAACGAGACAAGGAAACAGCACTTTTGAAACAGATAACATTGAAGATACTTTGATTTCCTTGCTTAATGATTTGAAGCAAAAAGGAATTCATATATTGGATATTAAAGTTGATCGTGGCACGCTGGAACAACATTTTATCGAAATAGCAAGGAGGGAAACAGAATGAATGGTTTTTTATATGGTGTAGCGTTACAGTGGAAATTGGATATACGAAGTAAGTCCCTCTTAGTTACCTGCTATATCGTTCCGCTTATTTTCTTTCTTCTTATGGGCGGTATTTTTACTTCCGTTATGCCCGAAATGGAAAGTACACTGATACAATCTATGATTGTAATGAGCGTTTCAATGGGGGCATTTATCGGATTACCGCCATCGTTGATTGAAACTTATGGAAGTGACATAAAAAAGGTTTACAAAGCAAACGGAGTACCTATCTATTTAGGACTTGTTACAATGTTCCTTTCTGCATTTGTTCATTTGATGATTACCTGTATCGTGATAGTGCTGCTTGCCCCTGTTTTATTTGAAGCAACTTTACCGACACAACTTCCGTTTTTCTTTCTTGCACTTGCTATATACATTATTGTGTCGTTAAGTATCGGAAGTGTTTTAGGATTGATGGTAAAAAATCAGGCAAAACTGACAATGATAGCACAATTAGTGTTCTTGCCCTCAATTATGCTTTCGGGAATTATGTTTCCTATCGACTTGCTGCCTGATTTTCTTGAAATCATAGGGCGCATGTTCCCTGCTTCTTGGGGATACCGATTGATGTTGGATAATGGATTTTGCTTTGAAAATCTATGGTACTTAATTGTTATCTTTTTTGCAGCGATATTTGTATGTGGAATAGTTTTGAAAAAACAAAAGGCAAAATGATTTGGAGGAGGAAAGGCTTGAGCAAAACACAATGGATACTTTTTCCTGTCTGCGGAAATAAAACCCGAACAATGATACAAGAAAATACTGAGATGAAAAACTTTCCTCTCTACTGTCCGAAGTGCAAAAAAGAAACAATTATCAATGTTCAGAATATGAAAATCCCGCTTGCAGTCAGTAAATGATTATGTATGCCGCCGCTATGGGTAAAACCATAACGGCGTTTTTAAATGCCTATCGGCCATTTCTGTCAATGGATTTCTTACGCTGTCTTTGTGGCGATTTCTGCCTGTTGCGTTCCTGTATCTCTCGCAGATGTTTTAACACACTCTGCTTTTCGGGCGGTCTGTGCTGTTCTTTAGCGGCGGCTGTCGGTTTTCCTGCTTACTTGATATTCCCACTCGGCAAGGTCACGGTTGTACTGTTCTATAACGCTTTCCATTTCTCGGAAAGTTCGCATAAATACCTGCACATCTGGATAATCGTCCTCTTTGAGTGTATCGGGGATTTTATCCAACCTGTCGGCAATCTCCGCTTCGGTTTCTTTGATTTTTACCTCTAACGCTTTTCGTTCTTTGCCTTATTCTGTACTTTTATCATCAGGTTTCGCATATGGCGGAACTCTGCCATATCAATATCAAGTGTAGGCTTGGGTGGCATATCTTTTTCTCGAATAAGGTTTTGCAGAAAATCTTTTGCTTTTGCCACAATCCCACGGAACAGATTAGGCAGCCAGCCTTTACTTTTGATAGATTGGCTTGCTTTTTCGTGTAGTTCGGTCTGCTTGACCTCTCAAATCTTTGCTTCGGAAATACTCGATATGAGTACCATATCCGCTGTCCTGTTCCGTTCCTGCCTTGCGGCGTTATCTGCTTTAATCTCGGCAGCTTTGGGATTGTTCTTACCGATTTTCTTTATAGGGAGATAAACACTGTTCTTATCAAAGACCTTTAACTGCTGTTTGGGATCGGAGATATGCCGATTGATAAGGTCGGTGTAAATCTCCTTTACCTCCTGAAGAAAAGGTTCGCTTTTGAATTTATCATCTTTCACGGTAAAGAGGTGGCTTTCATAAATTTCTCCCTTTTTTATGACGATGCAGCCTTTTCTTATCTGTCCGTCCTCCCCTGTGATTTCTTTCTTGGTGCGTACTTTTTTGCCTGTTTCATCATAGAACACGCTGGTGTGGCTCTCTTGATGTCAGGTTCAGGAAGCAGTTTTCTTTCGCTGAAGATAAGGTGGATATGATAGTTTGTCTTGCGTTTGTTGTAGTGGAGGGCTGACACGCACTCCACACCATACCGCCTGCGGAACTCCTCCGTAAAATCTTCAAGGACTTCCTGCGGCTCGTATCTTGTATATACTTCAGACAGGGCGATAATCAATTCCCTTACTTCAATACATTTACCCTCTGTACCGTTTCGCTTAAATTCCTGCTGGCTTTCCTTTGCAAGGTTACTCCAAAATTCATTGTCGGCGGTGCGGTAGGTGGCATAGAGATTTTCCTGTCTTGTGTGGCTTGTGATATAGGATATTCTTCCCTTGACATTTGGTAGTTTCGATATCTGTATAAATGAATGTCTTGCCATATACTCCTTCCTCCTGTGACGGGCATATTCTTTTTGCAACTGAGAAATCGGTTGCCGCTGTTTCGGCGGCGTAAGCAGACGGACAGCGAAGAAAACTTACTGCTGATTTTGTAGGAGATGTTCTCCGTGGAGAAAATCCCGATAAACTTACTTTATACTTTAATGGAGACAATTATATTCAGCACAACACAGCAATTGCTGATGGTCTTTCAGGACTTGGTGCTGCACTTGAGGCAATGGCAAAGCAAGGTATCCAGATGATATATAATAAGACACATTTTGTACTTGCTGACGGAGACTATGCGCTTGCGGTTAGCGAGGGAACTTTTGGTGGAATAAAAACATCTTTTTATGATTTGTTTCGTGTTGAAAACGGAAAGATTGCAGAGCATTGGGATGTGATGGAAACCATAGCAGAGGAGACAACTTGGCAAAATCAGAATGGAAAATTTTAATGTAACTCTTGATATTACAACAAAATGGATATAGAATGATAACTGGAGGGAATTATTATGCAAATATCAAGTAGATTTACAGTAGCCTTGCATATCTTTACCTGTGTGGATACATTCAAGGATGATTATAAAATTACGAGCGATTTTCTTGCAGGTAGCATCAATACCAATCCTGTTATCATTCGAAAAATTCTTACACAACTTAAAAATGCAGGTCTTATTACAGTAGCAAGAGGTACGGGAGGAATTATGCCCACAAGACCTTTGGAGGAGATAACATTTTATGATGTATATGAGGCAATAGAACCGATTGAAAATGGAGAACTTTTTAATTTCCATACCAATCCTAATCCCAAGTGTCCTGTAGGACGGAATATTCATGCTTTATTGGATGATAAATTAAAAGCTATACAACTTGCAATGGAAAATGAAATGAAAAGGTACACGATAGACGATTTAAAGAGTGAAATCAAAGGGCTTTTGGCAAAAGAAATATAACATTTAGACTCCGATTTTCCCGGAGTTTTCTTTAGGAGGAAAGATGGAAACAAAAGACTATTTTAGATATATAGTGAATGAGATTCATACCGTTGTGGTTGCGACTGTGGATAATGAGGGATTTCCGGTTACAGCGGCTATTGATATGTTGGATACAGATGATAGGAGTCTATACTTTCTGACAGCTAAAGGCAAAGAATTCTATGACAGATTAAAAAAGAGGAAATTTCTTGCATTCACTGCAATGAAAGGTAAAGATACAATGTCAAGAGTTGCGGTATCTGTCAGAGGAAAGGTTAAAGAACTTGGATATGAAAAAATTCCTCAATTATTTGAGATGAATAGTTATATGTATGAAATATATCCTACAGATGAATCAAGACAAGCTTTAACAGTATTTCAAATCTATGAAGGAACCGGGGAGTGGTTCAATTTATCAAAAAAGCCGATAGAGAGGGAAAGCTTTGTTTTTGGTAAAGAAAATATGGAAACAAGAGGGTATTTTATTACAGATAATTGTATAGGTTGCAATAAGTGTGTAGAAGTTTGTCCGCAAACTTGCATAATCACAGCAACTATTCCTTATATAATTGAGCAAAATCATTGTTTACATTGTGGAAATTGTTTAACAGTCTGTCCTATGAGTGCAGTGGAAAGAAGGTAAAATTATGAATGAAATTAAAACGTGGGAAGAAAAACTTAATTATCTTTTAGAAGAATTTAAGGCTGATTCTGATCAATATAAGAATATAGAAGTTCCGGAGAATATAAAGGATAAACAGAATCTTCTCCGCTCTCTTATGAATATTCGTATGCCGAAAAAAATGTCCGATGAAGTGATAAAAGTACAAGATGAATATTTATCTTATTGTACTAAGGAAAAAGGCATTGTAAAACTATCGGATATTTCTGTGATTAAAGAAAACCTATCTATTTGGCAAGGAGATATCACAAGACTTGAAGTAGATGCAATTGTTAATGCAGCGAATTCACAGATGTTGGGTTGTTTCGTTCCGATGCATACTTGTATTGACAATCAAATTCATACCTTTGCAGGAGTACAGCTAAGGGAAGAATGTAATCATCAGATGGAACAACTCAGAGAAAAACATGGAAGAGATTATGAGCAGCCTACAGCCGTTCCGATGCTCACAGAAGCATATAATCTTCCTGCAAAAAAAGTAATTCATATAGTAGGTCCGATAGTGAGTGACAAACTGACACAAGGAATAGAAAAAAGTTTGACGGATTGCTATACAAACATATTGAATATATGCTTGGAAAATGGGCTTAAAAGCGTGGCATTTTGTTGCATATCTACAGGCTTATTCCGCTTCCCGAACAAAAGAGCAGCACAGATTGCTGTAGAAACAGTAGAGAAATGGTCCTTGAAACACCCTAATGTGATGGAAAGGATTATTTTCAATGTTTTTAAAGATGAGGATAAGAAATATTATGAAGAACTATTGCGATAGAAAAGATGGATATAGAAAAACGATTCAGCAAGGATTAATCGGTGCGAGGCTTTTTAACCGAAGTATATCTACTGGAAATGCTACAAGAGAAGAACAACTAAAAATGTTAAAAAATGAAATTCAAAATGCAGAAGCTGTTGTAATAGGTGCAGGTGCAGGTTTATCTACATCTGCCGGTTTGACTTATAGTGGAGAAAGATTTGAAAGGTATTTTTTTGATTTTGCAAAGAAGTATGGTATCAGTGATATGTATTCCGGAGGATTTTATCCATTTCCTGATAGTGAAACCAAATGGGCATGGTGGGCAAGACATATATACTTTAACAGATATGTTGAGCCACCAATACCGGTTTATCGAAAGTTGCTTTCTCTTTTGAAAAATAAAAATTACTTTGTGATTACGACAAATGTTGACCATCAATTTCAAAGAGCAGGATTTGATAAAAGCAGATTATTCTATACTCAGGGAGATTATGGTTTATTTCAAAGTGTGAATCCCAAAATTCAAAAGACTTATGATAATGAGCAGTGGGTCATGAAAGCAATGGAAGCTCAAGGATTCTTTAAAGATGAAAAGGGTGTATTCAGAGTACCTGATAACAGGGAACTATCTATGCAAATTCCAACAAGCATGATTCCTAAATGTCCTGATGACAATTCGGATGTAACGACAAATCTTAGGGCGGATGACTCATTTGTAGAAGATGAAGGGTGGTATAAGGCATCAGAAGCATACTATAATTTTATAAAGGCAAATGAAAACAAGCGCATACTCTTCTTAGAATTAGGTGTAGGTGCAAATACTCCTGTTATTATCAAATATCCGTTTTGGCATATGACAATGACAAATGAAAGAGCGGTATATATTTGTATCAATTATGGAGAAACCTTTTTCCCAAGCAAAATTAAAGATAGAAGTATTTGTATAGACGGAGATATTGGCAAAGTATTAAATGAAATAGGATAATTGGTGAATTAGGAAAAATAAGGGAATAATGACAGTATATTAGTAGCACAGTTGATATTAAAAATTTAAAAAATTAGATTTGTTAATTTATTATGAATGTAAAAAAGAGGTTTTTATAATGAAGAAAATAGGAATCATTAGTTTATCCAGCGGGATTTTAGGGGAAAATTTTATCAAACATGAACTTGAAATAGGTAAAGAAAGATTAAACAAATATGATATAGAGATTGCGTTTTTACCTAATGCACTTAAAGGTGTCAACTTCATAAAAAATCATCCTAAAAGTAGAGCAGATGATCTGTTAACGGCTTTTAAGGATGATTCAATTGACATGATTTTATGTGCGATAGGAGGAGATGATACATATAGGTTGTTACCTTATTTGTTTAAAAATAATGAATTAGAAAACGCTGTTAAGCAAAAAGTATTTTTGGGCTTTTCTGATACAACAGTGAATCATTTTATGCTAAATAAAGTTGGTATCAAAACATTTTATGGACAAGCATTTTTACCGGATGTATGTGAACTTTCTAATGAAATGTTACCCTATACAAGAAAATACTTTGAAGAACTGATCACAACAGGGAAAATAAAAGAAGTACGACCCAGTGATGTCTGGTATCGGGAAAGAGAAGATTATAGTGTGAAGGCTATCGGAAGCGATATGGAAAAGTATACAAACACCGGGTTTGAATTATTAAGCGGTAAACCAATATTTAAGGGTAAGATTTTAAGAGGTTGTCTGGAGTCAATTTATGTTATGCTTGATAACTCCAGATTTGCTGATACAGTATCTGTTTGCAATAAATATAATCTATTTCCGAAACTTGAAGATTGGAAAAATAAAATTTTGTTGATTGAAACCAGTGAGGAAAAACCTGATCCAAATTTATTCAGAAAAATGATCAATACTATAAAAAAGTATGGAATATTTGATGTAATTTCAGGTATTTTGGTTGGAAAACCTCAAAACGAAACATACTATGATGAGTACAAGAAAATTTTGTTAGAGGAGATTTCTAATAAAGATTTATCTATTGTTTATAACTTGAATATCGGTCATGCAACACCTAGATGTATTATTCCATTTGGAGTTGACGCGGAGGTGAATGTGTGCAAACAAGTAATTGTTTTCAATTATTGAATAATGAAGATGAATTTAAAGTTATAGAGGTTGATAATATAAAAAAAGTTATTGTATATCTTCAACGAAGAGTATGATGTTACAGCCATTGATTATAAATCGGAATTATCATGGGAAGCTAAGACGAAATTTCAAAAATATTTTTTCAAAATATGATGAGGTTATAGTAATTGCAAATAGTTTAGGAGCATATTTTTCTTTCATATCCTTATCTGAGAAAGCTTATGTTAGGAACAATCCTATTAAATGGAATATTCCAAGCAGTATTCTTTAGTGATTTTGTAGATAGAATAAATGCAGATTTAACAGTTATGGATAATGGAGAGTATTGGTTCCAATGTATTTTTTTGGATAAGTAGTTCAAGAAATTTATATAATAACTCCCAGCTTTTCTAATTGAATATAGTAATTTGAGAAACAGTAAATCAAAAAATGTAGTAATGATATGTATCCTCCTTACCGAACAAGCAGTAAGTAAGGAGGGTACATATCATAATTATGATCAAATAATTACAATTTTTACTTAAGCAAAAAAGCTATTCCAAGGAATAGCTATTTAAATTTATTTAGAAGTGGGGGATAAACAAATCTTTTATTTTATTTTCTGCTGATGAAGATTCTTGTCTTTAAGCTCCAGAATTATATCTGCCGCACTGGCAAGCTGAGGACTGTGAGTTACTACAATCACACATTTATTACGTTCTTTTGCGGAACTTTTTAAAATATTGATAATATCCATAGCTGTATTTTCATCAAGATTACCTGTAGGCTCATCAGCTAGAATAATAGGAGCCTCTGAAACTAAAGCTCTGGCAATCGCAACACGCTGCTGCTGTCCGCCGGAAAGCTTTAATACATTTCTGTTAATCTGTTTTTCTTCAAGTCCTAGCTGTAAAAGAATATCTTTGGAAGCCGTTTTATTTACAAGCTTTAGGTTTTCTAAAGGTGTTAAATAATCAATTAGATTATAATTCTGAAACACTAAGGAAATATGTTTGCTTCGATGATGACTGTAGCCTGTTTTAGCAATATCCTGATTTTCAAATAATATCTTTCCCTTAGTAGGAGTATCTAATCCTGCTAAAAGAGATAGGAATGTTGATTTTCCTGCACCTGATTTTCCAATTACAGCATAAAATGTGCCATTCTCAAACTCTACATTTACATCCTGTAAAACTTTTTCTTTAGAGCTGTTATAACTGCTATAACTATAACTTACATTATCCATTTTTAAAATTGTCATTGTATAAATTCTCCTTAACTTATATTTGTTAGTATTTTTTTAGGTTTTTTATGTAGTATAACAAGGGAAGTTCCAATAACGGAAAGTCCTATAATAAGTAATAAAATCCCATAAGTTGAAAAAATATTTATTATATCCAGTCTTGGAACAATATTCTTAAATACATTCTCTGTCCCACCTTCGGATACACCGTCAGCAATACTTTTAAAAAGTATATGAGAAGCAATTTTTCCTAATCCTATAGAAATAATATAACTACTTATTGAGATCATCATTACTTCTAAAATAAACTGAGCTATTATCTTAAGCTTTGAGATACCTATAGATAACAGTATACCAATTTCATATATTCTTTCTCTTAGCCAGAACATAAGCACTAAGGAAAGTATGACGATACTGCCAATAATAATACTTAAAGTCATAATAGTAATGATACTGCCAAAGCTTTTGAGTGAAGAGGTAATACTATCAAAAGCTTTACTATTTTTTGATAGAGCCAGTTTACTCCAATTAACAGGAGTTTTTTTAACATTTTCTATAACCTTATCAATATCTTTCGGATTTGACAAGAAAAATGATGAAGATGTCATTTGATAATTCTTTTCACTATATCCCATAACTTCCTGGCTGGATTTATAATCAGTAAATAAAGTATTTTCTGTTGCATCAGAGCTTAGTCCACGATTCATTTCGCTTTTTTTACCGGAGAAAATACCAACAATTTCAAGCTCAATTTCTTTACCGGTTACTATATTTCCCTGACTATAGCCATTATTTGAAGAACTGTTATTTAAAGAAATACCTTTGATTTTTAACTTATCTCCTATTTTTAAGCCATTTGCTTTAGCAAGCTTTTCATGAATAATTGCTTTTCTAACATCATTGGATGTTATAGCTCTTCCTTTTTCTATTTTGAAAACACCGCTTGTAAAATCATTTTTTAAAGAAGTTTCAGTTGTACCTTTCAAGGAAACCAAATTTTTCAATCTGCTGTCAGGATTGTCAATCTGAACTTTCTGTTCAGTTTTAACAACTTTTTTGTTAACCAGACTCGCCAATGTATCATAGGAAAAGCTATACTTTTTAATACCGGATACTTTTTGAATATCTTTGATCTTATTTAATGAAACCGGACTTTGTCCATCTTTACTGGTGATTGAAAAGCCGGCATTTGATGTTTCATATATTTTCTTTGCCAGATCGTCAGTAGTGCTTTTTATAGAATAGCAACTAAGCAGGGCGGTAGAAATGAGAGTCAGAATGAAAAAAAGTATGACCGTCTTAACTTTCTTTCTAAAAATACAAAGATATGCTCTATTAATAATCGACATACATAATATGCTCCTTTCACATTTAATTTATCTAATGCGTAGTTTAATACAATGATATGAAATGAATATGAAATAAAAGAGAAATATTATGAAACATATAATATATTGATCAGGATAGATATATAGCTGTTATAAAAATGACAGTCACTGAAAAATAATTGAAAGATTTCATATATATTTCATATATGAAAGTTATACTAAGCTAGAATTTTAAAAACGAGGTGAAAAATATGTCAATGTTAAAGAATGCAATCACATATGTATTGCGTAAGAAAGTTAAAACTTTAATTATATTCTGTGTTTTGCTTTGTATGTCCACGATGGCGTTAAGCGGTATTGCTGTTAAGAAAGCAACTGATAATGCTGCCAAAGAGACTTTTAAAACGATTAATAGCAGTTTTTCTATGCAGATTAATCGAAGAGTTAATCAGGGAACGCCAAGAGGATCCGGTAATATAAAAGGCAGTGATATAGAAAAAATAAGAAAAGTAAAAGGAATTTCCGATTATGTAAAAAGAATGGGAGTAATCGGTGATATAGTCAATCATGATCTTGTTGAGTTAACCGGAGAGAATGCCGGAGCAATAAGTGAAGAAAGAAAAGAAAGATTTGGAAGAGCTTCATTAATAACGGGAATAAATGATTCTTCCAAGGATGATCGATTTGTATCAGAAACTTTTAAGTTAAAAAAAGGCAGACATTTAAAAGATTCCGATAAATATAAAGTTTTGATTCATGAAGATCTTGCAAAGAAAAACAAGCTGAAAATTGGTGATAAATTTAAGATTAAGTCTAATCGCTATGATGCTGATAATATCAATAAGGCTAATGAAACAGTAGAGGTAGAAATCGTAGGTTTTTTTGGCGGCAAGAATAAAAAAGATGTTACATATCCGCAGGAATTATACGAAAATTACATTTTATCAGATATTGAAACAGCAAGAAAATTATACAATTATACTAAGGATAATGAAATATATCAGGATGCGGCATTCTATATAAAAAACGGTGAAAGCTTAGAAAAAGTGATGAGTCGCGTGAAAGAGTTGCCTATAGACTGGAAACAATATGACTTGTTAAAAAGCAGCAATAACTTCCCTGTATTACAGGAATCAATAAATGCTATTTACAGAGTAGCCAATATATTATTTATAGGATCTTTAATTTTCAGCGGACTGATATTGACTTTGATATTATTCTTATGGATCAATGGCAGAAGAAAAGAAATAGGAATAATGTTATCAATAGGTATGAAAAAAACTAAGATATTTGGACAATTCTTAACCGAAATATTATTCATAAGTCTATTTAGTTTTATTGGTTCATTCTATTTAGGAAGAGTAATTGCTAAATTTATCGGCAATACTATTCTAAGACAGGTTACAAGCTCTATTGGAAGAACTTTAGCGGCTAACAATGGAACAAATCTGGGTGGCGGAGCCGATGCAGAAGGTTTTAATAAAATGATTACTGAATTAAATGTTACAATCAATCCGGGTGATATGAAGTGGGTTGTTATTATGGGAATAATTATCATAACGATAGCTGTTGCAATCGCTTCATATAAGCTTCTAGCTAAGCGTCCTAAAGAATTACTTTCAGATATAGATTAATCAAAGTGTTCTTTGTAATGCTTTAATATAGGATTCAATTGACAGAAAGTATTAAAAATATTTTCTGTCTTTTTATTTTAACGAATATAATCAAAATATTAGTCAAATAATGAAAATTAGTAAATAGTTAAACATAAACGGCTGTAAATATGATAAAATTACTATAACAAATAAGAAATGAGGAAAAAATGAATATATTTATTGTTGAAGATGACAAGACTATAAGAGAAGGTATGGCAGAGTTTTTTAGTGAAACAGGCTATCATGTCTTTCAGGCTAAGGATGGAGAAGAAGCACTTAAAGTATTTGCTGAAAACGAAATTCATCTTATGATTTTAGATATTATGATGCCTAAAAAAGATGGATTAGAAGTTTTACAGGAATTAAGAAAAACCAGCAATATTCCTGTGCTAATATTGAGTGCTGTTGATGACGAAAAATCACAGATAAAAAGTTTTGATTTAATGGTCGATGGTTATGTAAATAAACCCTTTTCTCTCCCTGTTTTAGCTAAAAGAGTTGAGACTTTATTAAAGCGACATTATGGAAATTATAATTTATGGAAGTATAAGGATGCTATAGTCAATTTTTCAAGCTATCAGGCAACATATCAGGGAGTAGATGCCGATGTTAAACCTAAAGAAATAGATATTTTGAAATTTTTGCTGGAAAATGAGAATAAAGTTATGAGCCGAGAAATGATATTAGATAGTATTTGGCATGATAGTGATGAAGCGCCTTATGACAGAGTGGTCGATGTATATATTAAAAATCTTAGAAAAAAATTAAAATTAGATTGCATTGTGACAGTTAAAAATGTGGGGTATAAATTAAAATTAAAATGAAAAAATTAAAAATATTCCCAAAAACATTTTTATATACTTTTACTATATTAGGATGTATAATTTTAATAGTACATATATCAATATATTTTTTGTTTCCGATATTTTATTTGGATGATCAAAAACATGAATTAAATACTAAAGCTAATATGCTGGTTGAAAGCATAAGCAGAGTAGACTCATCTTCTGTTGAATCAGTATTAAGTATTTATGCAAAGAATAATAAAATTACTGCACTTTTGAAAGGAAACGGTTCATCAGGAGATATAAAACTGGGAGAACAGTTGGAGATAGATAAAAGCAGTACAAACAATTCCATAATAATTGAAGATCGAAAAGCAGTAACTAAAGATGGCAAGATCATCACTTTTCAAATTATTTCCAGTACTGAGATGGTAAAAGAAGCAACCAGAATAACATTGCAGTTCTTACCTTATACATTAATGACAACTATTCTATTTTCTGTAATATTTTCATATTTTTATTCAAAGAGATTAGTAAGGCCATTGATTGAAATTGCTGAAACTACAAAGAAAATGGAAAATCTGGACAGAAAAGCCAGATTTAAAGTTCATACTACAGATGAAATAGGCGAAGTTGGCATGCAAATTAATCGGGTATATGAACAGCTGTTAAATGTTATAGATAATTTGGAAGAAAAAAATCAGACTATGATAAAGATGGAGAAAATGAAAGTTGACTTTTTACGTAGTGCTTCTCACGAATTAAAGACACCTTTAGCAGGTCTTAGAATAATTTTGGAAAATATGAAATATGGTATTGGAAAATATAAAGATAAGGATAAATACTTATTAGAGAGCATAGATATTGTAGATTATATGACAGAAACCGTTACTGAAATGTTAACTTTATCTAAAATTCAGGAATGGACAAGTTCTGATGAAGAGATTTGTATAGATTCAGAGATCAGAAAAATAGTGAGTGATTATGCGATCTTGGCTACAGATAAAGAAATAGAAATAACAATAGACATTGAAAATAGAAAAATAAGTATGGGAAAGGCCGCATTTGAAAAAGTCATATCAAATATTATTGGAAATGCTGTAAAATATACTGATAATAAAGGTAAGATAAATATTTACACATTTTCTCATCAACTGATAATAGAAAATACTTGTATTCCTTTACCGAAAGAGGAAATATCTAAGGTCTTTGATATTTTTTATCATCGTCATAATGAAAAACAAAGCAATGGATTAGGACTTTATATAGTAAAAACAATACTTGATAATTACGGCTTTCACTATAGCTTTGAACCTAATGGTTCAAAAGGAATGAGATTTATTATAGAATTCTAAAATAAACGGCTTATTAAAAAAGCTTGTTATCTTTATGATTCAAATCATCCATATAGCTGTGAACAGATCTCTAAATTGTATTTCTAATCAAATTATAATAAATATGAGTTATAAACTTAAAAATTTGTTATTTATATTATATTTTTACTATATACTATTTTACGTAAAAGCTTTATTATTTCTTTTAACTTTAGGATTAAATTATTATTTGCATTAATTAATAATAAATACAGAATGTAAAAAATAAGTTCTAAATATAATTGCGGAGGAATTTTTATGAATAATGAATGCACAGTATGTTTGATGGGTGACTTTGTCATCAGCTATAAAGGAAAAACATTATCTGTAAGTGATCTTCATTCACGAAAATTGAAATTATTGTTAGCTTATCTTTTATACAATTGTCATCGAAAAGTAACAATGCAGGAATTAATGGATACTATATGGGACGAAGAGAGTGATATTAAAAATCCCGAAGGAGCTTTGAAAAACCTTATTTATCGGTTAAGAAAAAGCATGAAGACTGTTTGGGAGGATACAAATTTCTGGATAACTTATGAAACATATTATTTATGGAATCCGGATATTAAATTAGATGTTGATGTAAAGAAAATAGATCAATTAATATCTAAAGAAACTAATTCAGGAAACTGGCGTAAAGTGTTAGATGAGTGGATAAGTTTGTATAAAGGAAATTTTCTTGCAGACTGTAATGGTATTTACTGGATAGAATATACAAGATTATATTATAAAAGCCAGTATTTTACAGCTATAAAATATATGTTTGAAAAGATGAACGAAGAGAAAGATTATAGTTTAATGGAAAAAATTGCAAAACATGGAGTAGAAGTGGACAGCTTAGAAGAACAGTCACATTACTGGTTTATGTATGCGTGTTTATCTACTCACAAATATGCACAGCTGTCATCTGCTTATGAAAAAGTGATTAAAAACATTTATGAAGGCAATGAAAATTATGCATCCTATAGAATGAAAAAAATAGGGCAGATGATACATCATGAAAAAATGAAAGATAATATAGATATAGACAGTGTTATTTCAGAATTAAATAAAATGAATAAAAACACTCTTTGCAGTCTTGAAACATTTGAAAAAATATATCAGATAGAACGGCAAAATATAAAAAATGAATCAGACTGTTTCTCTGTTATTTTATTAAACTGGAAATATAATGATTCTTCAGATAAACAGGAGAATATTTCTTATGAAATAGAAGATAATATACAAAAAACTATAAATTGTAATGATATTTTTTCTAAATATAATGATAATCAGTTTCTATTACTATTAAGAAAATGCAATAAAACAAAAGCCGGCAGTATGATGATGCATCTTTTTAAAGAACTTCAATATAATAAAAAAATACAGACAACTTATGAAGTTAAAGAAATAAACATATCTACTTTAGATTATTAAATAGTACTTAATGAAGTGAACCCTATCGATTCACTTCATTATTTATATGCATATAAATATTTAAAAAATATGGTAAATTATGTGACTTTTATGTGACTGTAGTTTGTTATGATTAGTAAAATTAATTGAATAGAGATATTAATTAATTTAAATAATGATTTTGAGAAGGAGGAAATTAGTAGGGAATATTATTTTTTATGATGATAATCAATTATTAACTAAAATTTTAATATAATATAGAGAGGAAATAGTAATTATATGAAAAGAAAGTTTTTTGGAACTCTGTTATCATTATTAATGATTATAGGAATGAGCACATATGATTTTATTGAAAGAATTTCACAAGTTGTAAAGACATCAATTACAGAATTTAACAAGAACGATGAATTTTGTATTGTAATGAACTGGAAAATAAGAGACAGTTATGCAATCTTGTATAAGGGGGATTATTTATGAAATTAAAGATCAAAATTATGAACAAGAAGCTGTTTGTAGTCATGATGTCTTGTTTAATGTTATTAGGTATGGTGCATATGACAAAACAGGTTTTTGCAGAAACTCAGCATAATGATGTTTTCACTGATATCAAATTGACAAAAGCAGATTTAGAAACTCCGGTGGGTTCTATAGGTCATGGACAACAGATGCAGTTGGTTGCTAAGTTTTCATTACCTAATAACAAAGTTCATGAAGGGGATAAAACGGTTCTTCCTTTGCCGAAAGAGCTTGAAATTTTCAAAAAGGAAACTTTTCCAATAAAAAATGCGAATGGAGATCTTATTGCTAATGCGGTAACTGATCCTGATACGAAAACAATTACTATGACTTATACAAATTTTGTAGATTCGCATTCTGACATCACAGGGTCTCTACATGTTACGGTGATGATTGATTCAACTGTTGTCAAGGAACCGAAGGAATTGAAGCTCAAAATCTCTATGGGAGGTGTACATATTTTTGATTTGGGAAAATTGAATTACACGGGAGTGCAAGGCGATAACCCTAATGAATCCCTTCTGAAGTGGAGCTACTTTGATAAGGATGATCCGACCATTGTACACTGTTGCATTCGTGTCAATGGAAAAGGTGGCAATTTCTCATATATTAAAGTGAAGGACACTCTGGAATCTCATTCGGTTTCTTATATCAAAGAAAGTGTTGAGGTAAAAAAAGGTAAATGGAAACTTCCTGCTGGAGGAGGATATTATTTTCTAGAAAATGAAACTGATGTAACCAGTCAGTTCCCACCTACATATAACGGGAACAGTTTTACCATCCAATTTAATAACATTCAGGGTGAAGGTTATTTTATCAAATATGATGTGAAACTCGGGTATGCACCTGTAAATCAAGAAAAAATTGAAAATAGAATTTTTGGAGAAACGAATAGTCAAATACTTATAAATACGGTGAATGTAGCTATTTATCAGCAATCTGGAGGGGAAGCAAACGGTTATAATTACACTATAAAGATTCATAAGGAGAGTGAAGACGGTCAAGCTTTGTCGGGGGCGATTTTTGAAGTTATAAGAGATTCTTCACAGGCAAAGATTGGTGAAATTACTACAGGAAATGACGGAAATGGTAGTCTGAGCGGCTTGTTAAAGGACAACTATACAATAAAGGAGAAAAAAGCACCTGTGGGTTATATGCCTCTTACAGATTCTATCCATATTACGCCAGCTGATTTTGGCACGGATAAAGCAGTATTGAAAACTATTAAGAATAAGAAAGTTCCTAAAATAAATATTTGCGGTAAAAAGACATGGGACGATGCCAACGACCAGGACGGCAAGAGACCTGAAAAGATCACAGTCAACCTGCTTAAGAACGGAACGAAGTTCAAGAGCACGGAAGCCACTAAGGCTAACGGTTGGAAGTATGAGTTTACTAGTCTTGACAAGTACGAGAACGGACAGGAGATCAAATATACTGTTGAAGAAGAAAATGTAGAAGGCTATACAAGTACAGTTAAAGGCAATGCAAAAGACGGCTTCATAATAACGAATACAAGAACTCCTGAAAAGACATCGATCTCTGTCACTAAGACATGGGATGATGCCAACGATCAGGATGGCAAGAGACCCGAGAAGATTAATGTGCAGCTTTATGCCGACGGCGTAAAGAGCGGACCTGAGGTCGAGCTGAGCAAGGATAAGGGCTGGACATACACATGGAATGGTCTTGACAAGAACAAGAACGGAAAACCAATCAAGTATACGGTTGATGAGGTATCTGCACTGCCGTCAGGATACATCAAGGCAGTTGATGACAGTGATCCTAATAAGGTCGTCATCACAAACAGCCGACAGGTGGAGAAGATTAATATCTGCGGTAAGAAGACGTGGGATGATAATAATAATCAGGACGGAAAGAGACCGACTCAGATCACAGTCAACCTGCTTAAGAACGGAACGAAGTTCAAGAGCGTTACGGTAAAGGCAGATGCTAATGGAAATTG
>NZ_KB446647.1:207874-322065 GCF_000340375.1 Eggerthia catenaformis OT 569 = DSM 20559
ACGGAGCTTAAGGTCACAAAGACATGGGATGATGAAAACGATAAGGATAAGATCAGACCTGCAAGCATTACTGTTCGCTTATATGCTAACGGAAAAGAGAAGGAAAGCATCGTGCTTGACAAGAGCAACGGATGGACATATACATGGAAGAACCTTGACAAGTATGAGAACGGTAAGGAGATCAGGTATACGGTTACTGAGGATAAGGTCAAGGGTTATGAGAGTGAGATTGACAGCAGCAATGCAAAGGATATTAAGATCAAGAACACGCATAAGCCGGAGAAGCCTAATGAGAAGCCAAAGAAGCCGGACACGGGAGATCATTCAGACATCATGATGCAGATGATCATGATGATCGGATCACTTCTTGGAATAGCTCTTATCACAAGAAAGAAAATTGCATCCTGAAGATTTAAAGATGTGGAATAAAAACCACATCTTTTGTTCAATTTGCTTTTTTCTTGATTTATTAATATAAAGTGTTACTATTTTAATATTGAAAGGGGATTTTATGAAAAAGAAAATTTTAGTTACATTATGTGTAAGCCTTATGTTTTTAACGGCATGCAGCAGTAAGAAAGAAGAAGGAAAAAGTGGAAATAAATCAGCTTCTGATTCTTTTTTTCTAAAGAACTGGACTTCTGAAAAGTATGCTATTTATGGATTTGATGGAACTAAGAAAACAGATTTTATTTACTCTGCTAAATCTGATTTCGTGAATGGATATGCTCTTGTAAAGTATCTTGATGATAAGAAATCAGCTATTGTTGATACTGATGGTAAAGAAAAAATTAAGAAAGATGAATATCAGGAAATTGAACACAGTGGAGGGACATATTTATTAAAAGGTAAAGATGGTGAAAAAGATAAGCTCGTTGACTCCAATTTAAAGGTTTTAAAGGAAGGTACGGGATTAAGGATTCTAACACTTCCATCAACAAAGTATATATCTATAGTTGCTGACAGCAGTAAAGTTTATGTTTATTCAGTGAATGGTAAACTTCTTAATGAGATGGACTATAATAGTCTTAATAGCTCTGTTTATCTTACTGAAAATCCGGTAAGTCAGATTGCTTCTTTTATCTAT
Organism: Eggerthia catenaformis OT 569 = DSM 20559; assembly: GCF_000340375.1. Classification (GTDB taxonomy): domain Bacteria; phylum Bacillota_I; class Bacilli_A; order Erysipelotrichales; family Coprobacillaceae; genus Eggerthia; species Eggerthia catenaformis. The sequence continues at coordinate 208,962 of NZ_KB446647.1, forward strand.
AATAAAAAGAATTATGTAGTTGATTTAAAAAATGAGAAATTTGTGATTGCAGTTGATTCTGATTCTAGTTACAATGCTTCACTAACTAATAAAAAAGATCGTAATTCATATGTCGTATTTGGCAATAAAGATTATTTTGTGGTTGACGGTAAAATAACAGCTGAAAAAGAAAAGGGATCAGTAACTGTTCAAGATGAATGTATTATCTATCAACATAAAACAGTACTTAAGGCAAATGGGGAAACAGCTATTGAATTTGATAATAACAATAGAATATCTTATTATAATGCTGATTCTTATTTAAAAGAGGTTAATGGCTCTTCTAAGATAGAGGTTTATAGTAAGGGTGTTTTAAAAACAACAATTAACGGAAAATTATACTCTACCGGTTTATATGGACGTACAAGTAAGCCTTATTTTAAAATAAGAGTAGGTGATAAATATTCTCTTGTCGATAAGGATGGTAATATTCTTATGACCTATGATAGTATTGTTTCAGTTTTAGATAATTATGTATCAGTGCGTGATGCAGATCAGACAGTTTTTGTTGATTTTAAGAATAAAGAGATTGCCAGATGTAATAAAAATGATAAAACTGTTTATTTAAGCGGTCAGTTCTATCTTTCTGAACCAAATAAATTGACAAGAATTAAAGATAAGAAAAGTGTAGATTATAGTATTACCAGCTTATTGACTGTTAAAATGTTCGGTACTGAATATATTGCTCTAAAGAATACTCAGACTAATAAATATGCTTTATTTGATGGAAAGACAGCTTCCATAAAAGGTGAATATGATCAGCCTATTATTTTAGAAAAGGATTACTATAAAGCTGGCGGTAAATACTATTCATATAAAAACGCTAAAGAATTCTATGATGCTAATGCATCTAAATAATTAAAAGGATGAAGAGAATATCTTCATCCTTTTAAATCTTTTTATATGCCATCTTTTTGATAATATTCCGATGATGGGGGTATTGTTTGATCAGCTCATCCTGAGTAAATACTTCAAAATCTTCATAATGGAAGGCAGGTGATACAACACAGCTTACAATTGAATAATCATTATCACAATCACTATCAATACTGCTTCCAAAAATAACATTTCTTTTAACTGTATAAGATAATAGTTCATTTTCTCCATTACCTATCTTAGCACATTCATAATGCCCATCCGGATATATCATATGAATGGAAAGACTATGCCCATAGTGATAAAACCATGTTTCTTCAGATTTTAAGCGGTGAAGATGGGAAGGATTAGAAGCTGTCAGTAAGAATAATATATTTGAAGAAGCTTCTCTAATTCTGCCATCTTCAAGATTTATATATTCTGAAGAAACAAAAGTTTGTTTAAAATATCCTCCTTCTATATGAGGCTCTAAGTCTAATTTATCTATCCAATATTGTGCATTCATAATAGTCTCCTTTTTTATAGTATAACAAAAAATACAAAAGAAGTTATTGTTTTTTAAATACTATTCATTTTAAGCATTCTACTTTTGAAAAATATATATTATCCTTTGAGTATCAAGCAGTTTCAGTTATCTATTGTTCACTCTGTTATAATGGATACCGGATTAAATGTGAATATGAAAGAAATATGCGCTCAGGATAAAGATGGAGGGGTACTTGACTATTGTCAACTACATGATATCACTATTCAGCCATGGAGTATTTTACAGGCATTATGGAGTGAAGGATCATTTATTAATCATCCTGATTATCAGAAACTGAATAAGGTACTGAATGCTTTAGCAGATAAGTATCATGTTACACCTTCAGCTATTGCGACTGCATGGCTATTAAGGCATCCTGCTTCATCCCAGCCAATATGCGGGTACTATATCTGTCAAGCATTTAGAAGAAATATCTGAAGCAGTTAATATTAAGATAACCAGATAAGAGTGCTATGATCTTTATTTATCTAGTGAAAAGCCATTACCATAAGTGTTCCTCGAACACTTTTTCTTTTAATATAAAGAATTTATTTGTTTTCATATACATTCTATTGTATGATGCTGTAGTAGGTGATTGAAATGTTTAGAAAAGGGAAGCCGTCACGAAAATATAAATCTTATCAGATAAATAAGAAAAAAAAGGCTTATGCAACAAAAGAAACAGGCTTTTTTAGAAAAACAAAGAAAATATCTTCTAAGAAGATTAATAGGGCAAAAACAAAACTAACTTTTAGTAGTTTATATAATAAACAAAGAACAAAAGCCGTAAAAGAGTATTCTTATCATTTAAGCCGTCAGGCTAGAGATTCATTCTATACTTTAAAGCCATCAGCAAAAAAGAAAGATCTAAAGCCAATCAGATTTCATTATGAAACTAAGAAGCCGATTAAAGAAAAAGAGACTTATCATTTTAGATATCATGCACCAAAAAGAGTTAAGGCTGAGAAAGCGTCTGAATATAGATTTAAATATTTTCCTGATAAACAGGCTAAACAAGAAAAGAGAGAAATTTATCAGTTTAAGTATCACCCGCCTAAAACTGTTAAAAACAAGGAGAAAATTAGTGAATATAGATTCAGATATCGTCCTGAAAAGGTAAAAGAAGTTAAGAAAACACCTGAATATCATTTTAAATATAAAAGTGAAAAGAAAAAAAGAAAGACTGCTAATAATCTTTATGTATTCAAATATCATCCTAAGAAGCCTAAGAAATATAAGAAAGAAAAAAGAAGTGAATTTCATTATAAATATGAATCACAGAAAAGAGGAAAGCTCAGTTTTATTATAGTTTTTTATTTGGGTATCATTTTTATTTCTTTAGTCGGAGCGGCTATAAGTTTCTATTATAAATCATATATATCTTTAGTTTTATTTATGTTTTTATTCATTATTGCGATTTATGAGAGTTTTATATCAAAGAATGGAGAATAGTTATGGGAATTGTAGTATTTGGAGCAACATTTGTTGATATTAAAGGTTATCCTATTACTCAGTATATACCGGGAGGAAGAAATACCGGCAGAGTCGTACAGGTGCATGGCGGAGTTTCACGTAATGTAGCTGAAGATATTGCCAATCTGGAATTAAGACCCTCCTTTGTTACTGTATTAGATCATTCAGGCATTTCATCCGATGTAGTTGAAAAACTAAATAGACATAAAGTAAATACTGACTATGTCAGATATACAGAGGATGGTTTAGGGACATGGCTGTCTGTCTTTAATAATGAAGGAGATGTTGTTGCTTCAATATCTAAAAGACCTCATCTTGATCTTATTAATGAGATATTGGATGAATCAGGTGATGAATTAATTTCTAATGCTGATAGTGTTGTTTTAGAAATTGATATGGAACCTTCTATATTAAAAAGAATTTTTCATCTTGCAGAAAAATATCAGAAACATGTTTATGCAATTGTTTCTAATATGAGCATTGCAGTTGAAAGAAGAGATTTAATTAAGAAGACAGACTGCTTTGTATGTAATCAGCAAGAAGCAGAGATTTTCTTTTCTGAATCTTATGAACACGTATTACCATTAGAAATGATGAATATACTGACAAATAAAGTAAAGATTGCTCAGGTTTCTTCTATGATTGTTACGATGGGTCAGAATGGAGCTGTATGGGCAGACAGTCAGGGACATTCCGGAGTATGTCCTGCTCAGAAAGTTAATGTTATTGATACAACAGGATGCGGTGATTCTTTCTTTGCAGGGGTGGTCATTGGACTTACTTATGGAAAAACGATTGCTGAAGCCTGTGTTATTGGAACAAGGCTTGCTGCTTCAGTTATAGCAACTAAAGAAAATGTATGTCCAAGATTTCTTCCTGAAGAGTTTAATATTTATATTGATGGAGAGAAATAAGATGAGTGATAAATATTATGAATTAAATCAAATTATTAATGAATCTAGACATATAGTCTTTTTTGGCGGAGCGGGAGTTTCTACGGAAAGCGGTATACCGGATTTTAGAAGCAAGGAAGGTCTTTATAATAATTTGGGTATAGAATTTGAACAGTATAGTCCTGAGTATTTACTTTCTCATGAATGTCTTTATTATAATAGTAAAGTATTTTATGAATTCTATCGTCAGAAAATGAATATTTTAGACATTACGCCTAATGATACTCATAATAAATTGGCTTTGATGGAAGAAAAGGGGAAACTTGATTGTATTATTACACAGAATATTGATGGACTTCATCAAAAGGCAGGGTCAAAGAGAGTATATGAAATTCATGGAACAGTATTACATAATTATTGTGATTGCTGTTTTAAAAGATATCCTTCTGATTATTTATTTAAAAATAATGTCAGTATTCCATTATGTAAGTGTGGAGGGATGATTCGTCCTGATGTTGTTTTATATGGTGAAACATTGCCTGCTGATGCTTACAGGCAAGCAATTAATGCGATTGAACATGCTGATTGTCTGATTATTGGAGGAACATCTCTTAATGTTTATCCGGCTACCGGCATGATTGATTACTTCAATGGTAAATATTTAATTCTGATTAATAAAGATAGAACTGTTAGAGATAGCGATGCTTCACTTGTCTTTCATGAATCTATCGGCTATGTTATGAATCAGATTATTATTTAAGGGAATATAAAAAATGGATCAAAAGATCCATTTTTTACATTCTGCTGATGACTGCAGAATCATCTTTGCCGGCTTTAGATATATTGAATGAGTGGTCAGCAGCTCTTTCTAAATCCTGTAAAAGCTTTGTAAATATAACTCCTGATTCAGTATGACATTCGTGTGTTCTTAAACGTGCGATATGCTTATCTAAAGCTTTAGCATTTAATTCTTTAATAAATTTATTTGTATTCTTTAAGCCTAATTTTTCCTGCTCATAGACTTTATCTTGTTTTAATACATGTATTGATTCATTAAAGAGAACTAATACATTTTCATAAACTGTCTTAAATTCTTCAATAGACTCATTTGAAAACGATAGCTGCTCATCGATTGTCTGTTCAGTTTTTGAAAGTATATCAACTGCATAATCACCAATTCTCTCTAAATCTATTAAAACATGAAACATACGTCCAATAAATGCTGAATTTTCATTAGATAAAGGTCTGTTAGTAATAGTTATAATAAAATCAGTAATATGATTATGAAGCCAGTTAATAAGCTCTTCATTATGCATTATTTTATCTTTTTCTGAAATATCCTTATTTACAAACGCTTGACATGAAGCAGTAAAATTAGATCGTACAAGTGATATATAGCGTTCCAGTTCACTTTTTATTTGAGGTACCAATGAAATAGGATCATTTAGCTTTTCATCAATATAAAGGAATCTTAATTCTGTTTCATGAGCCTTAGATGGGATAGCTTTCTCAATATATTTAACAAGTGTATCTACAAACGGCAGTAAGAAGAAAGCTGTTGCAGTTTTAAAGATAATATGAGCAATAGCTACTTGAACACTTCCATTTGCGGTTAGAGACGTAATAAAAGAAGTATATGGTGTGAATAAAGCAACCGGAGTAAAGATCAGCATACCGACAATATCAAAGATAAAATAGATAAGGGCAGCACGCTTGGCATTCGTTTTAGCACCGATTGATGAAAGGAAAAGAGGCATAGCACTTCCTACATTAACGCCAATAATCAGATAAATTGCAAAATTGAGAGGCATTAATCCTTGTAAGGCAAGTACTTGCAATACACCAATGGAAGCACTGGAAGACTGTAGAATAGCACACATCAATGCTCCTACTCCAATACCAATCAATGGATTATTAGCATGGGATATAAATGTTTTAAAAGCAGCACTTGATTTTAATACTCCCATAGCACTATCCCCGGACATATACTTCAATCCAAAGAATAGAATACCAAATCCTAATATAATCTGACCAATATACTTATGAGCCGTTTTCTTGCTGAAGAGTACGAGAACAGCACCAAGGAATATACAGACAGTAGATATAGCTGAGACATCAATCGCAATTAAGACAGCAGTAATAGTTGTACCAATATGAGCACCAAGGATCACACCGGTTGCCTGAGCCAGATCCATGATTCCTGCATTAAGAAAACCCATCAGCATGACAGTAGTGGCACTGGATGATTGAATAATGCCGGTAACAAAGACACCAACTAAGAATCCTTTAAATTTATTTCTGGTAAGTTTTTCCAGCAGATCTTTCATTTTACTGCCGGCAACTTGATTTATTCCATCACTCATGTAATTCATGCCAAAAAGGAATAAACCTAAACCGCCAAGTAAATTTATAATATTTATAATATTCATATCTTTTCCTTTAATTATAGTCCTTTCTTAATTTACACACATTTATTATAAACTAAAATCATTATTTTTTTATATAGTTAATGTTAAGATTATGTAAAATATTTAATAAAACAATTATATAAATATATATATTATATTTATATAATATATAAAGTTAATCTATTTTTAACAAAAGGCTATAAAAAAAGCTGCTTAAAGCAGCTTTTGTGTATTATTCATCAATACCAGTAGCACTAACTACTTTTTCAATAACTTCTTCCATTGTTGCGGCATTATCAGTGCATTGATCAGCAAGCTTCTGACAGTCTGCATAACTTAATGATCTGATTCTCTTTCTCTGAGCAAGAATTGATGTTGCAGACATTGAGAATTCATCAAGTCCAAGACCTAACAATAATGGAGCTGCTTTAGCTTCACCGGCCATTTCTCCACACATACCGGTCCATTTGCCATTATCATGAGCCGCTTTAATAGTATTACGTACTAAACGTAAGATAGAAGGACTGAATGGCTGGTAAAGATAATTGATAGTAGATGACATACGGTCAGCAGCAAATGTATATTGAATTAAGTCATTTGTACCAATTGAGAAGAAATCAACTTCCTTAGCAAACTGATCCGCAAGAATAGCGGCAGCAGGGATTTCAATCATAATACCAACTTCAATATTATCAGCAGGTTTAAAGCCTTCAGCTTCCAGCTTAGCTTTTTCATCCATTAAGATTGCTTTAGCATCTCTAAATTCCTGTAATGTGGCAATCATTGGGAACATTATATGCAGTTCTCCATAAACAGAAGCTCTTAATAATGCTCTTAACTGAACCCTAAAGATATCCGGTTTTTGTAAGCATAAACGAATAGCACGTACACCTAAGAATGGATTCATTTCCTCCGGTAATGGAAGAGCAGGAAGTTTCTTATCTCCGCCAATATCTAATGTACGAACAACAACCGGTCCATTAACATTTTCTAATACCTCTTTATAGACCTCAAACTGTGCTTCTTCAGAAGGCAACTCATCAGATTCCATATATAAGAATTCAGTTCTAAATAAGCCAACACCATCAGCACCATTTTCCTTAACTGCTTCTAAGTCAGCAGGAGATCCGATATTAGCAACCAGTAAGACTTCATGACCATCAGCAGAAACAGACTTGGCATCGACTAGAGTCTTCAGTTCAGCTTTATAATCATCAAAAGCTTTCTTTTTTTCCTGATATTCTTTAATGATGTTATCATCAGGATTGATAAAGACTTCACCGCTAGTACCATCCATTACAATAAAATCATCATTATTAGCTGTCTGGGTAATAGTATTAGTAGCAACAACAGCAGGTATTTCCATAGATCTTGCAAGAATTGCAGAATGTGAAGTTCTTCCACCAATATTAGTAACAAATCCTCTTACCAGATTCTTATTTAACTGTGCAGTATCTGAAGGAGTTAAATCATTAGCTATGATTACTACTTCTTCATTAATTAATGCCGGATTAGGCAAAGACTTTCCTAATATATGAGCTTTTAAGCGAGTAGAGACATCTTTTACATCTGCTGCTCTCTCTTTAAAATATTCATCATCCATACTTGAGAAAATAGTAATAAATGTTGAAGCAACATCTTCTAAAGCCGCCGCGGCATTTAATTTCTCATCTCTAATCTTAGCTTCAACCTGACTTGCCAGTTCAGGATCTTCAAGAATCTGCATATGTGCATCAAACACAGCAGCTTCTTCCTCAGATAAATTCTTAATAGCAGCTTCCTTAATCTTCTGAATTTCTATCTTAACAGCAGCTACATGTTCATTGTAAGATGCAATTGTCTCATCAGGATTTTCAATTGTATCTCTTGTGACTGTTAAGTCTGGCATTTCCAGTTTATATGCTTTTGCTAAAGCAATCCCGCTAGAAGCACCGATACCTTTAATATTTGTCATTTTGATTACCTCCATCTGCTTTCTATTCTACAATAACTTATAAGATAAATAAAGCTATTTTAAAAACTCTAAAAAACTTGCTCAAAAATTCCTATATCTTTATAATAATTTTCATATTTTGAAAATTTATTATTTATTTATTTATTTTTCAGGGTATAATAGAAATGAGGTGATTAGATGAAAATTATTAGAGTGAAGAATTATGAAGAAGCTAGTCAGAAAGCATTGGAGGTAATGCTGGAAACGGTTAAAAAGGGAAATGCTGTTTTAGGTCTTGCAACAGGATCTACACCGCTTAGACTTTATGAATTGATGAGAGAGGACCATAAAAAGAATAAAACATCTTATTGTGATATAAGAACTTATAATTTAGATGAGTATTATGGACTTCCTATCACACATGAACAAAGCTATTATTATTTTATGTGGCATAATCTATTTAATCAATTAGATATAAAAAAAGAAAATATTCATGTGCCTCGCGGTGAAGGCGATATCAATGAATCTTGCCAACTATATAATCAGATGCTTGATCAGGATGTAAGAGATATTCAGCTTTTAGGACTTGGCAGTAATGGTCATATTGGATTTAATGAACCGGGTACAGATTTTAATTCTGTTACTCACCATGTAGCATTAAAAAAGAGTACTATTGAAGATAATGCTCAATTATTCTTTAATGGCAATATTGATGCCGTTCCTAAAAGTGCAATTACAATGGGTATTAAGAATGTTATGGATGCAAAGAAGATACTTCTAATCGCAACCGGAGAAAGAAAGGCCGATGCTGTGAAAGCAATGATTGAAGGGGAGATTACTACTGATTTACCTGCTTCTATTTTACAGAAGCATAATGATGTGACTGTTATTGTTGACCAAGGGGCGGCAAGCAAGTTATCAGTATAATTAAAAAGCATAGAAGGTATACATATTAAGTATTGGGATTTTTAATTGTTTGTCTTATAATGAAGACAGGAGGCTTATATATGGAATATGTGACTTTAAATAACGGCATTAAAATGCCGATGGCAGGTTTTGGAGTATTTAGAGTTCCTGATAAAAAAGAGTGTCAGGAATCAGTCTATCAGGCTATTAAAGTTGGCTATCGCTTAATTGATACAGCTGCTGTTTATACAAATGAAGATGCTGTTGGAGAAGCAGTCAGACAAGCGATAAAAGAAGGAATATGCCGGCGAGAGGACTTATTTATTACATCTAAATTATGGGTTCAGGATATGCAGAGTTATGAAACTGCCAGTCAGGCTATTAATACTTCATTGAAGAAGTGCGGATTGGATTATTTGGATCTTTATTTGTTGCATCAGGCTATGGGAGATTATTTTGCTGCCTGGAGAGCTATGGAAGATGCTTATTGCAAAGGAAAATTAAGAAGTATAGGAGTTTCAAACTTTTATCCAAATGTTCTTACTAATTTTTGTGAGACCGTTACTATTAAACCAATGGTTAATCAGGTTGAATTACATCCTTATTTTCCTCAGACTCAAGCTTTGGAAACAATGAAATATTATCATGTAATTCCTGAAGCCTGGGCACCCCTTGGCGGCGGTCGTTATAATCCTTTTGATAATCCTATGCTTAAATTAATTGCTGATAAATATCATAAGACAATAGGACAAGTGATATTAAAATGGAATGTTCAAAGAGGGGTAGTCATTATTCCTAAATCAACACATTTAGAAAGAATCAAAGAGAATATAAATATCTGGGATTTCAATCTGACAAATGAAGAAATAGAAAAGATATCTTCACTTGATATGGGATATTCCGGAACTAGAACTAAACATTTTGATCCGGAATTTGTAAGAAACTGTTTGAACAATAAAATTCATAAGTAAAAGAAGTCAAAAATTTTGACTTCTTTTATTCTCTGATTAAATAATTAAAAGCTCCTAGAGCAGCAGTGGCACCACTGCCTGAGGCAATAATAATCTGTTTAAAAGCGGAATCGGTACAATCACCGGCTGCAAACACGCCTTGCAGGCTGGTTGCACCTTGTTTATCTGTAATGATTTCTCCACGGCTGTTCAAGTGAATAGTATCTTTAAGCCATTCAGTTGAAGGAACAAGTCCGGCTTGAATAAAACATCCGTCAATATCTCTTGAAGATAATTTATGATTGTTACGATTTTCAAATTCAATATGTTTAAGAGTCTTATCACCGTATAATCGCTTGGTTAAGACATTGGTGATAATTTCTACATTTGGCAGTTGCTTTAAATGATTTTGCAAAATCTGATCAGCTGCCAGTCTTGGCATAAATTCAATAAGTGTTACCTTTTTAGCGATACGAGCAAGATCAATAGCAGATTCCACACCGGAATTCCCACCACCAATGACAGCCACATTCTTGTCTTTAAATAATGGACCATCACAGTGTACGCAATAAGCGATGCCTTTCTTTAAGTATTCTTTTTCACCGGGAATACCTAACTGTTTCCATTTAGCACCTAGTGATAGAATAACTGTCTTTGCATGCAGAATCTGATCATTTTCTAATCTTACAGCAATAATATTATTTGTTCTTTGTATATTTGTTGCTCTATAGCCTGCAATGATTTCTACAGGATAATTTAAGACATGTGCCTTAGCTTGTTTCATAAATTCAGGACCTTCAATAGAAGGAATTCCCAGAATATTATTAACTTCAGCTGTATCCTTAACCTGTCCGCCAAAATTATCGCTTAATAAACCTGTTTTAATACCTTTTCTAGCTAAATAGATAGCTGCCATCATTGCTGCCGGACCTCCGCCAATAATCAATGAATCAAAAACTCCATAAGATAACATATCTTTTTTATCTGATACTAAATCAACTATCTTTTCTAGTGAGATTTTACCATTAAAGAATTCCTCTTTATTGAGAAATATAGCAGGTACAGCTAAAATAGATCTTTCGGAGACTAAATTTTTAAATGTACCACCCTCAATCATAGTATTAGAAATATTTGGATTTAAGACAGACATAATATTTAATGCCTGAACAACATCCGGACAATTATGACATGTCAGTGAAGCAAAGACTTCAAAATGTAATGGTTTATCAATAGCCTGAATTCTTTTTTTTAGATTATCATCAATCTTTGGTGCTCTTCCGCCAACCTGCAATAGGGCTAAAACAAATGATTCAAATTCATGCCCGAGAGGAATACCGGCAAACACAATACCTGAAGATGAATATTCTGTATTAATCGCAAAGCTTGGTGTATATTCTAATTTTTCTTCTTTTATCGAAATCTTAGGAGAAGTTTCAGAAACTTCTCCAATAAACTTTTTCATTTCTTTAGAAGAATTATCATCTCCTAAAGACAAGGAAATAACAATATTATTTTCTAAAAGAGTAAGATATGATGATAATTGTTGTTTTAACTGTGTATCTAACATCACTTTAAATTTTACCTACTAAATCTAATCCCGGAGTTAATGTTTCACCTGTTTCTTTCCACTTTGCCGGACATACCTGACCGGGATTTTTTCTAACAAACTGAGCAGCTTTAATCTTATCAATTAATGCTGATGCATCTCTGCCAATTCCATCGGCATTAATTTCAGCAGCCTGAATAATACCATCAGGATCAATGATAAATGTTCCTCTCTGTGCTAATCCCGTTTTTTCATCTAAAATATCAAACTGTTTTGAAAAGACAGTTGAACGATCCGCCAGCATTTTAAAGGTTAATTTACTGATTGCTTCACTATGATCATGCCATGCCTTATGAACAAAGTGTGTATCAGTAGAAGCGGAATAAACTTCAACACCTAATTCCTGTAATAAAGCATACTGTTCCTGTAAGTCTTCTAATTCAGTAGGACATACAAAGGTAAAGTCAGCCGGATAGAACATTAAAACATTCCATTTTCCTCTAAAATCCTGATCTGTTATATTTACAAATGATTCTGTTTTTGGATCATAAGCGTTTAAATTAAATTCTTGTATTTCTTTTCCTATTAATGACATAATAATATTCTCCTTAATTTTTTATTTCTAATAAACAAAGCATTTTTATATTACATTAAATCAATAGCACTCTTAATAGCTGTTACATCTTCTTCTGTGCCTTCTTCATGAACTTTTCCTAAAACGGGAACATCATAGAGTTTTTGAACCTCATCTGCTGCAAAAGCAAATGTTTCTTCATGGTAGTCTTTATTTCCCATACCAACAACTGCTTTTAGATAAGCATTATTGGCTTGGAGAAAATCTTCTACAACATAGGGGATTTCTCCATACCCGTCAGTATATGTAATTAATACATAATCTGAATTGACAGTTTCACTGCCATCTGTTATTTCTAATGTATCTTCATAACCTAATTTGTTTACAAATGTTTCAGTATTCCCTGATCTTGTTGAATAAACGATTTTCATTACATTCTCCTTTCAATTCAGCTTTGTTGATTAGTATAATCTAACCATATGTGATAATGAATAGAAAGTCAAAGTTAATGCATTCTTTTTTATAAAGAAAAAAATCTTCATAATGAAGATTAAAGATAAGTGATAAACATTGAGACAAGATCTTCTAAAAGTTTCTGATCTTTATCTGTAAAACGTTTTTTTATAGGTGAATCGATATCTAATACGCCTAACAGCTGATTATTCTTAATTAAAGGGATAACAATCTCGCTTTGACTCTGAGAATCACAGGCAATATGACCTTTAAATAAATGAACATCATCAACAATAATAGTTTTTCTTTCTTTTGCTGAAGTACCGCAAACACCTTGCCCCGGTTTTATTCTATTACATGCTACATGTCCTTGAAAGGGACCTAATACAAGCATATTATCTTTATAAAGATAAAAGCCGACCCAGTTAATATCATCTAATAGATCATTAATATAAGCTGATATATTGGCCATATTGGTAATCATATCCGTTTCATTTTCAATTAAGCATCTTAATTGATTTATTGCTAAATTTTTCATTGAAATACCTCCATTATTAATATACCATAAATACAATAAAGAAAGGATGATAAGATGAAAAAACTAAAAGACTATGCCATGAATGAGCATCACTCTCTATATCATATTTCTATTCAAAGAGAACATCCTCTTTATCAAAGAGAACATGATCTTAGAAGTCCGTTTTTTCGTGATTATACACGTTTATTATTTTCAGAAGGATATCGTCGAATGAAACATAAGACACAAGTCTTTTTTGCGATTGATGATGATCATGTATGCACTCGCAGTGAACATGTTAATCTTGTGGATTCAATCAGTCATAGCATTGCTAAAGAATTAGGCTTAAATACTGAATTAACACAGGCTATTGCAATAGGACATGATATTGGGCATGCACCCTTTGGCCATGGCGGAGAGAAAATATTAAATCAGATTGCACATAAATACCATTTAGATTCATTCTGGCATGAGAGAAATAGTCTACATTTTGTTGATTCTATAGAACTGTTAGAAGATGATGAACATCATTATCATAATCTGAATCTGACTTATGCTGTAAGAGATGGTATTATTTCTCATTGTGGAGAGGTTAATCAGAAAATTATTATTCCTCGTAAAGATCCTATTAATCTTTTAGAATTTAAAAAACCGGGACAATATCAGCCTTTTACTTATGAAGGCTGTGTTGTTAAAATGAGTGATAAGATTGCTTATCTGGCAAGAGATATTGAAGATGCTTTACATTTAGGTGTCATTACTCAAGAAGAGATAGATAACCTCAAAGAAGAGCTTAATCAGGAGGGAACTCATTTATCTGCTATTAATAATGGTTCTATTGTTAATTACTTTATTTCTGATGTTATTAAATATTCTTCTAAAGAAGGTATCGCCTTAAGTGATGAATCTTTAAAGAAAATGAAACAGATTATGGCTTTTAATTATAAACATATTTATGAAATAAAGAGAGTTAAGGTTCATAGTGAGTATGTTGGTCTAATATTAAACTCATTATTTCAGTTTTTATATGATTATAATTCTTTAGAAAGCATTAAAGCAGAGGAAAGTAAATATCCGGTTATATTAAGACATTATTTAAATTTTTTAAAGAAACTGGCATATTTTGGTGAAAGAGATGAGATTTATGAAAATGAGATTGTCTATGATTTCACTTCTGATAAACAGGCTAAAGAAAAAAGCATTATAGATTATCTTTCAGGTATGACAGATTCATTCCTGTTGAAATCATTTCATGATCTTTTAACTTTTAAATAAAAGGAGGGATGTAATATGCCTATTAAAATACCTGATAATTTACCGGCTAATAAGATATTACAAAGTGAAAATGTTTTTGTAATGAATGAGACAAGAGCAGCAACACAGGAAATCAGACCGTTAAAGATAATGATTGTAAATCTAATGCCTACTAAAGAAGTGACTGAAACACAATTATTAAGACTGCTTTCCAATACACCATTACAGATGGAAGTTGATCTGGTAACAATGGCTTCTCATGAATCAAAGCATGTTTCTAAAAAACATCTGGAAAGTTTCTATTATACTTTTAATGATATTCAAGATCGTTTTTATGATGGCATGATTGTAACCGGAGCACCGGTAGAAAAACTTGAATTTGAACAAGTTGACTATTGGAATGAACTTGTGCATATTTTTAATTGGGCAAAAGAACATGTTTTCTCATCATTTTTTATCTGCTGGGGAGCTCAGGCTGCGATGCATTATTATTATGGTATTGATAAGTATCTTCTTAAAAAAAAGCTGACCGGTGTTTATCAACATCATATTAATGCCGCTAAGATGAAAAGAAGAATATTAAGAGGCTTTGATTATCAATTTTATGCACCTCATTCACGCTATACGGCTCTTTTAAAAGAGGATATTTCCAGTATTGATTCATTGGATATATTAGCTGAAAGTGATGAGGCGGGGGTATATCTTGTTGCCAGTAAAGACGGGTCTCGCTTTTTTGTAACAGGTCATTCTGAATATGATGCAGATACACTAGATAAGGAATACAAAAGGGATATTCATAATCCGGACATTATTGCAGAAATACCAAAAAATTATTATCTGGATGATGATCCTTCCTGTGAAATACAGGTTAAATGGAGAAGCCATGCTTATCTTCTATTTGCGAACTGGCTTAATTATTATGTTTACCAGGAAACACCATTTGACCTTAATGAATTAAAAAATAGGAATACATAGTATTTTTTCGATTATTTGTTATAATGGTTGGGAGGAGATGTTTATGATGAAAAAAAATATTAACTTTTGTTTTAGGCTTGTTTTTAGTTATTGGCTTAACTGCCTGTGGTTCAAATGATAAGAAGGATGTATTAGCACATACTGAAACTTTTCTTACTGCCTGCAAAGATGGTGATTTTGCTAAAGCAGAAAAGCTTTGTTCGGTGGAAGCTGCTAATACATTAAAAATCACAAATTTTAAGGAGACTTTAATGAATACATTCACTAAATCACTTGAAACTTCCGGAGTAAAATTTAGTGATTATTCAGAAACTACTAAAAAAGCAGCTTCAGATTTTATTGATGATGTTTTAAAAGCTATTATAAGATCTTATCAGATGAATAATGACTATAATGGTGATCAAAAAACAGTGTCAGCAGTTGTAGAATATCTTGATATGAATTCTTTTTCTACTATTCAAATGACGACGACAATGAGAAACTTAGTAACTGATTACACCAATGCACATAAATCTGAATTACAGGCTATTTATACAAGTAAGGGGCGTAGTGAAATGCTGAAAAGCATTATTGATGGAGTTGCACCTGACTATTTTAAGAAAGTAAAAACGGATTATCTGGATAAGATGCCGGCTAAAAAACAGAAATGGATTATGACTCTTGTTAAAAAAGATAAAACATGGGTTATTGATAAAATCACTATTACTGATAATAAATAATCGGAAAAAATATCCGATTATTTTTTAATTAAAATTATCTTGATCATAACAAGAAAAAATAAGTTAGTTCAAACTAACGTGAATAAATTCACATTGACAGAAAGCGCATTCTTTGATAATATAATATACAGATGTTAAGAATATATATCTTGCATGTATGAAAGGAGAATTTAAGTATGCAAAGATTTACATTACCACGTGATTTATATCATGGGAAAGGAGCTTTAGAAGCTCTTAAGACTTTGAAAGGAAAGAAAGCAATCATTTGTGTTGGCGGCGGTTCAATGAAGCGTTTTGGTTTTTTAGATCGTGCTGAAGCATATCTGAAAGAAGCCGGAATGGAAGTCTTATTATTTGAAGGTATTGAATCAGATCCATCAGTAGATACTGTTATGAAAGGTGCAAAAGTTATGCTTGATTTTGAACCTGACTGGATTGTTGCGATTGGCGGCGGATCTCCAATTGATGCTGCTAAAGCGATGTGGATTAAATATGAATACCCGGAATGCACATTTGAAGATATGTGTAAAGTGTTTGGTATTCCTGAATTAAGAAAGAAAGCTCATTTCTGTGCTGTTTCTTCTACTAGCGGTACTGCTACTGAAGTGACTGCCTTCTCAATTATTACTGATTATACTAAAGGTATTAAATATCCGATTGCTGATTTTGAAATTACTCCGGATGTTGCGATTGTTGATCCTGAATTAGCTGAAACAATGCCGCAGAAATTGGTGGCTCATACCGGTATGGATGCTATGACACATGCGATTGAGGCATATGTCTCTACAGCAAATTGTAACTATACTGATCCTCTTGCTATATGGGCAATTAAAATGATTCAGAGAGATTTAGTAAATTCTTATAATGGCGACATGACTGCTAGAGATAATATGCATGATGCACAGTGCTTAGCCGGTCAGGCATTCTCTAATGCATTATTAGGTATTGTTCATTCAATGGCTCATAAGACTGGAGCTATTTTCCAGGATTATGGTGCACATATCATTCATGGTGCTGCCAATGCTATGTATTTGCCAAAAGTTATTGCTTTTAATGCTAAAGATCCAGTTGCTAAAAAACATTATGCATTTATTGCTGATGAAATGAAACTTGGCGGTACAACTGATGAAGAAAAGATTGCTAATTTAATTGCTTATTTAAGAGGCATGAATGATGCCTTAAATATTCCTCATTGTATTAAAAATTATGGTAAAGATTCATATCCAACAGAAAATGG
Source organism: Eggerthia catenaformis OT 569 = DSM 20559 (assembly GCF_000340375.1). GTDB lineage: Bacteria > Bacillota_I > Bacilli_A > Erysipelotrichales > Coprobacillaceae > Eggerthia > Eggerthia catenaformis. The sequence continues at coordinate 226,241 of NZ_KB446647.1, forward strand.
ATTTGTACCGGAAGAGGTATTCTTAGAAAGACTTCCGGAAATTGCTAAAAATGCAATTGCTGATGCTTGTACAGGATCTAATCCGCGTCAGCCTTCTCAGGAAGAAATGGAAAAATTATTAAAAGCCTGCTATTATGACTTAGAAGTAGACTTCTAAAATATATAGGTATAACCGACATATCACGGTTATACCTGTTTTTTTATTTTACTGAATATAGATTTGTGAGCAGTCCGGATATAGATGAAGGGTAATTTATAGAATAGATGGAGAAAAGAAAAAACAGTCATATATTAAAAAGATTCAGTATATAATCTGAATTCTTTTTATTCTAGTCGATATTATCAATCAACATCATATTTAGTTTTTTCCATTTTTTAAGATCTTTTGAGTCAATCATAAGCTTTTTAATAAAACTATCATTGATAATTTGCGGTGATAGGGCAACGAGACATTTAAAAGAACAGGGCTTATAGTCAGCACTTGAGATGCCACATAATAATCCTTCTGTATATTCTCTGCGTTCTAAAGGATTAAAAATATATAATAAGTCTTCTTCCAGAGGATTAAGCTGATTAATAAATGAAAAACGAATAAGAATATCGCTATATAATACATCACCCTGATAAAAGCTCTCACTTGTGCGACCGGTATCGGTTAGTGATGAAAGAAACAAAGTAGTCTGATACTGATCATATTCATTTTGAGCATCAAGAATATCAATAATGCCATCTTTTATTTTTCTTGAGCGTCCATCATAAAAATAAAAGTAAAGACGTTTTGTTTCATAGAAAGGACCATGACGATGAAAATGTTTAGGAGTGATAGTATGAGCATAGCTTTTTTCAAAATGATAATCAGTTAACTGATTAATATGAATATGAAGCTGTTTGCTAATATCATAAAGAGTTTCTACATCCAGAATAATATCACCATTTTCATATTTACTTACTGTTGAACGGCTTTTATGTATCCTTGATGCTAATTCTTCTAAAGTTAATCCCTGTACCTTACGATACATTTTTATTCTTTGTCCAATATGTTCTGTAATAGTATTCATATAATCTCCTGTTTCTTTAAAATAACAATATAGTTAATTCTTAGCTATATAAATAAATATTTAATTAAATATACTATAATATTCTACTATTAAGAAACTTTTCAAGTCAATATATTCTTTATACGAAACATATGAGATTTGCTTTATTTTTATATACTATTACAATGTGTTTTTGGAAAAGAGGCGTTTGTTTATGGAAAAAAAGAAATTATCAGGGTTTAGCGGGCAAATAGGTTTTGTATTAGCTGCTGCCGGCAGTGCTGTAGGAATAGGAAATTTATGGAGATTTCCTTATTTAGCTGCTAAAGATGGTGGTGGTTTATTTATTCTTATTTATCTTATTTTAGTATTAATATTTGGCTTTACTTTACTGATTACTGATATTGCGATTGGCCGAAAAACAGGGAAGAGTGCTATCTATGCTTATCAAAGTATATCCAGAAAGTGGAAGCCTTTAGGCATCCTGACATTTTTAGTTCCGGTGCTTATCATGTGTTATTATGCAGTTATTGGCGGCTGGGTCAGTAAATATATGACAATTTATTTAACCGGTGCTTCTGCAAAAGCAGCTGCTGATCATTATTTTACATCTTTTATTACATCATCTTATTCACCTGTATTTTTTGCAGTATTATTTATGCTTGTAACAGCATTGATTGTTTATTTTGGTGTACAGAATGGTATTGAAAAAGTTTCTAAGATGATGATGCCTTTGATGCTTTTTATTATTGTAGGAATTACTATTTATACAATGACTTTAAAACAAACAGAGGGTACTGTGACACGTACAGGCTTACAAGGATTAATGATTTATCTGACTCCTCAGTTTAAAGGATTGACTTTAGGACGATTTCTTCAGATTCTCTTAGATGCTATGAGTCAGCTGTTTTTCTCTTTAAGTGTTTCTATGGGAATTATGATAACTTATGGATCCTATGTAAATAAAGATGTTAATCTCTCTAAATCTGTCAGACAGATAGAGATTTTTGATACATCTATTGCTTTACTGGCAGGAGCTATGATTGTGCCGGCTATTTATGTTTTTTCCGGTTTAGCAGGTATGAATGCCGGTCCTGCATTGATGTTTGTTTCATTGCCTAAAGTCTTTTATGCAATGGGCTCAATAGGCTATCTTATTGGATTTGCATTCTTTTTTATGACTGCTTTAGCTACATTAACATCATGTATTTCTGTATTAGAATCTATTACAGCAAACTGTATGGAATTATTTCATATTTCAAGAAAGAAAATAACTATTATTTTAACATTTATTTATAGTCTCATATCAGCAATTGTTGTTTTGGGATATAGTATCTTTTATTTTAAATTACCTCTTCCTAATGGAACAACAGGACAAATCTTAGACTGTATTGATTATCTGAGTAACAGCTTTATGATGCCTTTTATCTCACTGTTATCGTGTATCTTAATTGGCTGGATAGTCGGTCCTCAATGGATAGCTGATGAGGTGGAAACTAATAATTATTATTTTTCCAGAAAGCGTATGTATTTCTTTGTGATTAAATATATTATGCCGGTTATAATGATGATTTTGTTTTTACAATCAACGGGTATATTGAATATTCTGGCATAAAAAAGAACTTCACAAGAAGTTCTGATTAATAAAATGGTGCGGTCGATGAGACTTGAACTCACACGGGAGTACTCCCACAGCCCCCTCAAAGCTGCGTGTCTACCATTCCACCACGACCGCATAAATAAAGGCACCTTAAAGGGTGCCTTTATTATAACAAACCTTTTTTTTACTGACAAGTTATTTCTGTAATAGGTCATAGAGTGCTTTAGCATAGATTGCAGTTGAAACAAGCAAATCATCTAATAAAATATGTTCATCATCCTGATGCATAGCATTATCTCTGCCCGGGAATTCACATCCAAATGCTACACAGTTAGGCATTTCTTTTGCATATGTGCCTCCACCAATAGCCTGTGGTCCATGGATATGATCACCTGTAAATTCTACATAAGAATTATGAAGCTTTTGGATTAATTCAGAATTTGGATCAACATATAATGAATCTGTATAATCATATTCTAAATTCATTCCTTTTGTTTTTTCTTTTAATATAGGAACAAGGATCTCTTTTGTAAGTTCGTGAGGCATTCTCATGTCTACCGAAAATTCAAAAACATTATCTTTGTAGTCAATAAGAGCAAGATTAGAAGTTAATACTCCCATTGCACCTTCCCATTTTTTACCCAATAGTTTTTCACCATGAACATCATTATAGAAATGAGCATCAATATATTTTACTAAATCATTATCAATATGCTGATTTAAGAAATGAGCCATTAGACTGATAGAATTAATACCGGCTTCCGGAAGAGAAGCATGAGCACTCTTTCCTTTTAAAACATATTTAAAGTTTTTTTCATCTAAAGCGGTAGCTTCACCTTGTATATGATTCTCATTAATAAATGCAAAGAATGCATCTGTAAGGTCTTTTTTTACATGAACTGTAGCTTCTCCGGGAACGATATTAATTACAGTACCGCCTGAAAAACTAATAAGATCATTGTTTTCAGCTTTTCCTTTAGCACTAAAGCGACAGATAGCTTTTTCTCCATAAACAACAGGGAAGTCAGCATCCGGAGTAAAGCCCATAACAGGATAAGGTCTATGCTTAAAGTAATAATCAACACAGGCACTGCCGTTTTCTTCATTACATCCAAAAATAATGCGAATCTTATATTTCTTATCAAAATCCATTTGATTCACTATTTTTGCAGCATAATAAGCAGCTAACAGGGGACCTTTGTCATCAGCAACGCCACGTCCATACAAATACTCGCCATCTAGTGTACAGTCATACTGAGGATGTTTCCATCCCGTAGGATTGGCAGGGACGACATCAAGATGTCCAAGTATACCAAAAGCTTCTTCACCTTCACCGATATCAATATGACCCGCATATCCATCACAGTCATCGGTTATAAAGCCATCTCTTTGACCAAAAGATAACATTTGATCTAATGCTTTACGGCATTCTCTGCCAAAAGGCTGATTTTTACTGGCAGTAGACATATCCATAACTGAAGGAATTAAACATAATGTTTTAAGATCTCTTAGCATATCATCTTTAATTTTTAATACTTCTTTGTTAAAATCCATTTTATTTTTCACCTCTGTAAAAGATTATAACATTTTTAAGAATTATTACATCACTTATGATAGAAAAAATGTTACTATAGTAAAGGAGGCTTAGTTATGGATAAAAAGACAATACAATTTCATATTACTGTTAAGGGAATTGTTATTTATCGTGGTAAAACACTTATTATGAAAAGAGTAAGACCATCATCTGATGGTCTTGGTTATTGGGAGCTTCCCGGTGGCGGATTAGAATATGGAGAAACACCGCATGAAGCATTAATTCGAGAATTAAAAGAAGAGACAGGACTTGATATTAAAATACTCAAGCCTGTTTATACTTTTACAAAAATCAGAAAGAACTATCAGACAGTAGGTATAGGTTTTTTATGTATTCCTGTAAATAATCATGTTGTCATCAGTGAAGAGCATACAGAATATAGATTTGTAGATGAAGAAGAACTAAGACAGATGCTAAATAAGGAAATATATGAAGATATTAAAGAGGCTATCAGTGAATATAATCATTTGGTAGAATATCATCAGTTAAGGAAAATGAATAATGAATGAGTTGATTATTGAAAAGACTGCTAAAAAGCTGAATTGTTCCGGTAAGCAGGTTCTATCTGTATTAGGTTTGTTAGAACAGGGGAGTACAGTTCCTTTCATTGCCCGTTATCGTAAAGAGATGACTCAAGGATTGGATGAGGATGCTATTAGAGAAATACAGAAAGAATATGAATATGGACTTAAGCTTTTTGAAAGAAAAAATGATATTATCAGATTAATAGATGAGAAAGGCTTACTTAGTAATGAATTAAAAGCATCTATTTTAGCTTGTACAAGCTTAAGTGAGGCTGAAGACTATTATCGTCCTTATAAAGAAAAGAGAAAAACAAGAGCTGTTATTGCGATGAATAATGGACTTAAACCATTAGCTGCTTATATTTTTTCTTGTCCATCAAAAGGCGATTTAAATAAGTTAGCTCAAGATTATATTAATGATGATGTTATAAACATTGAAGAAGTATTACAGGGAGCAAGTGATATCATTGCTGAAAAAATAAGTGATGAAGCAAAATATCGCAAATACACAAAAGATATGATCATGAAATATGGCTTTATAAGAACTAAGAAAAAGAAACAGGTAGAAGATGAGAATGAAATCTATCAAATGTATTATGATTATATAGAACGTTTAAGAAATTTACCGGCTCACCGTATACTAGCTATTAATCGTGGAGAAAAAGAAAAAATATTAAGTGTTTCAATAGAAATTGATAAAGAAAAGTATTATCAGTATATTTATTATGGGGTTTCAAGAAATAAACAGACAGCATTCAGGGCATTTCTTGAAAGATCAGTAAAGGATGGCTTTGATAGACTGATTCTGCCGGCAGCTGAAAGGGAAATAAGAAATGAATTAACGCAATCAGCAGAGAAAGCATCTTTAAAGATATTCAGTACGAATCTTGAACATCTGTTGATGCAGCCACCATTAAAAAATAAATATGTACTAGGTCTTGATCCGGGCTTTAGAACAGGCTGTAAGTTGGCGGCTGTTGATCCAACCGGTAAAGTCCTTGACATTGATAAAGTTTTTATATCTCTTCCTAAAGTCCGCCATGATCAGGATGAAAAAACTTTGCTGAGGATGATTTATGATTATCATATAGAAGTTATTGCGATTGGCAATGGAACTGCTTCTAGAGAATCAGAGCGTTTTATAGCTTCTTTTATTAATAAATATCATCTTGATATTCAGTATGTAATTGTTTCAGAAGCGGGTGCCAGTGTTTATAGTGCTTCCACACTTGCTAAAAAAGAGTTTCCGAACTACCAGACAGAAGAGCGTTCAGCAGTTTCTATTGCCAGAAGATTACAGGATCCTTTAGCTGAGCTTGTTAAGATTGATCCTAAGTCTATTTCTGTTGGACAGTATCAGCATGATATGAATCAGAAAGAATTATCTGAACAGCTTGATTATGTTGTATTGAAAGCTGTTAATCAGATAGGTGTTAATATTAATACTGCATCAGCTTCACTGATGCAGTATGTATCGGGCTTTTCACAATCTATTGCGTGGAATATTGTCAGTTATAGAGAAGAGCATGGTCCATTTAAAAATCGTAAAGAGATTCTTAATGTAAGTAAGGTTGGTCCTAAAACATATGAACAATCTGTGGGCTTTTTAAGAATTATGAATGGTTCAGATGTTTTAGATGAAACAGCTATTCATCCTGATAATTATCAGGATGCTGATAAATTATTGAATTATTTGAATCTTTCAAGAGCTTATATTGGTACAGAAAAAATGATAGAAGCATTAAAGTATGTTAATAAAGATAAGATAAAAGAAGAACTTCATTTTTCACACTATTTAATTAATGATCTGATAAATGCTTTTATGGCTCCTCATAGAACACCAAGAGACAATTATCCTGCACCGGTATTAAAGAGTGATATTTTGACTATTGATGATCTTTCTCAAGGAATGAAAATGCAAGGGACTGTTAGAAATGTAGTTGATTTTGGAGCCTTTGTGGATATTGGCTTACATGAGGATGGACTGATTCATATTTCTAAGATGGCTAAACATAAAATCAGGCATCCTTTAGATATTGTGAATGTTGGTGATATTATAGATGTTTATATTTATGAGATTGATAAAAAAAGAAAGAGAGTCGCTCTTTCTTTGGTAGAAGGATGATATCCTTCTTTTTTATTTGAGATGTGAAATATTAATATAGAATGGTATGCCATCCTTATAAGTTACATTGACTTCACCTTGGATTAATGGATAGAGATAGTCGTAAAGTTCAGGAGTAATATCATTGTGTTTTTTATTTATCCATTCAATAGGGATTCTTTGTTCTTTATTAGCAATATCAACAACATTCTTATATTCAGTTTCAATAAGATAAGGATGATTAGAAAGACGTTTGAAGCACATCATAATACCTGTATGGTTTTCACTCGCATTGACGGCATTTACTCCGATCCGGAATGATTCTTCAATATCTGTTTTTGAAGCATTATGCATGGCACATCTTTGTAAAACATTAAGTTCAATAGATCTTACTTTACATTGAAATTCTTTAAAGACTATGGTTTCTAATACTTTGCCTGTACCGGAATGAAGAATATGACCAAAGGCATCTTTTTTTACATATTTTGAGTCTTGATCTAAATAGTCCCCATCGGCATTTTTAATACCCTCACTGACAGCAATAATAACTGATCTTTTTCTTTTAAAGACTTCTCTAATGTCATTTAAGAAGTTTTCTTTGATAAAAGGAACTTCAGGAAGATAAATAAGATCAGGTGCTTCATTAAAGCTGCTTCTGGCAAGAGCACTGGCAGCAGTCAGCCAGCCGGCATTTCTACCCATGATTTCAACAATAGTAACAGAGTCTAGATTATAGATAGAGCTGTCATAGGCTATTTCCAGCATGGAGCTGGCTACATATTTAGCAGCACTGCCAAATCCCGGTGTATGATCGGTTCCCATCAAATCATTATCAATAGTTTTTGGAATACCGACAAAATGTATATCAGAATGAGTTATTTTGGCATACTCAGATAATTTTGCAACAGTATCCATTGAATCATTTCCTCCAATATAGTAGAAGTCAGTAATATTGAGTTCTTCAAATTTATGAAAGAGTAATTCATATTGTTTTTTATCCTGATTAATATCTTTTAATTTATAGCGGCAGCTTCCCAGATACATAGCCGGAGATTCTTTTAAGGTATTCAGAAGTTCCGGAGACTGGAAAATAAGGTTTAAATCAGTATAGCGATTTTCAATAAGACCCTTAATTCCATTAATCATTCCATAGATATGTTTAAACCCTAAATCCTGTGCTCTTGATATGACACCCGCTAAAGATGCATTTATAGCTACGGTAGGACCTCCCGATTGCCCAATAATACAGTTTTTTTCGTTCATAGTACTCTCCTTATCAATGCATTTTTATTTTATCATTATCATTATGAAAAGAGAAGAGGCTGTTAGAAAATAGTTTTTGAATAGTAACTGTTTTTTGTTTGATATAGTAATTTAAAGTAGAATTATCAATGTGTTAAGTGTATAATATGGATAGGAGGTTATATAAGAATATGTCAAAGAAATATTTGTCTATGGATGGCAATACAGCTGCTGCTCATGTAGCCTATGCATTTAGTGAAGTAGCTGCTATCTATCCTATTACACCATCTTCTCCAATGGCAGAACACGCAGAAGAATGGGCTTCCCAAGGAAGAGAAAATATTTTTGGTTCATCTGTCAATGTTATTGAGATGCAGTCAGAAGCAGGAGCTGCGGGAGCTGTTCACGGGGCTTTGCAAGGTGGTGCACTTGCAACAACTTTTACAGCTTCACAAGGTTTATTACTAATGATTCCTAATCTTTACAAAATCCAGGGAGAATTATTGCCGGGAGTATTTCATGTGGCTGCAAGAGCACTTGCAACGTCATCATTAAATATTTTTGGTGATCATCAGGATGTTTATGCATGTCGTCAAACAGGTGTGGTTATGATATGCTCACATTCAGTACAGGAAGTTATGGATTTAGGAGGTATTGCTCATTTAGCAGCAATTAAGGCTTCTGTTCCGGTTATGCACTTTTTTGATGGTTTTAGAACTTCTCATGAAATTCAGAAAGTAGAAGTTATGGACTATGAAACTTTAGCTTCATTAGTAGATAAAGAAGCATTAAAGAAGTTTAAGTCAAGAGCTTTAAATCCTCATCTGAATTCTGTTACACGTGGAAGTGCCACTAATGATGATGTTTATTTCCAGTCTAGAGAAGCACAGAATGCACATTATGCCAATGTTGCTGATGTTGTTGCTGATTATATGAAGAAGATTTCTGAAATTACAGGAAGAGATTATGCACCATTTAATTATTATGGAGCGGAAGATGCAGAACGTGTAATTATTGCTATGGGATCTGTGACTCAGGCGGTTGAAGAAGTTGTGGATACTTTAAATGAACAGGGTAAAAAAACCGGTTTAATTAAAGTTCATTTATATCGTCCATTCTCTGCTAAATATTTATTATCGGTATTACCGGATACAGTAAAGAATATTGCTGTTTTAGATCGTACTAAGGAAATGGGATCTACCGGTGAACCATTATATCTTGATGTTGTTGAAACATTAAAAGATACTGATATTAAGGTTATTGGCGGACGTTATGGTATGGGTTCTAAAGATACTACTGCCAAAGCTGTGAAAGCTGTCTTTGATAATTTAGCTAAGGATAAGCCACAGCATCCGTTTACGATCGGTATTGTTGATGATGTGACTCATTTATCATTAGAAGAGGATAAGAGTTTTAAAGTCAAGACTGATGCAACTCAGTGTCTGTTTTATGGTCTGGGTTCTGATGGAACAGTTTCTGCTAATAAGTCTTCTATTAAGATTATTGGTGATAATACAGATTTATATTGTCAGGCTTACTTTGCTTATGATTCTAAGAAAGCAGGCGGAGCAACGCGTTCTAATTTAAGATTCGGTCCTACACCAATTCGTTCTACTTACTATATTAATCGAGCTGATTTCATTTCTTGCTCATTAGATAATTACGTGTTTAAATATGATATGCTTCGTAATTTAAAAGATGGCGGTATTTTCTTATTGAATACTGAATTTACTAAAGATGAAGTTGCGAACTATTTACCAAATAGAGTTAAAAAGCAGTTGGCTGAAAAACATGCTAAGTTCTATATTATTAATGCAAATAAGATTGCTGAAGAATGTCATATGGGAAGACATACTAATACTATTCTTCAGTCTGCTTTCTTTGCATTAAATACAAATATTCTGCCATTAGAAGAGTCTATTACCAAGATGAAAGAAATGGCTAAGAAATCATATAGCTCTAAGGGTGATGCAATTGTTGAGGCTAACTATAAGGCTATTGATGCAGGTAAAGATCAGGTTGTTGAAGTACCGGTTGATCAGGCATGGGCTGATTTGACAGTAAATACAACACATAAACTTACCGGTGATGATTATTTTGATAATTACGTTGCCCCAATTAATGCTTTAGAAGGTAATGATTTACCTACATCTGCTTTCTTAGATAAGCTTGATGGAACAATGCAAAATGGTATAGCTATTAAGGAAAAGAGAGCTATTGCGATTAATGTTCCTAAATGGAATAAAGACAACTGTATTCAATGTAATCAGTGTGTAATGGTATGTCCTCATGCCACTATCCGTGCTTTCTTATTGACTGATGAAGAAATTAAGAATGCTCCTGAAGATATCAGTAATGACGTCTTAAAGCCTATGGGTAAAGATGTTGATGGCTTATCATTTAGAATTCAAATTTCTCCTGATAACTGTGTCGGATGTTCATTATGTGCCGGGGTCTGTCCAGGCAAGAAGGGTGAAAAAGCTCTTGTAATGACTCCGGTTAAAGAAGAATTAGTACATTCTGATCTTTCTGAATATATATTCAATAATGTTGAATATCGAGATGATAAGTATCCAACTACTATGGTAAAAGGTGTTGGCTTTATGAAACCTTATTTTGAAGCTTCCGGAGCTTGTGCGGGATGTGGAGAAACTCCATATTATCGTTTGGCTTCACAGTTGTTTGGTGAAGATATGAGAATTGCGAATGCAACCGGTTGCTCATCTATTTATGCCGGTTCTTGTCCATCTACACCTATGACATTCAATAAGGAAGGACATGGTCCGGCATGGGCTAATTCTTTATTTGAAGATAATGCTGAATTTGGTTTTGGTATGAAACTTGCTGAAAATTATAAATCTAAGAGAATTTTAGAAGTTATTGATAACAATAAAGATGATGTTGAGCCTGAACTTGCTGAAGTGCTTGATAAATATGCTTCTATCAAGGGTCAGAGGGCACAGGAGAAAGAATTATATGATGATTTAGTGAGACTGCTTGAAGCTTCTTCTAATCAGCCTATTAAAGAACTTCTAGATATGAAAGCTGATTTAGTAACTAAGTCTCAGTGGATTGTCGGTGGTGACGGATGGGCTTATGATATTGGTTATGGCGGATTAGATCATGTTTTAGCTAATGATCAGAATGTCAATATTCTTGTTTTAGATACTGAGGTTTACTCTAATACAGGCGGTCAATCATCTAAATCTTCTCAGGCTGCTTCTATTGCCAAGTTTACTGCCAGTGGTAAGAAGGTAGCTAAGAAGGATCTTGCTCAGATTGCAATGGCTTATGGTCATGTTTATGTTGCTCAGATTGCTTTAGGTTCTAATCCGATGCAGGCTATCAAAGCTTTAAGAGAAGCTGAATCTTATGATGGACCATCATTGATTATTGCTTATTCACCATGTAATGAACATCATATCAAAGGTGGATTAGCAAACTCCAGCAGACAGGAAAAACTTGCTGTTGAATGTGGCTATTTCAACTTATTAAGATTTGATCCAAGACTTGCAGAAGAAGGCAAGAATCCATTAACTATTGATTCTAAAGCACCTAATTTTGATAAGTTTAAAGATTTCTTAATGACTGAAAACAGATTCTCTCAACTGGTTAAGGTTAATCCGGAGCATGCTGATGCTTTATTTGATAAGTGTATCATTGATGCCAAACGTCGTAGAGCAAGAGCTGAATCTATGGTTAGAGAATATAGTATTTCTGAATAATACTAAAAAGATAGTATCAAATAATGATACTATCTTTTTTCATACATTAATTTTTTAAGACAGAATTTTATGTGCGATTTCATCTAGATCAGTTTCTTTGCTGCGATCTGTAAAATTAATTGAGATACTGTCAGATTCATTAAATCTAGGAATAATATGAATATGAAAATGAGGAACTGTCTGTCCGGCAGCCTCATTAGCATTTGTTAGAATATGACATCCTTTAGCACCTGTCTTTTTAACAATCTTGTTTGCCAGATCTTTAGCTACAATAATCATATGAGAAAGTGTAGCATTCTCTGTTTCTAAAACATTTTTAAAATGCTTTTTAGGAATTAGAAGAGTATGACCGTCAGTAGTCTGAGAAAGATCTAAAAAAGCAAGACAGATATCATCTTCATAAATAATTTTACCGGGAATCTCTTTGTTTACAATCTTACAGAAAATACAATTGTCCATATCAATACCTCCAATCTTATTTTACATCAAAGAACTTATATTAGCTAGAAAAAAGACTAAAGCTGATAACTTTAGTCTACAAAATCTTTATTAAGTTCTTTGATTGCTTTTTTGAGTTTTTTATCATAGACAGTAAATTTATATTTCTTTAGATAATAAGCTTCAATATCCTTTTTAACATCTTCATTAGATCCTAGTGACTGAATAATACTGCTTTTATTTGATGTTTTATCAGTATTGTAAATATATACAATTGCATAACTTCCTGTTGAAAGCTTAACAGCATCTTTATAGATACCGTTCTTAGTGATCTTAGAAAATGTTTCTGCTTTCTTGATGATATTAGCATCAATTGTTGTTGTGCTTGAAACTTTGGAAACCAATCCATAATCTTTATAAGTTCCGGAATTTTCTTTAGCAAGCTGATTAAAAGCTTTTGAATCAGTTGCTTTTTTGATTGCATTTACTGCTTGTGATTCTTTAGAATAAGTAATGACTTTTAAGTAAGAAACTTGATATTTATCAATTATTTTCTTAAAGTTATCATCTAGGTACTTTGCTTCCATTAAATCAAGCTTAGCACTGGGAATAATAACCTTTTCTTCTAGCTCTTTTACATCAGAATATCCTTGAGCAGTTGCATAGGCTTTTAATGAGCCATAATTAGACTTATATTTGTTTTCTAATTCTTCGGTTTTTTCATTAATCTTTTTGGTATCAGTAATTTCTTTAGAAGCAATTTTATTGTAAGCATCTGTTAAGATCTGATTAGATCCATAGTTATCAAGAAGGTATTCATAATATCCCTGTTTTGTAATGGTAACATCACCGGTAATAACTTCTTTTGATCCTCCGGTTACTTTACTTGTATATTTGTCACCATTATTATTTGAATAAATAAGATAACCTGTCATTCCTCCGATGATTAATACAATCACAAGTACTATTGCACCAATTGTTTTCTTTGAAAGCTCTAACGGCTTTTTCTCCACTTCAACCTTGTGAACCTTCCTAAAGGAAGAAGTTTCTACTTGTTTTTCTTTATCAGACATAATGTTTATTTCCTTTCTTCCTTACGTTTATTAAGATTCTTTGTAATTGTTTCCTCAATTGCAGCCTTAATAGTGTTATCCTTATAATTAATCTTATAAGTCTTAAAAGCTAAATAAACCATATAATTATCATAGGTAATTAAAGGTGAATTAATATCAACGGTTTTTAATTCTTTTTTAATATCTTCTTTTTTTGTAGAATCACAATGAAGAAGATAAAATCCTCCCTTGCCGGTAATAACACTGCTGGTTTTTCCTTCTGTTAAAGTGAAGGCAGCATCATAGACTGCAGAACCATAAGTATCACTTAGGCTACTTACCTTCTTATCGACAATACCTAAATTACCTTTAGCATTCTTAGTAGTATCTGCACTATATCCTTTTGCAACATCAGCAAAACTTTTTCCTGCTGCTAAAAGATCCTGAACTTCTTTGAGATTCGCTTTTTCGATTTTGGTAGGATTGCTTGTATTCATTGCAGATACTTTAATAATAGATAATTTACGAGGAGAAGCATAGTTATAATAATCCTCAACAACTTCATCGAAGTGATCCTTAACATATTTTTTCATCAGTTCAGCATACTGATAAGAATAAATGACTTTTTTTCTATAATCATCAATGCTCTTATATCCGGCTGATTTTAAATCACTATTAAGCTTTTTCTCATAATCATCACCTTTCTGTGACTTATAAGAAGCCTTAATGTTTTCTACCATATCAGCAGCATTTTTTTTCATAGCATTAGTAGCGGGATATTTTTTACTGATTAATGTATCTAAAACATAAGAAAATAAGGCTGTTTTTCCGCTTGATGTATTGCTTAAAGTAGAATATATACTATCAGCAAATATATTACCTTGGCTTGTGGATGCGACTACAGATTTGCCTCCAGCTGTCTTGCCGGCCTGACATCCACTCAAAAATAAGAGACCTGCAAGAGTGAGGCCTGTTAATTTTTTTGTGTTCATAAGTTCCTCCTTAAACATATAACCTTAATTATACACATAATTCATTGTTTTTCAATGTTTGAAATAAAAACACAAATTCTCACATGAATTGAGAATATTATCATTATATTTGAAGAAAGAGATGATTAATATTATAATACAGGTCGAGGTGAACAAAGAATATGTCAATATTAAAAATAGAGAATCTTCATGTTTCAGCAGGAAACAAGGAGATTTTAAAAGGTATTACAATTACGGTAAATAAAGGAGAGACTCATGCTTTAATGGGTCCTAATGGCAATGGGAAATCTACTTTATTATCTACTATTATGGGGCATCCATCATATACAGTTACTGAAGGGACAATAACTTTAGATGGCCAGGATCTTTTATCTATGTCTACTGATGAAAGAGCAAGAGCCGGTCTTTTTTTAGCAATGCAGTATCCTCAGGAGATTCCCGGTGTAACTAATAGTGATTTTCTTCGTACAGCCATGAATGCTAAAAGAGAAACACCAATCAGACTCTATGACTTTAAGAAAGAGATGGACGAGGCTATTGAAGAATTGAAAATGAATGAAGATCTTGCTCATCGTTATTTAAATGAGGGTTTTTCCGGAGGAGAAAAGAAGCGTAATGAAATTCTTCAGATGAAGCTATTAAATCCGCAGATAGCTTTATTAGATGAAATAGATTCCGGTTTGGATATTGATGCTTTGACTATTGTTTCTGATACAGTTAATAAAATGAAAAAAGAAAGTTCTTTAGGATTACTTATTGTTTCACATTATGAAAGATTATATCTGCAGATTCATCCAACTCATGTTCATATCCTTGTTGATGGAAGAATTGTTGAAGAGGGTGGTTTTGAACTTGTTGAAAAGATCAATAAAGAAGGCTATAAATGGCTTATGCCGGAAGAAACAAATGATGATCTTTATGATTCAATTTTTGGATTTGGTGGCAATCATGGAAAATAATTCAGTTTATACTAACTATATTGTCTTTTCAAATGGTGAAGTTATTGATGAGAGTCTTCCTGGAGCTATTAGAAGAAAGGGAAACAGTCTGTATTTTTCAGGTTATCAGAAAACTGATTGTCATGTCTTTTTAAATGCTGATCATATTGAAACTGATATTAATTATTACTTTGCTCCTTCAACTCAGGTAAATCTTGTTGAAACAAGATTATTAAACAATAATGCTGTCCTCAATAGAAAACTGGTGATTGGTGAGAATGCTCAAATTAATATATTTAATGAGAATCATTCTGATGATCAGTCACTTATCAATTTTAATGATTATGGAGAAACTGCTGCTAATGCTTCTGTACAGATAGGTTATGCTGAACTATCCGATGCTTCTATTAGGGGAAATGCTGAATATTCTATGAATGGAGAAAATGCTCAAATACGTTTACGTATGGCTGCTTTAAGCGATAGTAATGAAGAAAAGTATTATCGTATTAACTTAATTTCTAATGCACCCGGCACTATTGGGATTATGGATAATTATGGAGTCAGTAAAGATTCCGGAAAGATGACTATAGATGGTATTGGAACAATTAAAAAGGGAATGCATAAGAGTGAATCTCATCAGACTAATAAGATTATCGTATTTGATAAAGATGCATATGCTTCTGCTAATCCTTATTTATTAATTGATGATTATGATGTAGCGGCATCTCATGCGGCCGGTGTAGGAAAAATGGATGCTTCACATCTCTATTATTTAGAATCACGCGGTCTTTCAAAAAGACAGGCAATGCAGCTGATTACTTATGGCTATCTTAAGCCTGTTGTTGATATTGTCGATAATGAAATGATTAAGTCTCGTTTTGAGCATAGTCTTTCTAAGGTAGGTGCTTAGAATGTTTGATGTTAAGCAGATACGAAATGATTTTCCAATGTTTAAAAATCATATTCAGATGCATGGACATGATCTTGTTTACTTAGATAATAATGCAACAACATTAAAGCCTCAATGTGTTATTGATGCGGTGAGCGAATATTATTCTTCTTATAGTGTAAATGCCGAAAGAGGAGATTATGATTTAAGTCATGATGTAGATGTGCATTTAGAAGAGGCTAGAGATAATATTAAGCATTTTATTAATGCTGAGTATAAGGAAGAAATTGTTTTTACTTCAGGAACTACTGATGGACTTAATATGATTGCTTATGGCTGGGGAGAGGTTTATTTAAAGAAGGACGATGAAATACTACTCTCATTAGCTGAACATGCTTCTAATACTTTACCTTGGTTTGATATAGCTAAGAAAACAGGAGCTAAAATCAGGTATATTCCATTGGATAATGGAATGATTACTATGAATAATGTAAAAAAATCAGTTAATAGTCATACCAAAATTATTTCATTAGCTTTAGTTACAAATGTATTAGGATATTATCTTCCTATTAAAGAGATATGTAGGTATGCTCACAGCCATGGAATTCTTGTTGTTGGGGATGGAGCACAGTCTGTCCCTCATAGTAAGACGGATGTGAGAGATATGGATATTGATTTTTTAGCTTTTTCAGGACATAAGATGCTGGGTCCGACCGGGATCGGTGTCCTTTATGGTAAAAGGGGATTGCTAGAAAAACTTAAGCCTTATCGTTACGGAGGAGGCAGTAATGCCCGCTATAACTCATATGGTGAACTCTCATTAAAAGAGGTTCCTTATCGTTTTGAATCAGGAACGCTTCATATAGCAGGAGCAATAGGTCTTGGGGCAGCTGTGCGTTATCTTGAAGGGCTGGGCATGAATCATATTGCTGATTATGAAAAAAAATTAAGAGATTATGCGATTAATAAGCTTGAAGGTTTAAATAATGTAGACATTTATAATAAAGATGCCGGTGGTGCTATTGCTATGAATATTAAGAATGTCTTTTCACAGGATGCCGCTTCTCTTTTTAATACTTATGGGATAGCTGTAAGAGCAGGGGATCACTGTGCAAAGATTCTTAAAGAATATTTACAAGTGAATTCTACGGTTCGGGTCTCTTTTTATTTATATAATACCTATGATGATATTGATAAGTTCATTGATATATGTAAGAAAGGAGATGATTTTTTAGATGCGTTCTTTGGATAATCCTCTGTTTTTAAGAGAAATTATAATGGATCACTATTCGAATCCTAGAAATCATCAATTAACCGGTGATAATAATTATTTAAAAATAAATATGAATTCTTCTACATGTATTGATAATATTGATGTAGAAGCTAAATTTGATGGAGACTTCATTTCAGATATTAGATTTGATGGAGAAGCATGTGCTATTTCAACAGCTTCTACATCAATAATGACTGAAATGTTAAAAGGTCTTACTAAAAAAGAGGCCAAGGCTATCATCAATAATTATATGAAGATGATAGAGGGAGAGTCTTATGATGAGAGTCTGTTACAGGAAGCGGTGGCTTTTAAGAATACTTATAAACAGGCAAATCGTATTAAATGTGCAACAATTGGCTGGAACGCTATTGAGAAGCTGATTGAAGAAAGTGAGGAATGTGATGGATAAAGATTTTGAAATTCCGCAAACTTCTATAGACAGTGATTTCAAGGATGAAGATCTTTCTTTGTTTAAGACCCCAAAAGGATTAAATGACGAGATAGTCAGAGAAATATCTCGGATCAAAGGCGAGCCGGAATGGATGCTTCAATATCGCTTAGATGCATTACAGGAGTTTTTAAGAAAACCTATGCCTACATGGGGAGTAGATCTGTCTTTTATGAATTTTGATGAATATACATACTATAGCCGCTCTATAGATGGTGTCAGAAATAATTGGGAAGATGTTCCTGAAACAATTAAAAATACCTTTAATAGATTAGGAATACCTGAAGCTGAACAGAAGTTTTTATCAGGAGTAAGTGCTCAATATGAATCTGAGACTGTATATCATAATATGCTGGAAGAAGTAAAAGAAAAAGGAGTTATCTTTTTAGATATAGATACAGGACTAAAAGAACATCCTGATATCTTTAAAAAGTATTTTGATACTGTTATCCCATATCGTGATAATAAGTTTTCTGCTTTAAATGGTGCGGTATGGTCAGGAGGCTCTTTTATATATGTACCGCCCGGAGTTAAGCTGGATAAACCGTTACAGGCTTATTTCCGTATCAATTCCGCTGGTATGGCACAGTTTGAAAGAACTTTAATTATTGTTGATGAAGGTGCTGATATTCATTATGTTGAGGGATGTACGGCACCATCTTATTCACAGGATTCATTACATGCGGGTGTAGTAGAAATTATTGTTGGTAAGAATGCACATTGCCGCTATACAACTATTCAGAACTGGTCACGTAATGTTTTAAATCTTGTTACTCAACGTGCACTTGTTCATGAAGGCGGCTTTATGGAGTGGGTTGATGGAAATATCGGTTCTCGTATTACAATGAAGTATCCTAGCTGTATTTTAGCCGGAGAATATGCTAGAGGTAATGTTATTACAATTGCTGTTGCTGATGAACATCAGGAAATAGATTCAGGTGCTAAAATGATTCATTTAGCTCCTCATACATCATCACAGATTGTTTCTAAATCTATTTCTAAAAATGGCGGAAAATCTAATTTTAGAGATATTGTCAGACATGGTAAAAAGGCTGTTAATGCAAAAAGTAATATTGAGTGTGATACTTTAATCCTAGATGATATTTCTGCTAGTGATACAATTCCTATTAATATTGTCTCTAATAATGATTCATCAATAGAACATGAAGCTACAGTTTCAAAAGTTTCAGAAGAACAACTGTTTTATTTAATGAGCAGGGGATTAACTAAGGAAGAAGCAACAGAAATGATTGTTATGGGATTTATTGAACCCTTTTCTCGTGAATTGCCAATGGAGTATGCTGTTGAACTTAATCAGCTGATTAAGTTTGATATGGGAGATAAGGCAATTGGATAAAATACAATTACGCAGACAAATGATTCAATTAAGATATCAGATGAGTGATTCACAATTTAATGATTATAACTCTTTAATTATAAGTCATCTGGAAAATATGGATGCTTTTAAAAAAGCTTCCCATATTGCTATTTATATGAGTTATAAAAATGAAGCAGATACAAGAAATATTATCAGTAAGTACTTGGATATTAAGAACTTTTATATTCCAAGAGTTGAACATAATGATCTTCATTTTTATCCTATTCAATCTTTAAATGATGTTCATAAAGGATATTTTGGGATTGATGAACCAAATTCAGATCAGGAAATATCTAAAGAAGATTTAGATTTTATGATTGTGCCTCTTCTTTTATTTGATAAGAATCATTATCGAATAGGATATGGCAAAGGATTTTATGATTGCTATTTAAAATCTGTTCACTGTTTGAAGATTGGTCTTGCCTATTCATATCAGGAGATTGAAAATACTTTACCTCATGATTCTGATATTAAACTTGATGGTATTATTACAGAGAACGGTCTTTTATGATCGTTTTCTTTTCTTTTTCTTGTCATATTGTAAGGTATTATGATATAATGCACGCATATTATGAGGTGTGAAAATGAGGGAAGAAATCGTTCGTTCTATAATAAATGAAACAGATCTTAGGGAGCAGTTAATTCTTTTAAAAAATACACTTAAAGAAGATGAACAGTTAACTGATTCGCGTTTGTTTGATAAATTAAAATTTTTTTTAGAATCCGGTGATTCTAAAATAAGAAAAAATGCTGCTTTAGTATTGGGACATTATCATAGATATAATATAAAAGAATTGCTTTTAAATAGTTACTATCATGAAACAACTGAGTATGTTAAGGAAGCTTATCTAAAAGCTCTTGCCAGACAGGATTGTAAATCAATTACTGATGAATTAAGACAGATTAGAAGTAATCTTCTAACTGATTGTGTTACTGATTCTAAGCATATTGATGCTCAGCTTAAGATATTGAATCCATTAATTCTTTCCTATATCACTCATAAAAAGAAAAGTATCAGACTCTTACATAAAGGGGTCGATGTTATTTTAACATCTTTACCATTTTATCAATTTACTTTATTTGAATATGTATTGAATCTTAAATATAAGCCTGTGGCACAAGGTGTTTTAGTGCGCACGAATTCTTTATATGACTTATTGCCTATTCGTAATTATAATGAACTGATTATTCCAATTAAAAACTGTTCAGCAATGGATATAAATGATAAGTATATTAGTGATTGTTTTCAAAATAGTAATCTTTTAGAACTATTGAATATTCTTTTTGATACTGAGGAAGCTTTTTATTATAAGCTTACTGATCAGTTAAAGATAAAGAATCCGGCTCTTATTTCAAAGTTAGTCAGTCATTTCAATAAATCTTATTCCAAAAGACTCTTGAATGTAACAAGTAATTATGAAATAGAGATTCTTTTAAGAGAATTAAGACCACATAAAGTAAATGCTTATCTTAAAATCACTTCTTTGGATAATCCGCGTTTTGATTATCGTAAAGAGATTATTTCTAATTCTATGCAACCTTATGTTGCTAATACATTATTACAGCTAGCTAAGCCTTATATGGATGTTTATGCCAAAGTTCTAGATCCTTTCTGTGGCAGTGGTATTACATTGATAGAAAGATGTCTTTTAAAGCCTGTTTCTTTTACTATAGGTATTGATATTTATGCTAAAGGGCTGGAGGCTGCTAAACGTAATACAAGAGCAGCTAATTTAGATATTAATTATGTTAATAAGGATTGTTTAAGATTTGTAAATAATGAGATGTTTGATGAAATTATCACCGATATGCCTACATATGCACAAATGAAAGATAAGAAAGCATTAGAATATCTTTATGATAATTTCTTTAAACGTATTCCTAAGTTGGTAAGAAGTGATGGATATGTTTTTATTTATACAAGTGAAATTAGTTTAATTGAGAAGAATCTTAGATTAAATAAAGGATATCTTTCTCTAATAGAACATTATGATGTACCTAGAGGAAAAAATTTATTTTACTTTTTTATTCTACAAGTAAGATAAAGTATAGGCTTTATCTTTTTTATGATATTGTTTGATTAATAGTTAGTCTTATGTTACTCTATAAATTAGAAATAGGAGGATATCATATGATGAAATTAGTCTTAGTAAGGCATGGTGAAAGCGAATGGAATAAGCTTAATTTATTTACCGGATGGACTGATGTTGATTTAAGTGATAAAGGACATCAGGAAGCTGCTAATGCCGGCAAATTATTAAAAGAAGAAGGATATGATTTTGATGTAGCGTATACTTCATATTTAAAAAGAGCTATTCATACTTTAAATCATGTTTTAGATGAATTAGACAGAAACTGGATTCCGGTTAATAAATCATGGAAATTAAATGAAAGACATTATGGTGGACTTCAGGGATTGAATAAGGCTGAAACAGCAGAAAAATATGGTGATGAACAAGTTAAGATCTGGAGACGTTCGTTTGATGTAAAACCACCTGAATTAGATGAAAATGATGAGAGAAGTGCTAAGAAACAAGATATGTATAGGAATGTAGATCCTGCACTCTTACCTGATAATGAATCTTTAGCTACTACGATTGAGAGAGTAGTACCTTATTTTAATGAGACAATCAAAAAAGATATGTTAGAAGGTAAACGTGTTATTATTGCAGCTCATGGAAACTCATTACGTGCACTGGTAAAATATTTTGATCATATTTCTGATGAAGATATCATTAATGTCAATATTCCTACAGGTTCTCCTCTGGTTTATGAATTTGATGATAATTTTAATGCAATCAAACATTATTATTTAGGAGATCAGGAAGCTTTAAAAGCTAAAATGGAAGCTGTTGCAAATCAAGGTAAAGCTAAATAATTATATTGAGGATAAATAATGAAAGTTATTTATCCTTTTTATAATCAGAAAATATTCATTAAGTATATGTGATATACTGCTATTATGAATGTAAAAAATGATTATAAGGATTATAGTAGGAGGATGTTGTTAAAAATATTTCCAGATATATCTATAGAAATGATAGGAAAGACGAAAGCATGAAAGTAATTTTTAGATGAAGTGGAGATAAGCAATGCAAAAATTAAAAGAATTATCAGATAGTGAAATTGAAACTATATCAAGATATATTGCAAACACGTTTAGTGACTATAAATATAATACTGCTGATAAAGGACTGGTTAAGTATATACCAAATCGTGAAGATATGTTTATATATATTAATGCAATTGTTCAAGCATCATATAAGAGCGGGATGCTTTATACGACATCAGAAAATAGGGAAGGATACCTTATATTAGCAGGAGAAGGTGTTGGGACAGTTCAGTTTATTGATGGCATAAAGATGATATTAGCTGAAAAGAAAGCTCTTGGCGGATGGAGAAAAATGAAATCTTTTATATCTGCTTGTTTTTCTGATGGTAATACTATCGAATATAGAATGCGTAAATCAAAACGGCAATATATAAAGATAGAAGTATTAGTTGTGAGATCTGAATTTCAGAAACAAGGATATATGAGAAAAATGATGGAGTTTGTTTATGAACTTGCAAAAGAAAAAGAGATACCGGTTATTCTGGATACAGATGATATGGATAAAAGTTTAAGATACCGGCACCTTGGAATGAAATTGGATAGGATACGTCATTGTGGAGATGATTTTCATATATATGATTTAATATATGAAAATCATCTAAAAGAAACAGAAAATAGATTAGAAAATAATAAATGATTTTGAGTTTGTAAGTGAAATTTTATGATGATTCATGAATATGGTTTGAATAATGAAAAGATAGTTGTGCTTATACATCCCTCTTATGTAATGTGGAATTATTTTGACTTTGTTATTGCTTTATTAAAGGATAACTGTCATATTATTGTTCCTGCTTTACCGGGATATGATGAAGAACATCCAAAGGAGAATTTTACGAGTGTTGAAAAAATTGCTGATGATATTGCCGATATATTGATAGCAAAGAACATTGAAACCATAGATGTTCTTTATGGATGCTCAATGGGAGGAAGTATAGTACTAAGAATGCTTGTTACTAGAAAAATCGGCATAAAAAATGCAATTTGTGATGGGGCTATCACCCCGTAATAGCTTCCTTGGCTAGTTACAAGACTTATTGTATTAAGAGATTTCTTAATGATTTCTATGGGTAAGATAGGGGGACTTAAGCTACTTGAAAAAGCTTTTTCAACTGATGAATACAGTAAAGATGACCTTAAATATATTTGTAAAGTTCTTCATTTCATAAGCTATAAGACAATATAGAGAACTTTTGAATCATGTAATAATTATGCTATGCAAAAAAATACATTCGAATATAAGGGGAAAATTGAATACTGGTATGGCATCTCTGCATCCTGAGGGGATGGCGGAACGCATAATAGAATTATTGAAAAACTGATTAGGGATGAATGTTTGTAGTATCTTCTTAATTGGTGCTATATAATAAATAAAGTAAATTATAATAATTTTTATAGACTATAAGGTTATAAATCTGAGTTTGCTGGCAGTTTAATATTAATATAATAAAATAAAAAAATTGAAGTATTGGCGGTATTAAAATATGGAAATAATTGCACTATTGAGAGGAGTAATGCCGACAGGGAAAAATAGAATACCTAAAATGACATTTTTGGTAGAAATACTTGAAAAAGCAGGACTGAAAAATGTAAAGACTTTGGAGATGAAAAGTTTATCATTGGTTCTGAATGTTTGTATATGTATCTTCCGAAAGGTGCAAGTCCAAAAAGATTAAATACAAATTATCTTGAAAACCAGCTTTTAATAACAATAATAATGAGAAAATTAAGTGTTGTTGAGCATTTAGTTAGATTATGCGAAAAATAGGAGAAAATGAGATGGAATTTTATAAAGCATTAGTAGGAGAAAAAAGCAATAAAAAAAATATATTTAGTGATTTAGTTGGTGAGTGGGATATTGAATGGATTGATGGCAAAGGTACTGAAAATGAAAGACATGTAATTGGAGAATGGATATTTTCAGATATACTAAATGGAGATGGAATACAAGATGTTTTCATTTGTCCATCAAGACAAGAGAGAATATCTAATCCTCAGCCTGACGCAGAGTATGGAACAACAATAAGAATATACAATCCTAAAAAACAAAAATGGGATATTTGTTATACTTGTTTGGGGAAAATGGTTTATTTAGAAGCTGAAAAAGTGGAAGATACAATTATCTTAACAAATCTAAATAATGATAATGGTCTAAACTTATGGGTGTTTGATAACATATTCGATTCAAATTTTCATTGGGAAAACAGAACATCTTTTGACAATGGAAAAACTTGGCTAACAAATGGGGAAGTATTCGCAAAGAAGCGAAAATGAGATAGATAATCAAACGCTTCCTGAGGTGATTAAAATGAAAACTGCTGTTATATACATACATGGCAAAGCTGGTTCCGTTAATGAGAGTAATTATTATAAGAAGTTCTTTAATGATGAATATGAAGTTATTGGTTTTGATTATAGATCAGAATTGCCATGGGATTCTAAGAAAGAATTTCAAACATATTTTGACGATATTACTTCTAAATATAAAGATATTATAATAATTGGAAATAGTATTGGAGCTTATTTCTCTTTGATATCTTTATCAGAATATCCAATTAAAAAAGCAATGTTTATTTCTCCTGTCGTGGATATGGAAAAGCTGATAGAGGATCTGATGAAGCGGTCAAATATTACGGAAGATGAATTAAGAAGTAAGAAAGAGATTGAAACAAAGTTTGGTGAGACATTATCTTGGAAATATTTATCATATGTAAGAAATCACTTTATCAAGTGGAATATTCCTACATCTGTTTTATATGGTGAAAAAGATATTTTAACTTCAAAAGAAGCCATAACTATGTTTGCCGAACAAATTGGTGCTAATCTTACAATCATGGAGAATGGAGAACATTGGTTTCATACCGATGAGCAATTAAATTTTTTGGATAATTGGATTAGAAATTCAATTCAATAAAGTAAAATTTATGGAGGAAATGGTACTATGCTTCATTTGGAAAAAGTAAATGGAAAAAATATATAGGAAATAACTAAATTGCATGTATCAGAGTCACAAAAAGAATTTGTTGCCACAAATGATATCAGTATAGTTGAAGCATACACTGCTATTACGGCAAATGGATTTGCATTTCCATTTGGCATCTATGATGGTGAAATTCCTGTTGGATTTATTATGATTGGCTATGATATAGATGATTATTGGGATAATGCACCTGATATAGCAAGAGGAAACTATAACCTTTGGCGTTTAATGATAGACCAAAAGTATCAGAAAAAGGTTTTGGAAAAGAAGCTATTGTTCTTGACTTGAATTTC
This sequence comes from Eggerthia catenaformis OT 569 = DSM 20559, assembly GCF_000340375.1. GTDB lineage: Bacteria > Bacillota_I > Bacilli_A > Erysipelotrichales > Coprobacillaceae > Eggerthia > Eggerthia catenaformis. The sequence goes on from NZ_KB446647.1 coordinate 251,857, forward strand.
ATTAAATCCTTTCCTTGTGGCAAAGCAGAGTATTGCTGGCTGTCATATGAATCTGAAAATGTAGTAGCTCGTAAATTATATCATTCCTTTGGTTTTACTGAAACCGGGGATAGGGATGGAAATTAGAATTTATAAGGACATGAAACGATGGATCTGAAGGGGAAAGGATTAGAAATGAAAAAGCTTAGTGTGAATGGAGCGGAGTATGAAATTGAGAAGTTTTTAGGGAAGGGTAAAGGCGGATATTCATATTTAGTTTTTAAAGACGGAAGAAAATATGTTTTAAAGCAAATACATCATGAGCCATGTTCATACTATCAGTTTGATAATAAGATTCAATTCGAGATAAAAGATTATAAAAAATTATTTGCTATAGGAATTCAAATACCGATCATGATTAATGTGGATATTGAAAATGAACGAATTATTAAAGAATATATTGAGGGTAATACTATATACAAATTTGTGATTAGTGATAAAATGAAACTGGGGTGTATAGAACAAGTTAGAGAAATATGTAAGCTATTATATCCTTTAAAAATCAATATTGATTATTTTTCATTTAATTTTGTCGTCAGTATGGAAGAATGGAATTTTGAAAATTGGGGAATAAAATATTGGTCTAAAACACCTGAATTTCTTCGATATTTTGAAGAACATAAATAAATATGCAGTAAATGCTACTATCAGTAGCATGAAAAACAACTACTGACATCAAATGTTTCTTGTTTTTCAAAAGGCATTTTGGTAGTTTGTGATAAAAGTTAGGAGCATATTAAAATGAATTTAGGAAAACAAATTAAGAACTATAGGAAACAGACGGGTATGTCACAGGAAAAGATGGCTGAAAAAATTGGAGTATCACGACAGGCAATTACCAAATGGGAAACTGATGCAGGAATACCTGATATTGAAAATCTTATTGCTATCGCAAAATTGTTTAAGATATCTGTGGATGAGCTTTTATTTAATGAGAGAAAACAGTCTGAATATATATATGAAAGCAGAACCGAATATGATATTGATAGCCGGAAGGATTATGATGTAAATCTTGGCAGTGTACATAGTGTTATGCTAAAAGCATGGGATGGTGAAAAGATAATAGTGTCTTTATTATCAAATATTCTCGATAGGTTACAGAGTGATTATAAAATTAAGATTGATGACAAAAAGAATACAATTGATCTGGATATTCAAAGGTTAAATGATGCAACAGAGACTGATGCGAAAAAGAATCTTATGATTCAGGTTCTTATCCCACATAAATATATGGGTAAAATTGAAGTTGTTGTAAATGCAAAAAAACTTAATATTTTTAATATTGAAAATGAAAAAATAGAAGTTAATGGAAAAGTTAATGAAGTAACTTTAGAAGGAAATAAGAGTGAAATAGAGATTGATTCAAATGTGGATATGCAAATTAATCTAGTATCTCATAAAGGAGCTATAGAATTAAATCAGCTATCTGCTGTTTCTAAGATGATTATTCCGAGTGATTACTATTTTAGAACAATGAGGAAAGGAATAGCTACTCATGTATATTATGAGTATCAAGGGAAGAAAGCAGAAGATTATTCTCATCCTGAAGCAGATAATTATATTGAGTTTAATGGAATGAAAAGTGAACTGATTATTTCTAAAGTAAAGGTATAAAAGTGAGGAATGGCAGAAGATTAATAGAAAATAAAATTATTTAAAAGGTTGAATAAATACTATTGGTACTAAGAATAGCTTCAATCGTTAGAAATTGAGAATAGAGGAACAAATTGAATTATTGTAACAGAACTATCATTTGTATATTAGCACTCATTGAAAGCGGTGGATGAGTTCTTTGCATAAGAAGTTATATTAGGTTTATTATAGAAAGGATGCTAAAGAAGAGTTAATATTATAGGAAAAAATAGTAGAGTAAGTTACAAACTTACTCTACTATATGAATAATAATTTCTTTTTCTTTTGTTGTGTGATGATTATCAGTAATACTGATAGTAATTTTACAGTTTCCTTTCTGTAATGGTGTAACATAACCATTCTTATCTACCGTAGCTTTTGATCTATCACTGGATTTAAAGTTAACGCTTGCTATTTTTAATTTCTTTGATGAAGGAGAAGTATTATATTTTATCTGATATTTCTCTTTTAATGTGATAGATGCTTCTTTTTCATAGAGATTGATGCTTTTTAATAAAGGTCCTTGTTTAATACAGGCAATCTGATAAATACTTGTTAATAAGATAAAATAGAGAATCATTAAAATAAATTTTAGTTTTCTATTTATTTTTAATCTATAGATGAATAAAAAAGGCATAAGAGGAAGTAAAATAATACTTACAAATATTTTTGCAGGTGTCCATTTTCTTTCTTCTTCAATTTCTTTAACAAGCTGTTTCTGATCCATTGCCATACGACTCACCTCGTTTATAAAGTATATATGAATCAATAAAAAAAGTCTATAAAATCTTCTTTTGGTCTTTACAAATTTTCTAAAAATAGTAAGATAAAAATGTCTTTAAAATATATCTTTGGGGCAGGTGAGATTCCTGATCGGTGGTACAGTCCACGAGCGTAAGCATGAACCGGTGTAATTCCGGTACCGACGGTTATAGTCCGGATGGAAAAAGATGGTGTCATATATACTTTTTCATCTCCCAATATAATGGGAGATTTTTTTCACCATAGAAGGGACAATTATGGAAAAAAAAATAAATACAAAAACACTTGTAATCGTATCAATGCTGGGAGCTATTGCAGCGCTGCTGATGTTTATAGAAATTAGTCTGCCTTTTGCTCCGACATTTGTGAAGTTTGATATTTCAGATCTTCCTGTTTTAATTTCAGGCTTCCTTTTTGGACCTTTTTTAGGAGTCTTAACGGCAGTTATAAAAATTATTATTAAACTGCTGATTAAGCCAACATCTACATTCTTTATAGGAGAATTTTCAAATTTTATTTTATCTGCAGTTTTTATGGGTACAGCTTCATTTATATATCGTAAGCATCGTACTAAAAAATATGCAGTTATAGGTGTTGCTTTGGCAACACTATGGACATCAGTTGTTGCTATTATTTCTAATTGGCTGCTGATTTTCCCTTTATATGCCAAGATTTTCGGTATAACTATGGAAAGTATTGTAAAGATGGTATCAGTAATTAATCCATTAGTAAAAAATACTGTAACTATGTTTTTCTTTTCATTGTTCCCTTTTAATCTTTTTAAATATGGTATGATTTCTTTCATAACCTTTCTTATTTATAAGAAAATATCTGTTGTGATTAAAAGATATATTAAATAATATTGATTATTCTGATTTTTAAAGGTATTCTATAGAATGTGCAGGGGGAAAGCATTATGATTAAGGTAGTAAAGTTTGGCGGTTCATCTTTAGCTGATGCCAGCCAGTTTAAAAAGGTTTATGATATTGTTGGCAGTGATCCTGATCGCAGATATATTATTAATAGTGCACCGGGGAAGAGATTTAAAGATGATACAAAGATTACAGATTTATTGATTCTAGCTTATTCCAATAGAAAATCAGATCATTTTAACCATATATTTACTCAGATTACTGATCGTTTTAATGAGATTATTAATGAGCTTTCACTTGATTTTTCATTAGATGATGAATTTGATCAAATAAAAAATGATATTATGAATGGAGCGGGATTTGATTATACAGTTAGTCGAGGAGAATATCTGAATGGGAAGATCCTAGCTTATTATCTGGGATATGATTTTATTGATCCTAAAGATGTTATTAGAGTCGATATTAATGGCAACTATGATGCTTATCGTACTGATCCTCTTTTAAGTAAAGAACTTAAAAAGCATGACTATGCAGTTATACCGGGGTTTTATGGTTATAAGAATGATCACTCACATACTATTCAGGCGTTTTCAAGAGGTGGAAGCGATGTGACAGGCAGTATTGTTTCTAAATGCATCCATGCTAAGCTTTATGAAAACTGGACTGATGTAAATGGTTTTTTAATTGCTGATCCTCGTATTGTTGATAAGCCTCAGTCTATTCGTATTATTACATATAAAGAATTAAGAGAATTATCTTATATGGGGGCATCTGTTCTTCATGAAAATTCTATTTTTCCGGTAAGAAGTCAGGGTATTCCTATTAATATTAAAAATACTAATCAACCTGATGATCCCGGTACTTTAATCGTTGAAACAACGGCTCATAAGCCGGAGCATATTTTAACCGGAATTGCCGGTAAAAAAGATTTTACTACAGTTATGATTGAAAAAGACATGATGAATTCAGAGATCGGTTTTGGGCGTAAGGTGTTACAGGTTTTTGAAGAAGAAAAGCTATCTTTTGAACATATGCCTTCCGGCATTGATACAATGACCATTGTTGTGAATACTAAAGAATTTATAAAAAAAGAACAATCTGTTCTATCTGGTCTTCATCGAGCTGTTAATCCTGACCACATTGAATTGGAATCTGATCTTTCGTTAATTGCAATTGTCGGACGAGGTATGAAAGACGGAAGAGGAACAGCTGCTCGTGTTTTTAATGCTTTGGCTAAGAAAAATATTAATATAAAAATGATTGATCAGGGATCTTCAGAATTAAATATTATTGTAGGTGTAAGGAACATCTATTTTGATGATGCTATACGTGCTATATATGATGAATTTATTACTAATGATGATTAAGACCTTTATCGGTCTTTTTTCTTTACATTAAATAGTTATAAGTATATTATATACCCATAGGGGGTGTAGGTATTGAAAGAAAAATTTAATGTAATGGGAATGACATGTGCTTCATGTCAGGCACATGTTGATAAGAGTGTTAGAAAACTTCATGGTGTCAGTGATGTGAATGTAAATCTGCTTGCTGAAAATATGGAGGTAGACTATGATCCGGATAAATTGACTTCATCTGATATTATTGAAGCTGTTAGAAAAGGCGGATATGATGCTGCTTTATATGATGAAAAAGAGGAATCATCAGTAAAAAAGAAAGATGATTTAAAAGAGAGAAGACAGGCTCTTGTTGCATCATTTGTTTTTATGATTCCTTTATTTTATTTGTCTATGGGTTCTATGATGAATTGGCCGCTAATTCCTTCAATTTTTTTAGGTCAAAAGCATATGATGATTTTTGCTTTAACTGAATTATTGCTTACAATACCTGTTATTTATATTAATAAGCATTATTTTATTGGCGGTTTTAAATCATTGTTTCATTTAGCTCCTAATATGGATTCATTGATTGCGATAGGATCAGGTGCTTCTATTATTTATAGTCTTTATGCGATGTATATGATGGCTTATTATATGGGGATAAATGATTTATCATCAGCTCATAACTATCACATGAATCTCTATTTTGAATCATCAGCAATGATTGTGACACTTATTTCATTAGGTAAATATTTTGAAGCGAGAAGCAAACAAAGAACAAGTGCTGCTATTGAATCACTGATGAATCTTGCTCCTGATACAGCATCTATATTAGTAGATGGAATAGAAAAAAAAGTATCTATTGAAGATGTTCATGTTGGAGATGTTGTTGTTGTAAGAAGTGGAGAAAGTATTCCTGTTGATGGAGTCATCATAGAAGGATCAGCAAGTGTTGATGAATCAATGATTACCGGAGAGAGTCTCCCTGTTACAAAGAATGAAGGTGATATGGTTATTGGATCGACAATGAATAATAATGGACGTATGTTGCTTAAAACATTAAAAGAAAATCAGAATTCTACTCTTTCTCAGATTATTTCTCTTGTTGAGGAAGCAGGCAGTTCTAAGGCACCTATTGCCAGACTTGCTGATATTATTAGCGGTTATTTTGTACCGGCAGTTATTTTTATTTCTCTTATTACATTAATTATTTGGATTATTGCCGGTGAGTCTTTTCATTTTGCTTTAAATATGGCGGTTTCTGTTCTTGTTATTTCATGTCCTTGTGCCCTTGGCTTGGCAACACCGACTGCTATTATGGTTGGAACAGGAAAAGCTGCTAAGATGGGATTATTAATTAAAGATGCACAAGCTTTGGAGACAGCTAATAAAATAGATATGATTATTTTTGATAAGACCGGTACTCTCACAAATGGAACACCTCAGGTTATTGATGTTTTAGAGAATGATCAAAGATTATTACAATATGGAATATCTTTAGAAGCAATGTCTTCACATCCTTTAGCTCAGGCTATTACTGAGTATCAATCAGTAGATTATTTAGAGGTGACTGATTATAATGAAATTCAGGGACAGGGAATCAGAGGTATTATTAATGGTAGTGAAGTATTGGCAGGTAATTTAAAAATGATGACTGAAAATCATATTACTGTTGCCAATCAGGATTACTCTTTAGAAGGAAAGACTGTTTTATATTTTGCGATTGATGGAAAATATGCTGGTCTAATGACATTGGCTGATTCATTAAAACCATCAGCTGCCCGGGTGATTCAGGAACTTCATAAAAGACATATAAATACAATAATGCTTACCGGTGATCATGAGCTTACTGCAAAAGCAATTGCAGATAAATTGGATATAGACTATCGATCTGAAGTATTACCGGCCGATAAAGAAAGAATAGTTAGAGAACTTCAGGAAGAAGGGTATATAACTGCTATGCTTGGTGATGGCATAAATGATGCACCTGCTCTTACGAGAGCACATGTGGGTATTTCTTTTGTTTCAGGTCTTGATATTGCGATTGAATCAAGTGATATTGTTTTAATGAAGAATGATTTAAGAGACTTAATCACAATTATTGATTTATCACATGCTGTTATTAAGAATATTAAAGAAAATCTATTCTGGGCATTATTCTATAATTCTCTTTGTATTCCCGTTGCTGCCGGGTTATTCTATCATTCTTTTGGCTTAAAGCTGTCACCTATGCTTGGCTCTCTGGCGATGAGTTTTTCAAGTGTATTTGTTGTTAGTAATGCTTTAAGATTAAGATTATTTAAAACGAAGGAGATACCTGTTAAAGAAAATATACAGGTAACTAAAAAAGAGGAAGATATTATGATTACAAAAGAAAATTGTGATAAGATTTTAAAAATTGAAGGAATGATGTGTAACCATTGTCAAAAACATGTAGCCAATGCTTTGAATGCTTTAGATAATGTAGAAGCTGAAGTTTCATTAGAAAATAAGGAAGCTTATATTAATGTTTTTAATAAGAAAGTGACTGATCAGATGTTTAAAGATACTGTTAAAGAAGCTGGATATGAGATTACAGGAATCATAATTAATAAAAAGTATAATGAAAAAAATTATGATAAGATAATAGAAGTCACTGATATGATGTGTAAGAATTGCCGGAATCATGTTCTAGAAGCAATTAATAGTATTGAAGGAGTTCATGTTGATGTTTCATTGTTTGAAAATAAAGTATTTATTAAAGGGAATGCATCTGACGATGCATTAAAAGAAGTTATTGAAGAAGCAGGTTATACTGTTGGGACTATCAAGGAGATTCATAATGCAGGCTGATACTAAGATGATAGAAAGATATTTGAGAACTGCTAAAGGACAGATAGACGGTATTTTAAAAATGATTGAGGAAGATCGTTATTGTCTTGATATTTCTAATCAGCTGATGGCCACTCAGGCAATATTAAATAAAGCAAACAAAGAAATCTTGGCTTCTCATATGAGACATTGTGTCTTAGAAGCTGTAAAAAGCCATCAACAAGAAGAAAAAATAGAGGAAATGATTAAAGTTATTGATAAACTTGTTAAATAAAGCTTCTTTAGGAGAAGCTTTATTATTTTATACTTGCTTTTGAGGTACTTTTATATGTATATTAATAGCTAATGGGGGTTTAATATGAAAATTGGATTTGATAATGATAAATATTTACGATTGCAGTCTAAACATATAGAAGAAAGAATAGCTCATTTTGGCGGAAAGCTTTATCTTGAGTTTGGTGGAAAGCTCTTTGATGATTTTCATGCCTCAAGAGTATTGCCAGGCTTTCAGCCTGACAGCAAGATTAGAATGCTTAAACATTTAAAGGATCAGACTGAGGTTGTGATTGCGATACGTGCAAAGGATATTGAAAAGAATAAAGTACGTGGAGATATTGGTATTACCTATGATATGGATTTATTAAGACTGATTGATGAATTTACAAATTTTGGATTATATGTAGGCAGTGTTGTTCTTACACAATTTACTGAATCTTCAGCTATTCTAGCTTATGAGAATAAGCTGAAGGCTTTAGGGATTCGTGTTTATCGTCATTATATTATTGAGAGATATCCTTCAGATATTCCTCATATTGTTAGTGAAGAAGGATTTGGCAGAAATGACTATATAGAAACAAAACGTCCATTGGTTGTAGTAACTGCACCCGGACCTGGAAGCGGTAAAATGGGAACATGCTTATCCCAGCTTTATCATGAAGCTAAACGTGGAGTAAAAGCAGGATATGCTAAATTTGAAACATTTCCAATCTGGAACCTTCCTTTAAATCATCCTGTTAATGCTGCTTATGAAGCAGCTACAGCTGATTTAAATGATGTCAATATGATAGATCCTTTTCACTTAGAAGCTTATGGGGAAACAGTTGTTAATTATAATCGTGATGTTGAAGTGTTTCCTGTATTAAAAGCTATGTTTGAAAAAATATCCGGTAAAAGCCCTTATCAATCACCAACAGATATGGGTGTAAATATGGCAGGATATTGTATCATTGATGATCGGATTACAAGAGATGCCAGTAATCAGGAAATTATCAGACGTTATTATCAGGCTCTATGTGATAAAAGAAAAGGGCAGGGATCAGCTAATACAATTAATAAAATTCAGCTTCTGATGGAGAAATCATCAATTTCAATTGCTGATAGAAATGTGGTTAAGGCAGCTAATAATAAAGCTTTAGAAACAGATGCTCCGGCAGCTGCTATGGAGCTTGATGATGGAGTGATTGTTACCGGTAAAACAAGCTCATTACTTGGAGCAAGCAGTGCCTTAATTCTTAATGTTTTAAAATATTTAGCCGGTATTGCTGATGATGTTAAGCTAATATCACCTAGAGTTATAGAACCTATCATGGAATTGAAAGTGAATTATTTAGGTAATCATAATCCATTGCTTCATTTAGATGAGATTTTGATTGCTTTATCAATTGCTGCATTAGATAATTCTGCAGCCAGACAGGCTTATGCTATGCTTCCTAGACTTAAAGGCTTAGAAGCACATTCTTCAGTCATACTATCTCAGATAGACGTTAAAGTTTTTAAGAAGTTAGGTGTTAATCTTACTTGTGAACCAAAATATCAGGAAAATAAACTTTTTCATAAATGATTTTTAAAGCAAACAATTTTTGTTTGCTTCTTTTTATTATCTAAGTTGAGATGATGTTTTTTTTATTTTATAATAGATTTATTAAAGGAGGATAGGTATGCTTTTAATAAAGAATGGTAGAGTTATTGACCCAAGTCTACAAATTGATAGAGTGATGGATATTTTGGTTGAAGATGGGATAATTAAGAAACTGGGACAAATTAAAGGTAATTACAAAACTATTGATGCATCAGGACTGGTAGTTGCTCCGGGACTGGTGGATGCTCATGTGCATTTCAGGGATCCTGGATTTACATATAAGGAAGATCTTGAAAGTGGCTCTAAGGCAGCTATTGCCGGTGGTTTTACAACAGTTGTTTTAATGGCTAATACATCTCCGGCTGTAGATTGTTTAGATGTATATCATGATATTATGAATCGTGCACAAAATCTTCCTTTATCTATTCATCAGTGTGCTAATGTTACCCTTGGTCTTAAAGGAAAAGAATTGACTGATATGGAAGCATTTTATCAGGCAGGAGTATGTGGCTTTACTGATGATGGTATCCCAATAGGTGATCCGCAGATTTTATTAAAAGCTTTTGAATATTCGCACAGGTTTGATCTTCCTATATCTCTTCATGAGGAAGATGCTCAGTTGATTGGATCTTCAGGTGTTAATGAAGGAGAAGTAAGCAGACAGCTAGGAATTAAGGGAGCATGTAAAGAAGCAGAAGAGGTGCTTATTGCTCGTGATTGCATTCTTGCTAAAAAAACAGGTGCAAAAATAGATATTCAACATTTATCTAGCGGAATGAGTGTTGATATCATTCAATTAATGAAAAAACTGGGAGTTAATGTTTATTGTGAGGTAACCCCTCAGCATTTATGTTTGACAGAAAAAGATGTTCTTAAATATGGTGCTTATGCTAAAATAAATCCGCCTTTTAGGACAGAAGAAGATCGTCTCAAACTTATTTGGGGACTTAAAAATGATATTATTGACATGATTGTAACTGATCATGCTCCTCACAGTAAAGAAGAGAAAGAGAGAGGTATCGATAAGGCCCCAAGTGGAATGATTGGATTAGAGACATCATTAGCTTTGGTTATTACTCATTTAGTTGAGCCCGGTCATTTAACTTTAACTAAAGCATTAGAAAAAATGACTATTAATCCGGCAAAATTCTACAAATTTGATTGCGGAACACTTCAAATAGGTAAAAAAGCTGATATTGTGATTTTTGATCCACATGAAAAATGGACTGTAAGCTTAAATGATTTTAAGGGAAAATCAGTAAATTCACCATTTATCGGTCATGAGCTGACCGGTAGAGTAAAATATACTATTCATCATGGGAATATTGTCTATTCACATTAATCATTTGAAAGAATTTTATTGATTGACATTATATTTATAGATAATTACAATGTTAATTGTTAAGAATAGGTAAATATTGTTATGTTGCTTATATATCTTAAGTCTATAAGCAATACTAATGAGATGTTAATAAATAAAGAGGACTTTTCCTCTTTATTTATTATAAGGGGATGATACTTTGATTCAGGAAAATATTTTTACTTATTTAAGATTTAGAGGTTCAATTGATTTTAAGGATGATCCTTTTAATGAGATAGATGCAATGATTTTTTCAATACTATCTTATATAGATTTTAGTGATTTTTATTATGAAGGCATTAGCATTAATGAAGTTTATTTAGCTCTTGTCCGCAATGATAATGCTAATAGTGATGATGAAGAAAAAACCAAACAGAGAAATAAAGAACTGATTTATCTGATGACACAGTCAAAAAGATTTTCTCAGGTTAAATTTTATCATTATTGTGATCAGACAAGTTATGAAGATATTATTCAGTTTTCCGGTATTCATATAGAATATACTAAAAATCACTATTTTATTGCTTTCAGAGGAACTGATAATAGTTTAACCGGATGGAAAGAAAACTGGATGATGATCTATATGACTTCTGTACCTGCTCAGCTATCTGCTGTAGATTATTTAAATTCTACAATTGATTGTTCTTTTAAGGGCCATTTTAAGAAATATATTATCGGCGGACATTCTAAGGGAGGAAATTTAGCTTTATTCGGTGCCTTAAATTGTCAAAATAGAACAGTTGAAAAGATAAATGAATTTTATCTTTTTGATAGCCCCGGTCTTAAAGAAAGCTTTCATTATACTGAAAGATATAATAAAATTAAAAAAAAGATTCATGCTTTTACTCCTGAATTTTCTATTATTGCGATGACATTTGAATATGCTGAATTGGGGCACATGGTTGCAAGTTTTGAAGAAGGGTTAAATCAGCATTATGGTGAAAACTGGATCGTTGATGGAAATCATTTTAAGGAAGCTGTTTATCGTAATGAGGAAAGTATTCGAATAGAAAAAATCTTTAAGAAATGGCTTGAACGTATTCCTAATGATCAAAGAGAAATATTTGTGGAAAGTCTTTTTATTGTTTTAGAAAAAGCTAATATCGTAACAATGACTGATTTCTCAAACATGAACTTTAGAAATATATTTGCTATTATGAAAGCTATGACAGCCTTGTCAAAAGAGCATAGAATACTTATCATTAAAATATTATCTTTATTAGCAGCTATTACCGGTAAGAGCATGCTTAAACATATGGAGGGGAAAAATAATGCTAAAACTAGGAACAAAAGCACCTGATTTCAAGTTGGAAGATCAAAAGGGAGAAGTACACCAATTAAGTGATTATTTAGGAAAGAAAGTTATTCTTTATTTTTATCCTAAAGATAATACATCAGGCTGTACAAAACAGGCATGTGGTTTTGCACAGGTTTATCCTGATATTCTGGAAAAAAATGCTGTTATTTTGGGAGTCAGTAAAGATTCAGTAAAATCACATAAGAAATTTCAGGAAAAATATAATCTTCCCTTTACATTATTAGCTGATCCGGATCATAAAGTCATTGAAGCTTATGATGTATGGAAAGAAAAAAAGATGTATGGAAAGACATATATGGGAATTGTACGTTCAACTTATCTGATTAATGAAGAAGGAATAATTGAAAAAGCATTAGAGAAAGTCAAGCCTGCTGATAATCCAAAAGAAATGGCTGAAATGCTATGAGAATTATTTTATCACCGGCTAAAAATATGATCTTTGATGATTCTCTGGGATATTCCGATTTACCTGTTTATTTAACAAAAAGTTATAAATTATTAAATTATCTTCAATCATTAAGCTATGAAGAATTAAAAGAATTATGGAAATGTAATGATAAATTAGTTTTATTGAATCAGGAAAGAATTAGAATGATGAATTTAAAACAGGCTTTATCACCAGCTGTCTTAAGCTATGATGGACTTGTTTTTAAACATATGGCTCCACAAATATTCAGTACCGGTGCTTTTGATTATATACAAAAGCATTTAAGAATATTATCAGCATTTTATGGTGTCTTAAAACCTTTAGATGGAATTTGTTTATATCGTCTTGAAATGCAATCCAGAGCAGGGATTAATGATACTAAAAGTCTTTATGACTATTGGGATGATTTAATCTATAGAGAAGTTATTGATGAAGATCATTTGATTATTAATCTGGCTTCTAAAGAGTATTCCAAGTGTGTTGAAAACTATCTTCAAGAAAATGATCATATGATTCATATTGTTTTTGGCGAGTATAAAGAAGGAAAGATCATTACTAAAGCTACTAAAGCAAAGATGGCAAGAGGGGCAATGGTTAGATTTATGGCTGAAAACCGGATTGCCGATAAAGAGGATATAAAAAAATTTAATGATTATCATTATTTATTTGATGACAGTTTAAGTACTGAATCTTTGTATTATTTTATTGAAAATAAAGAATAAGCATATTATTTGAGAATAATAGAGAACTTAGTATAATAAAAAAGAGGTGAAAACTATGAAAAAAATTACAATGTTTTATTTAGATGATTGTGGTTATTGTCATAAGGCACATAAAGCTTTAGAAGAATTGTATGCTGAGAATCCTGATTATGAAAAAATCGAGATTCATGCTGTTGAAGAATCAAAGGAACCTGAATTTGCGGATAAATTTGATTATTATGCCACTCCTACATTTTATGTAGATGATCAGAAAATTTTTGAAGCACATATTGGTATGACTTATGAACAAATAAAAAAAGAGGTTAAAAAAGTATTGGATATTGCAATTAATTAGGCATATGGTATGCCTAATTAATTGTATAGTGAGGCTTAATATGAATTTTGAAGAAAAAGAAGAACTCTTATTAGATATTTATAATAAAGGGTATCAGAATGGTAATGAACAGGGGACTCTTTCAGGATATAATAAAGGTGCTCATGATATGTATTTGCATCTTTATGAAAAGCTTGTGAAGGCTTTTGGTGAGACTGCTGCAAATAAGCTTTATATTGATTTTTTTGAGAAAGATCAAAGATTTGATGAGCTTAATGAGCAGGAAGAAATCAATATGCTGGTGGAAATAATAGAACCGTATCTTATTTATAGTGAATCATCACAATCTTATCAGCTAAAAGAAAATACTCCTCAGGAAATAAAAGAAGCAAAAGAAGAATATGATATACTAACAAAAAAACAGTTGGTTAATTAAAATATCCCTTAAAGCCAAAATACTTTAAGGGATATTTTTATAATAGACTAAGAATAAATGATTCAACTTCACTCATTTTTACAGTAGGCTCAAATCTTGCGACAACATTGCCTTCACGATCAACAATAAATTTTGTGAAGTTCCATTTAATATCGGAATTATTCTTATAATCCTTATCAATCTTTTTTAGCATAGCACTCATGGCTAAAGCCTTTACACCTTTACCAAATCCTTTAAAAGACTGCTGATTCTTCAGATATTCATATAACTCCAGTGAATTGTTCCCATTGACATCAGATTTTTTCATTTGTGGAAACTGTGTATGATAGTTTAGTGTACAGAAATCATGAATCTCTTTATCGCTGCCCGGTGTCTGACCGGCAAACTGATTACAGGGAATATCAATTATTTCTAATCCCTGATCATGATATTTTTCATACATGCTTTCTATATCTTTATACTGTGGCGTAAAGCCGCATCCGGTAGCTGTATTTACAACCATAACAACCTTATTTTTAAAATCACTCATACTTACCGGTTCACCGGCTGCATTGATCACATTATAATCATAAAAATTCATTATAAAAACCTCCTATAATAATGCATCCAGTTTAGCTGTAAGGATATTTTTACCAATAGCTCCTAAAGCCTCATCTTTTACTTGCCCATTTTTAAATAATTTGAAATTCGGGATACTCATAACGCCATATTTAGCGGCCAATTCAGGTTCTTGATCCACATTGATTTTTACAATCTTTGCTTTTCCTTTATAGTCTTTTTCAATAGAATCTAATACCGGACCCATCATTTTGCATGGACCACACCAGTCAGCATAGAAATCAACTAATACCGGAATAGATGATTTAAGTACTTCATTTTCAAATTCATTATTGTTTAAAATTTTTGACATAATCTTATCTCCTTTAATTAATTACAATTATATTGTACACAATATAATAGGATTGTCAACTCATATGTATAAAAAGAAAGTAATTTTATTTTGTGATATTGCTATCATGATAAAGATATATTATAATATGTAGAGTGAAAAGGAGAGGGGATATAAAGAATATGAAAGCAATTACGGACTCTATAGAATATGTAGGGGTTAATGATCATCAGATAGATTTATTTGAAGGACAATATGCTGTTCCTCATGGAATGGCTTATAATTCTTATGTTATTAAGGATGAAAAAATTGCTGTTATGGATACTGTGGATATTCATTTTAAACATGAATGGCTGGATCATTTAAGTGCTGCATTAAATGATCGTAAGCCAGATTATTTAATTATTCAGCATATGGAACCTGATCACTCTGCAAATATTGAGAATTTTTTAAATGTCTATCCCGAAACAATTCTGGTTGGTAATAATAAGACATTTAATATGCTGGAACGTTTTTTCGGTAAAGAGTTTGGTAAGAACAGATTGATTGTTAAAGATGGCGAAGAGTTGTCTTTGGGTATTCATGTGTTAAAGTTTATTTTTGCTCCAATGGTGCATTGGCCTGAAGTTATGATGACTTATGATATGCATGATAAGGTTTTTTTCAGTGCTGATGCTTTTGGTAAGTTTGGAGCATTGGATCATGATGAAAAATGGATTGATGAGGCAAGAAGATATTATATTGGTATTGTTGGAAAATATGGAATGCAGGTTCAGAGTCTTCTCAAGAAGGCGGAAGCAATTGATATACAGGCTATAGCCCCTTTACATGGTCCTGTATTAAAAGAAAATCTTGGCTATTATTTAGATTTATATGATAAATGGTCAAGCTATGCGACAGAGAAGGATGGTATTCTAATTTGTTATACAAGTGTTTATGGGCATACTAGGGAAGCTGTTGAAAAGTTTGTAGATATGCTTCAGAAAAATAAATGTCCTGATGTTAAGATTTATGATCTGGCAAGATGTGATATGAGTGCTGCTGTTGCTGATGCTTTTAGTTATGGCAAGATTGTTTTTGCAACAACAACTTATAATGCAGATATTTTCCCTTATATGAGAGAATATATTGATCATTTAACAGAAAGAAATTTTTCTAAGCGTCATATTGCATTTATAGAGAATGGAACATGGGCACCGATGGCTGCCAGAATTATGCAAAAAATGCTGACACCTTGTAAAAATCTGACTTATGCTGAAACTAAGGTTACTATTAATTCAGCTGTGCATGAAGACAGTATTGAAAGCATGAAGAAATTGGCTGATGAATTATGCAGTGAGTATATTAATTCTAGTGAGGAAGCTAATAAAAATGACTTAACAGCTTTATTTAGACTAGGTTATGGATTATATGTTGTGACAACTCATGATGGTAAGCAGGATAATGGCTGTATTGTCAATACTGTTACACAGGTTTCAGAGAATCCGACGAGATTAGCTGTCTGTATTAATAAAAAGAATTATACAGATCATATCATTATGAAAACGGGTAAATTAAATGTTAACTGTCTTTCTCAGGAAGCACCATTCAGTGTTTTTGAAAAATATGGTTTTGTTTCCGGGCGTACAAAAGATAAATTTGCCGGAATGAAAGTATCACGTACAGATAATGGTCTTGTAATACTGCCACAGTATATTAATGCTGTAATGGCTTTAAAAGTTGAACAGACAATTGATTTAGATAGTCATCATATGTATTTATGTGCTATTGAAGAAGCTCGTGTCCTGTCTAATACTGAAACAATGACTTATACATATTATCAGAATAATGTTAAGCCTAAACCTGAAACTGAAGGTAAAAAAGGCTGGGTATGTAAGGTATGCGGATATGTTTATGAAGGAGAAGAGTTACCGGATGACTTTATCTGTCCATTATGTAAACATGGTGCATCAGACTTTGAAAAGATTAAGTAAGCAGGATTTTCCTGCTTTTTAATTGCTTAATAAAACATTTATTTATATAATATAAAACAGGTGAAAATAATGATTATTGAATTAATTAAATATACAATTGGCGGTATTAGTAGTTCTGCTGCTGAATATTTTTCATATCTTATTTGTTTGAAGTATTTGATGATAACACCTTATCTGAGTGTTATTGTCGGCTTTATTGTGAGTACGCTTGTTTCCTTTGTATTTAATGAATTTATTGTTTATAAGAAGAGGGATGGAGAAAAAAGAAATAGGTTATTTTCTTTAGGGAAAAATTTTATGACATATTTTTCTACAGGTATTATTTTAAAAGAAATTTTACTTTATATATTTTTAAAAGTATTTTCTGTTTCTGCAGATTCAGCTTTGATTTATATTCTTATTATTATTGCTCCTTTAAATTATCTTATTACTAAATACTGGGCTTTTAAGACAAAGAAAGTATGATATTTAATTACGTATTTCATTTTTACTTTTTAATCATAAATGTTATACTGATATCAGGAGGAAGATATGAAAACATTAATTAGAAATGGAAAAATTATTTTGGAAGATGAAATTATTGAATCTGATTTACTGATTGATGATGATAAGATTCTAGGTTTTCAGAATTCTGATGATGCAAAAGTTATTGATGCCCAAGGACTTTATGTATCTCCGGGATTTATTGATGTTCATACTCATGGACGTAAGGGTGCTGATACTATGGATGCCACCAAAGAATCACTTGAAATCATGAGTAGAGAACATTTAAAAACAGGTGTTACATCCTTTTTACCAACAACAATGACTATGCCTATTGAAGATGTTGCCAGAGCAATGGATGCGATTGGACAGTATAAGGATGAAGTGACCGGTGCTAAAATTATTGGTGTTCATTTAGAGGGACCTTTTATTTCAGCAAAGTATAAAGGTGCTCAACCGGAAAGTGCAATTATTGCCCCTAGTATAGAAAATTATAAAGCACTTTGTCATGGACATGAAGAGTTGGTTAAGAAGATTACTATTGCTCCGGAGCGAGAAGGAGCCTTAGAATTAATTGATTATCTTGCAAAGCATGAGGTTTCTGTTTCTGTAGGTCATAGTAATGCTACTTTTGAAGAAACAGTAAAAGCTATTCATTATGGTGCTAATTCTACAACACATACATATAATGCGATGACTCCTCTTCATCATCGTGAGCCGGGTATTGTAGGTACTGCTATGCTTAATCAAAGACTTTATGCTGAATTAATTCTTGATGGAAAACACGTTAAATGGCCTTCAGCAAGAATTCTGGCAGAGATGAAAGACGATGACAAGCTTGTTCTTGTTACTGATTCGTTAGAGGCGGCAGGAATGCCTGTTGGTGAATATATGCTGGGAGGACAAAAGGTTTTTGTTAAGGATGGACGTGCTGAACTGGAGAATGGAACAATTGCAGGATCTATTGCCGGTATGAATGAAGAAGTCAGACATGCTGTTGAACATTTAAATGTTTCTTTGGTAAAAGCTGTTAATTATGCTTCTAGAAATCCGGCTGATTCTTTAAATAGGAAAGATTTAGGAAGAATTGCACCTGGTGCTAAAGCTGATTTAATTTTCTTTAATGCTAATATTGATATTATGCATACGATGGTTGATGGTATATTGAAATTTTAGGAGCAGTCTATGATTAAATTAGAAAATGAGTTTTTATATGTTGAGATTGAACCGTTAGGTGCTGAGATTTCTAAGATTATAGGTGTTCAGGATCATATTAATTATATGTGGAAACAGGATCCTTCATTATGGGGCCATAGTGCACCGGTCTTATTTCCTATTGTAGGAGCTCTCAAAGATGGACAGACTAGAATTAATGGTCAGACTTATAAAATGAATCAGCATGGCTTTTCTCGTAATAGTGAGTATGCGGTTTTAAGTCAGGATAAGCATCAGGTAATATTACATTTAGAATCTAATGATGAAACAAAATGCATGTATCCTTATGATTTTGATTTAACAGTTACTTATTGTTTGAATAACAATACTCTTGAAGCTATTTTTGAAGTAAAGAATACAAAAGAGAAAGAAATTTATTTTCAGATAGGCGGTCATCCGGCATTTGCCTGTCCTTTTATAGAAGGAGAGGATGCTAATGATTACTATATTGAATTTTCCCAAAAAGAAACAGTCAGTCAGAAACTGATTTGTCCTGCCCGTGGAGGCATGAGCAGAGGGGTATTGCCTTTGCTTGAAAATGAAAGACATTTCTTTATCAGACAGGCTATGTTCAATTCTGATGCTATTGTGATTCCTGATTTTAAGAGTGAATCAATAGCGTTAAAATCTCTATCAAACTCTAAATCAATTGTTTTTCATATGCATAATTTTGATCATGTCGGTATCTGGACAAGTAAACATACGGGAGGTTTATTAGCCATTGAACCATGGGTTGGACATACTGATTATGTTGATTTTAATGGTGAATTTAAAGATAAAGAAAGCATTGTCAGGTTAGAGAAAGGTCAGATATTTAAGGCTGATTTTATCATTGAAATTAATCAATGATATTTCCATAAATGTTATTTACTAATTTCATAAACATCGAATTAAGGCTAAAATAGTTTAGCCTTTTTCTTTGTTTATGTTATAATAATAAAGGTGAATTATTATGAAAAAAATACTTTTAATTTTAGCTATCTTATTAACTGTCGGATGTAGCAGTAAAGATAATGTAAAATCTGAAGAAACATATTCCTTAAAAGAATATCATCAGATTATCAATAAGATTCAATCCGGTTCGGTAACTCCTCATAAACCTTATTTTCAGGCCAGACTCTTTTACTCTTCAATGAACAATTCATATCGTTATGATCTGATTATTGATAAACCTAAAGGGACATATAAGAATATTAAATGCTTATCATACAGTTCTTATAAAAAAGACAGTTATCATCCCAGTTTAGGTCTTTTTGATACTAAACAGTATTCTTTAAAATCTAATTACATTGATAAAGGCAAGTCTTATTATAAAGGCATTAGCTTAAGCGGTCTGGTGACAAAGAAAAGTCCTTTAAAGTGTTATTTTGAATATACTGATGATACAAATCAGAGAAAGCATTTTATCTTTGAGGTTAATTATGAGACTTGATCGATATCTTCATCTTTCCGGACTTGGCAGCCGTAAAGAGGTGAAATCGTTTATTAAGCAAAAAAGGGTAATGGTTAATGATCAGCTAGTCTTAAGCAGTAAATTACATATTAATGAACAGGATACAATAAAGTTTAATGGTAAAACTGTCAGATATCAGCCATTTGTTTATTATATGCTTAATAAACCGGCAGGGTGCTTAAGTGCATCTAGAGATCCATTTGAACTTACTGTTATTGATCTGATTGATGATTATCATGATAATTTGTTTCCGGTTGGAAGACTTGATAAGGATACGACCGGACTGATTCTTATTTCTAATAATGGAAAGCTGGCTCATGCATTACTTTCTCCTAGACACCATGTTAAAAAAATATATGAAGCTTATATATCAGGTAGAATTACCCATGAAGATATTAAAGCATTTAGAGAAGGCATTAAATTAAAAGATTTTAAAACTTTACCGGGAGATATTGAAGTTTTAGAAGAATTTGAGGACCAATCTTATGTTCGTATTACTATTATGGAAGGAAAATATCATCAGATTAAGAGAATGATTAGTTCTAGAGGAAAACAAGTTTTGCAGCTTAAAAGAATCAGCATGGGTCCTTTAATCCTTGATGATGCATTAAAAGAAGGAGATTATCGCTCACTTAGCCAAGAGGAAATTGATAGCCTATTGAGTGAATTTATGATATATTTATAAAAATGGAGGTTTTATGAGGTTAAGAAATAATCCGCAGGCAAATGATAATTTAAAAAAATACCCTGATCTTGTCTATGTTATACCCGAAAATATGAGAGGGAAATGGCATCAATCCTTTGGCAATGATCATCCGATTTCAATAGAAATTGGTATGGGGAAAGGTGATTTTATCATTCATCATGCTCTAAATGAACCTGATATAAATTTCATTGGCCTTGAGAAGTATTCTACTGTAATGGAGAAGGCTTTAAGAAAAGTTTTGAATCATGAGCACTTAAATAATCTTTGTTTAGTGAAAGATGATGCAATCAGACTAGGTGATATTTTTAGTGATCATGAAATTGATAGGATATATCTTAATTTTTCTGATCCATGGCCAAAATCAAGACATGCTAAAAGAAGACTTACATATCAAAAATATTTAGATCTATATAAGAAAATTTTAAAGCCGGGAGGCTCTCTGATTTTTAAGACAGACAATAGAAAACTTTTTGAATATTCACTTGTTTCTATTGCTTCAGATAAAGAATTTATCTGGGATGATGTCTGTCTGGATTTACATCATAGTGATGGCTATGACGATAATATTATGACTGAATATGAACGTAAGTTTTCACCATTTGGTCCTATATATCAATTAAAGGTACATGTAAGGGGGTAATGTTATGAATGAATTAATAGAAATAACATCAGTAGAGGATTATAAAAATGCAATAAAAAACAAATGTATTATGATATTCAGTGCTCAATGGTGCCCTGATTGTCATTTTATGAAAACTTATATTAATGATATTATTAATGAAAATA
Organism: Eggerthia catenaformis OT 569 = DSM 20559; assembly: GCF_000340375.1. GTDB lineage: Bacteria > Bacillota_I > Bacilli_A > Erysipelotrichales > Coprobacillaceae > Eggerthia > Eggerthia catenaformis. Next base: position 273,252 of record NZ_KB446647.1, read on the forward strand.
AAGATTATATTTTTTATTATGTTGATCGTGATAAAATGATTGATCTTTGTATTGATTTAGAAATATTGGGAATTCCTTCTTTTGTTGCTTATAATCAGGGTAAAGAAATAGGACGTTTTGTTTCTAAATTAAGAAAGACAAAAGAAGAAGTACAGATGTTTATTAATGGCTGTGAATAGGAGGATATGATTATGAGTCTTAAGAGCTGGTTTTTTGGAGAAGATGATACTGATGAGGTTGTAGAAAAACCTTATATTGATCCGATTGTTGAACAAAGACGTCAAGAGAAATTCAGTAAGCCGATGCTTTTTGAGGATGATTTTGAGGAAAATGAGACTAAAGGAAGTATTAAGAAAAAAGAAGTAAAGAAAGATCCAAAGCCTATTGAAAAGAAAAAAGAAACTTATCGAATGAGTCAGGTTATTTCCCCAATGTTCGGAATAACTTCTAAAGGAGAAGAAACTAAAACAGAGGAAAAAAATATACCTGTCAAACGGAAAGTTTATAAAAGAAAGCCTGATGGATTCACACAGATCTTATCACCTTTCTATGGACCGGAAGAGGAAGAAGAGATTGTAGCTGTTAAAGAAAAAGAATCTGCTAAATCTAAACTGGCAAAGAAATTAAGAGCTTTTAATGAAGATGCTGAAGACACTTATAAGAACCGTAAAAATCCTGAATTGGATGATATTAATGGGGATGGAAAAGTTATTGATTCAGTTGAAAATAGATTGAGAAATATCGCTTCTTTAACTGATGAGTCACAGGATGATCTGAAGATTATTGAAGAGCGTACCGGCAAGTTTAAGCTTGATTTTAAGAAAGATAATTCTCTTATTGATGAAATTGATGATAACATGAGTCTTGACGAGCTGATGAATCTTTATGAAAAGAAGTTTAAAGATTGATGAAGGGAATAGGCGTTGATATGGTCGATTTGCGTCGGCTGGATATTTCTAATCAAACATTTATTAAGCATATTCTTTCTGATGAAGAATACGCTTATTTTTTAAAGCTCAGTTCAGATAAAAGAAAGCTTGAATTTGTTGGTGGCAGGTTTGCCGGAAAGGAAGCTTATCTTAAAGCTTATCATTTAGGTCTTGGTGGTAAGAAATTTAAAGATATCAGTATTTTGAATAATTTTGATGGCAGTCCTTATTTAAATGATCCTCATGCTTTGATATCAATTAGTCATGAACATAATTATGCGATTGCCTTTGTCCTTATAAAATAAAAAAACTTATTAATATAAAAATAAGGAGGAGTTAATGATATGTATAATCATGTATTTGTAGTAGGGAGAATTGAGAGTCTCCCTGATGAAACAGTATTTGAAAACAATCCTAACAAGGATGCACTTATGATTCTTAGACTGGAACAGCCTTTTCAGGTTGGTGAAAATGAAATTGAATTTGATCTTATTCCGGCTGTGTTATGGAATGGGATGGCGGAAATGGTTAATGGAGCTTGTAAAATTGGCAGTCTTGTTGCTGTTACAGGACGTTTAATTAACTTAAGAGAACAGCCATATTTTAAACAGTTTCCAGTTATTGTATTAAGAGGGGAAAAAGTGGAAATACTTGATAGATTATTAGAAGAGAAAGGATAGTTATGATTGATCAGTCACATATTAGAAATTTTTCTATTATTGCTCATATTGATCATGGAAAAAGTACTTTGGCAGATCGCATTTTGCAGTTGACAGGGACTGTAAGTAATCGTGATTTAAAAGAACAGATGCTTGATGATATGGAGCTAGAAAGAGAACGAGGAATTACTATTAAACTGAATGCGGTTCAACTTACTTATCAAGCGAAGAATGGAGAGTTGTATCTTTTTCATTTAATAGATACACCGGGTCATGTTGACTTTTCATATGAAGTTTCTCGTTCACTGGCTGCCTGCGATGGAGCTGTCTTGGTGGTCGATGCATCACAAGGTGTTGAAGCTCAGACATTAGGAAATGTCTATCTGGCACTTGATAATGATTTGGAGATTCTTCCGGTTATCAATAAAGTAGATTTACCTAGTGCACAGCCACAGAGAGTGATTCAGGAAATTGAAGATGATATTGGGTTATCTGCTCATGATGTACCGCTAATATCTGCTAAAACAGGTTTAAATGTTGAAGATGTACTGGAGCAGATTGTCTTAAGACTCCCAGCTCCGAAAGGAAATATTAATAATCCTACTCAGGCTTTAATTTTTGATTCTTTTTATGATTCTTATCGTGGTGTTATTATTCTTGTCTGTGTAAAAGAAGGCAGTATAAAAACCGGTGATCATATTCATTTTATGGCTACTGATAGTTCTTATGAAGTTACTGAATTAGGAGTCAGAACACCCGCAGAAATAAAAAAAGAGCAGCTTGTAACCGGAGAAGTCGGCTGGATAGCTGCCAGTATTAAAGATATTAAGGATATTCATGTCGGTGATACTGTAACGACACTAGAAAATCCTTCTCATCAGGCTTTGCCAGGATATAGGCATATGAATCCGATGGTTTTTTGCGGGCTTTATCCGGTTGATAATGCTAAGTTTAAAGAACTTCGTGAAGCTTTAGAAAAGATCTCTCTTTCTGATTCATCTTTGGTTTTTGAGCCTGAAACATCACAGGCATTAGGTTTTGGCTTTAGATGTGGATTTTTAGGTTTGCTTCATATGGATGTTATTGAGGAAAGACTGGAAAGAGAATTTAATCTTGATTTAATTGCTACTGCTCCCAGTGTTATCTATCATTGCTATTTAACTGACGGAACAATGATAAAAATAGATAATCCGGCAGCTCTTCCTGAACCTAATTATATCAAGACAATAGAGGAGCCGTATGTTAAGGTTTCGATATTGACCCCTGAAGACTATATTGGCAGTATTATGGAATTATGTCAGGGTAAAAGAGGAGAATATATAAATATTGAATATTTAGATGATACTAGGCGTGAAGTTATTTATAGTATGCCTTTATCTGAAATTATATTTGATTTTTTTGATAAGTTGAAGTCTTATACTAAAGGGTATGCCAGCTATGATTATGAATTATCCGGATATCGCAAATCAGCTTTAATGAAAATGGATATTCTGTTAAATGGTGAGCAGGTTGATGCACTGTGTTCTATTGTACATAAAGATTTTGCTAGGGAAAGAGGACATGCCCTTTGTGTGAAACTTAAAGAGCTAATCCCTTCTCAGCAGTTTGAAGTTCCGGTTCAGGCAGCTTTGCAGGGAAAAATTATTGCCCGTACCAACATCAAGGCCTTGCGAAAGAATGTTTTGGCAAAGTGTTATGGCGGTGATATTTCACGTAAGAAAAAATTGCTTGAAAAACAAAAAGAAGGAAAGAAGCGTATGAAGGCAGTAGGTAGTGTTGAGATTCCACAAGAAGCTTTTATGGCTATTTTGTCTGTGGATGAATAATGTGAGGTGATAAAAATGTTTAATAAGCAGCATATTCGTTTTAAAGGAACTAAAGAAGTTAATCAGGCAATCAAGAATACTTCTGAGAATACTCTTAGCAGACGTTTTTGGATTGTTATAGGTTTTGTGATTGCTGTTTTTTCTATTTATGCCTTACGTTTGTTTGTAATACAGATTTCTAATAATGATTATTATATGACTAAGCTTGAACAGTACAGTACAAATACCTTTACTGTAGATGCTCTGCGCGGAGAAATATCTGACCGTAACTATGAAAAACTTGTATATAATGAGAATGTTATTTGTGCTACTTATTATTCGGTTAAAGATATTAAAGAAGAAGAGATAAAAGCAATGGTTAACTTTCTGATAAAGAACTGTAATGTTGATATTTCTTCTGTAACTACAAGAGAATTAAAAGATTATCTTATCATGAAAGATAAGAACTATGTTGAATCATTAATTACTAATGAAGAAAAGAAACAGCTAAGAGGTCAGGAAGATTTTAATACAAAGTTTTATAATCTGGAGATTGAACGTATTACTGATAAAATATTAAAAGAAAAAATGTCTGAAGATGATATTAAATATTATAAGCTTTTTTATGCTATTAAGTCATGTACATCAGGAAGTGCTGTTTTATTGGAAGGAATTTCAGTAAAAGAGGCTAGCCTGATTGGTGAAAATACTGAACTTTTAAGAGGAGTAAAGGTAACTAGTGACTGGAAGAGAGCTTATACTCATAAGACTGCACTGAAAAGCATTTTAGGTAAGGTTACTACTAAAAAACAGGGGCTTCCAGCTACATTGAAGGATCAGCTTTTAGCACTTAATTACAGTAATGATTCACGTGTTGGCACATCTGGTATAGAGAAACAGTATGAAGATGTTTTAAGCGGAAGTAAAAGTGCTTATCAGCTTCAGTATTCTTCTAATGGCAATCCGATTGTTAAAAAGAAAAGTAATGGAAATAATGGGCGTAATATTCAACTGACTATCGATTATGAGATTCAAAAAAAGCTTTCTGACTATCTTCATAATGAATTGAAAAGTCATTCCGGCGAGCCTTATAATAAGCATATTTATTGTGTCCTTATTGAACCGGCAACCGGTGATATTATTGCTATGGCTGGCAAGCGAAGAATGAATAATGGTGAAATTGTTGATTGGGAATCAGGAAATTATTTAGAAGCATATGAAATTGGTTCTACTATGAAGGCAGCTACTTTATATACATGCTTTAAAAATAACATTATTAAAGCTAATCATTATGAGGCAGATACTGCTGAAGGTATTCAAATTGCGGGAACACCGGCAAAGCATTCATGGAATTTGCGTGGTCTGGGAAATTTAAATGAGGTAACAGCTATGGCTTATTCATCTAACATTTATATGATGAAAATTATTATTAAGCTTGGCGGCGGTGTTTATCGCAAAAATCAGCCTTTAAGAATTAATAATAATGCTTTTACTAAATTAAGAAATGCCGCAGGTGAATTAGGTTTAGGTGTTAAGACCGGTCTTGATGTACCTGCTGAAACACTAGGATATCGAGGATCTAGTAAATTACCAGGTAATTTGCTTGATTTCTCTATTGGTCAGTATGATACCTATTCTCCTATGCAACTAGCAACTTATGCTGCTACTCTTGCTAATGGAGGTGTAAAGGTAAAACCGCATCTTTATAAAAGCTCTTATGTCACTAATGATGAGGGAGAGAGAGTGACATTGCATCAATTTAAAAAGACCGTTGTTGATGATGTTAGTCAGTATAAAACTGCATTTACTCAAATTCAGAAAGGGATGCGAGCGGTTGTAGAGTTTGGAACACCTAGTGGCGGGTTTGCTGGATATCCTTATAAAGTTGCTGGAAAAACAGGTACAGCTCAGGTTGGAAGCAATCAGACAGCTTTTAACCATATATTTATTGGCTACGGACCTTATAATGGTAAGTCCGGACCACAAGTTGCTTGTATTGTTATGGTGGAAATGCAGATCAACAATAACTCTGCTCCAAGAACTTTTAGATATGCTATGGATCTTTATTTTAAAAAATATGGCTATACAGGATAGTTTTAAAAAAAAAGATAGATTTTTATAAATCCGTATGATATGATATGTAAGCAAGCTTATTGGAGGTGTAGAACGTGAGAGAAAATATCATCTATAAATGTACTGAATGTGGTGAAGAAAACTATATCGGTACTAAGAATAAAAAAACTCATCCTAGTAGAATGGAAGTTAAAAAATATTGTCCAAGATGTAATAAAAAGACTGTTCATAGAGAAAAAAAATAAGCTTTAGGGCTTATTTTTTTATAGGAGAAAAGATATGATAAAAAAATTTATTTTAGAGTTCCTTCAGGAAAATTGTTATTTGGTTATTAATAATCACAAAGCTATCTGCATTGACCCGGGATACCCTATTAAACCGGTTATTAAATATCTCAGTGATCATAATATTTTATTAGAAGCTATTTTGCTTACTCATGCTCATTATGATCATATTGCCGGTATTCCTGAATTGATGAATTTTAATAAAGATATAAAAATATATGCTTCATTGGATTCTTCTAAAATTTTAAAAGATCCTATTTATAATCTTTCTAATCAATTTGGCAAAGAATTCAGATATTATGGACATATAGAGCTTTTTAGTGAAAAGATGACTTTTCTGGATCAGTCAGTGCAGATTATTCCTTCTCCCGGTCATCTTTGCGGCAGTGTACTGATTTATTTTGAGAAAGAGAATGCATTGTTTACAGGAGATTCATTATTTAAAGGAAATATTGGACGATATGATTTTCCCGGTTCTTCAATAACTGATATGTCTGATACTTGCTTTATGCTCAGTCAGTTGAAATTTGATGCTACTGTATATAGTGGTCACGGTCCGGAAACAACCCTAAAAATCGAACAGATTGATAATCCATATCTGCAAAACAAATAATTGTTTTGTAGATTTTTTCTTTTTTCTTGAGAAAATTTCTTTTTTTATGGGAATAGTTATATTAGAAGGGATTACAGATTGGAGGAATATGATTGGAAAGTATATGTAGAATAAATGTATCAAATAATGGATATTACGAGGTTATTTGTTTAGATAAAATAAAGATCTCACTATTGAATGAACTGCTTGCAAAAATTGCTTTTGAAATGATTAGAATAACAAAAACAGATGGAAACAAAAACCATATTTGTCTTTCAAAGGAGCGATTTGATTTAGCTAATAAATTAGCTAAAGATGAGACAGAGCTTTCTGACTTTTTCAGGAATCTTTCTTATTCTCCATTTAGTATTGAAATATATGATCAAAGAGAATTAAAAACATCAGTAAGCTTAGAAACTCTAGGAAAAGAAGAATTATTGATTGTTTATATTCTTCTTTGCCGCAAATTCCTCACTCCTCATCAAAGAATAGAATTTATTCATTATTTTATGATCAGTGTTGATAAACTTATTAAAAACTTAGGGTGCTGAATATGGATGAATTATTTGAAATGATATTTTATCATGCTGTCTGTAAAAAAGCTACGGATATTCATTTGAAGCTGGATAAGAAACTTTCCATTGAATTTAGAATATTCGGACAGCTTATACATTATGATGATTTAAATAATGAAGAAGGAAGCAAGCTTATGAATTATTTAAAATATAGATCATTTATTAATGTTAATTATCGTCTTGTACCTCAGACAGGTGCTTTTCATTATTTTATTAATGATCATATTTATTACTTAAGATTATCTTACTTACCGGGACTGCATTTTGAAAGTATGGTTATTAGAATTCTGAATAATCATAATAAGATTACTTTAAATGAATTATCTCAGATTAAAGAATTTACTGATTTCTTAAAGAATATCTGCATAATTAAATCAGGACTGTTTCTTGTTTCAGGTGCTACAGGGAGTGGTAAATCAACTACATTATACGCAATGCTGGATAGACTTATTGATATGGGTGGCAGAAATATTGTGACATTGGAAGATCCGATAGAAATGGAAAAGGAACACTGTTTGCAGATTGAAATGAATGAACTTATAGGAATTGATTATGTCGGTAGTTTAAGACAGATTTTACGGCATGATCCTGATGTTATTATGATTGGTGAAATAAGAGATGAAAAAACAGCAAAACTGGCTATTACAGCGGCATTAACAGGACATTTAGTATTGTCTACAATTCACGCTTCTAATGCATTGCTGGTTATAAAAAGACTCATAAATCTTGGTATTGATAAAGACGATTTGGAAGATGTCTTAATAGGCATTGTTTCTCAAAAAATGAAATATGATTTGGAGTTAAAAAAGGCTTTAATTCTTCCTGAAATGCTTAATCGCAAAGAAATAAAAGATTATTTCAATCGTCGAAAAATAAATTATTTAACTTTTAGAAAAAGCGCTTTGTATCTTATTAAAGAAGAATATTGCAGCAGTTATCTTTTTGAGGAAGAACTTAATGAATAATGATTATCTTTTTCTAGAAAATCTGTATCATCTTTTAGAGCAGGGATACAGTATTCAGGATACATTACTTATTTGTAAAGATATTTCATCTCATAAGGCTATTTCTTCAATGCTGAAGAATATTGATAAAGGTGCGGATTTGAAGCAGGTAATTGCTGATAAGCATCTGTCTAAAGAGTTTATTGAATATTATGAGTTTTTCAGCAAAAAATTAATTTTATCAGATGCTATTAGGAATGCTTTAGATATTTGCAAAAATATTGATAGCACAAAGAAAAAGCTGGTGAGTCAGTTGACTTATCCATTAATTCTTCTGCTTTTCTTATTAATGTTTTCGTTATTTTCTATATTTATTCTGTTTCCTAAGGTTAATGAATTGTTTGTTTCCTTTTCAATATCTTACTCTATTTATTTTCTTATTCTTTTTAATATGATCAGAATAGTTCCGATATTGATCATTCTTGTCTTTACTTCAGTTTTTCTTTTTTTCTTTAGCTTTTTTATATCCTTAAGAAATAAGGATTATATGAAAATAGAAAAATTTCTGCGTATGCCATACTTAAAAAAGTATATACAGAAGTATTTTACTTTAAAGTTTAGTATTTATTTTAATGAACTTCTAAAAGATCAGATTGATACTAATATGATTATTAAATTATTAAATGAGAGAATGACCGGAAGTGATATTAAAATTGTGATCTATGAGATATATTCGTATATTAGTAAAGGTGATTTATTTGAAAATATTATTGAAAATCTTGAATATTTTGATCCACTTTTTATAACTATGTATAAAATGTATCTAAAATCACCAAAGAAAATATGTTCAATGCAAAATTATATTGATATTTCAATAAATCAGATAGAAGAAAAAATTAACCGATTTATAAAATGTTTTATTCCTGCTGTCTATACCTTTGTGGCATTTTTTGTCATAATGACTTACCTAGCTATTATACTGCCAATGATGAATATTATTGGCAGTATCTAAAGATATTATGGAATTAGCCGGTTTACTAAAGCTTTCAGAGCATGACAGTCAGTTAATATGGAATGAGGAATTTGATATAGAAAATATTTTTGATAGTCTTATAGAACATACTGAATATATTTTAAAACTAAGAAAAATTGCTTATTATAGGTTGATTAATCATATTTATTATTTATCAGAATATTTTAAGTATAAAATGAAAGATTATAATGGCTACTTACCGGGATTTTCTCATGAGCTTTATATAGTTATATTCATTGAAAACGGAGTATATTTTATTGGTATAGAAAAGAATACTTTCTATTGGCAGAAATATATGATAATTGCAATTGCTTTTTTGTTAGCACAATTATCTAATAAATCTTCTTATGAGTTTTTATCTACTATGTATAATTTTATTGAAAGTGAGGTTTTATATGTTTAATAAAAAAGGTTTTACTTTAATTGAAATGGTGTTTTGCGTCTCAGTAATTCTTATTATTCTGCTCCTTGTGATTCCTAATGTTACAAGTAAAAATAAGGTTGTGAAGAATAAAAGTTGTGATGCCCAGATAGAAGTTGTCAATAGTCAGATTATCCTATATGAAATAGAGCATGAACATCTACCTACAAGCATTTCTGATTTAACATCCGGATCACATCCCTATCTGACCACTAAACAGACAAAGTGTCCTAATGGAAAATCAATCTATATCAGTAATGGACAGGCATATGCTAAATAATAGAGGCTTTACTTTGATAGAGATGCTGTTTGTGGTTTCTATTATGATTATTATTTCTTCTTTTAGCTTTGTTTATCATAAAAAAACTATTAATACAAAAGAACAGGTGAGTCTGATTTCCGGAATTTTTTATGAAGCGAAAATGAGAGCATTGGTGAATAAAAGAAAAGTAATATGTGAAGTTTATCAGGATAAAATTGTCATGAATGATAATGATTATAAGAAAACTGTTATTTTAAACAAGGGTTATTTTTTCAGGAACAGACATATGTTTTCTTACAATGAGAAAGGTCATATTAAAATTGCAAAAACATTAGTTTTAAGAACACCTTATAACGAAGTACGCTTTGTTTTTCAGGTAGGAAGCGGTGTCTTTTATGTTAAATAATAAAGGATCATCTTTGGTAGAATCATTGTTTGCCTTTATGATTTACACGACTGTATTAGTATTATTTATTAGTCTGATTACGGTTTTAAATCACTCTGTCACTAAGATCAATAGACATCATTTAAAAGGACAACAAAAAGAATTAGAAATTATTGAAAATGGGAGGGATGAAGAATTAAAGATCAAAGAGGTTTTACGCTAATAGAGGTATTATTTTCTTTATCTATTACAATTATTATCATATTCAATGCTTTTACCTTAATAAAAAACACTTATACAGTTCAACTGACATATAATGAAGACTTATCTTTAGGTGCAAAGCAGCTTTCAGATTATCTGCTTGTTTCATCAGTTATTTCCTGTCATAAGGAGCTTACTTGCCAAACTCATGATAATCTGAAGTATACAATTAAGATAGATAATCATAGATTGGTTAAGCAGCCCGGATATGAAATAATTATTGATAATATAGATGATGTCCAGTTTATAAATAGAGATAACTATTTAATAATGAAAATTAAAAGAAATAGTCAGGAGATATCATATCTGATTGGTGATATGTATAAAGCAAAATGAGAATTGTGATAGCTAAAAGCGATAAAGGGAATGTCTTACAAATTACATTGATTATTTATTGTATTCTTCTGTCCTTTGTTGTGATTTATAGTTCCTTTATAATTCAGAAAAATACACTGTATAAATATGAAGATAAGCTTAATCAGCAAAGACAAATAGAAGTTTATATGAAACGTTATTTTATTAAGAAAATTGCTAATTATGATTATTCAAGTGGTCAGGTTGCTGATGTTAGTTATAGAATAAAGGGATTTGAAAATAATAAGGAAATTGAATGTATTTTTCCTAAAATAAGTAAGCACTTAATAATTACGATTGATCAAACAAATTTATCAGTATTAAACTGGCAATGGTGTTAATTAAAAATCTATTTTACAAGAGATTAGTTATTTGTTATAATCTATAAGACTATGAGGAGGAAAACAAAAAATGATTAATGTTGGCGATTTAAGACCGGGAATAACTTTTCAGTATGATGGTAACTTATATATAGTGCTTGAATATTCACACAATAAAACAGCTAGAGCAGCTGCAAATATCAAGGTTAAGATGAAGAATATGAGAACTGGATCAACGACTGAAATCACGTTTGGAAACAGTGAAAAGGTTGCAAGAGCTCATATTGAAAAGCGTAAAATGCAGTATTTATATGATAATGGCGGTATGCTGGTATTTATGGACAATGAGACATATGATCAAATTGAAATCCCTGCAGACCGTTTAGTATGGGAACAAAATTTTATGAAAGCAAGTGATGAAGTTGAAGTAACAAGCTTTGAAGGAGAAATCTTAGGTGTTTCTTTACCTGTTAATGTTCCATTTACTGTTACTGAAACTGAACCGGCAATCAAAGGTGATACTGCTCAGGGTGCCACTAAATTAGCTAAAATTGAAACGGGATATGAAATTAGAGTACCATTATTTATTTCTGAAGGAGAAATTGTATTAGTAAATACTACAGATGGAAAATATGTAGGACGTGCATAATATAATATAAAGAATCATTCATAGAATCATTGAATGATTCCTTTTTATTTCTTGTAATATTTATCAAATTCTTATACAATAGAGATTGAGAGAGGTGTACATTTATGGCAAAGAATGAATATTATACATATAAGGAAAGTCCAATTAATGGAGATATCATGATGAGTATTCAGGTATTTGATATTATCGCAAAACAGGTTATAGCTGAAGATAAAGATGTTAGTCTTGATGCTTCAAAAGGATTTGCAATGCCGGGTACAAAAAAATTAGTCAATTGTCAGATTGAGAATAATGAGGTAAGCATTACTTTACATATTAAGGTAAAATATGGTATTAAAGTCACTAAAAAAACAAAAGAACTTCAAAGAATGATTGCTAATACAGTTAAAGACATGGCTAATGTAGCTGTAAAATCAGTTGATATCTGTGTTGAAAGTATTGATTTTTAAGCGTAATATCATATGAGACATTTATCTGTTAGGATAGATGTCTTTTTCATTACTCTTTTAATGCAGTAATTCCAATTTATAGGATTTTATGATAAAATGAATGAGGTTATAATTGGAGGATTTTTATGGCTAAAACAATACGTCAAGTTGCAAGACAGAAAGCAATCATTTGCGTTTATCAGAATTTGATTGTGGATGCTTCTTGGACTGATATGAAAAATTATATAAAAGCTGATGATCAGCTAATAGAAGGGGCGAGGGCTTATGAATTCTGTATTCAGTTAATAGAAAATGTTCTCAAAAACAAGGATAACTATATTCAGGTTATTGAAAAACAGCTGAAAAAAGGATGGAGTTTTAATCGTCTTAATAAAATGGAGGCAGCTATTTTACTTGTATCTACCAGTGAATTACTTGATTCTGATCTTGATAAAAGCATTGTTATTAATGAGGCTGTTATTAATGCTAAAGAATACTGTGATGAAGATTCTTATAAATTTATTAATGGTGTTCTTAACGATATTGTTTAAATGGAAAGAAAATATTTAAGTGTACATGCTCTTAATAAATATATTAAGGCAGTATTAGATAATGATTATCAGTTGCAGAATCTTTTTATTGAAGGTGAAATATCAAATTATCGTCCTCATGCCAGTGGCCATATGTACTTTACCTTGAAAGATAAATACGCAAGCATTAATGCTATTATGTTTTCTTCATATGCAAAAAAAGTTCCTTTTAAGGTGACAAATGGACTTAAAGTACAAGTAAGATGTCATGTTTCAGTATATGAAAAAACAGGTACATATCAGATTTATATTAAAGATATGAGAGAAGCCGGTATTGGGGATTTGGCTTATCGTTTTGAAATCCTAAAAAAGAAACTGGAGAAGGAAGGATTGTTTGATCAGAATCATAAAAAGAAAATTCCTTCTTTTCCAAGCAGAATTGCTGTTTTATCTGCCAAACAAGGTGCTGCTTTACAGGATGTTTTAAGAACTATAAAACTCAGATTTCCTTTTGTTAATATTGTTATTTTTCCTATTCCTGTACAGGGAGTGGAAGCTTATAAGAAAATTATTGATACTTTAAATTTTGTTGATAAATTACATTGCTCAACAATCATTCTAGCCAGAGGAGGAGGTTCTTTAGAAGACTTGTGGAACTTTAATGAGGAGGATCTTGTTAAATGTATCTATAAGCTGGAAACACCTCTTATTAGCGGTATCGGACATGAAACTGATTTTACTCTTACTGATTTTGTAAGTGATTACAGAGCAGCAACACCAACCGCAGCTGCGGTATATGCAACTCCGGATCAAAAAGAGCTAAAAAAACATCTATACATAACATATAATAAACTTAATAATCTTGTAAAAACATATATAAAAAATAAAAAAATGCTTCTCACGCAATCTGAGAATTATTATATTTTTAAGAATCCGGGTTATTTATATGAGAATGAATTTATTAGATTAGCTGCTTTTAAAGATAAGTTATCTAAGCATGCTCGTCTGACTATTAATGATTGTCATAATGAATTATTTTCTAAAAATGAGCGAATGGGTAATGCAATGAAGAATAGAATACAGCAGGAAAGTATAAAAAAGAATGTTAATGAAGATCGTTTGACTCATTATTTTCAAAACAATCTTATGAAAGTAAAAATGAGTTTTCAGATGTGTATTGAAAAGCTTGATTTAGTGAGTCCTTTAAAAATATTATCTAAAGGTTATTCTGTTGTTAAGAGTGAAGAAAAAATTATTAAATCAAAGAATGATATTCATAAAGATGATATAGTGGATATTCATTTTTATGATGGTACGAAGAAAGCAAAGATTCAATAAGAGGAGTAAGTAGAATGAATAAAAAATATACATATGAAGAAGCAATGAATCGTTTAGAAGAAATAATTTCTATTCTTGAGAAAAACGAAGTTTCTTTAGATGAAAGTATCAAATTATATGAAGAAGGTATAGCTTTGTCTAAATACTGTGATGATAAACTAAAAAATATTGAGGATAGAGTAATTAAAATTTTTGAAGATAATCAGTTAAAATCCTATGAAGGTGAAACAAATGATTGAATTGATTAATAAGAGACTGTATGAGATTCTTAGTCAGTTAAAAGAAGGTAAGGTTAAAGAGGCAATGATTTATTCAACAATGTCCGGAGGAAAAAGATTGCGGGGTTCTTTATTGCTTACTGCTTTACATGCTTATGGAATTAAGTATGATGAGTATCTTGATATTGCCTGTGCTATTGAAATGATACATACTTATTCACTTATTCATGATGATCTTCCTGCTATGGATAATGATGACTTAAGAAGAGGGAAACCATCTTGTCATAAACAGTTTGATGAAGCTACTGCTATTCTTGCCGGTGACGGGCTGTTGAATGAATCAATGAATGTTATTGCCGGTCTTGATGTTGAAGACCATTTAAAAATAGAAATTATTAAACTTTTATTTAATGCTTCTGGAATGAATGGTATGATTTATGGACAGCAGCAGGATATATATTTTGAAAATAAGAGTGCTGATTTATCTGAACTAGAAAATATTCATCATTATAAAACAGGCTGTCTGATAGCTGCTCCTTTACAAATAGCATCAATTATTGCTAAACAGGAAGATTTTAAGCCAATGACTGATTTAGGTTTTCATTTGGGCTTAGCTTTTCAAATACAAGATGATATTCTTGATGTAATTAGTAATCCTAATGAATTAGGTAAAAATACTGGTTCTGATGCAACAAATCATAAGTCTACGTATGTTACTTTTTTAGGGATAGAAAAGTCGCAAAAATATATAACTGAATTGTTTAATAAATGTTTAGAAGATATATATGGATTACAATTAAATCATGGCTTACTTATTGAAATTATTGAGAAAGTCATAAAAAGGGTGAATTAATTTGGATATTAAAGAAATTAAAGATTCTCAATTTCTAAAACAATTAAATATAAAACAGTTGGAAAATCTTTCTTCAGAAATTAGAGATTTTACTATGCATTCTGTTGCAAAAACCGGAGGACATTTTTCAAGTAATCTTGGAGTTGTAGAATTAACTGTAGCTTTGCACTATGTTTTTAATTTTCCAAAAGATAAAATATTATTTGATGTAGGACATCAGGCTTATATTCATAAAATACTTAGCGGTAGAGCTTGTCAGTTTGATACTTTGCGACAATATCAAGGATTAAGCGGATTTCAGAAAAGAAGTGAAAGTCCATATGATATATGGGAGGCTGGACATTCTTCTACTGCTTTGTCAGCAAGTATTGGGCTTGCAACTGCTAGAGATTTAAAAAAATCAGATTATGAAGTTATAGCTTTTGTAGGTGATGCTGCAATTATGAGCGGAGAGTCATTTGAAGCTTTGAATTATATAGGCAGCAGTCATACTAAAGTTATTATTATTTTAAACGATAATAATATGTCTATTACAAAAAATGTTGGAGGATTATCTGATTTTTTATCTGATGTTAGAGTTTCTAAAGGCTTTAAGCGTGCTAGACAGAATTATGTACATTTCTTATCTAAAACAAATGCCGGCAAGAAAATATATGAGGCAACCAAGAAAATGAAGGATGCATTAAAGGATAAGGTATTAGATGATACATTGTTTTCTCATTTTGGTCTTGATTACATAGGTCCCATTGATGGACACAATATGAATGATCTTATCCAAGCATTAAGTACTGTAAAAGATATAGATCATAGCGTTGTATTACATGTTAAAACGATTAAAGGTAAAGGATATCCTAAAGCAGAAAAAGATAAGATTGGCTTATATCATGGTGTATCTTCATTTAATCTTGATGAAGGGATTTTACCTTCCTATTCAAAGAATGAACAGACATGGAGTCAGGCAATTAGTCAGCATTTACTATACATGATGACCAATTATAATGATATCTGTGCTGTTACACCTGCAATGATTACCGGAAGCTGTTTGAATAAAGTATTTGAGAAGTATCCTGAACGCTGTTTTGATGTAGGTATTGCGGAAGAACATGCAATGACGTTTATAGGTGGTCTATCAATTGGAGGCATGTTTCCTTTCTTAAGTATTTATTCATCTTTCTCTCAAAGAGCTTATGATCAGCTAAATCATGATATTGCCAGAATGAATATACCTTGTTTGATTGGTATTGATCGTGTCGGATTAGTAGGAGAAGATGGTTCTACGCATCACGGAGTATTTGATTTAGGATTATTTATGCCTTTACCGAATGTAGTTATTATGGTACCGTCAAATCAGTTGGAAGCTGAAGCGATGATGAATACAGCTTATCGATTAAGGGATAAACCCTATATTATTAGATATTCAAAAAGCACCTTAATGAGACTCCCTGTTCATAATGATCAGATTATGAAAATAGGGCAATGGAAAAAGGAACTTTATAGTGAAAATAATTCTGTTACTATTATCACATATGGTGATAGTGTTAGTAAAATAAGAAAAGCTGCTAATGAAAATAATTACAGAATTAATCTTATCAATGCATTGTTTTTAAAACCTATTGATTATAAATTGCTAGAAGAAATAAAAGAGACTAAAATTATTGTTTATGAAACAGTAATGAAGAAAGGATCGTTAGGAGAGGCAATTGCTTATTATTATGCTAATAAGCAGAATTCTGTTAATATGCATTTTATAGGATTAGAGGATCATTATGTAGCACATGGATCAGTTGAAGAGCTAATGAATCAAGAAAAAATAAGTCTTAATGATTTATATAGTCTAATTAAAGAGGTAGTAAATGAGTAAAGAAAGAGTTGATATTCTCTGTGTAGAGCAGGGGCTATTTGAATCAAGAGAGAAAGCCAAAAGAGCTATCATGGCTGGAATAATACATGATGACCATCAGATTCTTGATAAACCCGGAATAAAAATAGAAAGACAGACAAAATTATCTATTAAAGGGGAACAATTTAGATATGTCTCACGTGGCGGTTTGAAACTTGAAAAAGCTATTCATTATTTTAATATTTACCTTAAAAATAGAATAATGCTTGATATTGGTTCATCTACTGGTGGATTTACTGATTGTGCACTCCAAAATGGTATTTCTTTAGTCTATGCATTAGATGTTGGAACTAATCAGTTAGCATGGAAACTAAGAAATCATCCTCAAGTTATTGTGATGGAAAAAACAAATTTTCGTTACAGTAGATTAGAAGATTTTAAGAATGGAAAGCCATCTTTTGCTTCTATTGATGTCTCTTTTATTTCTTTAAGCCATATTTTTCATCCATTAAAAGATATTATCTCATTGGATGGTGAAGTTATTGCTTTAATTAAACCACAATTTGAAGCAGGAAGAGAATATGTAGGAAAAAAGGGAATTGTTAGGGATAAAAATGTCCATATTGAAGTTATTAAAAAGGTATTAAAATTTGCTGCGGAAGATTCTTTTTATTGTCATGGATTAACATTTTCACCTATTACAGGCGGAGAAGGGAATATTGAATTTTTAGCCTATTTTAAATTAGAAGAAAATAAGAATATTAATATAGATATAAAAGAAGTTGTAGAGCAGGCACATTTTAATTTTGAAAGGAAGTGATTTTATGCTTAATAGTTTATATATTTCATCATTTGTGATTATTGATAAAATGCAGATAGATTTTCATGATCATATGTCTGTATTAACAGGTGAAACCGGTGCAGGAAAATCTATTATTATAGATGCTATTGGACAGCTTACAGGTAACCGTGCTTCAAATACGATGGTACGTAAAGGAAAAGATAAAGCTATTATTGAAGGTGTTTTTTATCTTGAAAAATCAACGGAGCTTTTAGCTATTTTTAACTCTATTAATATAGATTTTGATAATGAAACTATAATAACAAAAGAAATATATGAAAATGGTAAATCACATATCAAGATTAATTATCGTAATGCGACAAATAATGCCTTAAAATTATTAGCACCTTATCTTATTCATATTCATTCTCAATTTGAGACTCAATCCTTATTTTCTGCTGATAAACATCTTTCTATTTTAGATCAATATGCTAAGATTTCTCAGGATATGATTGATGATTATCAATCTAGTTATAATAATTATAAGAAGATTGAATCTAAGCTAAAAATGATTTCTGAAGAAGAAATGAGTGATGAGGCTATTGAATATTATCAGTCACAGTATAATGAAATTAAAGATTTTTCATATACAGATGAAGATATTGAAGAAATTGAAAATGAGCTCAATTTAATGAAGAATTATGAAAAAATGAATCTTCATATTAATGAATTTGATAGATTATTCAATGGTTCACATGGTGGAGTACTTGAATATTTATCTGATGCAATTGATGAATTAAATCAACTTAAAGATTTCAATGTATTTTCAGATAGTTATGATCATCTTTATAATGAGTATTATAATTTAAAAGATATTTATTCAGAGATTATGAATCATTATCATTCTTTTTCTTTTGATGAGTATCGTTTTAATGAACTTCAGGAAGAATTATTTAAAATTCAAAAAATACAGCGCAAATATGGCTATTCTATAGAAAAAATAATTGCTGCTAAAGAAAACCTAAAAGAAAAAATAGAATTATCTATGAATAGAGAAAGTATAATTGCTGAACTTTATAAGAAGAAAAATCTGTTATATAATCAGGCAATTGAAAAAGCTAAAAAACTGCATTATTTAAGAAAAGATGCAGCTATTGAGTTTGAAAAAGAAATAAAGAATCAGCTCGAAGATCTTTATATGCCTCAAGCTTTATTAAAAGTTCATTTTGACAAAAGCTCTTTAAATAAGAGTGGAACTGATAAAATTATATTTATGGCTGCTATGAATAGAGGGAGTGCGTTTATACCTATTAGTGAGTCAGCAAGTGGAGGAGAGATGTCTCGTATGATGCTGGCTATTAAAACTATTACTTTTGTTGATAATGTAACAGATACTATTATTTTTGATGAAGTAGATACCGGTGTCAGTGGAAAAGCCGCTGATGCAATCGGTGCAAAAATGGAACAGTTATCAGCGTTTAAACAGGTGATTTGTATTACACATTTACCTCAGGTGGCGGTTCATGCAAAACATCATTATTCAATTATTAAAGAGTCTGATAATGCTGAGACATATAGCTCCATAAAAGAGCTTAATAATCAGGAAAGAGTTGCTGAAATTGCAAAAATGCTGTCAAGTAATGTGATTACTAATGAAGCAATTAATAATGCAAAAGCATTGCTTCAGCAAAAAAAGGATTTATAAATGAGAGTTATATTTCATATTGATTTAAATGCTTTTTTTGTGAGTGCAGAAATTAGTAAGAATCCGTCATTAAATAATCAACCGGTGGTTATTTCTAGAGATTCTAGAAGGGCGGTTGTTTCTACTGCCAGTTATGAAGCAAGAAAGTATGGTATTCATTCAGCAATGCCTTTATATCAGGCAAAAGAAAAATGCAAAAATCTCATTATTGTTAGTCCTCATTTTGATTTGTACCGTTCTCTTTCAAATCAGTTTTTTGATATTATACGTAGCTACACAAAAATGATTCAGATTGCCAGTATTGATGAATGCTATGCAGATTTTAGCGAAATGATTACCGAGAGTTATATGCAGCCATATGCTTTAGCTTATAAGATTCAACAGGAGATTTTAAATAAGCTGAATTTACCTTGTTCTATTGGAATTTCTCCCAATAAATTTCTATCAAAGATGGCAAGTGATATGAAAAAGCCTTTAGGTATAACAATTATTACAAAAAGTAATATTAAAGAGATTTTATGGCCTTTGTCTGTTAATGAAATGTATGGGATTGGTAAAAAAACTGCTCCTAAGCTTATTGAGAATAATATAAAGACAATAGGTGATGTGGCGAATTATAGTAATTACACTGTATTAAGGACGATTTTGGGTAGAAAGGCACTCATATATTATCAAAGAGCTAATGGAAAAGATGATTCTAAAATAGAATATGATGAAAGTGATGCCAAAAGTATAAGTCATTCTATGACTTTTGAAAGAGATTTAGATAGTCTTGAGGAAATAGAAGAAGCTTATAAGAATATTGTTCTGGCTCTATCAGAGCGTGCTAAGCAGTATAATCTGGTATCAAATCATATAGGCATTACTTTAAAAAGCGACTATATGCATTCATTAACAAGACAGATGGTTATTAACCACTATACAAATGATTATGAAGATATTTATAATTATGCTATAATACTTCTAAGAAGAAACTATTCTAATCAGCAAATAAGACTTATTGGTATAGGGATGAATGATACATTGAATATTAAGGATGTAAAAGTACAGATGTCTATTTTTGATATGACTTCTTCAAAAAAGAAGGGTGAAGATATCAATACTTTTATTGAGGAACTTAATGAAAATAATTCTCTTCATTTGATGAAAGCAAGTGATTTATTAAATAAAGGTTAAATATGAATGATATTCTACAAGATTTTCAAACTTACTTATTAATAGAAAAAGGGTTAAGCCGGAATACTTCAATGGCTTATATAAGAGATCTTTCTTTGTTTTTTGAAATTAAAAAGAAAAACTTTAATCAAATAACTGTTAAAGATATTCAGGAATATCTTCATTATTTGAATACTCATTATGCTTCTGCATCTATTCAAAGAAAGGTTATTTCATTAAGACAGTTTTTCTCTTATTTATATAAGGAAGAATTAATTAAAGAAAACCCGTTATCATCAATAGATCTTCCTAAAACACAAAAGAAGCTTCCATCAGTATTATCTATTAAAGATATTGCTGCTATGCTTCATTCTCTTGATATAGCCAGCATTAAAGGAATGAGAGATTATTGTATGATTTCATTGCTTATTTCTTCCGGAATAAGAGTATCCGAGCTTATTAATGTGAAGACAAATGATTTCTCAGAAAAAATGAGACAGATAAAAATTATTGGAAAAGGAAATAAAGAGCGTATTGTTCCTTTAGATGATATAACATGTAAACTGATCCATGATTATTTAAATTCTGCAAGGCTTGCATTAAATAAAAAAAAATCAGTCTATATATTTTTAACTGAAAAAGGAGAAAAAATATCTCGTGAGAATTTTTATCGTATTTTATCTCATATATCATTAAAAGCAGGAATTAAGGCTTCTGTTTCTCCTCATAAGCTTAGACATACATATGCGACAACTTTATTAGAAGGAGGAGCGAATTTAAGAAGTATTCAAGAGCTATTAGGACATAGTAATTTAGTAACTACAACAATTTACACTCATATAGCAAATGAGAAGCTTGTTGAAGATTATAACAGATTTCATCCAGGTAATAGAAAGAAGGTAGGTAAAAATGAATAAAGAGTATAAACGTATATTTGTGATAGTCTGTGATTCAATGGGAATTGGCAATGCTGAAGATGCAGAAAAGTTTGGTGATAAAGGTGCTAATACCATTGCTCATATCTGCGATGTTTGTGGTGGATTAAAAGTTCTTAATCTTGAAAGATTAGGATTAGGAAATCTTGGTAATTTTAAAGGCATTCACCCTATAAAACATCATTTAGGTACTATTGCTGCTTTAAAAGAAGTATCAAATGGAAAAGATACAATGACAGGACATTGGGAGATGATGGGACTTAAAGTAGAGAAGCCATTCCTGACGTTTACTGAAACTGGATTTCCTGAAGAATTTATTAAACTATTTGAAGAAAAAACAGGCAGAAAATGCTTAGGTAATTATGCGTCAAGTGGTACAGTTATTTTAGATGAATTAGGAGAAGAACAGATTAAGACCGGTCAATGGATTGTTTATACATCTGCTGATTCTGTATTTCAGATAGCTGCTAATGAGGAGATTATTTCATTAGAAGAACTCTATAAAGCTTGTGAAATCGCAAGAGATCTTTTAATGAAAGATGAATGGAAAGTAGGAAGAGTGATTGCCAGACCTTATATAGGCAAGAAAAAAGGGGAGTTCAAAAGAACACCACATCGTCATGATTATGCCTTAAAACCATTTAATAAGACTGTATTGGACAGTTTAAAGGAAAATGGATATGATGTTGTTGGAGTTGGTAAAATACCTGATATATTTGACCATGCAGGAATTACAGAAGAAATCCATACTGATAATAATATTGATGGCATGAATAAAACTATTGATTTAGCTAAAAAAGATCATAAAGGACTGATTTTCGTAAATTTAGTTGATTTTGATGCTGTTTATGGTCATCGAAGAGATCCTATTGGTTATGGAAATGCTATTGTTAAATTTGATGAACAATTAACTGATCTAATGAAAGAAATGAATGATGATGATTTGCTGATGATTACGGCAGATCATGGCAATGATCCTACATGGACTGGTACTGATCATACCAGAGAGCATGTACCATTAATTATCTATAGCAAAACTCTAATGAATCCAGTTAATTTAGGAGTTTTGGAAAGCTATGCAGTGATTGGAGCTACAATTGCAGATAACTTTAATGTAGAGAATCCTGGTATTGGATATTCAATTTTAAATGAATTAAAGAGAGATGATAATGGATAATAATCCTAGAAAAGTTATTATCTTGTCATTAGCTGCAACATTGTTAGGTTTATTATTATTTATCTTTGGATTAAGCATTTCACATAAGAGATTTATTCTAGATATTATTTATTATTTGCTTTGTACTAGTATGGTTATTGTTTCTAGTCTAGCACTATATAATAATTATAAAAAAGAAAAATATATTATCTACTTATATATATTATGTATAAATTTATTCCTAATAGTATTGTCTAGTTTCTATATAATAGTTAATCATATACTATAAAAATTACATAATATACATTATGCGAAGTTATATGTTATTTAAACAGAAGTAATCATGATTACTTCTGTTTTTCTTTTTTAGTATATTTCATTTATAAATCTAGTGCTTATTGGTGTATGAGATTCTTGATTGCACATCATAGCAGTTATCTCTTTTACTTTAACATGGATATTTAAATCATTTTGACATTCGATAAAAATCTCTTTATGAAAAGAACTGGAAATTAAGGAAAGGATATCTTCTAACTGTCTTAATATAATAAATTCACTAATATATAACTCTTCTTCTGTTTCATGATAAATCATATAGCCAATATCTTGATGATTACTTTTAAAGCCTATAATATTCTCATGATAAGCTTCTAAGCGAATTTTAAGATCATGATAATATTTTTTATCTCTTATTCCATATTCTTTATAATCTTTACAGTATGCCATATAAATAGATAAATAATCACAGTTATTATCGAATATTGCATTGCTTTCTTTTCGATATTCTGATTTTTGTAGCTGAATAAGCTGATGAGTATGAGAAGCTTTAAAACCAAATGACTGATAGATTTCAGGATGATAAGCCTGAAGATATAATCTTTTATCTTTATAATCATCTAATACTCTATTCATGAGCTTTTTCATTAATCCTTGATTTTGATAAGGCCGATCTGTTACAACACCGTATATAAAATAACAATCTTTATAACCACTGACAGATAATGAATGAATCTGTAAAGCGCTAATTATTTTATGATGAAAACTAATAACATAGGTATTTTCAGGATTATACTGATAATTAAAGACATATTCAGTGGATGATGAATCTTCATCTTCAAAATGATCAAACCATAATTTTTTTATTTTATTTGTATCATTCTTGTTTGCTAATCTAATATAGGATGAGTTAAAAAAGACTCTTGATTTTTCTATCATATGGGAAGGATGAAGTCTTTGTTTTGATATTCTGAGATTTTGAAGGCCCATATCTTCTTCCCTATTCACATATTGATAAGAAGAATATTCATGATCAAGAAATTCTTTTAAGATAGCAGGATATAATCCTCTGATAGTTTTATCCGCTTTTTCTACATGTATCTGAATTGTCGAATGATTTAGTGGTGAAGCAATAATAAAAGCTTTTAAATCATCATCAATAAATATACCACCTATTTTAATATCTAATAAATGATTACTGGACAATAAAAACATAATTCCATAAACTTCTGATGATAATGATTCACTAGCATTCTTATCAGTTTCCCATTTATTTAAACAGGAAAGTATTAAATCAAAATCTGAATCAATAGATAAAGAACGATACTGATGATTTGGATATTCTTTTAAGAAATTATTATAATGATTTCTTCTCTTTTGCATTTTTTTACCTGAAAGAGTTTTAAGCATATCTTTATCATAAACATAATCATCAAAGTCTCTAGTACGTTCAAATATAAATCTGTCACCATAAATTTTCTTTATTTCTTTTATAAATGATGGAACGGCACAATCAATCATAAATGTAAAATGATGTTTCTGGCTATAAGAAAGCATATAGTCCATAGCTTCCTGATAATACTTAGGAGTTGTAAAAGGCATAGCAAAGTATTTGATACCTTTATAATTATGTAGCATAATACAGAAATGTTCATGAATTTCATATTCAATATGATATTCATGATTCCACATCATCATAGTAACAAAATTAGAATTATAGCCTTCATAATCAGCCATATCTAAATATTTTTTAATTTTATTATAATCAGTTAATTGTAGCTGTTTCATAATTATCCGGAAATTCCGGATGCCTCCAATCCATATATTAGCTATTATAATTACTCTTTTTTAAGGATTCAATAAAAATGCATTTATTTAAAAAAGATTAAGGAAGTCATGAGACCTCCTTAATTCTTAAAACTATGTATAGGTGCAGGAATTCGTCCTCCCCTGTTTATAAATTCATCACATGAAAATTTATTAACATTCATGATAGGAGCGTAACCCAAAAGACCACCAAATTCAACTATATCCCCTACTTCTTTACCGATAACCGGAATAATACGAACAGCTGTTGTTTTTTGATTAATCATGCCTATAGCCATTTCATCAGCAATAATACCGGAAATAGTTGTTGCTTTTGTATCTCCCGGAATCGCAATCATATCTAACCCGACAGAACATACACATGTCATAGCTTCAAGTTTTTCAATACTGAGAGCACCTGCATTAACTGCATCAATCATTCCTTGGTCTTCTGAAACAGGAATAAAAGCTCCGGAAAGACCGCCAACATAGCTAGAAGCCATGACACCGCCTTTTTTTACCTGATCATTCAAAATCGCAAGAGCAGCTGTAGTACCTGGAGCACCAACTTTTTCTAAGCCCATTGACTGTAAACAGTCAGCAATAGAATCACCTATTGCTGGAGTGGGAGCTAAAGACAAGTCAATAATTCCAAAAGGAATATTCAGCATCTTGCTGGCTTCTAAAGCGACCAGCTGTCCAACTCTTGTGATTTTAAAAGCAGTTTTCTTGATTGTTTCACAAAGTTCACCAAAGCTTTTTCCCTGACATTGCTTAATTGCATTATGCATGACACCGGGACCGCTGACACCTACATTTATGATACAGTCACCTTCACTGATGCCATGAAATGCCCCGGCCATAAAAGGATTATCATCAGGTGCATTACAGAACACAACAAATTTAGCACAACCGATAGAATCCTGATTTGCAGTTAAATAAGCAGTTTCTTTAATAATTTCACCTATTTTTTTTACTGCATTCATATTAATACCTGTTTTTGTAGATCCTACATTAATACTTGAACAGACAAAATGAGTCTGTTTCATTGCTTCAGGTATTGATTCAATAAGCATTTCTTCAGCCTTTGTCATGCTTTTTGATACAATCGCACTATAGCCGCCAATAAAATTAACATCTAATTCTTTTGCACATCGATCTAAAGTTTTAGCAATCTTAATAAAATCATCTTTACTATGTGCACATGATGCTCCAATTGTACCAATCGGAGTCACAGAAATACGTTTATTGACAATAGGAATACCATATTTCTTTTCTATTGATTTTCCTGTTGGAACTAAGTTTTTTGCAATTTTAGTAATTTTATGATAAATATTATCACAGACATTATCTATATTTGTATCAATGCAATCTAGTAAACTGATTCCGACTGTAATTGTACGTACATCAAGATTCTCTTCTTCTATCATTCTATTAGTTTCAGAAACTTCAAATATATTAATCATTACTCTCTCCTATAAACGATGCATTTTTTCAAATATATTTTCATGCTGTAGACGAATTTTTACGCCTATATCTTCCCCTAATATCTTCATCTGCTCTGTTAACTTATTAAAAGAAGTATCGGAATTAGAGGTATCAACTATCATCATCATATTAAAATAACCTTGGATAATAGTTTGAGAAATATCAAGAATATTAATTTTCTTTTCTGCTAAAAAAGTGCATACCTTACCAATAATTCCTACCTGATCTTTACCTACAACTGTAATAATACCTTTTTCCATCAATTTCAGCTCCTATCTGTAATGTATCAATATTATAGCAAATATAAGTAAAGAAAAAAAGGAGTTTCCATATGGAACCTCCTCTTCTAAATTATCTTAACCTAACATTTTTAACGCTTTCGCAAGAACAGCTTTACCATTCATTGTTCCGTAATCTCTCATGTCGATAACATCAACAGGGATTGGACCTGCTTTTCTTGAAGCAGCTAATTTCTCGATTGCTGTTTTCTGGAATCTTACCTGTGGGCCAAGTAAAATACAATCAACTTCTTCTAATACTCTTGGTGCATCAGAGAAAGGTAATGCAAAGATTTTAGTTTCTTCACCTAATTCTTTAGCTGCTGCTTCCATTTTAGTTACTAATAAACTTGTAGACATACCAGCTGAACATACTAATAAAATAGTTTTCATTTCTTATTACTCCTTTTTTTAATTTCTATAATCATATTCTAACAACTTTTACTAATAATGTAAACACTTCCTATCAAATTTATCACTCTTTTGATATAATAAATTTACAAATGATTAATGGGAGAAAAGCATGAAAATACTAGTTGTAAGTGATACACATATGTTTAATGATATTTTTAAAGAAATTACTGAAAGATATAAGAATCATACTGATTTACTTATACATTGCGGTGATTCTTCCTTAAGAAAAAATGATTTATTGTTAAAGGATTATCATATTGTTGTTAGAGGTAATCATGACAATGAAGATTTTCCATACATTGTTTACAAAGACAATATTCTTATTACTCATGGCCATAAAGAGCATGTCTATGAAGGTTATGATAATATGTTAAAAAAAGCCGGACAGCATCATTGTAATATATGTTTTCATGGACATACACATGTTGCCAGTCATACAGTTATTGATAATATTCATTTTATTAATCCTGGCAGTACTATGATGAATAGAGGAAGCTATGGATTTGGAACTTATGCAATTGTGGATATAAAGAATAATCAGATAACTGTTACTTATTATCATCACACTCAGCACTACCCTGTCAATGAGATTGTTTTACCGGATGGCATAAAAATGCTAAAAGAGTTTAAGGAACTTGTTAAAGTGTATAATAAAAGAATGTGAATCTCACATTCTTTTATTATACAGAAAACTAATCTTCATTTTCTTGAAGTCTTTTTCGTTTATATTCAATAATAAACATTACCTCTTTAAGATCTTCATCGGGTAATTCAGATAATAAACGAGCAATATTTGCAATATTGTAATAATCGTATTTCTTACCACTCATAATTTCTTCAACGCTTCTACCGTAAAGATGAGAAAGAATACGCAATTCCCCTACTGTTACATCACGTTTACCATTTTCAATATCTGATATAGCAGAGTGTGGGACATTTAACTGAACTGCTACTTCTTTCTGAGTGAGGTGTTTGAAATTACGATATGCTTTTAATCGCTGGGCTAAATCCATATCTAAAGCCATCATCATTTCCTCCTATGTATCACATTATAACATGTATTTTTTGATAATTCAATTTAGGATATTATAAAAAATCTTATTTTTTATAATATCCACTTGTTGTATTAATAAATTTTTTGAGTTCTTTTAAACTATTAGAAAAGAAATGATCTAAAATCATTTGAGTCTGATTATTATCTTCATTTGTTAGAATAATAACTCTATTTCCTTTCTTTATTTCAGGAAGATAAATTGCTCTGTTATGCAAAATATGATTTCTACATCTTTCATCAGTTAGGACATCAAATTTTTCTTTTTTTCTATCTATTAGAGTATATTGGTGTCCTTTACATTTTTGACAGTGTGGCACTTTCTTTCCAAAATAATGCTGGGAAATGAGACAATGCTCTGTAATCATATTAACTGTTTTTCCATAGACAGGAATAATGACTTTATTATGGTTGCTTATTTTTTCAATTATTGCATGTGTTATTTCATAAGAAGCAATAAATGGTCTATTAAATGCAGAAGCACTTAATGAATTGGTAATATTAAAACTTGTTCCTAAAATAAGGTCATGATCACTAAATAGATTTAAACTCCCATAATCATTAACTATTAATGATGCATCATTAAGTCGTATATCAGCTTTCATTTTCTTTAAATCATTATCTTTATTAATATGAGGCAGGTAAAATTTAACTGATGTTTGATATTTTTTAAATAAAGAAATAGCTTCATCAATATTTTTATCATAGTAGAAATAAACATTATTTGTATAGCTGAGAGCAGTATTCAGTTGTTCTATCTGATAAACTATAACATAAATATCATTTTCCTTATTTTTATAATTTTTAAGTATTATATCATTATTAATCTTTTTGTTATGAATACAGTTATTAAGGATCTGATTTTCTAAATCTTTAACAGCTTTTTTTCTTAAATTATTTAATAAAGTAATAGGAATAAACAGATTATCTTCAATATAAATATCAATATTTGATAGACCAAAAATAGTTCCTCCTAATTTAGATAATTGCTGTTTTATACGCTCCTGTGAAGTAGGATTATTTTTTGAAGATTCAATAAGAATATCACTTTGAATGGTAGAACAATATTTGTTTGTTTTTGCAGTAAGTTTAGCAGGTTTATTAAGAGAAGCTTCGAAGAACATATCTATATATCTATATTTTTTTTCTTTGGTTATTGTATTTAACTTTTTGATTGTTTCTAAAGATACAGTTCTTACTACCTGACCTTGATAAACAGGTATGTCAAATTCAATATCAATGAGATCATTAGGATATCCCTTTGACACAAGTTTACCATTCTTATACATTTTATTGACTGGACGACCGGCATCAATTGCTAAAAAGCGAATAGAATCTCCCTGATTCAATGATTTATTTAATCTAATATGAACCAGATGATTCATTTTAGAATAACCGGTCACTTTACCGATTGCTATTCCTCTATTGCCGGAAAATGAAGTATCAATAATTGTCTGATCATGAAAAGGAAAACCGGAGGTATATTTTCTATTAAACATTTGTTTCATGTCATAGATATCTTCATCATTATAATTAGGTGTATTCTTAATTAAATGATCAATTGCCTTGCGATAAGCTTTGGTAATAGCAGCTACATATTCAGGTTTTTTCATACGTCCTTCCAGTTTAAGAGATGTTACCTCTGCTTTAATATATTCTGCTATATTATCTATCGTACATAAGTCTTTTGGTGATAAAAGAAAAGAATAGTCATCAATAAGAGTCTGATCTTCTTCTAGCTGATATGGCAGACGGCATGGCTGGGCACAGGCTCCTTTATTACCGCTTCTATGCCCTATCATGCTACTCATTAGACATTGTCCTGAATAAGAGACACATAGAGCTCCGTGTGCAAATACTTCTATTTCAAGACTTGTATGACTACATATATATTTAATTTCTTCAATAGTATTTTCTCTGCTTAAAACAATTCTCTTAACTCCAAGGCTTTCAAAATAATGAACGGCTTCTAAAGAATGAATAGTCATTTGGGTAGATACATGAATTTCAAAATCAGGATATCTATGTCTGACCAGCTTTAACAATCCTATATCAGCGATCAGTAAAGCATCCGTTTGATATTCATATAGTGCATCTAACAATTTAATAAGTTCAGGAAGATCCTGATCATTATAAAGGACATTGATTGTCACAAAAATACGCACATCTCTAAGATGAGCGTAATCAATAGCTTCTTTAATTTCAGATAAGGAAAAATTTTTTGCGAAAGCACGTGCACTAAAGAGCTTTGATCCAAGATATATAGCATTTGCACCATTTTCAATAGCAGCTTTTAATGAATCAAAATCTCCGGCCGGTGCTAATAATTCTATACTCATAATGCTTTAACCATCTCATAACACATAAGTGCAGACGAACGGGAAGCTTTTTCCAAATACTGATCAAATTGAATAGAGTTGCTGCCTTTATTGTAAACATCACTAATACCTCTGGTAATAAGAAAAGGCTTCTTAAAAATAAAGCAAATCTGAGCAATACTGGCTGCTTCCATTTCAGTACATAAAGCATCAGGAATATTCTTTAAAATAGAATGAACTTGATCTTCCCGATAGACAAACTGATCCCCAGATGCAATGACACCAATAAATGCTTTCTGATTATTCTTTTCAAGTATCTGATGAGCTAATTCTATCATCTTTGAATCTGCTTCAAAATAGTGAGGCATATCAGGGACTTGTCCTATTGGACGGCCGAATCCGGTTAGATCAAAATCGTGATGAATAACTTTTTCTCCAATAACAATATCACCAATATTTTCTTGTTCTTTCAATCCTCCGGCTGATCCAATATTAATGACATAATCTATTGGATAATCTTTTAAAAGAATGGCAACAGATAAACTGGCATTAACTTTTCCAATACCTCCTTGAACAACTACAACATCCTTATCTGCCATTAATCCTTTATAAAAATGATAGCCGCAATCATAACTATCTTCAGTAACTTTCATTAATGATAACAGTTGATCAACTTCCTGTTCCATTGCCCCAATAATTCCTATCATACTATTCCCCTTTTCTACAGACAAATATCAGTCTTTCTGATTCTTCATTATACTTATCAAAATCACTGAATATTTCATAAGTAAAGCCAGTATTATCTAATAAACTTTTATAAATATCTAATTCATATGTTTTCTGATGATGAATTTCATCTATTTGTTCGTTATTCTCAAGATCATTAATAATGATATGATGATAAATATCTCCTCTATTATTACTAGTAACATCCCAATAAAAATCATAATCCTCATCATGTGATTCTTCATGGTAATTATCTAATATAATATTACATTTATACATACTATTAATATCAAAAATAAATATTCCTTTGGGTTTCAATGCCTGGTAAACATTGGAAAAAACCTTAATTATATCATTCTTATCAATAATATAATTAAGCGAATCACACAAGCAAAGTACACAATCCACCGGATGAGTGACTTGAAAATCAATCATATCAGCTTGCTGAACATCTAAACATAATCCTTCACTAGATGCTTTCTCGCTGGCTATATAAAGCATATCTTCACTTAAATCAGTTGCTAAGATAGACTTTTCTTTTTTGAGCAGTCTGATTGCAATTTCACCGGTACCACAGCCTAATTCAAGAAAGAAGTCAGCATCAGTATGCTTAAGAATAAAATCTTCATAATCGTTATAGAACTGTGGATCCATCAATGAATCATAGTAATAAGCAAATTGCTGATAACTCATTTAGATAAATATCCCTCAATATTAATACGCGGCATATCGCTCCATAGTTTTTCTAAACCATAATTATTGCGTTCTTCATCCTCAAAAATATGACAAACAACATCACCGCAGTCTATTAAAATCCATTTAGAATTTCTTAATCCCTCTATCTGTTTGATTTCAAAGCCGTTTAAAGCGCAGGAATCTTCTATGCTTTCTCTAATAGCTTGAAGCAATCGAACATTATTGGCAGTACATAAAACAAAAGTATCAAACATCGGACTTGCTTCCCGCATATCGATCGCAACTATATTCGTTGCCATTTTATCATCCATAGCTCTAACAATACATTCTAATTTATCCATTTTTTCACTCCTTCACATATTTGTTATAAACATCAAAGAAAATAGAATCTATTTTCCTGTTCTTTTTCTTTGAAAAATCATAAAACTCTATAAGAGCATTTCTAAAACCTTCATGAATATCTTTTTTACAGATTTCTATCTGCTTTGATGAATCATATCCTCTTAAAGGATCAAGCTTATCAGCACAATAAAGACATTTTCCTAATACAGACATATCACATGAAGCAGTTGTATGATCCTCTATTGCTTTTAATATCTCCTGATCATCAATAAGAAATTCATATTTGGCAATATAACTTGACAGCCATTGATGCCATATTGCAGGTGAGGTATGGAGATGATTAGGATAATAGGCTTTCATCATTTCTCTTGCCAGATCCATATCCATTTCTTTAGCAACATCATGCAATATACCTGCAATATATCCTTTAAGTGGATCGACATGGTTAAACAAGGCAAATTCTTTCGTAAGAGCAGCAACACTTAAAGAATGTTCATATCTTTTTTTCTTCATTCTTTTTTCAATCATTGTATCTAAATAAAGACCATGAGAAGAAATATAGCGAAGAACCTCCTGATCAAGTATTTCAAGATTACCTTCCCTTGCTTCAGTAGAACTAGCTAATATAAGAATATTTTCAATCTTAATAAAATGATATTTATCAAGATTAGGATGTTTTTTAGGATATCCCCCTCTATTAAACGCTACAAGCTGAACAAGGGATGGAAACTGTTCTGCCGATTTCCAGTAATTAAAAGCACAAACCTGATCCATACCAATCAAATAAAAGTATTTATTATCTGGATAAAGAACAAGTAATTTTTTTATTGTATCAATGGTATAATTCTTTTTATCATTTGAATCAAGTTCAATTCTTGATACTTTCACTTTATTTAAATTCTTAATTGCGATTTCAATCATTTTTATCCGGTCTTCATCATCAGCAATTTTATTTTCTTTCCAAGGATTATTCTTAGCAGGAATAAACCAGAAAGAATCTAAAGAAAGTGTTTCAATGGCTTTCTTTGCGAGAGCAATATGTCCTTTGTGAATAGGATCAAAACTTCCGCCAAATAACCCTATTTTCATGGCAGCTTGTAAATCCTTTTTTCTGATTGTTTGTATAAAATAATAGTATGTCCAATAATATGAACAACTTCAGCTCTTGTTTTTGAGCATATATCAATACTGACTTCATTTATACTTTGCGGACATGTCCCAAGAAGTTTTACTTTAATTAATTCTTTAACCTTTAATGCATCATTAATAGAATTAATCTGTTTAGTACTTGTACCATCTTTCCCTATCTGAAAAATAGGATTAAGTGAATGTGCCTCACTTCTTAAATATTTTTTCTGTTTATTTGTTAGCATATTAAATCATTCTCTCCCTCATAATAACATCGATACCGACAGGAACATGTATTTTAATGATTCCTAAAGCATTTACTGAAATAAACCCTAAGCCGGAAATCACAATTTCACATGGTTCTTTTACCATATAGCTGATTGTTTCAAAATCTTCTATTTTACTAATATCAATACCTATTTTTAATTCCATATGACGATTATAAAGATTATCAGCATTTTCAAGCTTTGTTCTATGAATAGGAAGATTTTTACTGAAATAGCAGGTAAATGAACCTTTATCTCCTAAATAATCCAATCTGGCTAAAGCTCCAAAATATAATGTCTGATTTCCCGAAAGCTGAAAAGTAACAGGACGAATTTCACTTTGAGGAATAATTTTAACTAAATCTTTATGAGTTACTCGTGATGTCATCTGATGATTATTAATAATACCCGGTGTATCATAAATTGCACTATTCTCATCTAATGGAATTTTAATCATTCCTAAAGTTGTTCCGGGAAATTCACTGACAGTAATAAATCCTTTTATTCCTCCATAATGCTTTAATAATCCATTTATAAAGCTTGATTTACCTACATTTGTAGTTCCGGTAACATAGACATCTCGACCTTTTCTCAATTCATTTATAGATTCATAAATAAGATCATAATTATAATTTTTCTTAGCACTTGTTATGATAACATCTAAAGGTTTAATAGATTCTTTTTTCAACTGCCGTCTTACATAACGCTCTAATTTGTCATCTTTTAATGATTTTGGCAGCACATCTCTTTTATTAGCAAGTACTAAAACATCATTAAAGCCTACATGTCTCATAAATCCGGGAATCATTGAGCCATAAAGATCAAATAAATCAACTATATAAACAACTAAAGCATCCTTTTGCCCTATCTGAGAAAGAATTTTAACAAAGTCAATACTTTCTGCTGATGTTTCTATCTTTGTATGGTAATGCATAAGTTTAAAACATCTTTGACAGAGTACTCGTTCATTATTAAATGCTTTTTCCGGCAAATAGCCGGGCTCTTTAGGACTGTTAGTCTGAATAATAGCTCCACATCCATAACATTTAATTTCTTTCATTACTAAATGCTCCTTTTTAAAATTCATCATCGTCTAAAAGATCTTCTAAAGTAATTGTTTTAAATTCTTTTATTTTCTTTATTTTATGATGTGTTTCTTCTTGATAAGGTTGTCTTGTTTCCTTATTATCATTAGAATAATTAAGTTCATCAAATAAATTATGATCTTCTACATTCATGTCAATAACCGGCTCTTTATTTTCTTTATCATTTTCCTTATCATCTGAACCTATAATCTGTTCATTAGCATAATAAATATAATCAATTTCACTATTTAGTCCTTTAATTGTACTCACACGATTGGCAGTGCCGGTAAAAGAATAATCTCTAGCATAAAGATTGAGAGGTTCCTGATTACTATAGAGAGTGAGCTGATCTTTCGTATGAGCAACGATACCTTTTATAACAATCTGTTCCTTTGTTTTTGGCTTTTTACAGACAATAATACCTCTAGCACCTCTTTTAGCCGCCGGGATATCTCCTACATGAATTCGCTTTATACCGGCCGGCTTTGTAAATAAAAGCAAGGATTCATCAACTGATGGATCAAAACAGCACATATAAGCAAGCTCATCATTCTTAATATTCATAGCTTTTACGCCACTCGCCTTTAATCCCATAACACTTACTTCTTCTTCGCTAAACAGCGTTGCATAACCGGCTTTTGTTCCTAATACAAGACCATTATGCCCTTTTGTATAGGCAATATCAACTACTCTATCCTCTTTTTTAAGATTAATGCATTTATAAGCCTTAGAATATCTTGAAACTTCAAAATCTTTTAATAAGACACGTTTAATCTGTCCATCTTTTGTCGCAATGATAATATAATAAGGAACATTAAAATCTTTAATAAGAACAGTACTGATAACTTTTTCATCATTGCCCATTTTAACCAGATAGCTAATATGCTTACCTAATTCTTTCCATTTAAATTCTTCAAGCTTATAAACAGGAATAAAACAATAATTACCGGCATCAGTAAATACTAATAAGGTATTCAGAGTTACAGCTTTATGCAATGAAACCATATAATCATCATCTTTCTTACCAAATGTATTATCTTCACTTGCTTTATAGCTTCGCTCAGAAACTTTTTTAATATAGCCATCTCTTGTAACTGTTACATAGCAATCTTCTGCAATAATCATAGCCTGTTCATTAATAGAAGTATCAGTGATGGAATCTTTTATCTCAGTAAGTCTTGGTGAAGGAAAAGCCTTCTTTAATTCTTTTAACTCATTGATAATAACTGATCTTAAGACTTTTTCATTATTAAGAATATTGACAAGTGTTTCAATTGTTTCCTGTAAAGACTTCAATTCTTCCTGTAATGCAACAATATCAGTATTTGTTAGTCGATATAACTGGAGCATTACAATAGCTTCGGATTGCTTTTCACTAAACTGATATTTATTTTGCAGATTTATCTTTGCATCAGCTTTGTCATGAGAATGTCTTATTGTATAAACAACTTCATCTAATATACTGACAGCATGAATTAGTCCCTCTACAATATGTTCTCTATTTCTTGCTTTATTAAGATCAAACTGGGATCTCTTAGTAACAACTTCGATAGCATGATCAATATAACCATCAAGGATCTTTTCAATTCCCATTAACTCAGGTCTTTTATCTTTGATAGCAACCATATTGTAATTATAATTCTTTTGCAGTTCTGTATTTTTAAAGAAATAATTCAAGGTATTAACAGTATCTACATCTTTCTTTAAATCAATAACAATTCTTAATCCGGAACGGTCACTCTCGTCTCTGACTTCAATAATACCATCAATATCTTTATTAAATCTAATTTCATCAATTTTACGGACAAGCTCAGCTTTATTGACTTCATAAGGTATTTCACTAATAACAATCTTATTTATGCTCTTTTCCTGAATAATTTCTGTTTTACTTCTAACAGTCACTTTACCTTTACCTGTTTTTAAGGCATTAAGAATATCTTTTTTTCCTTCTGCAATAGCACCGGTAGGAAAATCCGGGCCTTTGATAAAACCGGTTAATTCTTCAAAAGAACAGTGCGGATGTTTGATACGATGTATTGTTGCATCAATAACCTCTTCTAAGTTGTGTGGAGGTATATCTGTAGCATATCCGGCTGATATGCCTGTTGCACCATTTACAAGTAGATGAGGAAATTTTGCCGGCAATACAGTAGGCTCATATTCAGTATCATCAAAATTTAATGTTTCAAGAACTGTTTCTTTATCTATATCTTTAAGCAATTCCAGTGAGATCGGAGCAAGACGTGCTTCTGTATAACGCATTGCAGCGGCCGGATCATTATCAATAGAACCGTTATTACCTTGCATATCAATAAGCGGCATACGCATTTTCCATTCCTGGGAAAGTCTTACCATTGCTTCATAAACTGAACTGTCTCCATGTGGATGGTAATTACCAATAACATTACCCACAGTCTTAGCAGATTTACGATATGGCTTACCGGGAAGATTCCCTTCTTTATACATAGCATAAAGAATACGTCTTTGTACAGGCTTTAAGCCATCTCTGACATCAGGAAGTGCACGGTCTTGGATAATATATTTTGAATAGCGGCCAAAACGGTCTCCCATTATATCATCTAAAGACATAATGAGTATTTTATCTTTATTTTCTTCCATTATTTCCTCCTATGTATGTCTTATTAAATCTTTCTGATCCATAGTAAATGAATCAAAATCATCTTCTAAAGAGAATTGAACATTATCTTCTATCCATTCTCTTCTAGGTTCAACTTTATCACCCATCAAAACAGAGACTCTTCTTTCAACAAGAGCAGCATCTTCAATAGTAACCTGAATCAATGTTCTTGTTTCAGGATTCATAGTTGTTTCCCATAACTGATCTGCATTCATTTCACCTAAACCTTTATATCTTTGGATAGAATAGCCACGACCTGCTTTTCTTTTAGCTGATTCTAATTCTGATTCATCCCAACAATAAATAATCTTGTTTTTCTTACCCTCTCGTTTTGAAACCTTATAAAGAGGCGGCATTGCAATATAAACCTTACCTGACTGAATAAGTCCTTTCATATAACGATAAAAAAAAGTTAAAAGAAGAATCTGAATATGTGCACCGTCAGTATCAGCATCAGTCATAATAATAACCTTATCATAAGCAGAATCATCAGCATTAAAATCACTGCCATATCCGGCATTAATAGTATTAATCATGGTTGCAATTTCTTCATTCTTTATAATGTCTGCCATACTGGCTCTTTCAGTATTAACAACTTTACCTCTTAAAGGCAAAATAGCCTGAAATCTACGATCTCTACCCTGTTTTGCACTTCCGCCGGCAGAATCTCCCTCTACCAGGTATAGTTCATTTTTATGCTTGTTTTTAGACTGTGCTGGAGCAAGTTTACCTGAAAGAATTTGCTTTTCCCTTTTAGACTTACCGGTTCTTGCCAACTCTCTTGCTTTTCTGGCAGCATTTCTAGCTCCGGCAGCTTTAATCATTTTCTTAATAAGCTCTTCTGCTTCAGCTTTGTTTTCCTCTAAATAATAATTAATACGCTCCTGAGTCACATTTTCTAATATGTTACGAGCAATAGGAGATCCAAGCTTTGATTTTGTCTGACCTTCAAACTGGAGATACTGTTCAGGTATTTTAACAGATATGATTGCTGTTAAGCCTTCCCTAACATCTGTTCCTTCAAGATTCTTATCCTTTGTTTTTAAAAAATTATATTTTCTTGCATATTCATTAAAAACCTTTGTTAATCCGGACTTAAATCCCATTTCATGAGTTCCCCCATCATTAGTTCTTACCAGATTAACAAAAGAAACAATATTCTCCTGATACCCATCAGTAAACTGCAAAGCCAATTCCACTTCAATTTCTTTGCTTGTATCATCAATATTAATAACCTTAGAAATAGCTTTTTTATCATTATTAATCCATTCAATAAAAGCTTCTAAACCATTATCATAAAAATAACTTTCTTTTCTTTCAGGCTTTGTTCTCTCATCAATAAGCTCCATTGTAATCCCTTTAAGCAGAAAAGCATCTTCTCTTAATCGTTCACTTATTGTGGAAAAGTTAAAATTAATCTTATTAAAAATACTTTTATCAGGAAGAAAATGAATAGTAGTTCCTGTTTTATTTGTTTTACCAAGCTTCTTTAGCTTGCTTATCTGTGTAGCTCCCTTTTCAAATTTCTGATAGTGTATTTCACCATCACGATAAACTATTACTTCCAGTAATTCACTTAATGCATTTACAACAGAAGACCCTACTCCATGCAGACCTCCTGATGTCTTATAACCGCCTTCAGCAGAAAATTTTCCGCCTGCATGTAAAACAGTTAAAATAACTTCAGTAGTAGGTTTTCCTGTTTCTGCATTAATACCTGTTGGCATACCACGTCCTTCATCAGTAACAGTCACGCTATTATCTTTATGTAAAGTGACTGTAATCTTTTTACCATATCCGGCAATAGCTTCATCAATAGAATTATCTACAATTTCCCATACTAAATGATGTAATCCACGATGATCAGTAGAACCAATATACATTCCCGGTCTTTTTCTGACTGCTTCTAGACCTTTTAGTATTTGTATATCTGATTCATCATAATGATTATTTGACATTCTTTCACACTCCTTAATGACTCCTTATTTTATCATGTTTTTAATAAAAGTTGAAGATATAATCATTTAGAAATATCTGATACTATTTATTTTCTTAAAAAATTCATATGAGAAACTATGCAAATATTAAAAAGTCATGTATAATTTTTAAATGAGGTGAGCTTATGAATATACTAATAACCATTGTTTGCTTTCTCTTAAGTTATTTGTATGGGTCAGTTCCCTTTGCTTTAGTTATAGGCAAGTTATTTTATCATACAGATGTCAGAGAGAAAGGATCCGGAAATTTAGGAGGCACTAATGCCGGCAGAGTATTGGGTAAAAAAGCAGGTTTTTCTGTTATATTACTAGATGCCAGCAAATGTATTGTAGCAATCGCAATAGTAAAAATGATTGCATCACATTTCAATATTAATCCTGATATTATATACCCTTGTGCATTTATTTGTATTCTTGGGCACTGTTATCCTATATTTGCCGGTTTTAAAGGCGGCAAAGGAGTTTCCAGTGCAATAGCTTATGCTTTATATACAAACTGGATTGGTTTTATTATCGGTGTTTGTGTTTTTATGATAACTTTAAAGATCAGCAAATATGTTTCGCTTTCGTCAATTTTAGGTTCTATTGCGATTCTAATTGCTTCACCATTTATTGGATATAGCCTTTCTGGCATATTTACAAACTTATGTATCGTTTTATTGATTGTTTATAAGCATCGCAGTAATATAGAACGAATAAAAAATAAAACTGAAAATAAAGTTTCATGGCTTTAAAAAAACCAAGCAATATACTTGGTTTTTTATTTTGATGCATAAATAGAGACAGATAGCTTTATTTATACTGATCATTAATACTTTTCATAATTCTATTGATTTGTACTTCACTTGGTTTACGTCCCATTTCCCTAAACATTGCACGAATCATTTTTTCATTAATTGGCGGATTCTTTTTCAGATTTTTCTTAAAGTTATAACGAGCTAAGAAAAAGCCAACAATTGCTCCAATGATGGTACAAATAATATATCCAGCTATTTCCATTACTTACACCTCCAGTAATATTAGAATTATATCAAACTTCTTTTTAATTGTCATCTTATTTAAGTTTTAAATAAGTATTTACAACATTTTCAACAGTAAATCCGTAATTTTTAATAATAATATCTGCTGGAGCAGATGCTCCAAAAGTATTAACAGATAATGATAAGCCATCCAATCCTACATATTTGCTCCAGCCAAAGTCACTGGCCATCTCAACTGATAAGCGTCTGCGACACTGGGATGGTAATACTGATTCTTTATAATCATCAGATTGTAAATCAAAGAGTTCATTACATGGCATAGATACAATTCTTACATCCTTACCTTTATAATAAAGCTCTTTTTGTGCTTTTAAGGCAAGACTGACTTCAGATCCTGTAGCTATAATAATTCCATCTAATGTTTCTTTTTCATAAGAAACAACATAAGCTCCTGTTAAAACCTGTTCATAAGTAGCCTGAGTAATATTATCGACTTTCTGGCGAGTTAGAATAAGAGCACTAGGACTATCTTTTGTTTCTAAGGCTATTTTCCAACAAGCCATTAATTCATTAGCATCAGCCGGTCTAAAAACATGCATATTAACCATTGAACGCAGCATTGCCAGTTGTTCTACAGGCTGATGAGTTGAGCCATCTTCTCCAACCGCAATTGAATCATGGGATAACGGTAAGATAATAGGAAGTTTCATTAAACAAGCCATACGCAAAGCCGGCTTAAAATAATCACTGAACACTAAAAAACCACCGGCAGATACTTTAATTCCTTTATGTAAAGTTAATCCATTCATGATTGAAACCATAGCAAATTCTCTGATACCAAAATAAAGGTTTCTGCCTTGATAATTTTCGGGCGAATAACGATCTTCTCCATCAATCAAAGTCTTTGTTGAAGATGCTAAATCAGCAGTTCCTGATAAAAAAGTAGGATTCTGCTTAGCAGTATATTGAATAACTTTCCTGCTTGTATCTCTTGTTGCTTCACAGCTGGAAATATCATATTCAGACAACAGTTCAGAATAATCCAAATGGTACTCCCCATTAATAGCTTTTTTATAACTTTCATAATCGTTAGGATATGTATTTTTATATTGTTCTAAAAGAGTAACCCATTTTTTATATTGGCGTTTTCCTCTATTAAAAACATTCTTTTTAAAATCATTATAAACTTCATCAGGAACATAAAAATTTTCATAATCAAAATGATAATTTAATTTTGTCTGTTTTCCATCTTTATCTCCTAAGGGATTGCCGTGGACTTTATTAGTACCCTGATTAGATGATCCATAGCCGATAATAGTTTTCATAATAATGATTGTAGGCTTATATATCTCTTTTTTTGCTTTCTTAAGGGCTTTAGCAAGACTATTAGTATCATTTCCATCAGCAACTTCAATAACCTGCCAGTTCATAGCTAAATACCGCTGTTTAACATTTTCTGAAAAAGAATAGCTTAATG
Organism: Eggerthia catenaformis OT 569 = DSM 20559; assembly: GCF_000340375.1. GTDB lineage: Bacteria > Bacillota_I > Bacilli_A > Erysipelotrichales > Coprobacillaceae > Eggerthia > Eggerthia catenaformis. Next base: position 314,703 of record NZ_KB446647.1, read on the forward strand.
GTCCATCTAACGTTACATCATTAGCATCATAAATAATAATTAATTTTCCTAAAGATAAGTGTCCAGCAAGTGATGATGCTTCGTATGTAACACCTTCTTGCATATCGCCATCACCACAAAGTGCATAAGTGTAATGATCAACAATTTGGAGATCTTCTTTATTGAATTTTTCAGCAAGGAACTTTTCAGCCATAGCCATTCCAATAGCCATTGGAATACCTTGCCCTAATGGCCCGGAAGCAGCATCAACACCGGGTGTTAATTTATATTCAGGATGTCCCGGAGTTTTGCTTCTCCACTGCCTAAATTGCTTTAAATCTTCTATACTTAAATCATAACCGGAAAGATGCAATAAACTATACAATAACGCACTAGCATGTCCACTTGCTAATACAAAGCGATCCCTATTCTGCCAATCCGGTAATTGCGGATTCACTGCAAGCTGTTTAGTAAAAAGTGTATAAAGTGCGGGTGCAGATCCTAATACCATACCCGGATGTCCTGATTTAGCTTTATTAATCATATCAATACCAAGTGATCTAATGGTCGCTATTGATAAATTTGTATCCATTCTTATAATTTCCCCCTATATAGCATTCTTTCATAGAATAACATAAAAAAGGTGCTATGAACACCTCTTAATTCACTTTTCTCATCTTTCTTGGAGTTACATCATTTCCTTGAGAATCAATCACCCGGATATGTTCAAGTTCCTGACGAAATCCTTTTCTGAAATTCTCAATATACTTATCACGTAAAGCTTTCTGTTTTACCAATTCTTCATCAGTCAGACCTTCAGTTTTCTTTTTATTAGCTAAAAAATTAATTTCTTTAATTAATAAATCCATTTCTTGATTCATAATAAGCTCCTTAAAAATGACCTAAGAGACTTGACTATCCCTGTTGTATATACAGGTGGGTATCTTATCATCATTATTAGGATCCCTAATTAAATAGGTCTTCAACACAAATGATAATTATCAGATTCCCTTATCAAATATGTAGGAAATGCATATACTCTTAGGTCATCCACATTATATCATAGCATTTACTTTAGTCAATATTCTTACCCTCCGGGATGATAAGAAAAGTCGAAGTTAAATCATCATCAAATAAATTTGATATCTTTCTAATTTCTTTAATATCTAAATTATTAATTAAAGATATCAAATCAAAAGCATTAATTCCCTCAAAATAATATCTGCTGAATAATGAAGCAATTGTTTCAGGTGAATTAAATGCCTGAATAATCATTCCTATATTTTTCTTTTTCATTCTTTCAAATATAACCGGATCAGCAGAATAATCTTTCATATTTTTAATAAATTGATGAAAAACTTCTTCTAATTCATTAGTCTTTTCAGTATCACTAGACATAAAAAATAAAGAATAATCTCTCTCTTGTATAAATGTAACATCAAATGAATCATTAATTAACTCTCTTAGAGTCCATTCTTCTCTTATATCACTTGATTTGCTAAATAACATATCCAGTAAGATAGTAAAAGCAAGTTCTCTGTTTAATCTGTCTTGAATATTAGATGGTATATCATTAATTTTTAAAGCAATAGAAACCTTACTTGCCGATACATCCATATATTTGACTTCTCTTCTACAAAAAACACTTTTATCTTCCTGATAATCACCTCTTGTCACCAGCGGCATGGAAACAAAAGATTTCTTATCCTGATTATCTCTAATAATATCCATTAACTTATCAGGTTGAATATGTCCTGCTATGAATAAGACCATATTACTTGGCTGATAGAATGTACGATAGCAATCATATAAAATAGTCTTATCAATTTTTCTAACTGTATCAGCAGTACCGGCAATATCTATTTTTACAGGGTGTTGATGATACAGATTTTTGATTGCTCCAAAGTAAGACTGCCAATCAGGATTATCATCATACATACCTATTTCCTGAATAATAATGCCCTTTTCTTTTTCAACTGATTCTTCTGTAACATTCAGTTCTTGAACAAAATCAAGAAGAAGTTCTGTACATTCATTTTCATTTTGTGTTGTAGAAAACAAATAAGAAGTGCGTACATTAGAAGTATAAGCATTACTTGATGCTCCCAATTTAGCAAATTCTTCTGAAGCATCTCCATTTTTCAGATCAAACATCTTATGTTCTAGAAAATGAGCAACTCCATCTGGTACAGTAATCATATTTTCTTTTCCTAAAGGTATAAATGATCTGTCTATTGATCCAAAATCAGTAGTAAAAAGACCATATGTCTTATTAAAATTATCTTTAGGCATTAAAAACACCTCAAGACCATTTTTCATTTTTTCATGATAAAGTGTTTCTTTAATATCTGAGTAATATATTTTATCCATGGAATTCCTTTCTTGTTAAAAAATAAACTGTATCCAATCTGATTTTTTCTGCACATCTTTGAATATCTTCTTTTTTAACTTTGTTTATTACTTCTATATAGTCTTCTATTGACTGTTTTTTTCTGATGATATCTCTATTAAATGCAAGAGAAATAAGATAAGGTATAGAATCATAAGCTTTAGCAAGTGAAGATATAATCATCATCTTAGTCATTTCTAATTCTTCTTTTGAAAAATGTCCCTTTCTTAATTCATTAATCTCATAATTAATCAGTTCTTTTACTTTCTGATAGTTCTCCATTTCAATTCCACTGGAAATACTCATAACACCATGATATGGATCATAGATGCTATTAATATAATAGCAAAGACTGTTTTTCTCACGTATATTTAAGAAAAGTCTTGATTGTGAATAACCACCCAACAAATCAGAAAACACTGTCATAGCTTCATTATCATCATCTAAGAAATAAGTATCAGTTTGATACCCAAGATTAAGCTTTGATTGGATAATATTTTGTTTTTCAATAATTTCTACAAAATCTTTATGTGTACTTTTAAAATGATAACAGCTTAAAAGCTGAGGCTTTGACTGAGGAAATGAAAGAGTATTAAATAAAGCAATATCCTCTTCTTTAATATGACCGGCTATATAAACATGTTTTTCATCATTATGAATCATATCTATATAGGCTTCATAAAGATCTTTTTCTGTAATAGATTCAATATCTTCCAAATAGCCTGTAGAAGATATTTCTAATGGTGTTCCATGTCCCATTAAGGAAAATAGCTGATTTGCTGAATAGGTAACTTTATCATCCAGTGAGGCTTGTATACGGGCTTTTATTTCATTTTTCTTCAATTCTGTTAAGGTATGATCAAAACTATTGTTTTTTACAAAAGGATTGAAAATAACATCTTTTATAAGATTTATCTGTGATAAAAGCATTGGTGAATGATCAGGAAGATATTCCTGATTAACTGCCACTGTTTTAAAGCAAATAATATCGCTTTGCCCTTTAGTCATAACATTGACAGATAAATTAGCACCATATAGTTCTTCTAAATAGCCGGCTAATTGTTTTTGTGATGGATAATGTGATGTAGCTGCTGCCATCACAAAGCCTAATATACTTCTTAAAGTTTTATTCTTTTTAGATAAGTCCTTTTTGAAATAAACTGAAATTGTAATATCTTTAAATTTATCTGATGGAATTACATGTAAAGTATATCCATTCACTTGATAATCTGTTTTCATAAAATCCTCCCTAGTTATTATATAATAATCTATATAATTTAAAAAGTAAAAGACTTAAAAAGAGTCGCATTGCGACTCTTATCGTTTAGATTTATCATAAGGAATACCATCAGCTAATGGAGCTGCTGAATGTTTAGAAGTAAATGCCAGTAAAACAAGCGTAGCAACGTAAGGAATGAGCTTATAAACTGTATCTGGAAGTGATAAAGAAGCCAGAAATGGAATAGAGCCATAAGTATAAGCCAATGTTTTAGTAATACCAAAGAAGAAAGATGCACCGGCAATTCTCCATGGAGTCCAGTTACCAAAAATCATAACTGCTAATGCCAAGAAACCATAGCCGGCAACAGTTCCGGTGAATTCAGTAGAAATTGGAAGAATATAAACTAAGCCTCCTATACCGGCTAAAAATCCGGAAATAGATACGCCAATATATCTAATCTTATAAACACTGATACCGGCAGCATCAGCAGCCTGAGGATTCTCACCACATGATCTGATATGAAGACCTAATTTAGTTTTTATCAATACATACCACGAAATAAGCAAGATGATTATTCCTAAAAAAGTTGTGAGATAAAAATTTTCAAAAAACATTGGACCAATAAAAGGAATTTTAGATAATATCGGAATTGATGCAATTCTAAATTCATTTTCAAAAGTAATGTTCTGTACTCCGTCCTGAAGAGTTTTAGCAACAAAAATAGCTAATGCAGGACCTAACATATTTAAAGCAGTACCGGAAATTGTCTGATCCGCTTTTAAATGAATAGCAGCAAATGAATGAAGTAATGAGAAAATCAAGCCTACTATCCCGGCAACAAGAAGTGATGCAAGCAATAAAGGCGTACCACTAAGAATCATCGCATTTTGCATATGATGCATAAAGAGAATACCACCAAAACCTCCCATAACCATGATACCTTCAAGAGCCAGATTGACAACACCGCTTCGTTCAGAAAACATGCCGCCTAATGCTACAATCAGTAATGGGATAGCAAATAATAATGTCTGAGAAAACAAGAAATAAATGATATGCATTATTTATTTACCTCCTTTAACAGATTTTGCTTTTTTATTCAATATTGTCTTAATAAGTAAAGTAAATGAAGCAAAATAGATAATAATAGCAACAATAACATCAATAACTTCAATTGGAACATTTAAAGACTGAAGATAATTGCCACCAACATTTAAATAACCGATAAACAAAGCGGCAAAGATACATCCAATAGGGTTAGAAAATCCAAGTAATGCGATTGGAATACCATTGAAACCTTCAGCAGGTAATTTCTCAACAATCTGAAGTTTACGTCCGGCACCTGATAAATATGGCAGTGCTCCACCTACTCCGGCAAAGAACCCTGCAATAGCAATTGACATAATAATACATCTTTTTTCATTCATTCCAGCATATTTAGCAGCTTCTTTATTAAATCCGCAAGCTTTTAATTCATATCCGAATACTGTCTTATTCATAATAAACCATGCCAATACACATAATAAAACCGCAATAATTATTCCAACAAAAAAGCGAAGTTCTGCATCAGATGTAAAAAAATCATCTATAAAAGTACGCGGCAGGCTGCGAGATTGTTCTACCGTCATTGACTCAGCACCTTCTGAATTATAAATAGTACTCTTAATCCCCTGAATAACCAGCAGCAAGCCAATATAATTCATCATAATTCCTGAAATAACTACATTAACATTACGATATGCCTTTAAAATACCAGGGATCAATGCCCATACCATACCGGCAAGACCGGCAGCAATAACAGCAGCAAGCCATGTAAGAGGAGCAGGAATAAAAGTACATCTAATCGCAATAAACATAGCTACAAATGAACCCACTAAATATTGTCCCGGTACTCCAATATTAAATTCACCACATTTATAGGCAAACGCAATACAAAGACCTGTCAGCATAATTGGTGTAGCAGTATAGAATACCATTGATAATGATTCCAGACCTTTATAAAAACCTCCAGCGAGTAAAATGCCAAAGCATTCCAAAGCACCTTGTGGAAATGAAATAAAAATAATAAGAACACCAAACAGTAAACCGAAGAAAATTGCAATTAATGAGGCAACAAAAGAATTTACACTTTCTTTATGCAGCAGCTCAGCAAATTTATTTTTCATACTGTGTACCTCTCTTTGAACCGGCCATATATAAACCTAATTCTTGTATATTTGTTTGTTTAGGATCAAGATCACCTACAATCTCACCTTCATAAATGACAAGAATTCTATCACTAACATTCATAACTTCATCTAATTCCAGTGAAATTAATAAAACAGCATTACCAGCATCTCTGGCTGCAATAATTCTCTTATGAATAAATTCAATAGCTCCTACATCTAATCCTCTAGTAGGCTGCACAGCAATCAGTAAATCTCCTTCCGCCTCTATTTCTCTGGCAACAATAGCTTTTTGCTGATTTCCGCCGGACATACCTCGTGCTGATGATTTAGCACCCTCTCCGCTACGTACATCATATTGTTCAATCAGCTTTTCTGCATATTCATTCATCTGATCAAATTTTAATAAATTATTTTTAGAAAACGGTTCTTTATAATACTGTTTTAAATTAAGATTTTCCATCAAAGAATAATCCAAAACAAGACCATGCTTATGTCTATCTTCAGGAATACATTTCATACCGGAATCATTACGGCTTCTAATAGACTTTTTTGTAATATTCTGATCATTCAATAAAATTTTTCCACTAGTAGGCGTTTTTAAACCTGTCAGATTATATATAAGCTCAGTCTGTCCGTTACCATCAATACCGGCAATACAAACAATTTCTCCTTTTCTTACTTCAAAAGAAATATCATTTAATAAGGCTTTATTAGCTGTTTTAGGATGATAAGTCAGATGATCTACCTTTAATACTGTATCACCGGGATTAGCATCAGTTTTATCAACAATAAAATTAACTTTATGCCCTACCATTTTTTCAGACAGTTGCTCTTTTGTTACATCAGCTATATCAACCGTATCAACATATTTCCCTTTACGAATAATTGTACAACGATCAGCTACAGCCTTAATTTCATTAAGTTTGTGAGTAATGAAAATAATTGATTTTCCTTCATTCTTTAATTTTTTCATAATTTGCATCAGTTCATCAATTTCCTGAGGAGTCAAAACAGCAGTTGGTTCATCAAAAATAAGAATATCATTATCTCTAAAAAGCATTTTTAATATTTCAACACGCTGCTGCATACCCACAGTAATATTTTCAATAATTGCATCAGGATCAACATTCAAATGATATTTTGTAGAAAGCTCAACAACCTTTTTACGAGCATTATCTCTTTTTAGAATACCAAAAGCTCCTTTTTCTTCAATACCAAGAATAATATTCTCCAATACAGTAAAATTGTGTACTAATTTAAAATGTTGATGTACCATTCCAATATTATATTTATTTGCATCATTCGGATCATTAATCTTAACAGCATTTCCATTAATCTTAATTTGACCCTCATCAGGTTGATAAAGACCAAACAGTACACTCATTAATGTAGACTTTCCAGCACCATTCTCACCTAAAAGTGCATGAATTTCACCCTTCTTTACTTGAAGAGTGATATTGTCATTTGCTTTAATACCGGGAAATTCTTTCGTGATATTAAGCATTTCAATAGCATATGACACTATTTCCAACCCCTTTCCTTTTTATTATACTATAAATCCTCTGTTTACAAAACATTCTTTCATAAAATTATAGAATTTTAATATAT
>NZ_KB446647.1:322165-477408 GCF_000340375.1 Eggerthia catenaformis OT 569 = DSM 20559
TGATATGTACCCTCTTTACTGGACAATCAGTAAGGAGGGTATTTTTATGCGTTATAGCTATGAATTTAAGAAAAAATGTGTTGAAATGTATTATCAAGGAATTTATCCTGATACTCCTGAGGGGATCGATACCAAAATCTTTCGAAATAAAGTTAGAGAATGGGTTCGAATTGAAGAGGCAAACGGATCGGATGCTCTTCGCCATAAGGCTCACAACAAAAATTGGACTCCGGAAGCTAAACTTGAACTTGTGGCTAAAGTGATTGCAGGTGAATCATACAAATCAGTGGCATTTAATGCTGGAATTAGTGATGGTATGTTATATCAGTGGGTTCGCAAATATAAGATTTTTGGTTATAATGGACTTATCAATAAAAAGAAAGGTCGAAAATCAAAGAATCCGGATATGAAAAAAATAGGTACTAGAAAACCACCAAAACCAAATGAATCTGAATATGAAGAATTAATCAGATTAAGAGCTGAAAACGAATATATGAAAGCAGAAATAGAAGTAATAAAAAAAGAGATCGCCTTGAGAGAAGAAAAGGAAGCTGCGCGACTCAAGGCGAAAAAGCAGCAATCATCAAAGAACTCCGCAAGAATGGATACAAATTAAAGTATCTCCTTAAAGCTGTGCCTATGGCTAAATCTACCTATTATTTTGAACTTAACAGAAAAGATGTTGTTGCTGAACGTAATCAAGAATTACTAGAAGAAATCAAAAGTATTTTTGAAGAGAACAAACGTAGATACGGAGTAAGACGAGTTCATCAAGAACTTGTAAATCGTGGACACAAGATAAACCATAAGCGAGTTCAGCGTCTTATGCATGAAGCCAGCTTGTCCGGAAAACGTCCAAAGCAAAAATATCACTCATACAAAGGCAAAGTTGGAAAGATTGCAGATAACATAATAGATAGAGATTTCACAACAACTGCACCATTACAGAAATGGACAACAGATATATCTCAGTTCAATTTTTCATGGGGAAAGTGTTATATATCGCCGGTACTAGACATGAATACAAACGAGATTGTTTCATATGATTTATCAACTACTCCAAATCTTGAACAGATAGTAAGAATGCTGGATAGAGCTTTAGATAAGTTTCCCAATGTTGAAGATCTTATATTTCATTCGGATCAAGGTTGGCAATATCAACATGCTTATTTCAGAAATATTTTACAGGAACACGGAATTATCCAATCAATGTCACGAAAAGGGAATTGCTATGATAATTGTATTATGGAGTCATTCTTTGGAAGGTTAAAAAACGAGATGTATTATGGTCATGAAAAGGACTATTCTTCTTTTGAAGAATTCTCGAAGGCTGTTGCAGAGTATATAGATTATTATAACAACAAAAGAATTCAGGCGAAAACAAAATGGATGCCACCTGTAAAATACAGGATAACATCCATGTGTTCAGCCTAGCTCATAAATATGTGTCCAGAATTCTGGGTACATATCAATCCGTTTTTAAGTTAGACATAACTACATTATTTTTCGTATGCAACAGTAGTATTAGTTAAAACCTTCTTTAGCTGTTCAGCATTTGGACTACCCTTAGCCTTCTTATCAACATCATTAGATGAAATGATTTTTACTTTATCGTCTTTTACATCATTGTATATTTTTTCATAATCAGCTTTTGTGAATTTCTTAAATCTAGAAAAATCATCAGGCAGACCAACAAAGCCACCCTTAGCATCTAATAAATTTACGCCACCTTTAAATTTATTACTATAAATTAATTCTAACTGTTTAGTAACTGTACCTTTAACATTCTTCATAGCTGAAGTAATAACAGTATCAGATTGTTGTTTCTGATCTGAGTCAACACCGATAACTTTCTTTTTAGTTTCAGTTGCTGCTGAGAAGATAGAATTACAAATCTGTCCACCGCAAGAGAAGATAACTTCAGTTCCTGCTTTGTACCATCCTTTTGCTTTAGTAGCAATATCAGGTGATTCATTAAATGTACCAGAATACCAGTATTTAACTTCTATTTTAGTTTTTAATTCCTTAGCTGCATCATTAGCACCCTGTAAATAGCCATATCCATAGTTAATAACAGCTGGAAGAGCAATACCGCCCATAAATCCAAGCTTAGTATAGCCATCTTTAACAGCTGCATAACCGGCTAAATAGCCAGGCTGATATTCTTTGTAGTTTGCTGAAAATACATTTTCTTTTGGTTCAATTAATTTACCATCTTCTGTCTGGGGCTGATGGTCAATCAAAATAAACTTAACGTCCTTATAAGCTGAATCTTCCTGAATTTTTCCAATAGCAGCAGCAAACTTAAATCCCGGAAGGACAACAACTTTAGCTCCATTAGACACAGCGCTTTTAATCTGTGATTTATAGCCGGCAGTATCAAATGAAGCAGGCTTATAATACTTGTAACTCAGCTTGTTCTTTGTGCCATACTCTTTTACTGCCTCCCATGCGGCCTGATTGAATGACTTGTCATTGATATCACCAGAGTCAGTAATCATAGCAAGTTCAGCTTTGTTACTTTTGCTTCCACATCCAACTAACACCATTGATAGTACGACTGCGGATGCCAATACTTTTTTCATCTTAAAAAATCCTCCTTAAATGATTTATATACTTATTTTATCACGCATGACTAAGTTTTTAAAGTCTAAAAGTTAAAAGAGCAACTATTATAGTTGCTCTTCTGAATAACTTTGAATATAAACTTCTCTAGGCTTAGAACCAATCTGTGGTCCAATAACACCATTTTCTTCTAATTGATCCATGATTCTGGCTGCTTTATTATAGCCAATATGAAACTTTCTCTGCAATAAAGAAGTTGATGCTTTCTGCATCTGAATAACGAAATCTCGACATTCTTCATATTCTTCATCTTCTTGAGCAAAAGGATCATCACCACTATTACTTTTATCATTAGAAAGCTCTTTAGCATTTACATATTTATCTTCATAGTTTGTTTCCATCTGATGAGAAGCAAAGTCAACAATTCTAGCTACTTCTGAATCATCAACATATGCTCCTTGTACTCTTACAGGAGATGAAGCGTCCATTGGTGAAAAAAGCATATCTCCTTTTCCTAATAGTTTTTCAGCACCGGAAGCATCTAGAATAGTACGAGAATCAATTTGTGATGAAACCGCAAAAGCAATACGTGAAGGAATATTAGCTTTAATAACCCCTGTTATAATATTAGTTGATGGTCTTTGAGTTGCAACAATCATATGAATACCTGCTGCACGAGCCATTTGTGAAATTCTCATAATACAATCTTCAACAGTCTTACTGGCAACCATCATCAAATCAGCAACTTCATCAAGAATAACAACATGATAAGGCATAATTTCTTTCTTATCATCATGACTATTATTATAGTTTCCTGCAAATTCATTATAGCTAGAAATATTACGCTGATTGTTAGCAGCAAATACTTCATAACGTCTTTCCATTTCATTGACAACTTCCTGAAGTACACCGGCAGCTTTCTTGGCATCAGTGACAACGGGTGCTAATAAATGAGGAACACCATTATAATTAGATAATTCAACTTTTTTTGGATCTACTAAAATCAGACGCACTTCTTCAGGAGATGCCTTCATCAATAAACTTGTAATAATAACATTAACACAAACTGATTTTCCGGAGCCGGTAGCACCTGCAATCAATAAGTGAGGCATTTTATTAAGTTCTGCTACCACAAGATTACCTTCAATATCCTTACCTAAAGGTACGGCAAGTTTATTACTCCAGCTTTTATGTCTCATAGCTAACTGAAATATTTCATTAAATGGAACCATTGAAGGTGATTTATTAGGTATTTCTACACCTACAAAAGGTTTACCCGGAATAGGAGCTTCAATACGAATTTCTTTAGCGGCTAAAGCCAACTGAATATCATCCTGTAATGAAAGAATCTTATTAACTCGTGTTCCAATATCCAGTTTTAATTCATATTTAGTAACAGTAGGTCCAATATGGTAATCTTCAACATGAGCATTAACACCAAATTGTTTTAATAAATTTTCTAAAAGTAAAGCTGTAGATTTTGCTGCTCTGCTATCGTCATTACCTTTCTTATTCCTTGTAATCGGATTTAAAAGCTTATAAGTAGGAAGCTGATAACTGCTTATAATTTGAGGATTATGTTCAATAATAGTTTCTTTTTTTTCTATTGGTTTATTTTTCTGTTTAGTTTTAGTTTTTTCTTCGATATCCAATTTTAAGGTATTCTCATTAAATGAGAAGGCATCAGTAATTTCCGATTCAATATAGCTATCCTGATGATCTTCAAAGACATCATCAGGAAATAATGTTATTTCCTTTTCCTGTTTCATAAAATCAAAGAATTTAGGAGTTTTCTTTCTGATCATTATTTTATTTGATTCTTCTTTTATCGGCTCTACATTTTTTTCTATATTCTTTTTAGGGTGAGCATTACGATAATTCTTATAGTGTGAATAAATAAAGCTATATAAAAGAATTATAGCAATAGAAAGAATTAATAATGCTCCTATCAAAGCTCCAACAACATCAAACAGCTGACTGAAAAGACCATAAAATAAAGCACCAAACAATCCTCCCTGAGGATATGAGCGATGTTTCAGATAATTAACAAATATTGTGATTCCCTTAAAATCTTTCTGTACAAGCAAAAGCATTTCAGCTGAAATAAATAATAAGAATGCTCCCATGATTTCAGCTGATAAAAAATGATAAAAAAGTCCTGAATATAGAGTATAGAGAGAAAGAATTCCTACTAGAATATAAAACAGATAAACAACTACGGAACCAAAAAAGAAAACAAAAAAGATATGAAAATAAGCTCCTAACTTTCCCATCTGAAAAGCAGATACAATAATTAAAAATAAAAATATTAAAGCAATGATACGACGTGATAAAGGTGTCATATGAACACTTGCTGATTGTGATTTTTTCTTTGTTCTTTGTGCCATTACAACTCTCCTCGTATGAATGATTATAGCAAAAAATCCTACAAATGAAAAGTATAAGCCAAAAGGCTTATACTTCAATTACAACACTGATAAAAACAGGTTTCTTCCCTATCTCTTTCATAATATACTTCATTGAAGCATCACGCATAGCATTTCTGACTTCCTGCATATCTTTATAAGGATTCAGTTTAAGCTTGGCAACTTCCTCTTCACATAGTTCAATAATTTTTTTAATAATATATTGTGAATCTTTTAAATAAACAAAGCCTCTGGTCTGACAATCTGTCTGAGCAATGATTTCTTTTGTATGACGATCAATTGTGATTCCAACAACAACAACACCATCATTGGATAACTGAATACGATCATCAATAACCTTTTCTCCGACATCACCGATGCCACTTCCATCCACCATAACATCTTCAATATCAATCACATGACGATCATCTAATAGCTTTCCTTTGTCAAAAGTAATTTCTTCACCATTATCAATAATAATAATATGATCATCATCAATATTCATACTTTTTGCTACATTAGCATTAGCAATAAAATGCTGATATTCACCTTTAATAGGTATAAAATAGCGAGGATTAAACATTTGAATAAGAACCTTTATATCTTCACTGGAAGCATGCATAGATTGAAGATCTTTGTTTTTCAAAATAGCAATCTTATCAGCTTCACTTTTATACAAATCATTATGCACCTTAACCGCAATTTTTTCAGTTCCTGGAAGAACGGGAGAAGCAACAATAAATGTATCGCCCTTTCTTAGCTTTAAATCATCTCCGCCATCTAATATATCAGAAATATCAGTATAAATAGTATGTGGTGCACCACTTAATAAAATAACATAGTTTCTGTCCTTAACTGGATTACCAACATTTTCTTTGCTGCCAAGATTCTTTAATGGCACTTCGATTACGGGCTTTCTCATTGTCTTACCAATTCTCAAAATAGAATTTGTCTTATCATATTTATCTCTTCCATAAAAAACAATCTGACGATGATATTTTTTAGTTAACTCAACAATCTCTTGAGTTCTAAATACATTTTGAGCATAGGAAGAAATAATAATTCTTCCGCTTGCCTCTTCAAACAGATGCTCTATTTTATTAGTTAATTTATGATTAGGTGATGTATATCCTTCTTTTTTAGCATATGTAGATTCAACCATCAATGCTAAAACACCTTTTTTGCCTATTTCAAGCATTTTCTGCAAATTACACTTAAAACCTTCAGGAGCTCCAAAGTCTATAATAAATTCACTTCCATAAACAATATATCCTTCACTTGTATCAATCGCAACGCCAACAGTTCCCGGAATAGAATGTGTGATTGGGAAAAATTCAATATTTCTACCGGCAATTTCAATAGAAGCATCTCTTTTTACTCTATTCAAGTTAATGTTTAGTGAAGTCTTAGTACTTCTTTCAAAATGTTCAATCATCTGTTCGATAAGATCGACAGTTAAAGCAGGTGCATAAACAGGAACATCTCCCACTTCTTTAAGCAAGTAAGGCAAAGCTGCCATTACATCATCATGGGCATGAGTAATAATAATTGCAGCAATATCATTCTTTCTTTCAGATAGATAATCAAAGCTAGGAATGATGATATCTACTCCTAATTTATCTAAATCCGGAAATCGATGACCGGCATCTATTATGAAAATACTATTATTTATTTCAATACAGTACATGCTTTTTCCTAATTCAGCTTGTCCGCCGATAGGAAGTATTTTAATTTGATCTCTTTTCATTACAATTCCTTTCTTTCCAATGTATTTCAACAACTACATAATAACACAAATATTTGAAAAAACATAATAAAAACCTATAATAGAGTAAAGGAGTTTTTATGACTGATTTATTATTTTTATTATTCATGATTTATTTTACAACCAGAAATTCTATTCTGAGTGAAAATATTACAATTCTAAGTAATATGCCTCAATATCATTATTACATTCTTTTTTATTTTTTTCTATTCATAGTCTACTATTCATATAGTTTTTTTAAATATACTAAAAATAAATTTGTTTTACTCGCAGCTTTGCTTATGTATACAGGATTATTGTTTCCTTACAAAGTTCATACAGTAAATGGAACATTACATGTTATGCTTATTCAATTAAGTGTGTTTATAATTCTTATTGTTTTAATACACTATATTTACCACTTATCTTATACTAATTATAATCAATCTTTACAATTATTACATCTAATAAGCTCTGCTTTTTTATTTATCTTGACAATCTATTTCTTTTGTGGATGCATTAATGGACTAATCGAGTGTTTGTTACTTATCTTTTTAATACTGATTAAGCAAAATATAAAAAATCACTCCATAAGAAGTGATTAATTAATGAAATGGCGTCCACGGAGGGATTCGAACCCGCGACCGCACGCTTAGAAGGCGTGTGCTCTATCCAGCTGAGCTACGTAGACATATTTAGTACGTGATTTATATTAGCATACTATAAATATTCACGCAAGTATTTTTACAAAAAAGTCTTGAACTCTATTTGTAGATTTTTACCATTAACATAGATGACAGCATATCCTGCCTGAGATCCTCCTCTTGGCCATGAAGTAGAACCGGGATTAATAAAATGATATCCATTTTTGATAATGTGAGAAGGAATATGTGTATGTCCGGATAATAAGACATCACAGTTTTTATTTTTTAAATCTCTCATCATATATTCTTCTCTATTAAAATAGCCATAGAACTGTCCGTGAGTTACTAAAAATTCTAACTCATCTACTTTAAATTGAGCATAGCGAGGCAAATCAAGACCCCAGTCATTATTTCCGGCAACACAGATATAGCCTGATAATTCTAATGAATTATCTGCTTCACTATCCCCACAGTGAACATATAAATAAGCATCCGGTTCTAATTCTTTAAGCAGTGATGTTTTTTCATGATCTCCATGATTATCACTCATAACAACAATTTTTTTCATATTAATCCTCTATCTTCTTTAATACATAATCATTTAAAGTACTTTGACTATCATGAATCTCTTTAGCCGCTTTTTTGCCTACATAACGATAAACATGAGCATCATGAGATTTATTTGTAGATGAAGCTTTATTAGGCGGATATCTTAATATATAACCATATTCATGAGCATGTGCTTCCAGCCACCGCGATGTTTCAGAATCAGAAAAATCCTTATAATTATAAGAAGAATCTGTAAATTCTACAGTATTGCCCAACTGATACTCACTATGTCCCTGCTGTGAAGCCGGAAGATAGTTATAAGAAATATAAGCTTTTCTTACTACCAGTGTTTTACTTAAATTACCCATTGCTTTATATAATGATGCAAGTGCATAATAAGAGTTATTTTCTAAATACATAACATATTTCATACGATGAATATTTTCTATAAGTACTAAACGAGCCGGTTCATAAGATCCAATATAACTGGTTTCATCTACAACTGCAGTTACTGATGATGGATGAATAATTCGTCTGGATATGCCTGCATTCATAATCAGTGTTTTTAATGATCCTCTGTTATAATCACTGACAGCTGTTTGAAGCATATCTTCTATCTGCTTCATATTCATTTTTTCATCTGTCAGTTCTTCAACATACTGCTTGGTATCCTCAATATATCTTAAATCAGAGTATAAAGGTTTTAAAGCAATATAAATATTTAAATAATCAAAATTAAAGCTGTCGTCATTAAGATAGCCGGCTTCCAGATTATTATTAATAAGAGAAGAAGCTAATGCAAATGCATTAGATGATGTTTTTTTAGTCAATTTCTCTTTTAAAGCGTTTCCGGTACTAATAAGAATATTCTTATTAGTATATCTTTTTGTATCAATAAGAAGATTATAGTACTGATAATTTCTAATATTAAAATGATCGACACTCATATAATCGATTAATTTTGTGATAGAAATTTGGTTTTCTACAAGAAAATTCTGATCTTCTTTACTTAAATACTTTTCAATAATTACGCGATTATCATTATTAATTCCATTGACACGATAGAAACGATCATAATTTAAATTAATTTTATAAAATGTAGCAATAAATATAATAATGACGATTAAAAACAAATGCCATCTTTTCATTATGATCACCTCGCTTTAATCATGATAATTCATCTCTAAAAAATGTCAAGATTCTTCTTGATGAAGAATTTTAAAAAGACTGATAGATACCTTTTCAGGTAATATTTCCTGAAGTTCTTCTAATGATGCTTCTCGCATCTTTTTAACACTCTTAAATCGATTTAATAGCTTTTTCTTTCTTTTTTCACCAATACCTTCTACATCATCTAAAATACTCGCAAATAATGATTTAGAACGTACATTTCTATGAAAACTGATAGCATAGCGATGAACCTCATCCTGCATTCTTGTCAGTAGGAAAAATAACTGACTTTTTGGGTTAATAGGTATTTGTTTGCCTTCTCGATCTAACAGCATAGCAGTTGAATGCTTATCATCTTTTGCTAAACCACAGACTTTAACCGGAACTTTTAATGCATCAATAACATCACAAGCCGCATGAATCTGTCCCATCCCACCATCAACAATAATCATATCAGCTATTTCTCTTTTTTCAGAAAGCTGACGGTAATAGCGACGATAAATAACTTCACGCATACTAGCATAATCATCAGGACCTTCTACCGTTTTTATTTTAAATTTACGATAATCTTTTTTTGATGCAATCCCATCTTTAAACACTACCATGCCGGCAACCGCATAGGCTCCCTGAATATTAGAATTATCATATAATTCAATAATATGAGGAGTATCAATATGAAGCAGTTTTCCTAATTCTTTAATCGCTTTTACTGTTTTTTCCTCTTGTGCCTGCTTCAGAAGAAATTTCTTTTCTAAAGCTTCTTTAGCATTTTTTATTGCCATATCTACAAGCGTCTTTTTTTCGCCTTTTTGTGGTTTTAGTATTTTAATATTAATAACCTCTCTTAATAAGTGATCATCTACATCTTTAGGAATAAGCAGCTCTTTAGGTAATGCATTATCCTGATAATAAAATACTAAAAATTGTATCAGATCTTCCTGATAATCATCAGAAACAGGAACCAAATTAAATTCATGTGATAAAAGATGCCCATCTCTCATAAAAAAGAGCTGTACAGAAAGATATCCTTTATCGATATAATAACCAAAGATATCCCTATCAATACGATCCTTTAAATCTATTGTCTGCTTACTTGTGACATATTTAATAGATTGAATCAGATCCCTATATTCTTTAGCAAGCTCATAATTTAATGCATTGCTGGCCTCTGTCATCTTATCTGTTAATTCTTCTATTTTATCTTTAACGTCACCCTTCATAAATCTGATAATATCTTTTTTGATCTGACTATATGTTTCTTCACTAACATCATTAATACAAGGTGCCAGACACTGATTTAAAGTATAATAAAGGCAAGGTTTATTAGGAATGTGTCTACACTTTCTTAATGGAAATAGTCGTTCCAAAAGCTTATAGGCAGTTCTGGCTGCCGTTGCATCAGGGAAAGGACCAAAATAAGTGTTCTTTTTTAATTTAGCTTTTCTGACAATTGTAAGTTTAGGATGTCTTTCATCACTCAATTCAATATAAGGATAATAAGTGCTATCCATAAACATAATATTATATTCCGGCTGATAATCTTTAATTAAATTAATTTCTAATAAGAGTGCTTCCTTTTCACTATTCGCAACAATATAATCAAAATCCCAGATATTATCTACCAGTTTTTGAGTCTTATAATTATGAGCACCCGTAAAGTAAGAAGAAACACGATTTTTTAGCTTACGTGCTTTACCAACATAAATAATCTTTCCTTGACTATTCTTCATAAGGTAACATCCAGGTGAAAGAGGCAATAAAGCTAATTTCTTCTTAATATACTTAAGATTTTTATTCAAAATAAACTAAAGTAGCACCTAATCCACCTTCATTAGGTCCACCATCACAATAATTTTTAATCATTTTATTCTTATCCAGCATCTTTCTTATCCCATTTCTTAAAGCTCCTGTTCCCATACCGTGAATAATACGTACACTGGGATATCCTTCAACAAGAGCATTATCTAAAAATTTATCAACAGTTTCCATAGCTTCATCATAGCGTTTTCCAATAACATTAATCTCATAGTAGCTTTCTTTCTTAATAGTTCTTTTATTAATAGTTACTGGTTTATTCACTTTTTGTTTTTCATGAAGAAATGTAACCTCATTATCCTTTAGCTTTAAAGATAGTCCACCAATACCTACAAGAATCTTATGATTCTTAAGTACTTCAATAATATCGCCTTCTCTGTTCATAGCATTCACTTTGATATGATCTCCCGGCTTTAAAATATGAGTCTGAGGAGGCATTTCTTTTTTGTCTTCAATAAATAAGCTATCTAAAGATCTTTTAGCATTTGTAAGATGATGATCTTTTACCTCTTTATGTTTTTTTAATTCATCAATAATCAATTCAGCTTCATGCTTTGTTTTTTCAACAAGTTTATTTGCATGATCCTGTGCCTGCTTAATAATGTTTTCTTTTTGTTTTTCAAGCTTATCTACTTTTTGTTGATAAAGTACCCTTAATTCTTTTTGTTTAGACAATTCATTCTCTAACGCTTTTTGCTTCTGATCTAATTCTTCTTTTTGCTTTTCTAATTTTTCTAATAGTTTCTCAGCAGCATTCAATGAAGATTTCTTGTATAAATAAGCCTGCTCAATAATATCATTATCTAAACCTAATGTATTAGCTATTTCAAAAGCATATGAACTACCGATACTATTTAATGACAGCTTATAAGTTGGCTTCATTGTTTCTAAATCAAAACCGACACTGGCAAGGATTACATCTTCTCTTGCTTTTCCATAATTTTTCAATGTTCCATAATGTGTACTGGCAATAACACTACATCCTCTTGCTAAGAGAACATCAAGTACAGCTGAAGCCAAGGAAGCTCCTTCAACAGGATCTGTACCGGAACCTATTTCATCAATTAATATCAATGAAGAAGCAGAAGCATGAGAAAGAAAATAAATCATATTTTTCATATGTGAAGAGTATGTAGAAAGTGATTCCTCAATAGACTGTCCATCACCAATATCAGCATAAATACAATCATAAAAATAAACTGATGCACTTACTGAAGGAACAGGTATTCCTGATAAAGCCATATATGAGAGAAGTCCTGCTGTTTTTAAAGTAACAGTTTTACCGCCAGTATTACTACCTGTAATCATCATCATTTTCTTAGTCAGAACAATATCATTACTGACAGCTTTCTTTTGATCCAATAGAGGATGTCTAGCTTCTTTTAAAATAAGCTCTTTTCGATTAGAAATTTCCGGAATACATGAATGGTAAGCATTACCAAATGCCGCTAAAGAAAAATAATAATCCAATTCAGTTATCAATTTCTGATCATAACGTAATAGAACAGATCTCTTTTTTATCTCTAAAGACAGAAACTTCAAAATCTTTTGAATTTCTTCAAATTCAGCATTTTTTAACTCATTAAGTTCATTATTTAATAATACAGACTGCTGAGGCTCAATATAGAGTGTTGCTCCGGAAGCTGAACCGGCATGAACTATGCCTTGAAAATCACCTTTATGTGAAGTTTTCACAGCCAGTACAAGACGATTATTTCTAATTATCAGATTATCCAGAGATAAAGCATCCTTATTCTTATTAAGATAGCTTTCCATTGTTTTTCTGATACGAGTAGTTATGTTTAAGATAGATTTTCTGATATGGTAAAGTTCATTTGTGGCATGATCATCAATCATCATATCAGAAGTAATACATCTTTCTATTTCAGAAATAAGATAATCATCACCATTAAGACCTTCAATTTCATCTCTTAAATAATAAAATGTTTTTTCGTAGTTGGAAAAATACTTTTTTAAAGTCTGAGTATTTTTTAATAATATATAAATCTTTCTTATTTCTTCAATCGACAGAATTCCTTCCATTTCAGATTTTTTTAATATAGAGTCGTTACTTTCTAAAGATTGCAAAGGTAAATGTCCTAAAATATTATGAATAGACATTGCCTCTCCTGTTTTTTTAAGGTTATCCTGTAACTCTAGTTTATCTTTATATAAATCTAATGTCAGTATTCTTTCTTTAGCCTGCTGTGTTTTACTAAAAGCAGCAATTTTATTTAAGATAATATGAAACTCTAAAATATATTTTGTATCCATAAATTACTCGCCTATATGATTTAAAATATCTGTTTGTTCCGGAGAACTAAGCTTAGTTTTTTTAATAATCTTTGAAATGACCGTTTTATCTTCTTTAGATAATTGCGGATTATAGCGTAATATATCTTCACTTAATTGCTTTTCTAAAAACTGAGTTGCTTTTTCTTCTGAAATAAGACCGTTTTTATAAGCATAAAGATAAACATGTAGAAGTTCTTCTAACACTTTCTTATCAGAGATATGCTGAAATTTTTGTGTATCTGATGATATTGGAAGCTTTTTAATAGAGACACTATTCACAATAGTGTAAGCAATCGGATTTTTAGCAAGTTTCTTTTGACTTTCCGGTATAAATGGAAGAAAAATAAGAACTAAGACAATGTAGATAATAACTAAGGACTGAACTGCACTTAAAATCATGCCTAAAAAATGATTTATTGTCTTAGTTATATGAAATTTATCATTTAAACTTGTTAACATTGGCTTTAATGCTAATCCAATCACAATCCGTAAAATAAACAGAATAATAAAAACAATAATGAAAATAGCTGTACTGTTAAAGACCGGTCCTACAACACTGGAAATTAAATCATTGTTGTAGGTATAAATTGTGATTAGGTTAGATAAGGGCTTGTAAATCATCATTGTAAATATTAGAATAAATATGAGGCTGGCGAGATTATAAAATAAAGCAATAAATCCGTCTTTAAAGCCTTTAATTAACATAACTATAAAGTAAATAAGAATAAGAATATCGATAAAATAATTTTGTACTATTGTTTCCACATTAATCACCAAAAAAAGTATAACATCAATAAAATATACTGTCAAAAAATGCGTTCTTGTGGTAAAATAGTAAGCGAGGTGAATATTGTGGAACCAATAATATTTAATATTACAAAAAATACACTTGAAAAAATGAATAAATTTTATGATAGCCAAATGGTTCCATTCGATGAGACTGATATACTTCTTCAGGCGAAAACAATCAATTGTGAGATTACTGTCACAAAAGATATGAAGGCAAGATTTAATGGTCAGAATGCTATTCATGAAGCTATTCACTGGAATAAAACATTAGCTAAAAAAATGCAGGCAGCTATTAAATCAAATGAAATTTATACATATCATCATATTGGAGCTGCTGAAACAGGATCAACTGATTTCATTGGTCCTTTATGCGTTGTTGCCTGCTATATTAATGAAGAAGGCATTGATTTTGTGGAAAATCTCCATATTGAAGATATTGAATCACTAAGTACAGAAGAAATTATAGATTATGCTAAAACGATTAAGTCACATGTTATTAGTTCTCTTCTTATTTTGGATAACAGTCATTATAATGATATGATTAATAAAGGTTTTAATCAGGCAAATATCAGAGCTCGGCTTTTTAATCAGGCACTGGTTAATGTTCTTCAGAAGGCAAAGAAAAGCGTTGAATTAAAAGTTGTTGAGAAATATATTTCCCCTAAGACCTACTTTAATTATTTAAAAAGTGAAGTTATTGTTGTAAAGGATCTGCAATTTGAAAAAGAAGCTAAATCACAGTATATGGCAGTTTTAGCGGCTGAGATTATCTCTCGTTATGCCTATATTCAATATTTTACCAGTATGTCTAAAAGCCTTAAGTTCTCTTTGCTAAGAGGTACCGGCGCTAATGTAGATAATATAGTTGTTGAGATTGCAAAAAAATATGGACCAAAAATACTTACTAAAGTGGTCAAAATAAACTTCAGTGATATGAAAAAAGTTAATAATATACTAAATAAAGAGTCTTTATAAGACTCTTTATTTAGTATGATCTATTTCATTTAATGATTCTCTAATATCATAAATATAATCCCAATTACTACACCTATCAGGGAAGGAATAACCCAAGCCATGCCATAAGAAGCAAGAGGCAGTGATGTGTACAAATGAGTCAGTGATTTCACTAAGGAGAATGATGTAAAAAAGGATTTTGGTAAAGCTATTAAAAATTCGCATACTGATGCCAGTAAAGTGGTTCTCATACACCAGACAAAAATATTCTTATTATAATTAAAATAGCGTCCACATAATGCAAGTATAATTAAAACAATTGTGAGAGGATATAAAAACATTAAAACCGGAATAGAAATAGAAATAATCTGTGATAATCCGATATTAGCAATCGCAAATGAGAAAATACTAAAAACGATAGCATAGCCTTTATAGCCAAATTTTGTTGGAAAAATATTCTGAAAAGTTTCAGCACATGACGTAACCAAACCAATCGATGTTTTTAAACATGCTAGTGTGATAGTAATGCCTAAAATCACTGCTCCGGCTAAGCCAAAATAATGACGTGCCATTGTATAAAAAGTTATTCCTCCATCAGGAGCTGTAGGGTAAGCTGTAGCTACCTGGGCTCCTGCATAAGTAAGCAAAGCATAAATTCCTGCCATTGCAGCAACTGTTAAAAGCCCAGACTTAACAGTAATAGCTGAAATCTTCTCCGGCTGTTCTACACCGAGTTTTTTAATAGAATTAACAAGAATAATACCAAATGCCAGAGCAGCAAGAGCATCCATTGTATTATACCCGTCAAGTACACCGGTCATTAAACTCTTTGTAGCATACTGACCCTGCGGTGCTACCTGAGATATATTTCCCATTGGATTAAAAACCGCTGCTGCTATTAAAATACCTAAAAAGATTAAAAAAGCAGGATTAAGAATAATACCAACCCAAGTCATAATACCTGAAGGCTTGAGAGAAAAATAAAGAACAAATGCAAAGAATAATAATGAGAAAATAAATAAAGCTAATGATTGATTACTTTTTGGAACAAATGAGGCAACCCCTACCTGAAATGAAACAGTTGCTGTTCTTGGAATCGCAAATAATGGTCCAATAGTTAAATAGAGTGCACAAGTAAAGAAATAAGCAAATTTTTTACTTACCAGATGACTAAGATCAAACAGACCATTACTCTTGGTTATACCTATAGCAGTAATTCCAAGCAAAGGCAGTCCTACCCCGGTAATACAAAAACCAATAACCGCAGGCAGAAAATTTCTTCCTGCTAATTCTCCCATATGAATCGGAAAAATTAAATTGCCTGCTCCGAAAAAAAGACCAAACATCATAGATGCTAAAATAATATATTCCTTTTTTGTTAATTTTCTGTCCATAAAATATCCCCGTTTCCCTTAATATTGTTCTTATTCTATAACAGAAAAACAATTTGGTAAAGAATAAGTAAATAATTTATTAAACCTGCAACTAAAGATAGACTATGCAACATACTGAAATACTAATTAAAAATCTGTTATTGGGGTTTATTCCCAATAACAGATTAATATTAGATTGAGCTATCTTGATTTCTCATAAGTTCATTATAGTATTTTTGTCCCCTATCAGTTAACAGATAGCAGTTATTATTTAATTCAATGAAATGATTCATCATTAAAGATCTTATAACTCTCTTTAATTGTCTATCCGACCAATGTAAATGTTTATAAATTAGAGAATTATTATTTTCTGTTAGATATCTGCCATCTTTCTGGTGATTTCCAATATGAATAATAAATAACTGTTTATATAACTCTTTTTGACG
Organism: Eggerthia catenaformis OT 569 = DSM 20559; assembly: GCF_000340375.1. Taxonomy (GTDB): domain Bacteria; phylum Bacillota_I; class Bacilli_A; order Erysipelotrichales; family Coprobacillaceae; genus Eggerthia; species Eggerthia catenaformis. Next base: position 338,915 of record NZ_KB446647.1, read on the forward strand.
TTGTTTTCTGACAATAATTTGTCTAATAATACCTTCTTTATGAAAACATAATATAAGTATAAAATGAACCATAATCACAAAAGCTATCATTCCTGATATGGATGTATTAAATATAACAGAAAAAACTGTACCGATAAGTGTGTCTATTAATCCTATTAACAAACTATATATATACATTTTATATAATCTTTTTGTGATTAAAAATGCACTGGCAGCAGGACCAATTAATAGTGATAATACAAGAATACTTCCGACTGAATCAAAAGCATTGACGATAGTAATACAAGTTAATGTAATTATAAGATAATAGATAAGATGAGTTCTTATATTTTTAATAAAAGCAAACTGAGAATCAAAACATATGATTTTTATCTTTTGGAATAGAGCGATTATTACAATTAAATTAATAATAAAGAGAATAAGCATTTTAATAAATGCCAATGGTAAAACTAATGAACCTATAGATACAGTATCTAATGAAGTAAAAATCAATTCACCCATCAATACAATATCAGTATCTAAATGAACATTTCTGGCAAATCTGCTGATAAGTATTACTGCCATAGCAAAGAACATCGGAAAAACAACACCAATCGCATCCTGATAATTAACTTTTTTTGTTTTTCCCAAACTTTCTATGAAATAAACTGAAAACAATCCAAAAATAATTGCTCCTATAATTAACAAAGGTGATTTTAGATCATAAGTTATAAAGAATGCCAAAACTATTCCCAGTAAAACACTATGGCTGATTGCATCAGCAGTCATTGATAGCTTTCGTAAAACAAGATAGGGACCTAAAAGGCTGCATGCTAAGGTTGTGACCGAAGCAACAAGTAATATATTAATCATAAATGCTTCCCTCTTATCAAACCATATTTACCAAAAACAATTGCTAGTAAAGTCAATACTGACATAATAATAATGATACATGGACCTGTACTCAAGCCACTGTATAAGCAACTTAAATAACTGCCAATAAATGCACTTATTGTTGAAAATAATATTCCTAATATAATAACATGATTAAATTTCTTAGATAACTGATTAGCAAAAATACAAGGCAGAATCATAAATGAACTAATCAAGATTGCTCCTACTGCTTTTAAACCTATCGAAACAGTTAGAATAGTCATAATAAGAATAACATTTTTCATTAGAGAAGTAGCAATCATATGAGTAAAAGCAAATTCATAATCGAATATATAAATTATCAGCTTTTGTTTAAAGAGGATAAAGAGAACAGAAACAATGAAAGCAATGATGATAATCAGCTTAACATCATCCTCAACCATATAAGCGGCCTGCCCAAATATATATTTTTCCAGACCGGACTGGCTGGCATGAAACCGACCACCCTGTATAACGCTTTTTAAGACCATTCCAAGCCCAAAAAAACCGGTCAGATAAATTGCTAAGCATGCATCTAAATGAAGCTTGGAATAACGATGAGTCCATTGTATTAACTGATAACAAAGCATTCCCGATAAAAATGATCCAAGCAGAAGTAAATAAGGATTCCTTGTCTGAAAGATTATAAAAGCAAAAATGATTCCCGGATATGAAGCATGACCGATAGCATCGCTAATTAAGCTTTGTCCTTTATAAACATTGACTGTTCCGGCAATAGCTGCACTAATAGCTAAAAAAACTGTTCCTAAAGCAACTATGATAAATGAATAATTTGTAAGAATCATTGTCTTTTCATCCATTCTAATGGTGTCATATCCGAAAAAAGATTTTGATAGCTGCCATGCCCCTTAATAGTATTATTCAGCAGAATAATATCATTGAAATAGTCTTCCAGCGTAATCATGTCGTGATGTACAGCAAGCACTGTTTTATTTTCATTTTTCAGCTTTTTAAATTGTTCTACAATAATACTTTCTGATTTCTTATCTACTCCGGCAAACGGCTCATCCATAATATAGAGATCTGCTTGCTGATTAAGTGCTCTAGCTATAAAAACACGCTGTTTCTGTCCGCCGGATAATTGTGAAATATGAACATCACTGTATTCTTCCAAACCCATTTCTTTTAATGCAGAAAGGGCCTTTTCCTTCATCAGTTTATCAGGTCTTTTAAATAAAGGAAGCCGATAAGTATCACTCATCATAACAACCTCTTTAACAGTAATCGGAAAATTCCACTCAACACTCTCCCATTGAGGTACATAAGCGATTCGATCATGTACCTCTTTGAAAGATTTATCAAAGAAAAGCGTAAAGCCGGTTAATGGTTTCAGAAAACCGAGCATTCCTTTGATTAAAGTTGATTTCCCGGCACCATTGGGTCCAATAATAGCACAAACTGTTCCTTCATAAATATCCAGATCGATATCATAAATAACAGGTTTTTCATAATAAGATAAGGAAAGATCTTCGATATGTACAATAGATTTATTTAAGGTTTTCATAGATTAAATTAATATTATGACGATACATTTCAATATATGTATCACCATCTTTCCCCTTTTGTGCCAGTGAATCAGAAAATAATTCTTGCCCTTCCCCGCTTACTACCTTTACTGAAAAACCTTTTGCCTTAACTACTTCTTGTAATTTCTTCATACGCTCCGGATTAGTCGTACTTTCAGAGAATATTGCTTTAATTTTATGCTTAAGAATAAAATTAGCTGTCGTTTCAATATCCTTATTTGCAACTTCCGAATCAGTGCTTACTCCCTGAGGAGCAACAACTTGTATATTATATAAACGAGAAAAATAATTAAAAGCATCATGTGGTGTAACAAGATAACGTCGAGCTGCCGGTATCTTCTCAAGCTTCTTTTTATTTTCAGCATGTAAATCATCAAGTTTTTTTAAATACGCGTCTCTGTTTTTATAATATGTCTCTTTTTTATCCTCATTTAATTTAGAAAGATAGTCTGTCGCCTTACTAACAGCTTTTTTATAAAGATTAATATCAAACCAAAAGTGCGGATCAATGATTGTATGCCCATCTTCTTCCATACGTCCAATCTCTTCTTTTTTAAAATCTTTAGTCACTGCTTTTCCTTTTTTCTCTAGAACATCCTCCATCTTACCTTCAAAGTGTAAACCATGATATAAAAGTAAATCTGCTTTATTAATAACCTCAAGATCTTTTGTTTTGGCAGTATAAAGATGAGGATCCTCTCCCGCCGGAATAATAGTATGAACATTGACATCCTGACCGGCAATAACACTTACCATGTCTGCCAAAAATGATGTTGTTACAACAACATCTTTCTTTGTTTTAGTGCTTTGCTTAGAACATCCTGTCATAAGCATAAACATTGATAATGCTATAATAATTAATATTTTTTTCATATATACCTCCTAGTTAGTTATGTCTAACCATATTCAGTATACATATTTTTTATCTTTAAGTAAAGGAAAATAATAAAAATAGTAAGTTATGACTAACTTACTATTTTTATTATAGAAAAAGGTACACCAAGTACCTTTAGATTAACCTTTAAAGAAAGTGCCAAGAATACTTCTGGCCAATTGTGCCCCAACATTACCGCCAAGTGTTTTTCCAAAACTGCCAAATGATTTGCCGGCTTGTTTACCAAGTTCTCTGCCAACAGTTCCAGCTAGTGTACTGCCAACACTTTTAACAGCTTTCTGTCTTGCTTTTAAATCTTTTTCTGCTTCTTTGGCAGCTAATTTCTCTTGTTTAATCATTTCTTTTTCTGCCAGTTCTTGTGTTTTTTCTTCTTCCTTTCGAATTGCAGATGCTTCCTGATGTCTTTGCAGAAATTCATAAGCAGAATCAGGGTCTTGAGAAATTGCATAACGGCTATATGCAAGACTACCTTTTACAGTTTGCTCTCTTTCAATATCAGTAATGGCACCAAAGCTACATCTTGGTGGCATAATGTTAACTTTCTCTGCTATTGATGGAATACCATTCTCATCAATAAATGAAACAACAGCTTCACCAGTTCCTAAATTAAGAATGGCATTAAATGTATTAAATTCCGGATTCACTCTAAAACTTTCAGCAGCTGCTTTAACACTCTTTTGATCAGCAGGTGTATAAGCTCTTAATCCATGTTCTATTTTATTACCAAGCTGTGTTAAGACATTGTTTGGTATATCATTAGGATTCTGAGTACAGAAATAAACACCTACACCTTTTGAACGAATAAGCTTTACAGTCTGTTCAATCTTAGTAAGCAATGTTTTTGAAATATCATTAAATAATAAATGTGCTTCATCAAAGAAGAAAACCATTTTTGGTTTCTCTGTGTCCCCTACTTCCGGCAAAGCTTCAAAGAGTTCTGAAAGCAGCCATAATAAAAATGTAGAATATAGCTTTCCATTATTTACAAGAGAACTGCTATCTAAAATATTAATCATGCCTTTTCCATCATTTCCTAAAGTCAGCCATTCACTGATATTAAGAGCAGGTTCTCCAAAAAATATATCTCCGCCTTGAGATTCTAAAGCAACGATTGATCGTATAATAACACCAATAGAAGCACTTGATATTTTCCCATAATCTGCTTGAAACTGATCAGTATTCTGTTCTACATAATTTAGCATTGCCTTTAAATCTTTTGTATCAATTAGAAGCAATTGATTATCATCAGCAATCTTAAATACAACAGACAAAATATCAGACTGTAAATCATTTAAATCAAGTATTCTAGAAAGCAGTATTGGACCCATTTCAGATATTGTTGTTCTAAGCTGTATTCCCTTAGTACCATAAACATCCCAGAATGTAACAGGGCATCCTGAATACTGAAAACCAGCTTCATCAAGCTTAAATTTTTTAATTCTTTCTTGCATATCGGCACTATCAGTTCCCGGTTTCATCATCCCGGATACATCTCCTTTTACATCTGCCATAAATACCGGAACACCCATTTCACTAAACGTTTCAGCCAGTACCTTTAAAGTAATAGTTTTACCTGTACCGGTTGCACCGCATATTAATCCGTGTCTATTCGCATATTGTGGTAATAAACTTATCATATTTCCTTTATCATTATTACCAATCCATATTTTATTATATTTATACATCTCAATAAGCCTCCCTATATAATATTATATAGTATCATAAGAAAAATAGATAGCCATATTCAATGAATATTATAATTAGTAAAATCATAAGCAACTATTAAAGATATATTGAAATAACAGTTAAGAAATCACTTTAAACACATTAAAATCAGGTGCATTATCAGCAAGTCTCTATAATAAATAAAAGTACATCCATAACACTTATATGTTTTATTTGCTCACTTACATATTAACATAGCTGATTAACTATGAGTTTTATAGTGTTGCACTAATTATGATAATTTATCGATAATAAAAAATCAGAAAATCTCTTTTAGACTTTCTGACTATATATCTAAATGTTTACAATAAACTAATTCTTAATACTGATAGAATAGCTCCTATCATCATAAAAACAATACCTATTCCAGCAAGCTTTTTATAACGAAAAATTTATATTACCAGATCTTCACTTTTATCAACAATACAATATTTTTTCTGGTAATAAGATATATTAATAATCCTTCACCACGCTGTCCGCTGTCCACCACTTAGAATAAAACTAATTGCTTTAGGATGAGGCAATCCACGGCGCTTTGTATCACATGAGACTATTTTATATAGTTGATACCATGTAAAAAATATCCCTACAAATAGTATCGAAAAACCAATTAATAATAGATAATTCATTTTATTATTCTCCTATATTCTCTTTACAATCTCAAACAGTAAAGCACTCATATCCATTATCATAAGAATAAATAATATTATAAATATTATTCGATTATTGGCAAACTGCAAGATTAGAAAAGCTGTTATTAATAATACTATTTTGCATATGCTCTATTAATTTTTCATCTTGTATTATTTAATTATCCGATATCTCTGGTATTTAAATAATATTTTCCTTTCTTGGGAATTGTTTATAATTTAATATTTATTTAGGGCTGTGGATTTGTTTTTTTTCACTGTGGCGTAGACCATTTAAAGGAGTATCGGACCACAGTTTTTTATTTACAGCTTTGATTAGTTAGATAACACTTGATGTTTCATTTCACACAAGATTAGGCTCATGTAAAAACACTGTGTTCAAGGCCAGCCCATATATCACATTCATAAGGAGGAAACTTATATGTATTATGTCGGCATTGATATTGCCAAGTATAAACACGACTGTTTCATCTTCACTTCTGAAGGTGAGACTGTGTTAGAATCTTTCACTTTTGAAAATACAAGAGAAGAATTCAACAAACTAAAGTTGGTTCTAGACGCATTGAATTATTCCCAAAAAATCAAAATAGGTCTAGAAGCAACCGGTATTTATAGAAAGAATTTAAAACTCTTTCTATCATCTATTGAATATGACTTTGACGAACTGAACCCTCTTCAAGTCAAACGTTTTACTAACGCTATGTCCAATAGAAAAAACAAAACTGATAAAATCGACGCTTCCCAAATAGCACGATTCGTATCAACAGGTGCTTCCAGAACCTATGTATACTCATCATACTATACTGAAGCTTTAAAACAACTGACACGTGCCAGAAATTCATTAATCGATGAACGTAGTAAGCATCAGATAGTGCTTACTGATATTCTAGATGTCGAGTTTCCTGAATTTAAAGGGTTCTTTAATAATAAATTCATTGATACAGCGTTATATCTTTTAAATAAATATCAAACTGTAAAACGTATCAGTAAGTTATCTTATAATGATTGTGTATTACTACACAACAAATCCAGGAATACATGTGGTCATCATTTTGACTACAATGATTCTTTAATCTCCGCAAATCTACAAATAATAAAATGTTTAAACAACGAAATAGATAAAATAGAAAAAGAAATCAATTCTATCATGTCTACAATTAACTCTCCAATAGTAAGCATAACGGGTATATCAGCTATATCTGCAGCTTCTATTATTGGTGAATTTGGAGATTTCTCCCGTTTCAATAATACAAAACAACTGTGTGCTTTTTGCGGTGTAGAACCATCTATTTACCAATCCGGTACTTCTTACCATGAAGGTAAAATGGTGAAACATGACTCATCCAATCTAAGGCGAACCTTATTTAATGTAGTACCCTACATCATTATGCATAACGAAACATTTAAAACATTTTATAATAAAAAACGTAGTGAAGGGAAAGCATATAGAGTTGCACAGTCACATGTAGTAAAGAAACTACTGAGAGTAATATTTATTCTTGAGATGACCGGCAATACCTTTGACCCTTCAAAACTATATTAAATTGAACTAACTGAACAATTTTTAAAAAGTGCATTTTATGCACTGTTTTCAGTGCGTCCAAAATTATCACTCTAAAATTTCTTAAAAAAGTCTTTACTTCTTAATAGTTAGCTCCTTTTAATAATTGATCAAAACTTATCTGATACATTTCACTCATAATAAGAACATTCAAAATATCCGGATAAGAGTGATTATTTTCCAAGTTAGACACTGTTTATCTACAAACTTGAAGTTTTTCTGCCACCTGCTCTTGTGTAAACTCTGCCTTTATTCGAGCTTCTTTCAATTTTTCTCCAGTGTCCACTTAAAAGCCTCCTTTCTCTTTACTACTATTTATAATTTATAAGAGATATTAAATCTATCAAAAATATTTGACAATAGCCTTTTTTACAATAAATATCTTTAACATTTTAGCTATCAGGTTAATAAATAAGCTTCTTACTGAAATCATCGTAGTAAGAAGCTTTGTTTCAATTAGAAGATTTGTCCCGGTAATTTTAGTTTTTTTTATATGGAAAACCTTTATCAAATTTCTTAACATCTTTGTATTCACACAAATTCCTATTCCTATTTGTCATTCGGTATATTTGCTGAAGCCAGCAAGCAACTGTTTAACAAATGTTCTCAGGTAAGTCTGATCAATCTCATTTTCAAAGGTTATTTCCTGTGTGCAGCCGAAAACACTGTTGTTCAGTCATCCTATTACTCTGATATAACCGCCTGTTTCAGCAATAAATTCAATATAATTATGAATGCTATACGGTTCTTCCAGTCTTACTTCTCCAATCAGTGTTTCATATAGAGCCTTCAACTGTAAAGCAAATTCAGCAATTCCCTAAACACAGGCATCCACAAAGGTGTCCGCTGAATAGCTATAACTGGAAACCTTCACACCAAGAGTTACATTTACATGATATATAAAATCCTATTCATGAATCTCCGGAAACAGCTCTAACAAGAATGTATCTACTTCGATTCTGTACATTTTTATCCTCACAATTTTAATTGCCGCTGTCTAATATACTGACAATATATGAACAGTTCTACCGATAAAAAAGCCGACACTCCGTCTTCCACAACTTCTAAACTGCTAACTAAACTCTCTGAGAAACCATGTAGATTTATTCCCTCAAAGCGAAGGTTCAGCGCCGAATATATCTCTAAATCGGATTATAAGCTTTCCGGTTCTCATCATTGATTGTTTTGAGAAGCATCAATTTTTTGAGAATCCATTGTTGACTCATTCCTTACATTCACATATTTGAATGTCATGTAGCCAAAATCATCTGCCAGAGTAAAGCTCACTGAACTATAAAATGTTCTGATCTTTTCCATGTTATCCGGCAGCAACTTTATCTAACATACATCCCTGAATTTGTCTACAACAGTGTGAATCAACTCGCTTCCGATGCCTTTTCGCTTAGTAATAATTATCTCTTCTCAAATAGTCGTTTTAATAATCCTTTTTTTCTAAACGCTTCATCTGCTGAAACACGTTTGTAAATTTGCGATTTTTGTTCGACCACCGGCTGCCAGCCTGATTTTAATGTCGTCTCCCGAAAGCTATTTATATCTACATTCCCCGGAGCAAACAATGTCTCCCTGCCTTCCATCTGCCCTCGGCCTAACGCGCAAACAGCTCCGGTCTGCCCATTGACCATAAAGTAAACTTTAATTCCGTTGCTCATCTTATCAAGAAAATAAACCGGCAACATGGCCGTTTTAACTGTTCTTAATTCTTCTCTTATCCAATTTATGCGATAGTTTTTCGAAGGATATAATTTCTTGATTGTCGTGACAATTTCCGGTTTTAATGTATTCTCCCTGATGAATAAGGCCGGCGAGCTATCCGCCTTATAACTCTCATCAAACATGATATCACCTTCCGCAAACTTTGCGGAGAATGGAGCAATAGCTGACAAGTCCCAGGGACCGATATCATTCAACATGTGCTGGTTGTGATCGTGAGTAATCGGAGTGACCAAGTTTATATAGTCCTGCAAAAGCAATGCGGTGCCTTTTTCATTCTCGACTTCGACTAAGAAACTTGAATCGCTAATTCTAAAGGGTACATAAAATTGCCAAAGCTCATCGACTCTTTTTTCGAGATTTTGTTCCTTAAAAGCATTCGGTCTTAAGGCGGCAAACCGTAAAATAACACGCTTTGCTTCTTCTCTGGAAACTGAAAATGGGATGGCGAAATGAGGGAGTAAATCATTGCCATTATCAATCACTTCGTATGATTTATAGGCTTTTGATTGCAGGATCTCGTCTTTGATAAACTTATTGCGGCAATAATCACAATGCCAAATATTTTGGGAAGCAAAAGCTTCGACCTGAGCACCGCACATGGGACAACTATGAATCAGGAGTTCTCTTGTTCTATAGTTTTGCCTTTGTTGATGATCGAGAAACTTTTGTTTAATGATATACTGCCAATTGCGATCCTGCTTCCAGCCTTTTCCATGAATCATGTCGCGGCTCTCACCAAGTTGATCCAAGCAATAGCACTCTTGTTCAACGGTGATTGGAATGTGATCGAGATGAAAGGATGTCTCCTCAACGCCATCATCACCTTCATAAGGTATTACATTTCTGCAGTACAAACAAGAAAATCCATTTTGCGCGGCATCATAGTAAACGGGTGCTCCACAAGTATTACATTTCATGGCTTTAAACTTCAAACGATTTTTCTCTTCCAATTTCATTATTTTCCTCCTATCTATTCAAAGCTAATTTTCTTGAATTGATACCTCTATTCTCAAGTTCAGTCTCCATACAGGTATTTCCTCATCACCAGACCAATATTCATCAAGCTCCGAGATCAGATTATCTTTGAGTTTTATAAAACTTACGGCGTGAAAGGATGCGCTCCTGTCTTTTAGAAAAAACGCTCACAGCCGTAATTCGTGCTTCTCCAACTTCGCCAGGATAATCACAATTGACTTTGATATATTCCTGAGCACTAAATTTCTCGTTCGTGCAATGTCAGTGGATAACGGTATCCTTGCAAAAATAAGCTTGCAGGGCTTCCCTGTTCTGGGAAAGCACATCCCGCCAAAAAAACTTTTACATCCATCACTCTTCCTCACGCTTCACATACCTTAGCTCAATATCATACCCCTGAGCTTCCATCATTTTGACAAGCGTGTTGTTGACGATGCTTTCCTTGCTGCGGCTCGCCCAGTTTATGTAGGAAGCATATGTACTGATTTCCTTTGCAAGCTTTGCCTAGGTGATTCCGGCTTCAATGTATTTTGTTTTCACATCAAATTCTATATTGTTTTTAAGCACGTCAGGCTCCTTTGTGCTCACTTTCTTTAATCGATAAGATAACTTATTATACCATGACATGTTGATGATTTCCATATAGAAAGCACCGTCAAATCTTGACGTGTGTAGCACTATATATATCTAATCTTCTCTATAGCAGATAATATATGCTTTTATATTGTCACTTCCTTCATATAAACTTAAAGGAATTGTCAAAATATCAGTTCCAGTACTATCTGTATTATAATCTTTTCTTTCTTTTGGAGGATATGAATACATTGCTACTGTATATGTATGTCCTTCTTCCAAATAAAGATTGAACTGTATTTTTTCAGTTTTTATATTCCTTGTTTTCCCTAAAAATATTTCTGTTGACTCAAAAATACCTTCAAAAAAATGATTTCCAGATGATAATGCTACTATTTTTTCTAGATTTTCACCGGAAACAGGATTAAAAACAGAAATATCCTGATTATCTATCTTAGTTTTTCGACAATATAAATGGACAATAGCTTTATCTTTATTATTTACAATAAAAGAAGATGTTTTTGCTTTATTTCTTTTAGTTATAAACATAAATAAAATAAAAAATATCAGCCACAAAACTGTAACAATTAAAATAATTAAAATAGTCTGATTCATAAATTTACCCCTGCTTTCTTATTTAAAAAATATTCTAATTGATTATACACTTCTATTAAAATAATAACAACCTCCGTCTTTTGAAACTATCACTATGTTTTTTAGACCTTGAATTGTCAAGTCAAATGCAACTCTACTGAATGATAAACCTCGTATGGAGTTTTCCAATTTAAGCATTTGCGCGGTCTAAGATTCATTTCTTTCATTTTTGCTTCAACATAGCTATCTGATTGATTAATATCCACAGTCTTCGGGAAATATTCTCTCAACAATCCATTGGTATTTTCGTTTGTTCCTCTTTGCCAAGGATGATGTGGAAATGGAAAATAAAACTCTACTAAATTCAACTCCTGACTAATTTCTGCATGTTTAGAAAACTCTTTCCCTCTATCCGGAGTTATTGTTTCTAGAGGTTGATTTTCTAAAAGCTCAATCATCGCTTGTTTGACTAAAAATGAATTCTTTTTTGCATTTTTTTTACATAGTAGATACCTACTTTTTCGATCAGTTAATGTTACTAAGCAAGCCTTACCGGTCTGTCCCATAACTATATCAGCCTCCCAATCACCTAATCGTTCTCGATTATTTGCAGGATCCGGTCTATCTGTAATTAAATTATTAATTTGAATTTTGCCACGTCTTTCTTCATAATTTTTTGTATGACGGCTTTTACCACGATGTCGTAGTTTGCGAATGACTCCTCTATTTCCATGCGATAGTCCTTTTTCATCAAAACGACCATTATATATTTCCCTGTAAATTGTATTGTAGCTAATAGTGAAGCTTGAATTTTCAAATTTCAATCGAGAGGAAATCTGTTCCGGAGACCATTGATGCCTCAAAAATAAATCCTTTACACATTCATATAGACTTGGATTATCTAGCTTTTTTCTTGGTCTACAATTAAAGCGTCTATTTTTATATCTGTCATGGGCTTCACAAGGTATGTACTCACCATTTTGACTATTTCTTTTAATTTCTCTTGATATAGACGATTTGTTTTTCCCTAGTAAAATTGAAATTTCTGTTTGATTTTTGCCTATATCAATAAAATATTTTAGCATTTCGCGCTCTTTTAGTGTAAAATGAGTATAATGATTCATGGCTCCTCCTGATTTTTAGATGTCTTTGCAAACACTATTTTATCAGAAAGCTATGAATCTTTTTTAGTTGCACTTAGATTATAAATTCAAGTCATAAAAATACCAACCTCCTATCGTTAGCTTTTTTGGTCTAACTTTTGGGGTCGGTACAGTATTAGTATTTGCATATTAGATTAATGACTTGTACTCAGGACACCATTTAATGCTTTGTATCCTTTGTTTCACATCTGAAATCGGTTCACGGTTTAGATTTTGTGCAATCGCTTCATTTGCTACACCTATAGCTACTGTTTCCGAAAACATAGTTAATTTACTTACAGGTGGCAGAACTGCCGCTCCGAGTCTATTCGTATCCACTATTCCACCTAAACTGTGGGCAGCTTTTGATATCATTTCTTCAGATAAAAATTTTGCCCTTGTTGCGATAACACCCAATCCTAAACCCGGATAAATCAAAGCATTATTTGCCTGTCCTATTTCATATTTCACACCGTTATATTCTACATCTGCACTGGGAATACCTGTAGCAACCAAGGCACGCCCATTTGTCCATTTTATTAAATCTTCTGCGGTTGCCTCAGCCAATTCTGTAGGATTACTTAACGGGAAAATCATCGGTCTTTTACAATAGCTTGCCATCTCCTTTACCACCTGTTCTGTAAAAGTATGCGGTTCAGTAGACGTACCTACCATGATTGTCGGTTTTACAGTCTTGACAATATCAAGTAAATCAACAAGTTTATCTGCATTGTCAAACTCGCTGCGTTTTCTGGCAAAAGGTCGTTGTTGTGGAGTAAGGTCATCCATATCATCAAATAGAAGTCCCTGCTTATCTACAAGGTAGAAATGCTTACGTGCCTCTTCCTCACTCATCCCTTGCTGCACGAATTCTTTAAAGACTCTGTCTGCAATCCCAGCTCCTGCAGTTCCGGCACCGAAACAAAGGTAGATTTGATCGCTCAACTTTTCTTTTGAAATATTTAATCCTCCCAAAATACCTGCCAAAGTGATGATGCCTGTTCCTTCTATATCATCATTGAACACGGCATACTTATCTTTATATTTATTTAATATGTTTGCCGCATTACCTCTTCCAAAATCTTCAAAATGTAGATATAAATTTGGAAACAATGACTCTGCTGCATTGACAAACTTGTCCACAAAATTGTAGTAATCGTCACCGTAAACACGTTTTTGAGGGTTTCCAAGATAAAGAGGATCATCCAATAAAGATTGTCTGTTTGTACCTGCGTCCAATACTACAGGCAAAATCTTCGTAGGATTGATACCGGCTGCTGCTGTATATACCATCAATTTGCCTACCGATATACCTACACCATTAAGTCCCCAATCACCTATACCTAAAATAGCTTCAGCGTCACTGACAACGATAAGTTCAATATCACGACCGTCAGCTGCTTGTTTTAAGATAGTTTCGATATTATCTTTTTGGTGAATTGAAATAAATGCTGCATTTTGAGGTTCTACAAAATAATGACTGTAGTTTTCAATTGCATCTGCTACGACCGGATCGTATACGATAGGCATAAACTCCTCCACGTGTTGGCTAAAAAGTTTATAAAACAAGGTTCTGTTTCTTCCGAAGATTTCCATAAGATAATGTCTTTTTTCAATATTATCTACCTTTTTTTGAAAATTTTCATAAGCTTGCTTTGTTTGTTGTTCAATGGTTTGAATACGATCAGGTATTAGCCCAACCAATCTTAATTGCTCTCTTTCTTCTTTAGTGAAAGCTGTTCCTTTGTTCAAAAACGGATCATTTAATAACGCATAGCCTTTTTTCATGTTAATACCTCCAAATTAATATTTTTTTATCATTGATATATATATATATATATATATAACATAAACACAACATATTAGTATAGCCTTACAGATTATGTTTTTAATATATGTTCAAAATAATGATGTATGCTGACTTCCTATTATCTTTCTCATTTTTTCAAAACACTCTAAATTTTATTTAAAATTAGTTTTATCATACCTTATTATACGTTTAAAAGAACAAGCAAAATGCATATAAGTTGAATATTGTCCCCACTTAAAACTACTTTCGTGTTTTTATCACTTTATCTATTAATTATTAATGTTCACTTATAAATTGTTTAAAACAAATCTATGAATAACCTCTGCAACTGCATTTTCATCACAAGTAGCATCCGTTATATAATCACAGTACTTTTTCATGTCTTCAGTAGAATTCTGAACACCAACACCCAATCACTTTTTAACTAAAAGAAAACTTGCGCTAAGAAACACCAATACTATCAATAAAAGAAGCACCGGATATGATTTAAAAAAATCATTAAGTTTTAAATAAAATGAAATTAATTGTATTGCCAAAATAGGAGTCATTATTATCACAGGAAACATTAAACCGGCAATAATATCTGATTTTGCCGTTGTTGCTGTCAATTCATATCTTTTCATTAGCTATACCTCACAAAATCTTCTAAATTATTTACAATCTCATATATAACAGAAATGCCTCATTGTCATTAATCTAATTACCACACTCAGCTAGCATTATACTATTTTATGGTATTTTTTTAACTGCCTGATTTGCTCCTTTAATATATTCTCGTTCCTTGTATTTCATATCTTCCCCTGTTAATAACATAATCCCTTGAAAGCGTTTTGCCAAGCACTATTTTATTTGTGCTTTTTTTAACGCTGAAAAATAAAGACGGTAAATTTCTTTAATTTACTGTTCTCTATCAATTTTTTAGTTATCCATTTCCCATCTTACAAGTACAATTATTAAAATAATAGCAATAATTAGAAATCCGGATATTTTATTCAAATATCCCGTAAATGCCAAAATCTATACAAAGTAAAATGACTTGTAACAAATAACCCATCATAGAAAAGCTGCTATCAATATAAAATTTTCTCTCATCTGTTTCACTTATCCAATCATTTAAATCAGTTTCAATTATTCTTCAGTCCAGTACATATTTTTTCATCTTGATAGTATTTTTTAATATAATATGTTATATAATCTACCTTACCTCTAAAATGTAGACATATATTTTATTAAAATTATAAACAAGCAAATAATAAGAATAGCATAAAATAAAGCTGCTAATATCATCCTCTGTTTACTCTTATACAGTTTTTTTGCTAATTTCTGCTCTAATATAAAAATCAAAAACACAAGACCCTCTGAAAAATATATATAGCTCAAAGTATAAAATGCGGTCTTTGGTTTAGTTAAAAGTAAAAGATAGCTAAGGAAACCACCAATATTTGAAAATTTTAGAAAATATAGGGCACAGATAATAGGAATTGGTAAAAGAAAACTCAATACCCAAGCTAATTTTTTGTTTTTTAATTTGAAAATCGGCTCCATTTCATTGAAATGTTTTGTAAAATAATCATCTACAAAAAACAAATAACTTAGTAATCTTGCAAATCTTGTAATTAAAATACCACCAAGTATAAAAATCAAAATATAGCATAAAAAGTGACAAAGGATTCTATTGTTTAACACATTTTTTCATCTCCTTAACTTTTAATTATCTTCTTTATCTTTTATTAGTTGATTATGTCCAATATTTTATCATTTTTAAAAACTTACTACCACCAATAAATTTTTATTTACTGCATACTTAGAATTTTTTTGTACTAAATTCATGGTTAATCTTTCTCAATTACTAAGTAAAAATATTGTTTTCAAAAATTTCATTCATAATTGACGTTTTTTCTTTTAACATTTGAGCAAGAAAAAAACAGCAAACCTTTTTGAGTTACTGTTTCTCAAATTATTATATTCAATTAGGCAAACTAGAAGTTATCAGATTGAATTTTTAGTCTAATTCAGCTCGACTGAATAAGTCTAAAATAAAGGGTTTATTCTCACAGGCTTTTTTGAAACGAAGAATAAAATCTGCCAGTGCATTTTTATCTTTTGAATAGACACAGAACATACTGCCCTCTGGGTCAAAGTCTATTTTTTCTTGCAAATCCGAACACTGTTCGTCCAAAAATACTTGTGCTAAACTTCCCCAATCATAACCGTTCCCCTCAAATCCTTCATCCGCACGAGTATCAAAAATTTCTTGTAGATATTCTCCTACATTTAAGCAAACAGAAGCACTTTCTTCATGTTCTACCCAGAAAAACGGGGTAATTTCTTTTTCAAATTGTTCTGTAACTTTCATATCAATGTGCTCCTTTCAAATTTTAATTTGCTTCACTCAATATTTTTAGTATCATACCATATTTTCAATTAGTTTTACAGGTCTAATTCTTGTTTCTTTACCTATGTTAGTTCTCTGTTTTCTTGTTGCAATTTCTCTATACAGCTTCTAACACTTTCAGCTTGTTCGACTTCTTTTCGTAGGTCTATGATTTGATAATACAGACTATCTTTTTCTTTCTTCAAGGCTGTTACTTCCGATTTCCATTGAGATACATTTAAGGTCTTGCTTTCGCCTAAATGCTCTTTCAAATATTTCTCTGCATTGAGTTTTTTGATCTCATATTCGTTTTGAGCAATAAAAAACAATAAATCCTTTTACACATCATTGATTTACTGTTTCGCAAATTATTATATTCAATTGAGCAATATGAAAGTTTTAGAATATGCTAGAAAATCAGCACAACAATTTCAGCTACAATTGCTGCCCCGGCAATCCAAATCAGGGTAAGAAAACCTCGCTTTTTTAATACTTGCTTCCACGTTTGAATAAATGGCAATTCTTCGCAACCTTCCAGTATCCAAAACTTGCTGTGTCCTACCCATATTTTATCAATCACGATACCGTCATACCAGTTCATAACCTCTAAAAAAAGCAATGCCAGCAGATATGCTGTTTTGAAATCCGATACCTTATGGCACACACCAATTATAAATACAAGTGCAACCAACATGATAATATAAAATTCAGTCATGAAGATCTTCTTTTTACGCTGCATTACTTCTTTTGTGGTTAGTCCTATCTCGATGGCTCGCTCCTGAACAATCTTCGGATAAAAATACAACCCATCAATCGCTCCACCTCTCACAGCATATCTCACCATTATTGTAAACAGGAAACAGTATAAAGCTAATTCCAATGCAATCATATCGTCACCTCCACAACTTCATCTTTGTTATTACGCTTTTTCTTCATATCGCTTATTAAGTAGCTTTATCCACTTCTTTTGTCTGTGCGAGTAAAATGCCTTTGCCCATAAATATATAAACGGTGTTTTCCATCCTGCCTCAATTTCTACCTCATCAGTATATTCGGTTTTCCTTTCAGCAATTTCTTTAAGAATAATTCGATGATTCCATATTGGGCAAAAAGGATTGCCCTCATTTGTATAGATGTTGTCTATGTTGAATTCTTTGACATTTATAATATGAACACCGAGTGAAATGAAGCCAAACATCTTAAAATCAAAAGAGAAACTTTTGCCAACTTCCCAAACCAGTTCGGTTTGTCCATCGATGTTTTTGAATGTTGCATAGGGCTTGGCAATATATGCAAGTGTATCAAATCTTTGTAGTAGTCCAAAAACATTGCTTTGCTTCGCTGAAAAAACGGAAGTCTTTTTAACAGTCATTTTCATTTATCATTCCTCATTTCCAAAGCGAGTAATCACCTCAACAGATTCAAATTTTTCACCTATACCATAAAAATTCTAATCATAAACTTCGTCATTTATCCCACTTTGAACCTTTTTTACATACATAAAAATCACAACAATCTGCACCTGTAGCTATTGTTCCTTTTCTTTTTAGTACACCGCCCATCATCGTTATAGTCTCATAATCCATTTTACACATATATGGTATCAATTCCTCATGATGTTCCTGTTTGCCCAAGGCGCAAAGCCCACATCTATGATACATTACTGTGTATTCATCTTCATCTCTACCTAAAATGAGTTCTGTATTCCAATTAAACTCACTGTCAGAAGCTGCATTGGCAATCTTGTTTTTTTCTATTTTCTTTTTCTGCTTTTTTATATCAAAAGCCTTTTGCTTTTGAAAATTTTTCTTTAACATAGGAGCTTCTATTGTAGCACTGACCATCTTCCCAAACTGCTCTTGATTCATTTTTCCTTCCATTGCATCATATATAGATAACCACAACATTCCACCTGCAAGAGGTATTCTAAGTGGATTTTTTCTAAAACTGCCTATGTCCGGTGTACGCTTAATTATAGCCTTATAGTTATCTTTAGAAAGTCTTTTAATACTCTTTATGTTAATATTTTTTCCAATATTGTTCTATAAATTTGAATATGACAGGCGATAAAGCATACCACATTATCTTTTCACATAACGAATTTTTCATGATATCCCCCTACCTTTTCAAATCTTTCAATATATAATATTATATCAATTTTAGGTTAATTTTACCATTGCTATATTTGCCACCCATTGAGTTTTGTTTTTTCATTTTTTCTGTTTCGATTATATTACCTTGAACAACCTTCTTCAATACCACAACACTCTATCACTTGTCCATTGTCCAAAACAACTTTGAATTGATTTAAACTCAATATCCTCAACAGCAACTTTTTTATTGAGCTTTCGTTTGCATTAAAATTTTTAAAATGATGTTGAATCCATGATAAATACAATGAACAATTCCTTCATAATCTTGCGGATTTGCATCTTTAAACTCCATAAAATCTATCTCTTCAACATCAATTTTGTTTTAATCTATATTTATTCTTCTCAATTTTTTTATTTCTTTTTTAGACTTCTCAATTAGTATATCATTCTTTTGAGTTTTACCGAAAAATAACGTAATCGTTTTCCCTCGTTTTCTTTCTATATACATACCATATCTTCTTCCGTTACAATGAAATCCGGAAATTTCTCTTACAGTAATAAGGCTTATTTCTTTTAACGGAATAATTCTTTTACCAAAACATATGCCATTATGGATATAAAAATTACCTTTGGCAATATGATAAGGTGCTAAAAAAGGACCACCACTTCTGATGACAATATATAATCTACGCACCCATAGTAAGCTATATAAAGCAAAAACAATAGCTATATATTTGAAAACAGCTATACTCCATGCCGTTTTGATTCCTATCCAAAAATATTCAAACATTTATACAATTTATCTCCTTTTTCAAAATTTTATTCGCCGTTTATGAAAAGTGGCATGGTTTGAATAATAATAGCCGAAAATAGCTTAATAAAAATCATTAAAAAGATTCCTTTTTTTCTCACTCACATCTAAATGGAGAGATTTTCCGCCTTTTCTGCAAAGACATTCTAAACTCAAATAAAGTATTATATGCTACTTTGTGTGATTCCTCCCAACACAGCTTGTAAAACCACACAAAGTAAAATGCTTAACAGCATAATAGCAAGTTTGTGAAATTCTAATTTGTTTACGTCTCTTCACTATTACTCCCTTATTGATTGCTGTTAACTCTAAAATCAAGAGTCATCTTAAGCACATAATATATTTCCTGATTTTTTTCTCCAACTCATCTTTGTTTTCTTCCAAGGCAGGATAAAATCCCGTAACTCCGTATCCAATCATTTTGTAAAGAGCGATAAAACGATAAGTATTTTCTGCTTTTTTATTTCCCATACTAGCTTCCTCTGCAATCTCTTCCATATTGCATAAATCCTCAAAGGTTTGTCTATTTGCAGTTTTTTGGTAAGACTTCCACATTTCATCTTCTGTTTTATCGTTACAGTTAGGTGTTGACCAGACCCTTTTCATTTGTGATATCCGAATTTTTTTATCATCTGTTCTTCCATATTCATCATAGATATACGCTTCTAATCCCCATATCCAAAGAATAAAATCCCAGATATTATAGTTGATTTTTGTTGGAATATCAATATTGGTATGCTCGCATACCTTTAATGCGTTTTCCTTGTCATTTGAAATATATAAACAATATGCAAGCTCACACAAAGATGTAACATCTGAATTTCTCGTAAATGAACAGCTTTTACTTAATTTTTTACAAAGCCTGATGACTTGCTTTTTATCATGTACCTGCATAATTTCTTCAAATAACATAATTTAACCTCCACAACTTCCAATTTGTCAACACCACTTTAATCTTATCATTTATCAATTCAATAAATACTATCACAGTCGCTCCTATCATCGGCAGTCCATAAGGACTTAATAGAAATCTGATGATGAGTGCTTCTATTGCTGCTTTTGTATCGTGTAGCATAAATAATGAACCAAGTGCTATAAATACACAGATTGTCATTACGATATAAAGTAACGCTGTCCCTATAGCAAGCAGGAATGTCAGAAAGCAGTGAGTATACTAAGCGCCAAACTGATTGGAAACAAGATTATTTTTATTATCCATCGCATACACTACCTCTTTTTCTCTTCGGCTTATGTGCTGCTTACAACCATTATTTTAATAGATAGTGGCTCTAAGCAACACATAAGCTATCAGTTTCTTCATTTTTTAACTTTGGTAAAAGCTTCAAAACCTTTGATTTTACTGAACTATTTGCCTCTGTCATTATTATGACACGAGTCCCGCAAGCCGGATCTGTTGCCGTGTCTAATTTGATACAACATAACGGCAGCCTATTTCTACCCCTTAACGATGAACACCCCCGTGTGCATTTTTGCACACCCCTCATAACGATGCCGTATGCACCGTTACGGAGTAAGGTATTCGGTTTTATCGCTGCCTGTGCGTACATTGCGCTCTCCTCATGAAACTGGATTTAACCTTGAAATAAAGTCTGAATTGTCGAGTAGTAATCCGAATCAATGAGTGTGACTTGCTCACCGCTTCGTTCATATCCCTCAATGTAAATGCGATTATCTTTTTTCAAACTGTCAATTTTACAGTCAGTATCATCCAACCTCGATTCTATTGCAGACCCATATTTCTTTATCTCGTGGAAATGGGCATCAATATATGCGTCCGTCATCGCAAGGCAGATGAACTTAATAGAGGGCAAATATATCTCATCAAAATCCTTTCTCCAATCAAACGGAATATAGCAGCCCTCCACAATCAGGTTTTGTTTATTCTCGATTGCGGTCTTTATCATTTTCCGGACAATCGGCCAAAGATAAGTTGTAAGATCATCATCGTCCTCCGGCGTGAGATTGGTATTCCCGCTGCGGATCAGTCCCATTTTCAGATGATCAATTGACAGATACGGGTAATAGTATTTTTCGAGCATCTTCTGTGCCAGAAGCGTTTTTCCGGTGTGTGATGCACCTGTTATCAGTATGATCATAGTTTTGCCTCCAATTCTTCTCTAACCTTTTCCAAATCACTGCACGTTAAGATTGGAATAAGACTATTAATTTCTCTGATACTCTTGAAGCGGAGCATCAGATCGATCAATTCTTCATCAAATCGTTTTCTTATGACCTTTGCTGGATTTCCCGCCACTATAGTATAGGGAGCAACTTTGGTGCCTACAACACTGTTAGCTCCAATGATTGCACCGTCCTCGATGTTTACTCCGGGAAGAATCACTGCATTCTGCCCAATCCACACATCGTTGCCAATTACAGTATTACCCTTGGCAAATTTATCCCAAAATTTTTTATTGCTTTTATCATCCACTGTCAACACTCCTTTTAATATATATTATCTTGTCGATCATTTATATTGACCTTATTTTCTCATTTATACTTTCTAAAAAAGCTATAACTACTGCTCCAACCATCGGTATTCCGTATGAGCTTAATAAAAAACTTAATACCAAAGCTTCTATACCAAGTGATACATCTTTTTGTATAAATGAGCCTATCGCAGCAACTATACACATTAACATCAAAAGGTAAAGAATAGTTGTTCCTATGCCGAGTAAGAATGTCAGAAAGGCAGTGAGGATACTCAGTAGCAAGCTGATAGGAAACAAGATTATTTTTATTATCCACCTCATAAAATATCTTCTCTTTCTATTCAACCATTTTGAAATACCTCAAGGCATCCATGATAGCTTCCTCTTTTTCCGGTGTGCATTGTGGAATAACCTGTTTCTCTTTTTTCGATTTATTATAATTCTCCCTCAGTACAATTCCACACTTCTTTTTAATCTGTGCAATATAGAGTGTCGAAACCTTTAAATCAAATTTTTCTAATATATATTCCTTAATTTGTGCATAAGACGCTTTACTTTCAGCAGATGTCAAATCAAGCTCATCAAGCTTAATTTCAACATCTATATGCTTATCGACATCGAGTTTGGACAAAAGTGTTACCGTCTCCACATGCACAGTATTAGGAAACATATCAACAGGCTGACAAACAACAGGTTTATAATAATCTCTTAAGTAATACAAGTCCCTCGCCTGAGTAGCTACATTGCAGGAAATATAAATCACTCTATCAGGAGATAACTGAATAAGGTGATCTAAAAACTGTTCAGAACACCCCTTTCTTGGAGGATCTACAATAACTACATTAATATTCTTATGACTATTAATGCACCCTTCCATAAAATGACCAGCATCATCACATTTAAATTCTATATTATCAATATGATTTCTTCTAGCATTATCTCCAGCATCAATAATAGCCTGTTCAACAGCTTCAACACCGTAAACTTTCTTTACCTTAGAAGCTAAGGTTATACCAATTGTTCCTATTCCACAATAAGCATCTAAGACAATATCATCTTTATTAAAATCAGCCAGTTCTATTGCCTTACTATACAATACCTCTACTTGTCTGGGATTAATTTGATAAAATGATTTTAATGATATTTGATAATCATTACCAAGCAGTTTATCATGAATAACACCATCACCATAGAGAACAATAACCTCATCTCCCAAAATAACATTATCGTGTCTTTTATTAATATTTAAAATAACTGTTCTAATATTAGGAAATTTTTTTATAACTTCATCTATAAGATTATTTAAATAAGGAATATCTTTTGTATAAGATATGAGAGCAAGCATACCTTCATCAGTATGTACTCCATAACGTGTTAAGATATGTCTAATCATACCGGTATGATTCTTTTTATCATAAGGCATGATATGATATTTATTCATTATCTCTTTAACATATGCAGTTACATCATTAGAAAACTTATTTTGTATAAAACAATAATTATTATCAATAATATCATTAGTATGAGCTTTATAAAATCCGGAGATAATATAATTATCTTTTATATCTACAGGAACCTGTACTTTGTTACGATAATAGTAGGGATTACTATCCATAAGACAATCATTGACTTTAACATCCAGATGTCCTATTCGTTCCAGTGTTTCCCTAACTCTTCTAGTTTTAAAGTCCTGCTGTCCCTCTTGTGTTAAATGCATTAAAGAACATCCACCACACTGTTTATAATAATCACATATCGGTATTTGTCTATATAAAGACTGATCTTTAAATTCAATAACTCTTCCTACACAATAATTCTTTAAAACTTTAATAATCTCTATAAGAGCTGTTTCACCGGCAATCATATTCTTTACAAATACAGTTACACTATTATATTTTACTATACCTAATCCATCATGTGTATAATCAATACATTGTCCAATAAAATGATCCTTCTTTTTCATACTTCTCCTTTTAAAAAGCGGGACAATTCCCGCTTTTTAACTACCTGATTTTACTTTTCTATAAGTATTTTGGTCTTTTATGCTGGCATAAGAATAATTAAAACCATCCTTATTGGCAACTTTTGTACCATACATCGGAAAATCAGCATTACCTTTGCAAGTCATGTAAAAATTAACTTCATACTGTCTAACATTTTTATAAGTATTAAAGAGACTGCTATAATCACTGCCTTTATCCTTGTTTAATCCTTGCAGGCTGTCAATTTTTTTAACCAATGCCTGACTAACTGTTTTAGCATAAGTATAATGTGTACCTTCTTTAAATACGATATCAGTTTTTATTGTCTTACATGCTATTTCAGTTTTTATAGACTCAACTTTATCATAAGACTTTTTAATTGTATTTTCTGCTTCCTTTAATACACCGCTTTTAATTGTAATCAATCCTTCACAGCGATCTCCTCTAACAGGACCATCTTCACTTGCCATAATAGCAATTACAATCGTAAATATAATTGCAAATAAAGCAATAACAGTAATCGTAACATGCCATTTTTTTAATTTTAGTTTCTTTTTAGAGGGCTGAGTCTCCTTCTCATATTTTTTTTGCTGACTATTATCAGCAAAAGCAAAAGATTGTTTTGTGTTTTTAATAGGTCCTTTTTGGGGATCACGTCCCTGACTATTTTCATCATCAAAGCTAAATTGTTTTCTTGCCAAATTCATCACCTGCTTTATATGTATTTTAACAAATTTTTTCTTACATGTATAGTTTATTATTGCTCTATAATTGTTGTCTTTACTGATTCACCTTTATTTTTTATAATAACCGCCATTAAAGAATCCTGTGAATAAACCAAACACTTAATCTGGAAGTCCTGAGTAAATTTACTATCAATACGATCAGCCAATATACTTGTGAGATAAAGCATTTCTGTATATGTTTTAATATTTAAATGAGCTGTTATTTTCATAGATTGAATAGTATTATCAACATACTGTGCTTCACCAACAAGTCCGGCAGCTTCGGTAGAAGCCTTTTTTAAAGCTGATTTAATTGTGTCAAACTCACTAGATGTAGTCGGGTCAAGCTTGCTTGCTCTTGTACTGGAAAAAACAACATTTTCAAAATTAACTGATTTTAATGAACCGGCCTTCCCATCTTCACAATAAGCCTGATATTTATAATTACCATTAATCAATGACACATTATTATCATTCATCATATAAAAAGCAACAACAATAGGAATGTCCTTTAATGCTTTCTTTTTATCTCTGATATATTTATATAATATTTTTAAAGCACCGTCACAATAAGTCTTTAATGTAGATGTTTTTAGTTCTGTAGAAATTCTATTTCCTTTTTCATCAGTCGGATTTAAAATAACAGCAATAGATGCTCCCTTAATAACATAGCTGGTTGCAGTTTTCTTATAATAATCCTGCTCTATAAGACTATTAACCATGACCATATTTTTAATGCCATCTAATTCAGTTCCGCGAGCAGGCTGTAATGTATAAGGAAAACTTTTCTTTTTAGCATTTTCACTATCGCGTTTTAAAAACTGAGAATAATCATTATTAGATAACTGCTGTCCTTCACTTAAATAATAACTATCAGTAGAGAAATACTTAGAAGAAATTCTCTGCAAGCCGGAACCGATAGTAACCAGATCTTTTGTTCCGGAATATTCTAAATAAAAATTCTCACTATTTGTTCCTCTACCATTATTCAACATTTTATAATAATCACCGGAAAATGAATCTACATCAGTTACTTCATTATTAGAAGTGTTTTTCTTAGAAGATCCGCATGCTGTTAAAAGTATCATACACATCATAAGAAGTATATATTTTTTCATAACTGTACCTCCTTTTTGAACGTCTCTTCATCAAGAATAGTAATTCCAAGAGCCCTTGCTTTATCATATTTAGAGCCTGGATTTTCACCAGCAATAACATAATCAGTCTTCTGAGAAACGCTCCCTGTAACATTAGCCCCCTGACTAGTCAAATAGTCCTTAATCTCTTTTCTAGTAAATAACTGTAGTGTTCCTGTAACAACAACTGTCTTATTGGTAAAAATACTCTGATGAATAGTTTCTGATTTAAGATAAGTCATATTAACACCCAAATCTTTTAAATGGGCTATCAATTTTTGATTCTTTGGGTCTCTTTTATACTGTGATAAAGATAAAGCTATCGTATCACCAACATCTTTGATTTTAATAAGTGTCTGATAGTCTGCCTCAAGTAAAGCATCTAAGGTATGAAACTCTTTAGATAATACATCTGCCATTTTAGAACCAATACCTTTTATACCTAAGCCAAATAATAATCTCTCTAATGAATTCTTTTTACTGTTTTCAATAGAATTAATAAGATTATCCATAGACTTTCTGCCAAATCCTTCTATTGCCATAATTTCCAGTTCATGATCAGCAATATGATAAAGATCTTCAATTTCTTTAATAAACCCTAAATTATAAAGCTGCTCAACTATTTTATCACCAAGACCATCTATATTCATAGCATCTCTAGATGCAAAATGAATGATACGTTCAATATTCTTAGAATTACAATTATCATTTAAACAATAATAAGCTGCTTCATTTGCTTTTTTAGAGAGAGGCTGACCACACATTGGGCAAACAGTAATCATCTCAAAAGGACGCTCATTACCGGTCCTTCTTTCAATCAATGAACGAACAACTTCCGGAATAACATCTCCAGCTTTTCTAACTACAACATCATCACCAATACGAATATCTTTTTTTATAATATTATCCTCATTATGAAGTGTTGCTCTTTGAACAGTACTTCCTGCTACTCTGACAGGATTTAAAACAGCATTAGGAGTAATCTGTCCTGTTCTCCCTACTGTGAAAATAATATCCTTTAAACGAGTAATAACTTCTTCAGCAGGAAATTTATAAGCAATTGCCCATTTAGGAACCTTAGCAGTAAAGCCAAGCCTGCCTTGCTTTTTTAAATCATTAACCTTAATAACAACACCATCAATATCATAAGGAAGATCAGCTCTTATTTTCCCTGCTTCATCAATATAGGAACATACTTCTTCAATAGAATGACATATCTGAATATAAGGATTAATCTTAAATCCCAGTGATCTCATAAATTCAAGACATTCCTCCTGTGTTGTAACAGGCAAATTATCTGTAATAGGAAGATGATAAAGATAAGCATCAAGTCCCCTCTTAGCAGCAATGCTGCTATCTAGCTGCCTAACACTGCCAGCAGCTGCATTACGGCAATTTGCAAACAAAGATTCTCCTGCCATCTGTCTTTCCTTATTCAAGCGTTCAAAAGATTTTTTAGGCATAATAATCTCCCCACGCACTTCCAAATGATCAAGATAATCAATCTGCAAAGGAATAGAACGAATGGTTTTTACATTATGAGTAATATCTTCTCCTACTGTTCCATCACCACGAGTCGCTGCATACTGCAATATTCCTTGATCATATACAAGCGATACACTTAAGCCATCAAGCTTTAATTCACATACATAATCATTATTCACAAGAGTATTATTAATTCTTTGATTAAACTCGTAAACTTCATCTTCATTAAATATATCTCCTAACGACATCATGCCTACTCTATGAGTGATCTTTTTAAAACCTTCCAATACCTGACCTCCTACTCTTTGACTAGGAGAATCAGAAGTCAGCCATTCCGGGTGAGCTTGTTCAATTCTTATCAGTTCTTCCATTAAAGTATCATATTCCTGATCTGTAACAGTAGGCTTATCCAATACATAATACTGATAATTATATTTATTTAAAGTTTCTTTTAATTCATTTAATCTTTCTATACTCATTTTGTCACCATTCCCTGCCTCATTATAACAAAATCCTGCTTATTAGAAAACCTATTTAATGAGTTCTTTAAAGCAAATAAAATGGGTATAACCCATTTTAATTTGATAAACGTTTAATTGCTTTATGAGAACCCATTAAAGTTTTTAACCCATATGGGATATTAAAAGCAACATCAAGCATTTCTCCATTCACATTAACAACAACACCTTTACCAAAAACATCATGAATAAGCAAATCTCCAGCTTTCCAGTCAGTTATTTCATTATCACCGATCATTTCTTCAACAGTTTCTTTGGTATTAATATAATTTTCTGTTTTAAACTTATTTTTAGCCCCTATATGCTCAACTTTATTTTTTCCTAATTCACTAATGAAACGAGAAGTCAGCTTAGGAGAATGAGAAATATAAGAAAAGCCCTGTGAATCAGTTAAATAAAGAGCCTTCTTTGCTCTTGTAAAAGCAACATACGCTAAACGTCTTTCTTCTTCTAAACCATCATTTCCTTCTTCCTCTAAAGCATGAAGTGAAGGAAAAATATTTTCAGAAAGACCGGTTACAAAAACATATTCAAACTCTAATCCTTTCGCCATATGAATACTCATTAATGAGACATAATCGCCTTCACCGACAGTATCTTGAGAAGTATATAAAGCTATTTCCTGAAGATAAGATTCAAAATCAGCAGTATCAGGGTGATCTCTCATATAGCCGGCAATAGAACTTTTTAATTCCATTAAATTCTCTATTCGAGACTTCTCTTCATTCTTTTCTAACATTTCATAATAGCCTAGATCCTTAAACATATGATCAAAGATATCTTCCGGATTATCTTTACTTAATCTGGCATTTTCCATAATCTGTATCAGATTCTTCAATTGACTCTGTACTTTAACTGAAAGATTCATTTCCTTCATATAGTAACAGATAGCTTCATAATCTGATATTCTATGATTAATCGCAATTGCCTGTATCTTTTCTAATGTCTTAATACCAATGTTTCTTGTTGGTACATTAATAATTCTTTCAAAAGAAAGATCATCATTACTGACAAGTAGTCTTATATAGCTTAAAGCATCCTTTATTTCTTTGCGACTAAAGAATTTTAAACCGCCAAAGATACGATAAGGTATCTTCATTTTAATCAATATCTGTTCAACTGAACGAGATAAATAATTAGCACGATATAAAACCGCAAAATCCTTATACGAAAGATCATACTTAGTTCTGAGTATTTCAATCTGATCAGCTACATATTGTGCTTCAGCTTCTTCACTTCTTCCAGAAAAATGAATCGTTTTTGTTCCTTCTTCAAGATTAGAAAAAAGTTCTTTATCCAGTCTATTTTTGTTTTTTCTAATAAGATTATTGGAAACTTCTAAAATATTTTTAGTAGAACGATAATTTTGATTAAGATAAATTGTTTTTACATCTTCATAGTCCTGATCAAAATTAATAATAAAATTAACATCACTGCCTCTAAATGAATAAATAGTTTGGTCAGGATCCCCTACGACACAAACAATTGAGTCTTTTCCAAAAAAAGAAATCAATTCATACTCTATCTCTCCAACATCCTGAAATTCATCTACATGCACATACTGATATCTTTGTGACCATCTTTCAACAATATCGGGATTATCTCTAAAAAGTTCCAATGTCTTTAAAAGAAGATCATCAAAATCAAGCATATTATGAGCTCTATTATAATCTTCATAAGCCTGATATAATTTTGCTTTATCCTTTTCTCCTTTAAGACTGTTCATTGATAAAGCCTTCTTAGGTGTAATAAAAGCTGTCTTATATGAAGAAATATAATGAATAAGAGATTTTGGAGTATAAATCTTACTATCCAACGATAATTCTTTTAACAGTTTTTTTACCAGAGCTTTTTGATCCTCTTCATCCATAATAATAAAATTATGACCATAGCCAAGTTTAGAAATATGCTGGCGAAGAACACGCACACACATAGAATGAATAGTACTGATTGTAGAACCTAGTGCCTGTGTTCCTAAAATTTTTTCTACTCTCTCTTTCATTTCATTAGCCGCCTTATTAGTAAAGGTAATTGCTAAAATATTTTTAGGATAAACACCAATATTTTCAATCAGATAAGCAATACGGTAAGTAATGACTCTTGTTTTACCTGAACCTGCACCGGCAATAATTCTTAAATGACTATCAAGATAAGTAGCTGCCTCATATTGCTTTTCATTTAATAGTTTTTTTAAATTCATACTTACCCTCCTTTTGTTTAATATTGATGTGATAAACCAATAATATCCTTGACATCCTTAATATGCATACGATCAAGAATATCATTCATTTCATTAATGATCTTTGGGCAGGCATATGGATCAATAAGATTGGCACAGCCTATCTGAACTGCACTGGCACCTGCAATCATCATCTCAACAGCATCTTTTCCACTGCTAATTCCTCCCATACCAATAACAGGTATGGAAACAGCCAGAGAAACCTGATAAACCATTCGCAAAGCAATCGGTAAAATAGCAGGACCACTATATCCACCGGTTTTATTCGCAATAATCGGTTTACCTGTTTTAATATCAAAACGCATACCAACCAATGTATTAATCATAGAAATACCATCAGCACCTGCTTTTTCTACTGCACAGGCAATTTCTGTAATATCAGTCACATTAGGAGAAAGCTTCACATAAACAGGCTTCGCTGATACTTTCTTTACTTCACTTGTTAGTTTTGCAGCAGTCATTGGATCAGTACCAAATTGCATTCCTCCATCAGCAACATTTGGACAGGAAATATTTAATTCCAAAGCACCAATATTATCCGCCTGACTTAAAATTCTTGCAGTTTCAATATAATCAGCAAAACTGTGTCCGCCAATATTTCCAATCACTTTATCATTAAATATTTCAGCTAATCTTGGTAATTCATATCCGGTTACATGATGAACCCCGGGATTCTGTAAACCAATCGCATTGAGTAATCCTGCCGGTCCTTCAGCAATTCTTGGTAAAGGATTACCATATCTTTTTTCTAAAGTCGTTCCTTTAATAGAAATCGATCCTAATACATTTAAATCAAAAAAGCGAGTGAATTCTTCTCCATACCCAAATGTTCCTGAAGCAGGAATAACAGGATTTTTTAAAGATAAACCAGGTAATTCTATTTTCATATTAGCCATCTTATTGTACCTCACTTGAAGAAAATACAGGACCTTCTACACAGACACGTTTAGAAGTTCCATCTTTCATAAGCATCGAACAGCCCATACATGCACCAAAGCCACATCCCATTCTTGCCTCATATGACAATGATCCATTCTTGTTATCAAAGGAAGCTAAAGCTTTAAGCATTGGCAAAGGTCCACAGGCATAATAATGATCATATGTAAAACTATATTTTTTAATACAGTCAATAACAGTTCCTTTTATTCCTAAGGAACCATCCATTGTCGAAATATAAACTGGACAGAGTGCTTCAAATTCTTTCTGATAAAAAACATCATCAACTGAATTAAATCCCAATATAGCTTTAACTTTAACACCCATATTAATAAGATCTTTACATGTTTTATATAATGGCGGTACCCCAAGTCCCCCGCCAATCAGCAACGCCTCTTTTTCATTATGATAAATAAAACCATTACCTAATCCAGTCAAAACATCAAGAATATCACCTGTTTTTTTCTTAGATAAAATTCTTGTTCCTTCTCCTACAACTTTATAAATCAATTTAATTTCATGATTATTATAATCACAAATACTCATTGGTCTTCTCAAATAAGGATCTTTATTTTCAGTCAGCCTGATATTAATAAACTGACCGGCATGTTCAACATAAGAAGCTGCTTCTCCTTCAAGTATCATTTCATAAACATTTTCAATTAATTTCTGATGTGAGACTATTCTCATCAATCCTTGATTATTCATTTTTTATCTCCAAATTTTTTTATTAAAGCTTTATTTACACATTCCGGTACAAGAGGTGAAACATCATGATGATGACTGGCAATCTCTTTAATATTAGAACTTGAAATAAAAGTCTGATTAAGATGAGACATTAAGAAAACAATTTCTATCTCATCATCAAGATACTGATTTGCATAAGCCATCATTGATTCATAATGATAATCCTGAGTTGCTCTTAAGCCTCTGATTAGAGCTCCTGCTCCTACTTTTCTAGCATATTCAACCGCAAGCTTATCACTAAAATCAACATACACATTATCCAGATCTTTAACTGTCTCCTTGATTAATAAAAGTCTCTCTTCAATATTAAATAATCCCTTTTTATCAGGATTTTCAAAGATTGTTACATAGACCTTATCAAATAATTTAGATGCTCTTTTAATAATATCCAAATGCCCATTAGTAATTGGATCAAACGTTCCTGCATAAACTGCCTTCATCATAATTCCTCTCTATATTCAAAAATTTGAAGCATCGTTATACCATAAACAATTTCTTTAATAGTATGGAAATGCTTATCCAGTATCATTTTCTCTTCATATAAATCTTCAGTCACAATAATACATTTATCATTGAGCATACCTGCTTCTTGCATGAATAAAATAATATCTTTATTTATCTTCATAGAATAAGGCGGATCAAGTAAAATGAGATCAAACTTAATCTCTTGTTCTTTTAAATAAGAAAGTGCCTTCCGATAATCCATTTTTAATGGATATGCATTTAAAATATGCAATGCTTCAATATTTTCTTTAATAACTTTATATGCCTGATAGCTTTTATCACATACATATAAAGTATCCATTCCTCGGCTAATAGCCTCAATACCAAGCCCTCCACTGCCACCAAATAAATCCAAGACAGTCCCACCATTAAGATATCTTTGAATAATATTAAAAAGATTTTCCTTATTCTTATCCGTCGTTGGTCTTGTTTTCTGAGAAGGAACAGTTTTCAAACGACGACTTTTATACTTTCCTGAAATAACTCTCATAAATTTTACCTATCCTTGAAGTCACCAGTTCATCTGAAACACCATTAAACAAAATATTTGATATTTCATCCAAACGATTATTTAAAATCTTTAAACAACTATTATAAACAATAACTTCATTATAACTATAAAGAC
Source organism: Eggerthia catenaformis OT 569 = DSM 20559 (assembly GCF_000340375.1). Classification (GTDB taxonomy): domain Bacteria; phylum Bacillota_I; class Bacilli_A; order Erysipelotrichales; family Coprobacillaceae; genus Eggerthia; species Eggerthia catenaformis. Next base: position 371,640 of record NZ_KB446647.1, read on the forward strand.
TGATTTTTAGGTTTCTGATCTCTTCTTTAAGATCATCCAAGGAAATATAATTTTTATATTTCATCATTTCCTGATATTGCTGTTCTTTTTCTTTAATACGAGAAATCAGTAATAGAATATTCTGTTTGCTGTCAATATCCCTCTTAGCCTTCATAAAATCCTGATAACACTGTTCTTGCTTAATACTTTCAATGAGCTGTTCTAAAAGATCATAATCCATATTCATAATCTTCCTTTAATTGATCACGATTATGCTTAGTGATAATAGACTGAATAATACCTATTGACAATAAAGCAACAACAGTAGATGATCCGCCGGCAGAAATAAGCAGCAATGGAACACCGGTCATAGGAATAAGACCGGATACACCGCCGATATTGACAAAAAGATGAGTAAGAAAATAAGCAGCAATACCGATTAATGTCAGCTTGTCAGAAGATTCCTTGACCTTAAACACATATCTAAAGCATACAAAAATAATATAACAGTATGGTATCATAATACAGGCAAAACCGATAAGCCCCAGTTCTTCCATAATAATAGCTGAAATATAGTCATTCTGCGCTTCAGGAATATAACCAAATTTCATAACACTGCTTCCAAATCCTTTTCCTAAAAGTCCCCCGCTTACATAACCTACCAATCCATTCACTATCTGATAAGATTGTCCATAAATATCTCTTAATGGATGAAGCCATGAATCAATACGAGATAGCTGATGAGACTTTAATAGTCCTGAATACATAAGAAAAACAACAGGTAAGGCAATAATCAAAATATATGTAAGTCTTTTAAATTTCTGAAAAAAAGAATAATCAGTACATAAAAATATTACATAGCTGATTCCGCCAATAATCAAAGCTGAGCCTAAATCCTTCTGTATAAATGCACACACTAAAAAGGCAAAGCCAGCCATAGCAATAGGATAAACAAGACATTGTTTTAAAAGTTTATCCTGTAATTCATTTTTCAGCTTTTGACTGCCTTTTCTAAAATCATAATGTCTAGGTAATTCGCCAAAAGCATAAGAAAGATATAAAATAATTGTCAGCTTCATAAATTCTACCGGCTGAATAGTTACAGGCCCTAAAACAATCCACGCATGTGTTCCATTAATAACCCATAAAAGACATATAAACATACTCATTAAGACAATAAAGTACATAAGCTTTAAAAACTTTCCTGAAAGTTTTCTTTTTTTATAATTATGAGCTAAAAACGTCATTCCTATTGTTCCGGCACATACAAATACAATCTGCTTAATCATATTGATAGCAGCATAAGCTGTTCCATATTTATTAGCCATTCCTACTGATGCATCTCCAATCATAACTATCCCAAATACACAAAGAAATATGCACATAAAATACAGTACACGATCAGAACCGGTATTCTTAAATACCTTTTTTAAAAACTCTTTTCCTATCATAAACTTATCCAGCTTTCTTCTTTAGATTTTTTTATAGCCTGATAAATAGAATAGCCGCTGTTTTTCTCAAATTCTTTATCCAGTTGTTTTTCCTGGCTCTTGGAAGTTACAATCACTTTAAATTTCTTATAAGCAGCTAAAAGCTCATCACTTGAGATACCACCTTCATAGGCTTTCTCAACTGCATTATATAATGCCATAACATCTATAATTTCATTAACTGTCCATTCACTGTCTAATGGATAATCATACATATTCATCACTCCAATTATGTCCATTATACATGAATTTAATGATTTTATAAAGTCACATAGATAGATTTATAGGGATTGTTTTGTTATAATGTCACTGAGGTGGTAACATGTTAACAATGAAAGATATAATTGATGATAAAAATCCATTAATCAGAAAAAAATCTAAAGATATTTCTATACCTGTTGACGAACAAACAAGAAAACTGGGAATAGAAATGTTTGAATATTTAAAGAATTCACAGGATGAAGAAATCAGCGAAAAATATGATTTAAGACCCGGTGTCGGACTGGCTGCTGTTCAGGTTGGTGTTTTAAAAAGAATGCTTGCAATATATATACCGGAAATAGATGAAAACGGTGAAATAACTCACTGTGATCAATATATATTGGTTAATCCAAAATTAATTTCCTATACTGCTAAGCCCTCTTATCTAAAAAATGGTGAAGGATGCTTATCAGTTCCGATAGATCAGCAGGGAATCGTTCCAAGACATGCAAAAGTAACCGTTGAAGCCTATGATCTTTTAACTGATAAACAAGTAAAAATTGTAGCGAGAGGTTTTTTATCCATCTGTCTTCAGCATGAAATGGATCATCTAGATGGTATCCTCTATTATGATCACTTTAATAAAGATAATCCTCATGCTCCAATCAGCAACGCTATAGTAATTGAATAGAAGTCCTAGGACTTCTATTTTTTATTTACAGATTTATTATTTAGTTTTTAAAATAATGATTTAATTATATAAGTATTTACTGAAATGAAAATATAAAAGAGAAACTATAACATATTTTTATAGTTTAAATCATTGCTATAAGCTAATATAAACTGCTTATGCTGCTCAGCTCTAGGATCATTTCTAAATTTATAAAATTCATATAAATAAAAATGATCAATAACTCTACCATAATTATTCAGTCTGTTTCTCAGTACCCCATAAAGATAGAATTCAATATAGCGATCATCGCCTTCTTTAAAGGCAATAATATGATTTAAATATTCAATATTCTGAGAATAAAATTTCTGCTGTGATTTTGTAAGTGAAGAAACATAAGATTTCGTATATTCCAAATATTCCTTACTCTTACTCAATTGATTAACTAACAGATAATACAAAGCTAAATTATAAAAGTAATTTACAAGAATCCTTTGATCATTCTTTTTTCTGCCATATTCAAATACCTGATTCATAAGTATTAAAAACTCATTATAGTTTCCTAAATCCAAATAAGCGATTGCTCTGTCAACTGTGTGAGCAATTCTTTGTTTAACTGTAGTTCCTCCCATATCAAAAGATTCAATTTCTTTTAAATATTCTCTCATACAACAGTTTTCTTTTAATTTTCTTATCTTCTTTATTCTAGTGAATTCAATTATAGTAAGAAGAAGATATACGCTTGAAATAAGCATACTATAAAAAACTAGAATATAAAAGAATTCCAATTGGAATAAAAGTACTATACACCAAGCAATAAATCCACCAAAACCTAAAGTATAATAAAATATGTTTTTTAAATCTTTAAAATAACTCATATATCCTATCCCTTTCACAAAGTATTCTATTAGTAATAATGCTCACAAATAGTAATCATATCATCAATATAACAGCGAGAAAGCTGTTTGATATCATCCGGAAGTTTTTTAGAAAAAAGCGGCAGTTTACAGCAGCATTGTTCTCGCATTAGTGGAAGATCTTTCTTAATAGCATATGAAATAATATCCTGCATTCTTCGATCATTCATATGATAAGTAGAAAATAAAGCAAAATTAGAAACATGAGCTCTGGATAGCTTAGAAATGAATGATTTAATTATCTTCTTTTCTTGAGGTAATGATGAAAAGCCTAAAATAAGTAAATCGGTTTTCTGATTAAAATCATATTCATTTATCTCTATGACATGCGTTTTCCCATATCTTGCTAATTCATCAGCAAGCTGTAAAGTTAATTTGTTCTTACTGCTACATACAACTGCTATATTCAAAGAAATCACCACCTATTACAGTTTAATAAAATAGTATGAACTTACTATAAATTATTTATCTTAATAAGCAAATAACTGCTAAAAAAACCACCTATAAAACCACAAATATGTCCTGAAAGAGAAATATTCGGTACAATTATAGAAATCAAAATCATTGCAATCAGATTAGGTAAAAGACTTTTAAAAATATCTGAAAAAATATTCTTTTTAAGTAACGCAAGAGCAGCTAATGCTCCAATTAATCCAAAGATAAGTCCGCTAATACCTCCGCTTACAGTTAATTTTCCAAAACCATTATAAAGATAAAGAAGATATGGAAGAAAATTTGTTGAAAGAAGTGACACAAAAGCAACAATGATCATTTTCTTCTGAAAAATCCGTTCTACAAATATGCCAAGATTATATATAGCAGACATATTCACAGCTAAATGAAGAATTCCAAAATGAATAAAGTTTGCTGTAATTAAACGATAATATTGGTGATAATCATGGACATATATAGGATTATATCCTCCTAGTTCAAGACCCTGATAAGCATTCATTTCTAATCCATAAAGCAGAAAAGAAATGATATAAACAAAAATACATATGCTCATGAGTGTATAGATAACTGGAGATTTCTTATATTCATATTTAATCATCAAGAAATTCATAAATTGACATCTGATCAATCAATGTGATTGATTCTACTTTCTTTTCTTCATTATTCATAACTATTTCATCAATACTTAAATCACTTAATAAATCTGCACGGGATACCGGGATAGCACCCATTTCAATAAGTCTTAAATTTCCATTGTAGTCAGTATCCGTTGTTAAAACTAAAGGCTTTGTCCATTGATAATGGAGATTCTGAACAGAAGTAAACCAGACTGGACCGCTATTAATATGAGCAGCTATTACAAACTGAGTATTAGATAGACCACATACATAAATATTACGATCTAATGAATTAGTCAGGTTAAAATAAGCATATGGATCTACAGCAGAAATAAGAAGCATCTGCGCATTTCTAATTTGCTTTTTATATTCAATCATTTTATCAAGCATATGATCTGCTGTCATCATCACTAATTTACCATTATTTTTTAACACAATCTGTGTAACATACTCATCAGTACCCTTAATTCCCTGTACCAATATAGGAATCTTTTCCTGAAGTATCTTATCAACAACTTTACGAATGGGCTTAGATAGAATCTTATCCTTAGTTTGCGGTCCTACTATAGAAACAACATTATGCTGAAGTAAGTTAAGATCCCCGCAATAATATAGAATAAGCGGCATTCTTCCTTTTAACTTAAGAAGTGACTGTGGATAATCATTTTCATATTTTGTTGTTATAGAAATATGCTCTGAATCCAAGTTATGTAAAGAATGAATAAGATCAGGCAGAAGACCCGTACGGGCAATAAGCTTTTTAGCAATATCTAAATCTATACCTAAAATCTGATGAAGCGTATCAATGTTCATTCCAATCAATCTGCTAGGATCGTGATTTTCTCCTCCTCTTAAATGTTTCTCAACATGAAACCATTCTTCATTAGTAAGAGGTTCAATATTTGTAGGTATAATATCACTTGTATATAATATCACAGCCAAGCTGTCCAAATTAAGTTTTATTTTCATTTTCATCACCATTTCTTATATTATATCATATAAAATAATGATAAAACAGTTCTCAATGAAAAAAAAGACCCCTAAGGGTCTTTAAATTATTTACCTAATTTTTCTTTAACAGCAGCCTGAGCAGCAGCTAAACGAGCTAAAGGTACTCTAAATGGAGAACATGATACATAAGTTAATCCTACATTATGACAGAACTCAACTGTCTTAGGATCTCCACCATGTTCACCACAGATACCAAGTTTGATATCTGGACGAGTAGATTTACCCTTTTCAACTGACATCTTAACTAACTGACCAACACCATCAACATCAATAGTTGCAAATGGATCATGTTCATAGATATTATTTGCATAATAATCACCTAAGAATTTACCTGCATCATCTCTAGAGAATCCAAATGTCATCTGAGTTAAGTCATTTGTACCAAATGAGAAGAATTCAGCTTCTTGAGCAATCTTATCAGCAGTTAAGGCAGCTCTTGGAATCTCAATCATAGTACCTACATGATACTTCATATCTAATCCGCTTTCAGCAATAATAGCATCAGCAGTAGCAACAACTGTCTTCTTAACAAAGCTTAATTCTTTTACTTCACCAACTAAAGGAATCATAATTTCAGGTTCAATTAATGTGCCGGTTTCTTTAGAAACATTAATAGCAGCTTCAATTACAGCTCTTGTCTGCATAGCAGCAATTTCCGGATATGTAACAGCTAATCGGCAGCCACGATGACCCATCATTGGATTGAATTCCTTTAGTGATTCAACACGTTCTTTTAATGCTTCAAAAGTCATTCCTAAACTTTCAGCTAATGGAGCAATTTCTTCATCAGTATGAGGTAAGAATTCATGTAAAGGAGGATCTAAGAAACGAATATTAACTCCGTATTTACCCATTGTTCTATATAAATTCTCAAAGTCTTCTCTCTGATATGGAAGAATATTAGATAATGCCTCTTCCCTAGCTTCAAGTGTTTCAGCAGTAATCATACGGCGGAAGTTAAAGATTCTTTCTTCGTCAAAGAACATATGTTCAGTACGGCAAAGACCAATACCTTCAGCACCAAATTCTTTAGCCTGTTTTGCATCTCTTGGATTATCAGCATTCGTTCTAACCTTTAATTTTCTTGCTTCATCAGCCCATTCCATAAATTTAGCAAAATTACCGCCAATTTCAGGAGCAACAGTCTTAATCTGTTCAGCAAAAACTTCACCAGTAGAACCATTTAATGATAACCAGTCACCTTCATGTAATACTCTGCCATCTGGTAATACAACAGTCTTATCAGCTTCAGAAACTTTTAAAGAACCGCATCCAGATACACAACAAGTACCCATACCACGAGCAACAACAGCAGCATGTGAAGTCATACCGCCACGTACAGTTAAGATACCATGAGCTAAGTTCATACCTTCAATATCTTCCGGAGAAGTTTCATTACGTACTAAGATCATATCCTGTACGCCATTTTCTTTAGCTGCCATAACATCTTCAGCAGTAAAATATAAATGACCTGTAGCAGCACCCGGAGAAGCAGCTAATCCGGTAGCAACAGCTTTTGCCGCTTTATATGAATCATTGTCAAAGTTTGGATGTAATAACTGATCTAAAGCCTTTGGATCAACCATTAATAAAGCCTGGTCTTTAGAGATCATACCTTCATCAACCATCTCAACAGCAATTCTTAATGCAGCTTGAGCAGTTCTCTTACCATTACGAGTCTGTAGCATATATAATCTACCATCTTCAATAGTAAATTCCATATCCTGCATATCTTTATAATGAGATTCTAATGTTTCACAGATCTTAACAAATTGATTATAACAATCAGGCATCTGCTCATGTAAGGCAGCAATTGGACTAGGTGTTCTTACACCGGATACAACGTCTTCACCCTGAGCATTCATTAAATATTCACCATATAATACATTTTCACCAGTAGCCGGGTTTCTAGTAAAGGCAACACCAGTACCGGAAGTTTCTGAACGGTTACCGTAAACCATCTGTTGTACATTAACAGCTGTACCCCAAGAACCTGGAATATCATTTAAACGACGATAAGTGATGGCACGATCATTGTTCCAAGAACCAAATACTGCACCAATAGCAGCCATCAGCTGTTCTTCAGGTTTCTGAGGGAAACCAGCTGGATCAAGTTCAGCAAATTCTTTCTTATAAACTTCAACAACTTCTTTTAAATCTTCAGCAGTTAAGTCTAAATCGTTCTCTAAGCCTTTCTGTTCTTTAATAGCATCAAACTGATGTTCAAATTTCTCTCTTGGGAAGTTTCTTACAACATCAGCAAACATCTGAATAAAACGACGATATGAATCATATACAAAACGTTCATTGCCAGTATCTTTTGCGAATTGAGCAGCAACCTCATCATTAAGACCTAAGTTTAATACAGTATCCATCATACCCGGCATAGATTCTCTTGCACCGGAACGTACAGAAACCAATAATGGATTCTCAGGATTGCCAAATTCTCTTCCTGTAATTTTTTCAAGTTCTCTAAGATTAGCTAAAACTTCTGCTTTCATTTCATCAGTCATTTGAGCTCCATCTTCATAATACTTAGTACAAGCTTCAGTAGAAACAGTGAAACCTTGTGGAACAGGTAATCCAATACCAGTCATTTCTGCCAAGTTTGCACCTTTACCACCAAGAAGTTCTTTTTTCTTGCTAAGTGGCATATCTAAAGCAGCACCTTCTTTGAAAAGGTAAACATACTTTTTCATATTCAATCCTCCTTATTAATAACTGAAGATAGTATACACCATCATGTATCTTTCAAGCAAGCAATTTCACCTAATTTCAGTTGATAAACTTAAAAATGTTATACAAATCAAAAGAAGTAAGATTATCTTACTTCTTTTGCAAACTCTAATTTTATTCTTGTTCCTTTTATTTTTTTATTAAAACAGTTCTTAACAGTTTTCTTTGAAACCTTACTATTAATATCTACAAAAGTAAATTTTCTCTTAATAACAATTTCTCCGATATCATCTTTTCTAATCTTACCAAATTCAATAAGAAAATCCTTAACTTTTGTTTTATTGAGTTTTTCATTGCTTCCAGCATTTAAGAAAATACGATCATATTTTTTTGAAGACTTATTAAAATCATCATCTTTATACTCAAATGCAAGTCTTGAAGAATAATTCATTTTAAGTAAAGCGGCTAAAACATCGTCCTTTAAACGGTTAGGAACGTCTTTGACAACATCCATGAACTCCTGATATTTTCCAGCATCTAAAATATGTTGTACATCCTCTAATAATTCTTTGATTTTTTGATTAAAAATATCATCAACAGATGGAATCTTAAGCTCTTCAAAATGTGATTTTGTTTTACGCTCAATTGATCTTAAATAATTGATTTCTCTTGGTGATACAAAGCTATAAGCAATACCGGTTTGCCCTGCTCTTCCGGTACGTCCAATACGGTGAATATAAAGTTCATCTTCCTGTGGAAGTTCATAATTAATAACATGGGAGACATGATCAACATCAATTCCTCTAGCAGCCACATCAGTAGCAATCAGTATCGGAATCTGTTTTTCCTTAAAACGTCTTAATGTACGCATTCTTGCATCCTGATCAATATCTCCATGAATACTGGCTACATGAAATTTATGAGTAGCCAGCTGATTAGTCAACTCATCAACACTTCTCTTCGTACGACAAAAAATAATAATAGACTCTTTTTCAATAGAATCCAATACTCGGCATACTGCTTCAAACTTAACATTGTTTTTAACAACATAGAAATACTGTTTAACAGTTGTTGCAGTTTTCTGAACAGATTTGATCTGAATATGTTCATAATCTTCTTTCATATATGAAGAGGCAATCTTTTTTATACCCTCCGGCATAGTGGCTGAAAACAAAATAGTTTGACGTTCTAACGGTACTGAAGATAAAATTGTTTCAATATCTTCAATAAATCCCATATTAAGCATTTCATCAGCTTCATCTAGCACAAAGTAATGAATACCATCAAGTTTCAAAACTTTTCTTCTCATCAGATCCATAACTCTTCCCGGTGTTCCAATCACAATATCAACACCGCTTTTGATTGTACGAATCTGTTTTTCAATATTACTTCCTCCATAAACACAGGTATATCTTAATCCTGTGAAATGACCAATCCTTGTCAGTTCCTCATAAATCTGCAAAGCTAACTCTCTGGTAGGTGAAAGGATAATTGCCTGAACTCTTTCTCCGGGTTGAATCTTAGAAAGAAGCACACTGCCAAAAGCCAATGTTTTTCCGGTTCCAGTCTGTGCCTGACCAATTACATCCTTCCCGGTTAATAAAACCGGAATAGATTTCTCCTGAATAGGTGATGGGGAAACAAACCCCATTTTTTCTATTCCTTTTTGAATATCATCTGATAAGTTTAATTCTTTAAAATTCATTTCTTTCCTCGTTTCTTTTAGTCAAATGAGTTTATCATGTTTTCTAGCTATCCACAAGTAAAATTTAATAATTATGTAATATATACGCTCTAACTAACGAAATAAAATATAATGAGCCTGTAATAAACATATTCTTTTTATATTTTATGGCATTATCAACAGCAGTTTTCCAGTCTTCTTTTTTAACAGGAAAATCCTCAGCCAGCTGATCATAAGAAGCAGCTCGGGGATGATCAAAGGTACAGACTGTAACATCATCAGTTAATTTTAATAATGTCTTTATCATTTCATGTGTATCTTTATCTCTTAATGCCGAATAAATAATTCCAAATCCAACATAATTTTTTGCAGTTTCATAAAAAGCATTCATTCCTTCTTTATTATGTGCTCCATCAATTATAATCACAGGATTATCATAAATGCATTCAAAACGTCCTGCCCATTCAGCTTGTTTAAATCCTCTCTCTAAATCATCATTATCAAAAGGAAATCTATCTCTGATATATTCTAAGACGTTAATAGCTAAAAGACTGTTATTAATCTGATAGAAAGCATTTGTATTTAATTCAATATGATAATGATGATAGTCATAAACAATAGGAGTATATCCTTTTATATTGTATGCTTTGTTAATACATATCAAATGAGAATGATATTTTTGGCAGGTATCTCTAAAAACTTCTAAACAGTCTTCTCGAACTTCTCCGGTCATATAATCAATTCCCTCTTTAACAATACCGGCTTTATTGAATGCTATCTCTTTATATGATGAGCCAAGATAATCGGTATGATCTAATCCTATATTTGTATTAACAGCCAAAATAGGCATAATAATATTGGTAGCATCCAGCAATCCGCCTAATCCTACTTCATATAAAACAATATCAGTTGCCCTATAAAGAAAATAAACAACAGATACAAATACTTCTATTTCAAACATAGAAAGATGGTAATATAAAAATACATTCATATACCTATTTATGATTTTGATAAATATTTTTTCATCAATAGAATGATCATCACTTTTTATAATTTCCAGACGATTAATAAGAGCCGGTGAAGTAAACATACCTACTGTATATCCCGATGTCTTCAATACTTCCTTAATATAATTAATTGTTGATCCTTTTCCATTAGTCCCGCCAACATGAATGCATGTTAATGCTTTTTGAAAGTCAAAAAAGGAAATCATACATTCTTTAAAATGATCTAGCGAGTAAACACGATGGGGCAGCTTTTCAATAAATTCTCTTGCTTTTTCATAATTCTTAAAAGAGGCCGATAAAGGAAGGATTTTTACCATAGTATTTTCTGAAGATACAAGATAGCCCAATTTTTTAAAAAACGGAATGGAAGAAAAAGAAACATGAAGAACTATCCTAGAAAACCCTATTGTTTCAGCAGCTGTTAACAGTTCTCTAAATATTTCTTCTTGAATAGCCCCCGGAGCAGCATAAAGATATGTTACTTTTTCCATTTTATAAAGCTGAATAAATCCTACCAGATTGTTATTTTCAATGGCACATAAAGTTACAGTTCCCGGCTGATGTAATCTTATTGTTATATGAAGCATATCACCTAAATGAAGAACTTTAGGCTCAGTACTATTATTAAGTAATTCTATATGCATATAAATCTCCTAAAAAAAGGATGGTTCCCCATCCTTTAGATTTTTTCAAATCTATCAATATCCAATACAAAAATTGTAGCTCCGCCTACTAAAATATCAACCATGATAGGAGTAAAAAATTCACCCATTTCAGTAGGTGGTACAGTAGGTTCTTTTTCTACCCTCTTTTTTGCATGATTCTTTATTATTTCAATAGCAGCATCCACTCTGTCATCATTAGTTCCAATAAAAAAAGTTGTATTTCCTTTTTTTAGAAAACCGCCACTTGTTGCTAATTTAGTAACAAAGAAACCGCCTTCTGTTAAAGAAGTCTGAACGAGAGAACTATCATCATTATTTACAATAGCCATAATCAATTTCATATTCGTCTACCTCCTAGAAAAACATTCTAGCATACAAGCATAAAAAAAGCTAGGAAGTCTTAACCGTGATATTTCTTTTTAAATATAGTATAATGTGAAATCAAGGAGAACTCTATGCAATCAGAATTAATACGTTGGTATATACACAATAAAAGAAAGCTGCCTTTTAGAGATATTAGAGATCCCTATAAAATATGGATTTCAGAAATTATGCTTCAACAGACAACTGTTCAGGCAGTTATTCCTTATTATCTTCATTTTATTGAAGTCTTTCCGGATATTAAAACACTGGCAAAAGCTTCATTAGATGATGTCTATAAGTGTTGGGAAGGTCTGGGATACTATCGCCGAGCTAAACATATCTATGAAACAGCACAGATTATTCATATAAAGTATCATGATACCTTTCCTGATGATTATAATACTATTTTATCATTAAAAGGAATTGGACCTTATACTGCCGGTGCTATCTGCAGTTTTGCTTTTAATCAAAGCTATGGAGCTATTGACGGCAATGCTTTAAGAGTACTATCAAGAGTCTATAGAATATCTGATAACATTGCTTTAAATAAGACCGTTAATACAATCAGAAATTTGGCTAATCAATTAATTGTTGGCTATGATTCCAGTTCCTTTAATCAGGGTCTCATGGATTTAGCAAATGCAATATGTAAACCTTTAAATCCTTTATGTAAAGAGTGTCCCTTAAATAAGGTTTGTAAAGCTTATCATTATCATGAAGAAAAAGTTCTTCCTATTAATATCAAGAAAATCAAAAAGACAGAAACAAGTTATATTACTGGATATATTACTTATCAAAATAAGATTATGCTGATTAAAAATAAATCAGGATTATTAGAAAATATGTACGGTCTCCTTCAATATGAAGCAGAAAGTCCTTATACATTTATAGAATATTTTTACAATGAATACCATGCTGATTTAACTGTTAATGCATTTATCAAAGATTTTAAACATATCTTTACTCATCGTACATGGTATATGCATGTTTATCATTTTACCCTAAACAAAGATATTCCTGCACTTTTTTCTTCATATGATACTCTCACTATCCCTACTGCTCATAAAAAAATATTAGATTATATAAATAAAACATAAAACAGGATTACAATCAATCCTGTTTTTCATTATTGTATTTTTCAATAATTCTTGCTACTACCGGATGTCTAATAACATCTGCTGCATTTAAATAGACAAACTGTATACCTTTTACATCAGTCAATAAACAAGAAGCTTTCTTTAATCCCGATTCAGACTGATGAGGTAAATCTATCTGTGTAATATCACCAGTAATAATCATTTTTGAATTAAAGCCGAGTCTTGTTAAAAACATCTTCATCTGATTATTTGTTGTATTCTGCGCTTCATCTAAAATAATATAAGCATCTTCTAATGTGCGTCCTCTCATATAAGCTAGTGGAGCAATTTCAATAATCTCTTTTTCGATCATTCTTTCTGTTTTCTCAGCTCCCAGCATATCATACAAAGCATCATATAAAGGTCTTAGATACGGATCAGCTTTCTCTTTTAAATCCCCCGGAAGAAATCCTAAAGACTCTCCTGCTTCAACAGCAGGTCTAGTAAGAATTATCTTTTTGACCTCATTATTTTTTAAAGCCTGGACCGCAAATATTACTGCAAGATATGTCTTTCCTGTCCCGGCAGGTCCAATCGCAAAAACAATATCATTCTTTTTTAACGACTGATAATAGACTTTCTGTCCAATAGTCTTGGGAGTAATCAGCTTTCCTGAATAAGTACGAGCAATATGTATATTATAAAGCTGATCCATAGCAGCCAGAGATCCGGATCTACCCAAAGAAATAGCATATAAGATTTCTTTATCCGTAATTAAAATATGTTTTTTTGATAGATTCAATAAATGCTCAATAACTTGTTCAAGTTCTTTATTACCCTGTTTCAGAATAATCTGATCTCCTCGAACATTAATATCTGTCTGGAATTCATCACCAAGTAAGGTAATATTCTCTTCATTGACACCACAAAAAAGCTGTATTTCTTCCATTGTGTAATTATCTAGTTTTATAACTTTCTCCAATTATCTCACCTCTGTATGAAAAAAAGAGTCCATAGACTCCTTTCTTTATTTTCTTCTTTTACGCTGATTTTTTCTTGCAGCTTCAGATTTCATTTTTCTCTTTAAGCCAGGTTTTACATAAAACTCTCTCTTACGAGCTTCAGCAAGGGTTCCTGTTCTAGAAACTTGTCTTTTAAAACGACGTAAAGCATCATCTAAAGATTCATTTTCTCTCACTACAGTCTTAGCCATCGGACATTCCCCCCTTTGCTTTTAATTTTCTACCTGATTATATATTATTTGTTCAGTAAATGCAACCATGTTTTTAAAATTAGAAATCTTAGTCTAATAAAGCAACACCGGCACTGGCTCCAATTCTTGAAGCCCCTGCTTCAATCATTGCTATCATTTCTTCATGAGTATGAATACCGCCACTTGCTTTTACTAAAGCCTTATTAGCTACTGTATCTTTCATAAGCTTCACATCAGCAATTGTTGCTCCGCCATTAGAAAAGCCGGTAGATGTTTTAACAAAATCCGCTCCTGCCTCAACAGAAAGCTGACAGGCTCTGATTTTTTCTTCATCAGTTAAAAGACATGCTTCTATGATAACCTTTGTTAGAGCACCTTTAGCAGCTTCAACAACTGCTTTAATATCCTCAAGAACAAGCTGATTATTGCCATCTTTTAAAGCACCTACATTAATAACCATATCTACCTCAACTGCTCCATTATCGACAGCATTTTTAGCTTCATATGCCTTTGAAGCAGAAGTTGTAGCACCTAACGGAAACCCGATAACAGTACAAACATTAACATTACTGTTCTGAAGCTCTTTTGCACAAAATTTTACCCACGCAGGATTTACACAGACAGAAGCAAAATCATATTCTTTTGCTTCATCACAAAGCTTTTTAATATCTTTTTCTGTAGCATCCTGTTTTAAGTTTGTATGATCGATATATTTATTATATTTCATATACATTACCTCCTTTAAATACATCTTTGATCGCTTGTTTAACAACAAATTTATCACCTGGATAAGGGATGTTTCCCATTGATGATATCATAAACTGTTCATGACCTTTACCCAACACTAGTATTATATCATTTTTACAAGCCAATTCAACTGCCTGTCTAATCGCAATGCGACGATTAGTAAGAATAACAGAAACAGGTCTTGTAATATATTGCTGAAGCTGTATACAGTTCTCTTCAATATCATCTTCATCAGCATCCTGCTGAGTCAAAATTACCTGATCACAGTACTTATCAGCTAATAATCCCAGCTTTCTAATTTTTTCCTGATCATCTCTGCTACCGGGACCAAAAACCGCAATAATACGTCCATTACCTTTCACTTCTCTAGCAAACAAAAAAGCATCTTCATAATTATGTAAATAACTGCAATAATCTACAATTACATGAAAATCATCAATGTCTTCTATAAGTTCCATTCTGCCATCAATAGGAATGATATAGCCAATAGATTCAATAATCTGCTCCGTTGTCATCTCCAATGCAATTAAAGAACTGATTACAGCCAATACATGAGGAA
The DNA here is from genome assembly GCF_000340375.1 of Eggerthia catenaformis OT 569 = DSM 20559. Lineage (GTDB taxonomy): Bacteria > Bacillota_I > Bacilli_A > Erysipelotrichales > Coprobacillaceae > Eggerthia > Eggerthia catenaformis. Next base: position 386,968 of record NZ_KB446647.1, read on the forward strand.
CGTTAAATCTTCCTAAAATTGGCACAGAAACATGAAAAAAGCCGCCAGGCAGATATAAATCAAATTCTGTATGATCAAAAAATACACTAATATTTCTAGCCATAACATCTGCATGATGTTCAATACCATAAGTGATTTTTTGAGCATTTATTTTACCATTCTGTTCGATAAAATGCATAAATCTTACCTGATCAGCATTTAATACAGCATATCCCTTATCACTTACAAGTTCTAAAAGCTTTAGTTTTGCTTTCATTAAATTTTCCATAGTTCCATGAAAATCTAAATGCTCCTCATAGATATTTGTCATAACTGCAATATCAAAATCTACACTATCTACACGCTTTAAAACCAGTCCATAAGATGACACCTCAAGTGAAACACCTTTAACTCCTTCTTCAACCATTCTAGCAAATGTTTTATGTAGAAAAATTGTTTCCGGTGTTGTAAAAGCAGTATGAATAGATGATGAGCCAAACTGAGAATCATTTGTACCAATATATCCCATTTTAATATAATGATTCAAAACATCTTTGACCATTAATGAAACAAGGGTCTTACCGCTTGTCCCTGTCACCCCAATGATAGTCATCTTATAAGATGGATAATCATAAAAGATATTTGCAACTCTATTGAGCTCATCCAACACATTATTAACCTTAATATAAAGAACACCCGGATATTCTCTTTTAAAAGGCTTTGAATGGACTATGCATTTTGCTCCCTGAAAAACAGCATCATCTGCATACTTATGACCATCCGTACTTAATCCTTCAATACAGAAAAAGACAGAATCTTTTCCGACATATCTAGAATCACTATGTAAGGATACAATTTTAAAATCCTCTTTAACATCAAAAAGCTCATTGATTTTTTTCATTTCTTTCTCCTATTAAATCAACACCGTTCTGTTCTTTAATATGAATAGAATAAATCTGATTAAGAATAATATCTTGATCTCTAACTTTAACCTTTAAATAGTTAGAAGCATGACCTATTTTATAACCATCCTTCTCTTCTTCAAATAAGACATCCAAATATTTTCCTATCTGCCATGAAGCAAATTCAGCTTTCAGGCTATCAGAAAGCTGAAGCAGTCTTTTTACTCTCTTCTTCTTAATATCACCAGGTATCTGATAAGGCATACGAGCAGCGGGTGTTCCGGTTCTGGCGGAATAAGGAAAGACATGTAATTGATTAAAGTGATTCTTCTTAATCCATTGATAAGTACTTTCAAAATCTTCTTCCGTTTCCCCGGGAAATCCTACAATAACATCTGTAGTAACACTCAAATTAGGGAGTGCTTCTTTAAGTTTATTAAGTTTTTCTTCAAATTCAGATGTTGTATAATGTCTTGCCATTTTCTTTAATATTTTATCATTGCCCGACTGAATAGGGATATGAAGATGATCTACAATAATAGAACTATGAGCCATTAAATTAATAATATCCGGAGTAACTTGACTCATCTCAATAGAAGATATCCTCAGTCTTTTTAATCCCTTCACTTTATTAGTCAGATCTTTCAATAAATCATAAAAACTATAATCTTCTAAATCTATACCATATCCCGCAGTATGAATACCTGTCAAAACAATCTCTACAAAGCCTTTATCAACAAGCTCCTGTGCCTGTCTAATAACATCCTCTTTGTCTCTTGAACGGATAGCTCCTCTGGCATAAGGAATAATACAGAAAGTACAAAAATTATTACAGCCATCCTGTATTTTCATAAATGCTCTTGTACGATTCTCAAATGAAGCAATATTTAAATCTTCAAATGACTTTAATTTCATAACATCATGAACATCAATAATCTGCTGCTTATTTTTTAAATAATCCTCTACATACTCTACTATCTTATTTTTATTCTGTGTTCCTATAACAATATCAACACCATCAATATCAGCAACCGCAGCACTTGCAATCTGGGCATAGCACCCTACTACCGCAATAATACTATTAGGATTCCTCTTCCTTGCTCGTCTGATCATCTGCCGACTCTTAGCATCACCGGTATTAGTCACTGTACATGTATTTATAACATAGATATCTGATTTTTCTTTAAAATCTACGCTTTCATATCCTTTTTTTTTAAATAATTCTAACATTCCTTCAGATTCATAGCTGTTAACCTTACAGCCCAGTGTTTGAAAAGCTACCTTTGACATGTATTCATCCTTTCTTTAATAATTTCTTATATATTTTTTCATCAATGCATCCCTTATTCTTTAAACAAGAAATAAAAGCTATATCATCTTCACTCAATAAATATCCTATGAGTTCTTTAGCATCTTCTTTTTTTAATACAGCATCGGATTTTAATGTTTTTAAATAATATGTTTCTAAAATTTTATGTTCCTTAATCAAATAAAGGGTATTAAGATCTTTTGAAAAATAATAATTTTCTTTAATATTAATTAAAGATGAAAAATCTGTATTAAATAAATCTCCATAATTTTTTAAAGGCAAATCTAAAGTAATTTTCTGATTCGATAAATAATATCTATGATTTTTTAATCTTGTAATACTATAATCCATAATATACCAATCATTCACAAAGCTTTCAAAATGAGGCATATAAATCATATGACCATGTGACTGAATATGAGGAAGAACCTCTAATAATGGCTTCAGATCATTATTAAACATATTTCTTTTCTCTTCATAACTTAAATAAGCAAAAGCATCAGAATATAATCCGCTAAATTCATCATAAAAATGTCTGATTGCCCACTCATTATATAAAGAATGAAGAAGTATTTCATAATCAAATAGATCTAAATCTGATTTTATTTTTATTTTTAAATGATTATCCTCAAATAATTGATGATATTCTAAAAGCTTATCATAAATACTATTTTTTTCTAAATTAATCTTATTGTATTTCTTTAATAGCTGACTTAATTTTTTCATTTACTAAGCTCTCTTTCAAATCCGATAACACTCAGCATATACAATGGTGCAGTTTCTGTACGCAATATTCGCTTTCCTAAAGAACATGATTCAAAACCTAATTTATTCATCTCTTTAATTTCTAACGGATCAAATCCTCCTTCAGGACCTACCACAATCGTGATAGAGGTTTTTATTCTATCTAAAGCCTTCTTTAGTACACTTTTTTCTCCTTCTCTTGAAGATTCTTCATAAGCCACTAGATTAACATCACTTCTATATTGACCAAGCTTGCTAATAACTGTTAGCGGTTCTAAGATCGGCTTAGTCTCTCTTTCACATTGTTCACAGGCTTCTGTAATAATACGATTATATCGTTCATACTTTTTTAAAAATCTTTTATCATCAATACGAATAATACTCCTTTTTGTACGTAAAGGCACTATTCTCTTAACACCTAGTTCTGTAGCTTTTTGTAGAATAAACTCAAATTTATCACCTTTAGGAAGTCCATAAACCAATGTTACATCAACATCTAATTCATTATACTCCTGCAGTCCTTTTTCACGAATGAGAATCCCCTTATCAATGTCTGCAATCGTACATAAATAAACATTTGCATTCTCATCAACACAGATAACCTGATCACCATTACTATATCTCAAAACTTTTTTCATATGTCTAATCATATTATCAGTTGACTGAATAACACCATCTTTATGGCTATCGTTTTTAATAAAATATCTCTGCATTTTAAAACCCTTTAATTCTTTCTTCAAATATTATAATCTATTTCTCTTTTGCTGCAAGTTATTTAAACTATAAGAAAAGAGAGAAACACACCAAACAAATAGAGAACTAATGCTATTACAGTGAGTAAAACATAACAAATGCCATGAAAAATAAATAAATAGCAACCTGTTGTAATACATAATAACACAATAAAAGCAATTGAAAGATACATAAAAATATTTGTTTTCCTTTTCATAGGCTCACTTATAACATTACTATATGTATGAATAAGAGTATGAAGTTTATCACTAAAAATAAGATAACATCCTCCTATTCCTATCATCTCACCAATAATGAAAATAAGTGTTCTGATAATTGATGAAAAATAAGTATTATGAAGATTAATCTGAATAATACTTACAATAATCATACAATAAAGAAAAGATAAGATAAATAAAGGAATCATTGCTTTTAAGTATTTATTATTCAATTGTAAAATTCTTTTGTGCTGTGAATCATAATAATAAAGATTCTTCTGATCTTTGTTCACATATATATATTTATTCATATCTCTATTATACACAAAAAGCTAAAGAATAACATTTAATAAAATAAGAAAGGATGAAGAATATTCTTCATCCTAATTCAATCCATCATGAATCACAAACCCATGATCATAATCAACAATAATATGACTATTTGCTTTAATAGTACCTTTAATAATTTCTTTAGCCAGCATAGTTTCGATATGAGACTGAATATATCTCTTAATAGGTCTTGCTCCAAAGGTTATATCAAAGGCATCATTAGCAATCTGACTTTTAGCCTGTTCAGTAATTTCAACAGTTATCTTCTGTTCTTCCAATCTATTCTCTAATTCTTTTATAAACTTATCAATAATTTTATAAATAACTCTGTTATCAAGAGAATTAAACATAATAATTTCATCAATTCGATTTAAAAATTCCGGTTTAAAATGCGCTTTCAAATCATTTTCTGCCATTGTTCTTGTCTCATCATTATTACCTTGAAGAAGATACTGTGAGCCGATATTAGATGTCATAATAATAATTGTATTTTTAAATGAAACAACATTTCCCTTTGAATCAGTTAAACGTCCATCATCTAATAATTGAAGCAGAATATTGAAAACATCCGGATGAGCTTTTTCTATTTCATCTAAAAGAACAATAGAATAAGGAGCTCTTCTTACTGCTTCAGTAAGCTGACCGCCTTGATCATATCCAACATATCCTGGCGGTGCACCAATAAGCCTTGAGACACTGAATTTTTCCATGTATTCGCTCATATCAATACGTACAATATTCTTTTCACTGTCAAAAAGCTGTTCTGCAAGACTCTTAGCTACTTCAGTTTTACCAACACCGGTAGGACCGAGGAATAAGAAAGAACCAATTGGTCTATTCACATCATTAATTCCTGCTCTGCTCCTTAAAATAGCATCAGCAACTTTACTTACAGCCATATCCTGACCAATTACTCGTTCTTTAATAGCCGCTTCCAGTCCTAAAAGCTTCTCTTTTTCTGATTGAACAAGCTTTGATACCGGAATATGTGTCCATCTGGAAATAACTTCGCTGATTGTATCAGCAGTTACTTTTTCCTGTAATAATGCATCCTCTTTTTCCTGTGCCTGCAATGTTTCTATTTCCTTGCTTATATGAGGAAGAGTCTCATATTTTATACGAGAAGCTATTTCTAGATTACCTTCTGTTTCAGCCTGAGCCATTTCCTGCTCCAATCTTTGTTTCTGATGCTTTAATTCTTTAACATGATCTAATGAAGATTTCTCTGTTTTCCACTTATCAGTAAGACCCTGAATTTTTTCATCCAATGAAGCAATATGAGCTCTAATATCTTCTAATCGATTTCTTGTTTCATTAGTCTGATCCTCTTTTTCAATAGAAATTCTTTCCATTTCAAGTCTATTCTTATCACGTGTTAAAGTATCCAGTTCTTCCGGCAAAGAGTCAATTTCCATTCTAATAGAAGCACAGGCTTCATCGATCAAATCAATAGCCTTATCAGGTAAAAAACGATCAGTAATATAACGATCACTCATATGAGCAGCTGCAATAATAGCATTATCAGTAATCTGTACGCCATGGTGTGTTTCAAAAGATTCTTTTAGCCCTCTTAAAATTGCGATTGTATCATCAATATCCGGCTGAGCAACTAAAACCTTTTGAAAACGTCTTTCTAAGGCAGCATCCTTCTCAATATATTCACGATATTCATTAAGTGTCGTTGCGCCAATACAATGTAACTCACCACGAGCAAGCATTGGCTTCAACAGATTGGCTGCATCCATTGCTCCATCAGTTTTACCGGCACCAACAAGCTGATGGATTTCATCAATAAACAAAATAATATGTCCTTCTGATTTATTAATTTCATTTAAAACAGCTTTTAATCTTTCCTCAAATTCCCCGCGATATTTTGCTCCGGCAACAAGTGATCCAAGATCTAATTCAAATAATGTTTTATCCTTTAAAGTTTCAGGAACATCATTCTTATAGATACGCCATGCCAAACCCTCAACAATTGCGGTTTTACCAACCCCCGGTTCACCAATTAAGATAGGATTATTTTTTGTTTTACGAGAAAGTATCTGAATAACTCTTCTGATCTCATCATCTCTGCCAATTATTGGATCAAGCTTTCCATCTCTTACGTCTTTAATAAGATCACGTCCATATTTTTCCAGTACTTCATAATTGTTTTCCGGTGTTGGATTATCGATAGTATGACCGCCTCTCATTGTATCAATAATATCTTTGATTTGTTTCTTATCCAAATGAAAGTGATTATTAAACTCTTTAAGAAAAGCACTATTTGTATCAAACAAAGAAAGAATCAAATGTTCAACAGATAAATAGCTATCTTTATAATCATTCATAATCTTACGAGCATTAGAAAGTAATGTATTAAGGTCATAGCTGATTCTTAATTCTTCTTCATTGACATGAGAAACTGAAGGTTTCTGATTAATATGAGCATTTAAATAATCTCTTACATCATTGATACTTATATTCAATTTCGTAAGAATCCGATAAAATATTCCCGAAGAATCTTCAAGACAGGCATAAAGCAGATCATCAATATCAATAACTTGATGGTTAAGATTCATTGCCTGACTGGCAGCCTGACTAAAAGCTTTCTGCATAGCTTCTGTAAATTTATCATTCATAAACATCACTCCTTTAGCACTCCTTTAATCTTTGTGCTAAAACCAGTATATCATTATTTCTAGCACTGTCAATAGATGAGTGCTAATTATTTATGTTTATCATAGATTTTTTTAATAATCAATGTTAATATAGATCACAGGTGAATAATTATGAAAAAAATACTTTCTTTACTTATTGGATTTTTTATTTTCTCAGTCTCTTTAATCCTTGGATTAAGTCTCTCCATTCGCCCTATTATAACTCAGATTATCTCCGAAGGAATTATTGGGCAGGTAACTACACAAGGTGTTCTGACAGTGATTGAAAACGATCTTCCTGATATGAGTAATGATGACATGATTCTATTTCAAAAAGAATTAACACAGTCTAAAATAATCTATAATTTTACTGATCATACACTTTATAAAATAAGTGATTCCTTGCTATTCAATAAGGCTGTCACAAAAATTTCTATGCAACAGGAAATCAAAGAATATGCTGATGAAGTTATATCATTAATTGAGAAATATAGTGCTCCTTTATTGCTGACTCAAAAAGAAAAAATCATAACTGACATATATACATGGGGAACTATTCTTAATAATCAGATAGGAACAGCTATTGACTATGCTTTACAGGAAAATTCACAATTAAAATTGCTTATATTGATATACGGTATACTGATTAGATATTTAAGTCTTATTTGTATTGTTTTCATTTTACTTTTTAGTTTTATCTTATTTATGATTTCTAAAAAACTTAGCATTCTTTTAAAAAATGAAGGTTTTCTATTATTAATAAGCGGTATGATTCAGGCATTATTATTTCCATTTCTTATCAGTCATTATAGTGATATATATACTAATATGTATATAGGAATGACACCTGATCTTAATATCTCTAAAACACAGATGATTGGCTTACAATTTATAATATGTGGAATAATATTTCTGAGTATATCTTTTATTAATTATTTTTATAAGCAAAGAAAAGGGCATCAGCTGAACTGATGCCCTTTTAATCTATCTGATTGGCAAGATCAAAGATAAGCTTTTCTGTTTTTTCCCAGCCAAGACATGGATCAGTAATAGACTTGCCGTAAATTCCTTCATCAATTTTTTGACATCCATCAACCAAATAAGACTCTATCATTAAACCTTTTACAAGACTGCGGATTCTTCTTGACTGATGTCTTGAATGCATAATATCTTTAGCTATTCTAATCTGTTCCTGATATTTCTTTCCTGAATTATTATGATTGCAGTCAACAATAGCTGCCGGATTCTGTAAACCCAGTTTCTGATAAAGATTATAGACAATTTTTAAATCTTCATAATGATAATTAGGATGTGAATTCCCAAATTTATCTACATAGCCACGTAAAATCGCATGAGCATATGGATTTCCCGGTGATTTAACTTCCCATCCTCGGTAAATAAAAGTTGACGGAGACTGTGCTGCTATAATAGAATTCATCATAACACTTAGATCACCACCAGTTGGATTTTTCATACCGGCCGGTATGCCTATTCCACCGGCAACCAAACGATGCTCTTGGTTTTCTACTGACCTTGCTCCTACTGCCACATAAGAAAGCAGATCAGATAAATAACGATGATTTTCAGGATAGAGCATTTCTTCCGCACATGTAAATCCTGTTTCCCTAATGACTCTTGTATGCATATGCCTGATAGCCAGTAAACCTGAAAGCATATCCTCCGGTTTTTCGGGATCCGGCTGATGTAACATTCCTTTATAGCCTTTACCAATAGTTCTTGGCTTATTAGTATAGACTCTTGGCACAATAAATATTTTATCCTTTACTAAATCAGCTACTTTTCTTAAACGATGCATATACTCTAATACAGCATCTTCATTATCCGCTGAACATGGTCCAATAATTAATAAAAGCTTATTGCTTTTTCCAGTTAAAATATCTATAATTTCCTGATCATTTCTTTCTTTGATAGTTTTTAAATGATCATCTAAAGGAAATTGTTTTTTTACTTCTGCCGGTATAGGCAGTTTTCTAATGAATTCCATTTGCATTTCCATATATAGATCCCCCTAAAGTATAATTTTCCTATATAATACCTTAAATCCTTAAAATATCAATAAAATATTTAAAAAGCAGTATCTTTTTGTCTCTTAACTGCAATAATTATTATCATCAATAAAACACCAATCACCGTTAATACTAAGGCAAAAGCAAGCATCACAGGAAGACCGAAACAATCCTGAAGATAACCTCCTAAAAAATTTCCAATAGTTGCTCCCATTCCTGTCGTCAGAACACCAATCATTGTCTGTCCCATCATCGTATCCTTTTCTTCAACCGCTTCATTCACATAATAAGTAATAGCAGCAGTAAAAAGACCATAAGAGATACCTTGAAAAGCTAATCCTATCAGTAAGACAGATAATGATGGAGCAAAACATATCAAAAAATTTCTAAAGATATACATCAATGAAGCAAATAGTAATATTGATTCTGTTCTTATTCTTTTCATTAGAGAATGAGCAATTGCCATAAAAGGCATTTCACTGGCTGCCATACAAAAGATGGCTATACCATAAACAGATGTATTTCCTCCCAATTTTTTTACAATATTAACCAGAAAAGTAGCCAAGGTTGAAGAAGCACCGAAAAGAAATCCAAAAGCCAATAAAATCATAAAAAATCTCTTATATTTTAGAATAAAATGATACATAGAAATAGAATCCTTCTGATTATCTTTAGCAGAAGAAATACTGATATCAGGCATCGTAAAAAGATCAGTGAATAAAAATATAGCACCTATTGTATGAGCAATAGCTAATACCGATGGATTCAGCAAATCAATAAATTGTCCCAACAGGACTGCAGAAACAGCATAAGATACAGAACCCGCCCCTCTAGCCAGCCCAAAGTTTAAGTAATGTCCTGATTTTAAATAATCCATACAAATCATTGATAATAAAGGAACATTGGAAACAATCATATTAATAATCAGAATAAATAATCCTATTAATACATATGAAGGTAAAGGAACAACAATCATTATAATCCATATACAGAACATAATAATATACGTAACAAGCATTAGTTTTCTGATTGTCAGCATTTTAATTCTTGTAACTAATGATGAAATATATGGACTGCTAAAAATAGATAGAAATGCACCTAATCCAGTCACTATTCCTATCTGTGTATTGTTTAATCCTTTATACTGTAAAAAAACAGCAGTATATCCATAAATAGTACATGAAGTCAGCCAATAAAAAATTTGCAACAGATTATAACGTAATTGTAAATGTTTCATAATTTCCTCCGGAAATCATCTTATCATGAAAAATGTTTTCTAAAATAAATATTCTGTTTATGAAAATTATTTTGCATAGCCACTTTTTAAATCAACCACACTGATAAACTCACCTTCGCCAAGCCATGCCTTAATATTGTGTTTTGTGATATCAGTAATCTTATTAACAGTAAAATCAAGCTGATAGCCTCCTGTAATATGAGGAGTAATATAAATATTTTTTATAGACCATAATAGATCATCTGATTTTAACGGTTCATTTTCTTCAACATCCAAATAAACACCCTTAAAGCGTGATGCATTCTTTACCAAAGCACCTCTATCAATAATATTTCCTCTTCCTGCATTCATTAAAATACTTCCCTGCTTACATGATGAAAGAATATGATCATCAAACAAATGATATGTTTCTTTAGTCCCAGGCAATACAATAACAATCACATCTGCTTTACTTACTTCTTCTTTTAAATTTTTAATAGAGTGAACCTCATCAAAGTATTCAAGATGACCGCTTCGTCTTCGCATACCTACTAAATAGCCGCCTAAAGACTTTGCTCGTATCGCAAATTCCTTGCCAATATTACCCGTTCCTAAGACAAGTATTCTTTTTCCTATCGGTGAAATGACAGTTCCTTCATTATGCCACAGACCTTCTCTTTGATTATCCATATAAGAAGGGATTTTCTTCATAATCATCAACATATAAGTAATCAGATACTCTGCAACTGCAACACCATATGCTCCTGACATACAGGTTAAAATCGTATGTTCAGGAATTATACCGTCCATATACTGATGGACTCCGGCACTGACTAATTGTATCCATTCTAAATTTGGGCATGATTGAAGCTACGAAGGATTAACATTCCCCACTAAAGCCTGAATATTCTGTAAATCTTCTAAGCTGATTTCATCTCTTTTTTTAGATATAAACTCTGTATTTGAATCCAAAGCTTTAATTTCCGCTTGGATTTTTTCATCAAATGGTCCTTCTATTAATACTCTTTTCATGGTTTTCTCCTCTTATAAAATATAAAAAAGATTATTGTTAAATAATCTTCCACTCCTCAAGAATCGCCTTCACTTTCTTTACAGGAAGACCAATAACTGTATCAATATCTCCCTCTATCTCATCAATAAAAATTGAAGCAATGCCTTGAATAGCATAAGCTCCTGCTTTTCCTTCCCATTCATAGGAATGAATATAGTCCGGTATCATTGTTTCTATATTCTTAAATGTTACTGATGTTTCATCAGTAAAGACTGTATATCTATCTTTTGACCAGATAGAAACAGCTGTATATACAATATGAGTTTCATCAGATAATTCATTAAGTATTTTTATAGCTTCACTGGAATCTTTAGGTTTTCCAATAACTTTTCCATGGTGATAAACTACAGTATCAGCAGATATAACAGTATCTAAAGGATATTTTTGATGAATGGGGTTACCTTTTTCAAAAGCCAGTTTCTCAAGTCTTTTTTTTATTTCTAAAGACTCATCAAGAACTTCATCAAGACAAGAAGCATCGATTATAAAGTCGATGCTTTCTCTTTCTAATAATTCTTTTCTTCTTGGAGATGTACTGGCAAGAATAATCTTACTCACCTTTATCTTCTTCTTTTTTTATAACCGGTTTAGGAAGTAAGGCTTTTCTAGATACATTGACTCCTTTATCCGTAATCTGTGTAACTTTAACTTTTACAATATCTCCTAATTTAATTACATCAGATACTTTATTAGTATGATCCCAGGCAATATCCTTAATATGCAGGAATCCATTAGTACCGGGGAATAACTCTACAAAAGCATATTTATCTTCTACGCGAACCGCTTTTGCATCATAAATCTGACCGACTTCTGCTTTTCTAGTAATAGCCTTAATGATTTCAATAGCCTTATCAATGACTTCCTGATTGAAATGGTAAATAGCAACATTCCCCTCATCATCAATATCAATCTTAATATTATCACACTGAGCAATAATATCATTGATCGTTTCTCCGCCTTTACCAATTACATCTTTAATCTGATCCGGTTCAATCTTTAGTGTTGCATATTTAGGCGCATACTCACTTAAATGATCTCTTGGCTCACTGATAGCTCCTAGCATAACACTCATAATCTCAGCTCTTGCTTTTTTAGCCTGTGTCAGAGCTTCACTTAAAATCTCTTCTGTAATACCATCAATTTTAATATCCATCTGTAAAGCACAGATTCCTTTAGGCGTACCGGCTACCTTAAAATCCATATCTCCTAAATGGTCTTCCATTCCCTGAATATCAGTTAAAATCGTATAATTATCACCTTTTTTAACTAATCCCATAGCTACTCCGGCAACAGGTGCAGAAATAGGAACACCGGCAGCCATTAAAGCCATACAAGATGCACAAATTGAAGCTTGTGAAGAAGATCCATTTGATTCTAATACTTCAGCAACAGCTCTGATTGTATATGGAAAATCAGTTTCTGAAGGAAGCACCTGCTTTAAGGCTCTTTCTCCTAAAGCACCATGTCCAATCTCTCTACGTCCGGGTGCCCCCATTCTTCCTGTTTCACCAACACTATATGGCGGAAAATTATAATGATGCATCCATCTCTTTTCTGTTGTATCATCCAGTCCGTCTATTTTTTGTACTTCACCCAGTGCACCTAAGGTTACTGCTGACATAACCTGTGTTTCTCCACGTGTAAATAAGGCGCTGCCATGAACTCTAGGAAGTAAGTCTACCTGAGCATCCAATGGTCTGATCTCATCAACTTGACGCCCATCAGGTCTAATCTTTTCATCAGTAATAAGTCTTCTGACTTCATTTCTTTCCAAATCATCCAGAACCATCTTTACTTCTTTAAGCGTCTGATCATGCTGCCCTAAATCATCATATTCCTTTTCTTCGTAGCTGTTTACAACTTCCTCTTTGATAGCATCAATTGCAGCATATCTTTCCAATTTGCCGGGAATAGAGATAGCTGCTTTCATTTTTTCATCAGCTGTCTCTGTAACTGCATCTACAATATTCTGATCAATCTCAAATAAAGGAATTTCCATTTTTTCTTTACCACAGGCAGCTACAATAGTTTCCTGGAAAGCAATTAATTCTTTAATCTTTTCATGGCCAAACATTAATGCCTTTAGCATAGTTTCTTCATCCACTTCTTTAGCATCTGCTTCTACCATATTAATAGCATCTTTTGTGCCTGCAACCTCTAAATTAATTAAAGATTTTTCTTTATCTTCAGGTCCGGGATTAATCACAAACTCACCATCAATAAGTCCTACATTAACCCCTGCAATAGGTCCGTTAAATGGAATATCTGAAATACATAAAGCAATAGATGCACCCAGCATTGCTGTCATCTCCGGTGTAGCCTGCTGATCTACTGACATAACTGTATTAACAACCTGTACTTCATTTCTAAACCCATCTGCAAATAATGGTCTGATTGGTCTATCAATCATACGAGCAGTTAATGTCCCATGCTCTGACGGTCTGCCCTCTCTCTTTAAGAAACCGCCCGGTATCTTTCCTACTGAATAAAGCTTTTCTTCATAAGTGACTGTTAACGGGAAAAAATCAACATCTTTTGGTGTCTTTCCAGCACAAACGGTTGATAAGACAACAGTATCATCATATCTAATCAAAGCACTGCCATTAGCCTGTTTAGCAAGTTCTCCCGTCTCAACAGAAAGATGTCTCCCATAAAAATCCATTTCAAAAACTTGTTTTACCATTTTTTCACTCCTACCTGTATATTTATTTTATAATGATAAAGGAACATTGAAAATCAATGTTCCTTAGTCATTATCTTCTTAAGCCTAATGATTCTACTAAAGCAGAATATCTTTCAAGATTTTCTCTTCTTAAATATCTTAATAAATCTCTTCTTCTACCGATTTTCATTAATAATCCGCGGTTAGAATGATTATCCTTTGGATGAGCCTTGAAATGATCATTTAACTTATTAATGTCTGCTGTCAGTAAAGCAATCTGTACTTCCGGAGATCCTGTATCATTTTCTCCGCGTGCATATTTCTTCATGATAGCTGCTTTTTCTTCTTTAGTTAACATCTTTTATTTTCCTCCTAAATCCTAACTTAGCAAAAACCAAGAAAGCTGTAAGAGGTACAAACCTCCTAGTACTTGCCGCAAACTCTATTATAAAAGTTTATATGTATTTGTCAAACTATTTTTAAGTTTTCCACTGATTTCTTCTTTATCCTGATGCATCTTTTTAATCAGATCATCCAATGATTTAAAAGTTATTTCCGGTCTTGTAAAAAATAAAAAGTTTACTTTAACAGTCTTATTATATATATTTTTATCAAAATCAAAAATATAAACCTCTAAGGAATCAGATAATAAATCATTAAAAGTAGGATTAACACCTATATTAGCCATTCCATAATAAGCTTTATGATCCATCTCTAAAACAACTCCATAAACACCTCTTTGTGGAATTAAATATTTATCTATATTAATATTAGCTGTAGGAAAACCTAAAACTGTCCCTCGATGTTTTCCATGAATAACCTTTCCTCTAATGCTGTAGGGTCTGCCTAAAAGACATGAAGCTTCTTCTATTTTTCCATTCTTCAATAAATTTCTAATAAGCGTAGAAGATATCTTCTGATGCTGATTATATAATACAGGAGCAATAATGCTTAATGAGAACATGTCATTCTTTAAAGTATCAATATCACCGCTATTTTTATATCCAAAATGAAAATCATATCCCGCAACTACATGTTTTATCTGATTAGCTATAATATATTCTCTAATAAAATCTTCAGGATTTAACCTTGATACAACTTCAGTAAACTCTATTTCAAAGATAGTCTCTATTCCCATCTTTTCTAATAAAAAATTACGTTCTTTTTTTGATAATAGATAAGTTTCAGAGACTCCTTTTATAACCGATAATGGGTAATGATCAAAAGTCATAATTGCCGGAATAAGATTTGTTTCTTTAGAAATTTTAACAGTTTCCTTAACTAAAGCCTGATGTCCTAAATGTAATCCATCAAAAAATCCTATTCCTATAACATATTTTCCTTTAAGCAAAAGCTTCTCATTATGCTTTAATAGATAAGTATTCATTAAAAAAGCCCCCTTAAGCTTTTTAAGTGCCCCTCTCCATCAGGCCCATAAATAGCGAGTAAATGATGAGATGTATCATAAACAGCAACATTATGATCTATTGTACTTAAGATCTTCTTTCCATGAATTGCGATAGATCTATCCTCTAATATAAGCGAATCCATAGAGCTGAAAGCATCTTCTAAAGATATTAACTGAAAATCATTATTTTTAAGCTGTTCAATACTGCATGCCTGAGCAATAGTAAAATGACCTGAACATGTTCTTTCCAGAGCATACATGTGTCCCGGATAGCCAAGCTTTTTAGCAATATCAAAACATAAAGAACGTATATATGTTCCTTTAGAACAAAGAACTCTTAATTCTATATAATGATCATATGTCTTAAGAATCTCTATTTCATATATTTTAATAGGTCTTGGCTCTATTCTAACATATTCATTATTTCTGGCATATTCATAAAGCTTTTTTCCATTGACTTTAATAGCAGAATAAATAGGCGGCATCTGCATAGAATCCCCTTTAAAACTTTTAATAGTTTTCTCTAAATTCGTATATCCGATAAATTCTTTCTGATCAATAATTCTACCGGACCTATCATAGCTGTCAGTTGCTATACCAAGCGATAATACCGCCTTATATTCTTTAATATCTGCTGCTAAAAACTGTAATGCCTTAGTAGCTTTATTAACTGCTAAAACCAAAACTCCGGTAGCATCAGGATCTAAAGTTCCTGCATGCCCTACTTTTTTAGTATGCAAAGCTTTTCTTGCAATATTAACAACATCGTGACTAGTCATTCCCTTTTCTTTATTAACAACAATTATTCCATCCATTTTCATCACCATCTTTACCTTATCAGATTATCAGTTTAAGCACCATAAGAAAAGGTATCTGATGATACCTTACTTATGATTAATAACAAAATATTTTTTCTTTCCTCTTCTGATAACAGTTGCTTTATGACCATAGGCATTCTTTTTAGAAACAAGGAACTTTTCATCGGTAATCTTAACTCCATTCACAAGTACAGATCCACCCTTCACAAACTGTCTTGCCTCTCTATTGGATGAAGCTGCTCCAGCTTTAACTAGAGCATTTAAAATCTGAAGATCTTCATCAGTATCAATAGACTCAACACCATTAAAACATGCTTTAACTTGTTCATAAGTCAAATTCTCAATATGACCACTAAAAAGCATTTCTGATATTTCAAGAGCTTCATCATAAGCCTCTTTACCATGAAGGAAGGTAATAACTTCTCTCGCAAGCGCTTTATGAGCTTTTCTTAAATGAGGTTCATTTCTATTAGATTCTTCCAATTCTTCTATTTCTTCTTTTGATAAGAATGTCAGAAATTTAAGATAATCTATAACTTTACTGTCTTCGCTATTTAAGAAGAATTGATACATCTCATATGGAGATGTTTTTTCTCGATCAAGCCAGATAGCTTTTCCTTCACTTTTACCAAACTTTGTCCCATCGGACTTAGTAAGTAAAGGCATTGTAATGCCATAAAGCTCTTCTCCGCTCTTCTTTCTTGTTAATTCTATACCGGCAGTAATATTGCCCCACTGATCCTGTCCTGCAACCTGTAAATTAACACCTTTATTTTGATGAAGAACATAGAAATCCATAGCTTGCATAATCATATAAGAAAATTCACAGTAAGTAATTCCTTCATCAAGTCTTCTTCTTACTACATCCTTATTTAACATATAATTAATATTAAAATACTTACCGTAGTCTCTTAAATAATCAATAAAATTCATATCCTTATACCAGTCATAATTATTTACGACTTCAAAACCGAATATTCTTTCTGCCTGTGCTTTTAAGCATTCAAAATTATGATTAACCTGTTCATAAGTAATCATAGGTCTTTCAGCAGTTGGTTTAGGATCACCAATTAATCCTGTCCCTCCGCCAACCAGCAGTATCGGATAATGTCCGGCATCTTTTAATCTCTTAGAAATTAAAAATGATGAAAAATGACCAATATGCAGACTATCCCCAGTTGGATCAGTGCCAATATAAAAAGTCATTCCTCCATTATTCAGTTTATCTTTTAATTCCGGAGAAGAAATATCCTTAATCAAGCCTCTCCATTCTAATTCTTCATAAATACCCATTCATATATCCTCCTACAAAAAAAGAATCCATCACTAAAGGACGAATTCTCGCGGTACCACCTTTATTTGTATATTTCTATACACACTCATTATTTTAACGATGTGATGCACCGTCTAAGCTTTGCACTTAGCTGCTCCAAAGTGTATTCATTATTATCTTTTAAATTCTTTCCACCAATCAGAATCTCTCTTTATAAAACATAATAATTACTTATCTTCTTCAACGCTTTACTATAAACTACATGATTCATTTTAAGTTGTCAAGCTTAATCATTAATTCATCATAATCACTTTGAGTAAGTTTACCTATCTCCCGTAACTTATCATCTATCTGTTTCAATACCTTCTTACGATCTTCAATATCATTTACAAAATCTGCAGAATCACCATCTATTTTAATCTTTGGTGAAACATCATACGCTTCATACCAAGGTATGTAATGATCAATCAGATTCTGATAATAAGCAATCAATGACGGATCCTGATCCACCTGTTCATAGCTTCTTCCTCTTTTTGAGATATGATCTAGCATAGTATCAATAGACACTTCAATATGTATTAATAAATCCGGTGCCTTCTTATGTGCTGCATAAGGCAGCTCCTCCATCATATTCTTAAACAAATCATCATAGACCTGAACTTCCTGCATATTAGCACGTCCCATCTCTGCATTCATATGAAAGAATAAACTATCCTCATAAATAGAACGATCCAAGACATTATTATCATCCTGCATAGCTTGTTTGATAGACTTAAATCTCTTATTTAAGAAATAAATCTGTAGCAAGAAAGCATATCTATTAGGATCTTTATAAAATAAAGGCAGAATAGGATTTTCTTCAACCGGTTCATAGAAAGGAACTGTTCCCAAATGATCAGCTACTATTTTTGTTAGTTCAGATTTTCCGGCGCCAATACTTCCACTCATTATAATCATCATTGTTTTCTCCTTTTAGCTTTAAAATCATAACATATATAATATAAAAGATTTATCTTTTATTTTCACTTTCATGATAATGATTAGGATGAGCATCAATCTGTTCAATACCTAATTTTGAATAAACAATTTTCTGACTTGAATAAAGACCAGAATAACCGGAAAATAAATAGCAAATAATACTGACAACAGCAAAATATAAAAATCCTGCTGACTGAAAGACTTCCACTGATAGAAATAACGGTGAAAGAAAACTGTTTGTAGCTCCACCAAAAACACCAATCATACCGATAGCAGCACCAAATCCTGCAGGAATACCAAGCAGAGGTGCAATCCAGCAGCCAAAGGTTGCTCCAATAAAGAATGAAGGAACAACTTCTCCACCTTTAAATCCTGCTTCTAAAGTAATCGCAGTGAAAAGAATTTTGATAAGAAAAGCAAAAGGGTTAGCCTGCCCATGCTCAATCGCCCTTTCAATGACATTAACACCTGCCCCATTGTAATCTCCTGTCTGCAATATTATCGTTAGTATAATAATCAAAAATCCACCAAAGATAACCTTATAGTAGGCATTATTAAAATATTTCTTATATAATTCTCCAACAAAATGGAGAATATTAATAAATAATACAGAAACCACAGCACATAAAACACTTAATACTGCAACTTTTAATAGCATAACATGAGAAAATACAGGAGCAGCTACATGAAATCTTTCTGGAGAAGCACCTAAAAAAGCAGCAAGATCAGCACTGATAATAGAAGCTAAAAGACCGGGGAAAATTGCACTATAAGGAATGGTTCCGACATTAACAACCATTGTTCCAAAAGCAGTGGCTGCTACCGGTGTTCCGAATAGAGCACTAAAAAAAGCTGCCATGCCTACACGAGTTAGAATCTTAGTATCATTCTGATTAAGTTTTAGAATCCTGCTAAGCTTATTTGCAATGCCTCCCCCTATCTGTAGAGCTGCTCCTTCTCGACCGGCAGAACCGCCACATAAATGTGTCAAAATCGTACCAATAAAAATAGCCGGAACCTGTAAAAATTGCATATTACTGCCTTCTCTTGCAGCTACAATAACTTCATCTGTTCCTAACCCTGATACATTAAACTTCTTATAAATAAAAACAATTGTTATACCGGCTAATGGAAGCATATATAACAGATACGGATAGCTTATACGTAAAACAGTAACCTTTGAAATAGAAATAGAGAATACTGCTCCTACAGCTCCGCATATTATCCCTATCAATAAAGCAATCAGACTCCATTTAAAAGCCGTTTTTATATACCATTTAGAACTGGCAGCTTGTCTTTTTACAGTCTCAATCATAAATTCTCCTCCTTTAGCTATTATAGCATAAAAATAGAGGTCAATTAAGACCTCTATAATAGTTTTGTAGTATTTCTAATATTGATACTATACTGCATATTGACTTCACGATTATCAATGCCTTCTCCATTCAGCATTTTAGTGATCAGTCTAACAGCAATAGCTCCCATATCATATACAGGCAGATAAACCGATGTCAATGATGGTCTAGCCATCTTAGCATAAGTTGTATCAACCATACCAATAATTTCTATATCATCAGGAACACTTAAATGTGAATCCTGAGCAGCATACATCATAGAAACAGCTTCTTTATCATATCCTGCTATAACAACTCTAGGCTTATTTTCCTTCAAATAGTCCATAAAGAAAGGATAATTCTGAGAAAAATGTGTTGATACGCTTAATACCTTCTTATCATCAAACTTCTTACCTGCATCTTTAAAAGCATCCTTAATACCGCTGATAGCATCATCAAGACTTAAAAGATTCTGTCTTGGCTTTAAGAAAACAATATCATCTATCCCTTTATCAAGATAATTCTTTGTTAGAGTATATCCGATATTATGTGCATCTACAAAAACACTGCAAAGATGTTCATCTGATGCTTTATAGCCAATTACAGCTGTAGGCATGTTATATTTTTTCATCAGTTCTAATTCCTGGATGATCTTATCATTATTAAACAATATGACTCCATCTGCCCTTGCTTTAACAACTCTTTCAATAACATCATCAACCGGGTCTTCATCCCCCAGTTCATCCGTTGTATACATCATCAGATTATAATCTAATGTTCTCCCGGTATCTCCAATACCGCTAATCATATCTTTCACTCTGGCAAAGATAGACTGTGGGAAAATAACTGCAATCGTAGTTGATTTGCTGGTAGCCAAACCTCTGGCTACCTGATTAGGCTTAAAATCCAATCTGGCAATAGCTGCTAGAACTCTTTCTCTAGTTTCTTTTTTGACGACGTTTGAATTATTAATTACTCTTGATACAGTTGCCAGTGAAACTTCCGCTTCTTCAGCAACATCATAAATAGTGGTCTTTTTCATATTAATCGCTTATTTCATCAATCATTTCATCAAGTTCATTTTCAACATCATCAATTTCAGCTTCAATCTTATCAGAGTTTGTTGTCTTATTATTTAAGCTTTTTCTAACGTCCTCAATTTTGGCATTTAAAGTATCAGCTGCCTGAGTTACACTTTCAGCTACTTTCTCATATTGTTCTGATTCTTTAACTTTATTAGCCAAAACAGTCAGCTTCTCCTGTAGCTGAACGATCTTCTCTTTAGTAGAAGCTTTAAAAGCTTCGCTGTCAAATTCGTCAACAGTTTTCTTTACATTTTCGATTGTTTCACCAATCATTGCCTGAACATCTTCTTTTGACATATTCTTTACTTTTTCATATGTCTTTGTAGCAGTGTTTTTAATATCTTCTCTTGTTTCACTGCCTTTCTTTGGTGCCATTAAAACACCGGCTAATGCTCCTAATCCTAAGCCAAAAATAAACTTTCCTAATTTCATTGTCTGCTCTCCTCCTATTTGTTCTTTCTTAATCCTAATAATTTTGTAATAAAACCTAAAATACCACCTGATGTATGTCTTTTAGAAAATGTTCTATTGATAAGCTCAACAGGTGCATTGAGCTGATCCAGCTTATAATTTACATCATCAATAGTTGAATTAATCTTCGTAATTGTCTCATCAACACGCGGAAATAAAACATTGACCTCCTTTAATGTCCCGGCAATTCTAATAAACAGAACACCAAGACTGATTAAAGCAAATGCTCCAGAAACAGTTAAAAAACAAAGACAAATATCTATTGCTTTCATATTATTTTTTATCTCCTTTCGCTTTAATTACTAAATCTTTTAACTTATATATATCTTTAGGACTCATAAAGACATAAACAACATGATCATATTCAGCTAAAAGCTGCGCTCCCTGTAAATCCTCTTTAATAACATTTGCTCTAGGTATATATTGCGTAATTTCAGTAACATCAATATCTATTCCTTTCTCTTTATGAGCATTCTCAGGGAAGTCCACAAAGAATGGATAATCAGCTAAATTCATAACTTCAGCAAATTCTTTCGCAAATCTCTTAGCTCTAGAAAAGCGATCGGGTTGATAAACCGCTACAATCTTTTTATGAGGATAACGAATACGTGTCTCCTCCAATACATACTTAATAGCTGTTGGATGATGAGCATAGTCATCTACATAAATATTATTGCCTATCTCCTGAACAGTATACCTTCTCTTAACACCCTCAAAACTGCTCATTCTTTCTTCAATATAAGAAGCATTCATACCTTCCAGATAACCTAATGTAATAACACCAAGAAGGTTATAAAGAGTATGCATACCATATAACGGTAACGAAAAATGACCAAATAAATCATTATGAATATAAACATCAAATGATAAGCCCTTTTCACTATTGATTACATTTCTAGCCTGTATATCATTATCATCATTCAAGCCAAACTTATAAACAGGCTTATTATAGTGTAGTTTAGAAAGACGTTTATCATCTCCCCATACAACAACAGCCTTTTTAGCATGATTGGCATATTCTTCAAATGAGTGATCATAATCCTGCTGACTTTTAAAATAATCAACATGATCTAATTCAATATTATTAATATAGGCATAATCAGGATAATAAGATAGGAAATGATCCATATATTCATCGCTTTCAAAAATAAAATAGTGAGCATCTTTTACAGCAAAGCCGGTACCATCACCAATAAGTACAGATGTAGGCTTATACTCTTTAAATAAATGATAAGCCATCCCCGTTGTAGTCGTTTTACCATGTGTACCGGCAATCCCCATAGATATAAACTTATTCATAAATTCACCTAAGAATCCAAAATATGTATGTGTTTTAACATTGGGATTATCTAAAGCAGCAGCTACCTCTTCATTTGTTTCTCTATGAAAATCATTTCCAATAATAACATCATAGCCATCTTTAATATTATTCGGATTCCAAGAATAAATAGGAATCCCTCTTTGTCTTAGTCCATCTTCTACAAATATGTATTTATCAATATCACTGCCGGCTACTTCATACCCTAAATCATAAAGTATTCTAGCTAAGCTTGACATTCCGGATCCTTTAATTCCAATAAAATAATACATAAGCTTTCACCTCTTGTACTATTCTAACATATTCTTCACAAGTATTCATTTATTTTCATACATTTTGAAAATATTTTCATAAATATAAGAAAAATGATATTCTTTTTTAAAAAACAGCTTAATAGCTGTTTTTTCATCCTATAAAATTAATTCTTTGATATCATGATAGTTATAATCATCAAAGCTATTTGCGACATTAAGACAAGTTAATTCGCCATTATATGTATTGATTGCTGAATAAATAACATCATTCTCTTGACACGCTTGAGAAAATCCCTTGTTAGCAATCTGTAAGCCATAATGGATAGTCGCACTTGTTAGTGCAATTGTTGATGTTCTTGAGACAGCACCAGGCATATTACCTACACAATAGTGAACAACTCCTTCTTCTACATAGATCGGATCATCATGAGTTGTTACTCGTGTTGATTCACCGCATCCTCCCTGATCTACTGCTACATCTACATAAACTGAACCTTTTTTCATGATTTTTAAATATTCTCTTTTAAAAATCTTAGGTGTTGATTTACCGGGAATTAAAACAGCACCTATTACCAAGTCTGCTTCTCTGACTGATTTTTCGATATTAATATTATTAGAAACTAATGTCTGTACCTGTGTTCCATATAATTCATCAATATATTCTAATCGCTTTAAATTAATATCTAGAATAGTCACATTTGCTCCCATACCTACTGCAATTTTGCAGGCATTAAGTCCTACTGTTCCGCCTCCTAAAATAACAACATGGCCTCTAACTGTCCCGGGTACTCCGGCTAAAAGAATTCCTTCACCACCATATTTCTTTTCAAGATATTTAGCACCTTCCTGAACTGATAAGCGACCGGCAATCTGACTCATTGGAGCAAGCAAAGGAATGCTGCCATCTTTTTCAATCAGCGTCTCATAAGCAACTGCTGTTACTTTTGCCTTTAAAAGAGCATCTATTAAAGGTTTATCAGCTGCTAAATGAAAATAAGTATATAAGATCAATCCTTCATGGAAATAATTATATTCTTCTTCTAAAGGTTCTTTAACTTTTACCATCATTTCTGATTTTTCCCAAATTAATGAGGCATCCTCAATAATTTGTGCTCCAGCACTATTATATTCTTCATTGCTGAATCCCGAACCTATTCCGGCATCCTTTTGAATATAAACAATATGGCCTTTGCTGACATACTCTTTAACATTATCAGGTGTTAATCCTACTCTGTATTCATTATTTTTTATTTCTTTAACACATCCTATAATCATTATATTTCCTCCATTTTTCTTTTTTATACAAAAAATATGATCATATTATAAAATAAAATGAATATGAATGCAAACATAATTCATTTGATTATATAAGCATAAAAGAGAGATGATACTCACCTCTCTTTTACTCTTATTATGCTTTTACCTCAGCAAATCCTAAGTCATTTCCTTCATTAAAATTACGAGCATTTTCCATTGTAACAACTGCAATAGCCTGTAAAGCTTCTCTTGTAAAGAAAGCCTGATGTGAAGTTAAGACTAAATTAGGGAACATTTGTAAACGAGCTGTAATAGAACTATGAAGTGCTTCATCAGATCTATCAGTATAGACATTCTCATCTTCTCCTTCATAAACATCTAAAGCTACTGCATGGAACTTATCAGCTCTTAAGCCGGCAATTAATGCTTCTGCATCAATTAATGGACCACGTGCTGTATTAACCAGCATAACATTATTTTTCATCTTAGAAATAGCTTCACTATCAATTAAATGATAAGTTCCACCTTCTCCCATAATTAATGGTGCATGTAAAGAAATAAGATCAGCTTTTTCTAGTAATTCATCTTTGCTTACATAAGTTAATAAACCTTCATCAACTAAAGACTGATTAGGATAAGCATCCCATCCAATAACAGTCATGCCATATCCCTTAGCAATTCTAGCAAAGCACTGACCAATCTTACCGGTCCCCATAACACCACAAACCTTATTATGTAAGTCTAAGCCAAGCAACCCAGATAAAGCAAAGTTATTATCTCTTACTTTATTATAAGCTTTTCCAAGTCTTCTGTTTGCTTCCTGAATAATTGCCATTGCATGTTCAGCTACTGCATATGGAGAATAAGCAGGTACACGAGCCACTTTAATATTGCATTCCTTAGCAGCCTGTAAATCAACATTATTAAATCCGGCACAGCGTAATAAGATCAACTTAACCCCGCCTCTTGCTAATTCCTCTACAACACTTCTAGGTGCTTCATCATTTACAAAGATACATACGGCATCATATCCTTTAGCTAATGAAGCTGTTTCTGGAGTTAATCTTACTGTAAAATATCTAATATCTGAATTATATGTGCCAGGACCTTTATCCTTTACTAATTCACTAAAGAATGTACGATCATAATCCTTTGTTCCAAAGAAAGCAATCTTTAATATCTTTGTAGGAGCTTTCTCAGCAAATTCTCCTTTTAGTAATTCTTCTACTTTTACAATTGCTTCTTCTTCATCAGCACCTTCAGCTGTTACAATAAGTGTATCACCTTTCTGAGCCCCCAAAGCTAAAATTTGTAATACATTATTACCGGCAGCAGTCTTATCACCTAATTTGATAGAAACTGCACTCCTAAAATTAACACATAAATTGGCTAGTAAACCGGCTGGACGTGCATGAATCCCCATTTGATTCTCAACAACATAACTAATTTCTTTCATTTCTAATCATTCCTCCTCATTTATAATTATAGTCTATCACAAAATCACTGAATATATGTAAAAATATGATTGTTTTCTAAAAAATTATTTAATCTATAACCGTCAATTCTTTAGGATAAGAATTTAAAACCCGGCAGCCATCTCTTGTAACCATCACAAGATCTTCAATTCTTACACCAAATTCACCTTTAATATAAATTCCTGGTTCAATAGAAAAAATCATACCTTCTTTAGCAATAATCTCAGAAGAGCCGGATACTTCTCCTGCTTCATGACATAATCGTCCAATAAAATGACCAAGTCTATGATTAAATTCAGCACCATATCCGCCCTCAGTAATAATATCTCTTGCTATCTGATCAATATCTTTTAATTTTATTCCCGGTCTAACAGCAGCTTCTGCTGCTGTTTGTGCTTTTAAAACAAGCTCATAAACTTCTCTTTGCTTATCGGATACTTCTTTATAAAAGAATGTTCTTGTCATATCAGAACAATATCCTTTATAAATACAGCCCATATCTACAATAATAGAATCTCCTGCTTTTAAATGTGTATCATCTCCTATATGATGAGGATCAGCTCCATTCTTGCCATATCCAAATATCGGCTCAAAAGAATGACCGGAAGCTCCCATTGATAGATAAGTATCAAGCAAAAGAGGCTCCATTTCTTTTTCTGAATAATTTAGTGATAAACAATGCTTCATCTGATCCATAGCCTTATCATTAATTTTTGATGACTGAATCATTAATTTCTGCTCTTCATGATCCTTTATTCCTCTTACTTCATCAAGTATATAACTACCAACAATAAAATGTGATAATTGACAAGTATTCATTAATGGAATCAGCCATCTTGCCGGCATATTCTTGTCTACACCAATTAACTTTCCTTCTTTAATAAAATCAGCAATCATTCCTAAAGAATCATCTGTATCACTAAACCATTCAATTGATAGATCTAAATCTTCTTTTAGATAAAACAGTTTGTTTAAAAAAAGTTTGTGATGATGATTTTTAGCAAGAACCATCATATAGGTTCTTTCATGAGGGTCATTATAATAATCTAATAAATAATCAATAGAAGCAGGATCTGTGATTAATAAATAATCACAGCCTGACTTTATCATTTTATCAGTGATTTTTTCTATTCTATTCCTGTGAAGCATTATCTTTTACCTCTATTCCCAGCTCATCCAGCTGTTTTACATAAACAGTGCCGGGTGCATCCGTTACAGGATCAGACGCACTGGTATTCTTAGGAAAAGCAATAACATCTCTTAATGAATCACTTTCAGTGAGAATCATAACAATACGATCAAGTCCTAAAGCAAAGCCGCCATGAGGAGGAGCACCATATTGGAATGCATCAACAAACCATCCAAACTGACTTCTGATAGCTTCTTTAGTAAATCCTAATGCATTGAAAGCACGTTCCTGCAGCTTTTCATCATATATTCTCTGACTTCCTCCGCCAAGTTCAAAACCATTTAAAACAATATCATATGCATCAGCAAGACAATGTGCCGGATCTGTATCAATCTTATCTAAATCTGATTCTCTTGGTCTTGTGAATGGATGATGCATAGCATAGTATCGCCCTTCTTCTTCATCATATTCAAACATTGGAAAATCAATAACCCATAAGAAATCAAATGTAGAAGGATCATACAAATGCAATTCCTTACCTAAATAATTTCTAATTGCTGATAATGCATTGCAGACAATCATATAATGAGAATCCGCTGCAAATAACAGTAAATCACCATTATGAGCATCCATTACCTTTAATAAAGTTTCACTTTGCTGATCATCAAAAAATTTAGCAATCGGACCCTGAATACCTTCTTCATTCACTTTTAACCAAGATAATCCTTTTGCTTTATACTTCTTAGCTATCTCAGTTAATGCATCTATTTTCTTTCTAGAAAAATAGTCTGCTTTATTTCTCACATTTATTCCTTTGACATATCCATTAGTTTCTAAAACATTCTTGAATACTGCAAAATCGACATCTTTAACTGTTTCATTCAAATTAACAAGTTTTAAGTCAAAGCGTGTATCCGGCTTATCAGTTCCATATGTTTCCATAGCATCATGCCATGTTAAGCGACGCAATGGTAGAGTAATATCAATGTTTTTTACATCTTTCATTATCTTTGCAGCTAATCTCTCGCCAAGAGAAAGAATCTGATCAGTTGACATAAATGACATCTCAACATCTACCTGTGTGAATTCAGGCTGTCTGTCTGCACGTAAATCTTCATCTCTAAAACATCGGGCAATCTGATAATATTTTTCAAATCCTGAAATCATTAATAACTGCTTAAAAAGCTGAGGAGATTGAGGAAGAGCATAAAATTTACCACGATGAACTCTTGATGGAACCAAGAAATCTCTTGCTCCTTCCGGTGTTGATCTATTTAAGTACGGTGTTTCTATCTCAATAAAATCTTCATTATCCAAGAATTCATGAATTGCCTTAACAATCTTTGCACGAGTTATTATTTTATTCTGTAAAACAGGTCTTCTTAAATCAAGATATCGATACTTTAATCTTGTCTCTTCGCTAGCATCTGTTTCATCAGCAATGATAATAGGAGGAATTTTAGCTGTATTAATAACTTTAAAAGATTCTGCATTGATTTCAATGTCCCCTGTTGGCATTTTAGGATTCTTGGAGCTTCTTTCAGCAACTTCCCCTTTTATTTGTAAAATATACTCATTTTTAACATCTTTTAAGCTCTCAGCAAATTGATCATTAAAAACAATCTGAGTCATGCCATAACGATCTCTTAAGTCTATAAATACAATAGCTCCCATATTTCTTTTTTTAGCGACCCATCCTATTAATGTAACCTTCTTGCCGACATCCGTTAATCTCAATTCTCCATTATTATGCGTTCTTTCCATTTTATCTTACTCCTAATTTACTATCTAAAAAATCAATAATTTCTTCTACTTTTATTTGTTTTTGTTCCTTTGTTATATTATCCTTTACAGTAATTGTTTCATTTTCTACTTCATCTTCACCAATAATAAATGAGAAGCGGGCAACAAAACGATCAGCAGATTTAAATTGTCCTTTTAATCCTCGATCAGCAAAATCCATATCTGCACAATAGCCATTTGCTCGTAAAGCCGCCATCAGCTGCATAGAATAATCTTTTGACTCTTCTCCCAAAGGCATAACATAAACATCTATATGCTGACTCTCTAAATGATTATTGTTCATTGCAATGATCAGTCTTTCCATACCAAATGCAAATCCGACACCGGGAGTAGCAGGTCCTCCCAGTTCTTCTACTAAGCCATTATAACGACCACCGCCACCGATAGTACTTCCGGCACCAAGCACGGAAGCGTCAGATATAAGTTCAAATATCGTATGTGAATAATAGTCAAGTCCTCTAACCATATTAGGGTCTATTACATATTTGACTTCCAAAGCATCTAATAATTCACACACTTTATCAAAATGTGCTTTTGCTGTTTCTGTCAGATAGTCAATTGTACATGGTGCACTTTTCATAGCAGGATGATCCTTATCAGTCTTGCAATCAAGAATACGTAAAGGATTCTTCTCAAATCGTGTATTACAGTCATAACATAATTCCTTTAGATGAGGTCTAAAATGGTCTTTCAAAGCTTCTCTATATGCATCTCTTGATGCTTCATCACCTAATGAGTTAATATGTAGTGTAACATCTCTAATATTTAATGCCTGAACAATATTTAATGCCATCATCATACATTCTACATCAACATACGGTGATTCAATACCAAGCATTTCTACTCCAAACTGATGAAACTGTCTTTGCCGTCCGCTTTGCGGTCTTTCGTATCTGAACATTGGTCCCATATAAAAAACTTTCTGAAGCTTTTCAGGTAAGGCGTACATCTTATTTTCCACATAACTCCTAGCTATGCCGGCTGTTCCTTCAGGTCTTAAAGTTATACTTCTTCCCTTTTTATCTTCAAAAGAATACATTTCTTTGGAAACAACATCTGTAGTATCACCAACCGCCCTGTTAAATAGTTCTGTATGTTCAAAAATTGGTGTTCTCATCTCTTTTACATTATAATTTTCAGCAATTGTACGTAAAATATTCTCCAATCCGATCCATCCATCAATCTTATCCGGAAGAATATCTACAGTTCCTCTTGGTGCAATATATTTCATATACTTCCTCCTTATTTTTAAATAAAAAAAGACATCCTCTAAGGACGTCATTCACGCGGTACCACCTTAGTTTGTATTTTTCAATACACACTTTATTCTCTTAACGCGAGATAACGTGCTTGTTTAGAGCATTCTCCAAAGTGTCCCATAGTATTTCTATCATTATTTCCACCAGCCATAATGTCTCTATAAAAGATTTACTATTTAATCTTTTTCACTGAATATGATGTGATTATAAATCAAAATACGAAATATTTCAAGCTATAAAAGAGAGTTAATGAATAACTCTCTTTACATTTGATATTCCTTGAATCTTATTTAAATTATCAATCGTTACTTGAAGTATTTCAGCATTTTCAACAGATACACTTACCTTAATATCTGCATCCAGATCATTAACAGAGGCATTAATATTTAAAATACTAACATTACTTGTTCCAAGTATTGTTACAACATCATTTAATAAATTAGGCCTATCCAATCCCAGTATCTGTAAATCAACAGTATAACGCTTATTATCAAGATTTGTATAATCCCAATAGACATCTATCAGTCTAGCCGGATCAGCATTCACTATATTGGGACAATCAATACGATGAACTTTAATTCCCTGTCCTTTAGATACAAAGCCTGCCACCTGATCACCCGGTATTGGTGAACAGCATTTAGAAATGGACATTTTTAATCCTGAAACATTCTTTACGCTTATGCCAATACTCTTTTTCTTATTCTGATGAGCAATCGCATTATTATTTTTCTTTAACATTTTTGATAGATTATCAAAAATACTTTTCTTTTGAGGAATAACCTTGTCAAGCAAAGCAGATGGTGTCGCTGATTTCTTACCGATAACCATCAGAATCTCATCAAAATTTTTAACTCCTAAAGTATTAAAGAACGGTTTATAAACTTCACTATCTAAGTAAACTTTTTCATCAAGACTGCGTCTTGTCACTTCCGCCTTCAAAATACGATATCCTTCTTCAATAATTTCCTTATTGTTTTCATTTTCTTTTTTAGTAAGATAAGCTTTAATCTTATTTCTAGCACTTCCTGTACGGACAAACTTCAGCCAGTCTTCACTAGGATGTGCATTATTCTGAGTCAGAATCTTACAGACATCTCCTGTTTTCAGTTTTGTATCAATAGGCACCATGACATTATTAACAATTGCTCCGGTAGCATGATGTCCTACTTCAGTATGAATGCGGTAAGCAAAATCAATTGGTGTAGATCCATTAGGAAGTTCTACTATTTTGCCCTGCGGAGTTAAAATATAAACATTAGCTTCAAAGATATCTCTTTTTAAAGTGTCATAGTATTCCTGAGCTTTTTCATCCTTAACCTCATCAGAAATAGTAATAAAATCAGAAAGCCATTGTAACTTCTCGCCAATTTCTCTTTGTTCTTCTTTAGCTGAATACTTACTGCCTTCTTTATAACGCCAGTGAGAGGCAACACCTCTTTCAGCAAGTTCATCCATCTCCTCAGTACGTATCTGTATTTCAAAGATCTGTCCGCCTTCACCAATAACTGCGGTATGCAAAGACTGGTACATATTAGGTTTAGGCATCGCAATATAATCTTTAAAACGTCCTGGCAATGGACGATATTTTTCATGAATAATACCCAATACTTCATAGCATTCCACTTTATTTTTCAAAATAATTCTTAAAGCATTTAAGTCATACAATTCATCAAATCTCTTATGCTTAATAACCATTTTCTTATATATAGAATAAATATGCTTTGCTCTTCCTTTAATACGATATTCAATATGATGTTCCTGTAATAGTTTTTCAACTGATTCACGCATATGATCAACAGCTTCTTTTCTTTCGCTTCTTTTCTGTTCCAGTAAATCAGCTATTTCTTTATAAGCTTTTGGATCTAAATAAGAAAGACATAAATCTTCTAATTCAATACGTATATCATTTATACCTAATCTATGAGCAATAGGAGCATAGACTTCCAGTGTTTCACGAGAAATTCTCTGCTGCTTTTCAGAAGGCATAAACTGAAGAGTTCTCATATTATGAAGCCTGTCAGCAAGCTTAATCAGAATCACACGAATATCCTTAGCCATCGCAATATAAATCTTACGATGATTTTCAGCATAAATTTCACTTTCTTCCATATAAGGCATCTTATTAATTTTAGTAACACCTTCTACTAAAGTTGTGATTTCTTCACCAAACCGTTCCACCATCTCATCATGAGGAACATTACAGTCTTCCATTACATCATGTAAGAAGCCGGCAGCTATAGTTTTAGGACCAGTCTGTAAGGTTGCAAGAATATAAGCCACCCAGATTAAATGAACAGTATAAGGTTCTCCGCTTCTTCTTTTCTGAGTCGCATGTTTTATCATAATAAAATCATAAGCGCCTCTCATTAGATCCAAATCATCTTTATTTGTGATATATTGTTTAGCAAGCATTAATACGTCTTCATAGCTTACCTGGTCATGTGCACCTTTAATAGTATCCATATCTATAGCACCTCCTTTACATAATTTATTTATAACAAATATTATAATACTATTTAAAAAGAAATTCTATTTTACTACACTAAATAAATTTTTTGATGTTATACCTGAGGAATAATCTTAAGTCATTTAAGAAAAAAGAGACAGGTGTCTCTTTTTAATAAGTTAAAATAGAAAAAATGTCGTAGCCTTCTAAAAGATCTCTGCCATGTAAATCTAGCAATTCAATCACAAAAGCACAGCCAGCAACTTCTCCGCCCATTTCTTCAACAAGTTCAATTGCCGCTTTAACAGTTCCGCCGGTAGCAAGTAAATCATCTACCAGTAAAACTTTCTGTCCCGGTTTAATTGAATCTTTATGCATAAATATTTCATTTGAACCATATTCTAAATCATAAGTACGACTTACTGTTTCTCTAGGCAGCTTACCGGGTTTTCTGACAGGAGCAAAGCCGGCATTTAAGCTAATAGCCGTAGGACAGCCATACAAAAAGCCTCTAGCTTCAGGTCCAACAACAATATCAATATTTTTATTTTTCGCAAAGTCAGTAATCTGACGAATAGATTCAGCAAAAGCTTCTCCATCCTGTAGCATCGGCGTTACATCTCTGAATATAATTCCTTTCTGTGGGAAATCAGGAATATCTGCTACATATTTTTTTAAATCCATAACGATTCCTCCTATAACATAAGTCATTATATCAAATTTTATTTATAAAAAAAAGATATCTTTATAGGAAGTCTATAAAGATATCTGTATTTTATAAAATATGAGTTGAATAAGCAGAAAGCTTAATATTTTTATTATCAATTTCAATACTCTTTTCTTTATCAGAAAGATTATGGACAACTAAAGATTTTTTATCTTTGTACTGTCTATAAAATGCCAGTACTTGGTCATCTTTTGTCTCAGCAATTAAAAAATCACCATATTTTAAAGCGCTATTTGATTTTCTCAATTGAATCATTTTTTTATAATGATTATATAATGACTGGGCATTCTTTTTCTGTGCTAATAAAGAGGTTGTCTGCTTATTATATAAAGAAGCCTGCCATTTAGTCTGGTACTTATTCCCCCATACATATCCTTCTCTAATATTTTCATCAGGCTTCTGCCCTTTCATACCTAATTCTTCACCATAATAAATAAAAGGATTGCCGGGTAATGTCAGCAGTATTGAAGCTGCAAGTTTTTGTTGAGAAAGACTCTCTAATGTTTGGGCAATTCTATTCTGATCATGATTACTTAAAAACGGAGCATCAATATAATTCTTTGTTTCTTGTTTATAGCTATCATAAATGAGTGGTATCTTTGTTGAAAGACCGCCGGCACTTTGCATTAGAATAGCTTTAGTAATACCATTTTCTGATAAATCAAAATTAAAATTAGAATCAAAAACTTTATAATATTGTGAGACAATATTACTGTTCATCCATACTTCGCCTACAAGATATACATCCTTATTTGTCTTCCTCATAGCTTCTCTATATTCAGCCCACCAGTTAATATTCTCTTTTGATGAATCAATTTCACTGGAATATTCAGCTTTTCCATAGATATGTGCTGCTGCATCTAATCTGTATCCATCCAGTCCTGTCTCCTTAAGCCAATACTGCCCTATTTTTTTCATCTCATCTCTAACTTTCTGATTGCTGAAGTTCAGATCGGGCATACTTTCAGAAAATAAAGCATAATAGAGCTCTTGATCATTAAGCTTATTCCATGATTTATGTCCCATCTCAATAGACTTTGTATTAATCTTCTTATTATCTTTATCAGTAATACGATAATATGACTTATACTGGCTATCTTTATTTTTTAAAACATCTTTAAACCATGAATGCTGATGACTGGTATGATTAATAGGCATATCAATAATAACCTTAATCTTTTTATCATGAGCCTCTTTAACAAGATTTTTAAGATCTTCTATAGTTCCATATTCCTTATCTATTTTATAATAATCAGTTACATCATATTTATGATAGCTTGGTGATTGAAAAATAGGTGTCAGCCATATGCCTTCAACTCCTAATTCTGAAAGCTCCTTAAGATTTTCTCTGATCCCATTAAGATCACCAATACCATCTCCATCACTGTCAGCATAAGATCTTACAAATATCTCATAGTATGTTCCCGACTTCTTTAGTTTTGTTTCCTCAGTATTTTCATAAAATGAGACTTCTTTTGGCTTAGTTTCTGATGTACATCCTATTAATATAAAAGAACTGAGTAAAAAAACAATAATTTTCCTTTTCATTGACAATACTCCTTTCATATCTATTTTATCAAATATCGGATTATTAAAAAGATAAGATCCTTTCGTTTTATTTCACATTTATTAAAAAATAACCGATACAAAATATATCGGTTATTCATCTAAGCGTTTTGCTTGTTCTTGAAGAAAATCAATTGGTAATCCATTATCCTTTAAATGCTCAATAACACTATTTGTAAGTGAAGTATTTGTACCCTTTAATGAAGTATTATTCATTCCTTCAATTGTGGAGCTTCTCAGTCTTCTACGATGCTCCATAAAATTATCATATCCCTTGATATCTGACATCTGATGCATAGTTTCACTTTCATAAGTATGTCTTGCCCCGGCATTACGATATCTGGCATACATAATACCAAAGAACACAATACCAGGTAATAAAAGAAGCCATTTAATATGAGAATGAACACGATCATTCACAAACATCAGCAGCAATGCTCCAAATAATTCAACTAAAATGGAAACAAGAATCAGCTTCGTCATATTAATAGGAATACTTCCCATTGTTTCTCTAGTACGAGCATTGACTGCTACATAATGAAGCTGCTTTTTACCCCCGCTTGTCTGAAGATAACTATAAAGCCATACCGGAAGATAAGCAGAAATCCATTTTGATCCCTTAATTTCAAAATTTTCATTTTGCCAAGCGACCCCTCTATCATAATTAGTAAGAGTTTTATTAATAGCTATTCTAGAAATATCAGCTGCCTGTACATTCACAATAGACTGAATATCTTTAATATCAATATCTCTTTTCTGAGATGTATACCCTCTAAGATAATTGGCATTAAATTTGACACAGTTCTTTGTATCAAAAGGCATGATGGAATTTATAATATTCGTCGTCTTTGTAGTATTAGAAACATCTAATTTATCAGCACTTGCTTCAATTGTGAGATCATCAATTATAATATCAAAATCTCTTCCTACATAATAGGCATCTGCATCATAATAAGTCTCTGAGTCTTTACCGTTTTTTTCTGTATAGCTATGTACAAGATGTTCTCCAATACCTGTTAAATTATGATGTGCATTAATATCTACAATCATATAAGGAAAATAAACACCACAAATATTTTCTGTTGTAAATTCTCTAACAAATGTTGGATGGGCAAAAAATTTCCTTTTATTAACAAAATCTTCAATTGCACTTCTGGCATCATCCTTAGACAAATGAAATGGTAAAACCGCATCACATACTGCACCATTAGGAATCTTCCTGTTAATAGATAAAATATTACGACACCACGGACAGCGTGATTGTGTTGCTGCTTCAGTATTAACAACAACTTCAGCTCCACAACTCTCACATTTTAAAGTTACAGTATTATCAGCTTCTCTGTCTATATCAGCGGCTCCGGTAGCTGCCTTAACGCCTTCTAACTGACTGATATCTTCATCATCTTCAATCACATCTAATAAAAATTCATGACGACAAAACTGACAAATCAGTTTACCGGTTTTAGGATTTGATACAATATCAGTAGCTCCACATTTAGGACATTTTATTTGTCCATCTTTAGCATCCTTATAAATTTCAAAAAGTGATACGTCATCCATACTACAACCCTAACAGATTCTTCTTCATCTGATCAAATTCTTCCTGTGTGATAACACCGGCATCAAGCAATTTTTTAGCATTTAATAATTTTTCTGTCGGATCTTCAGTGCTTTGCTGAGCAGTCTGTTGTTGATTAAAATTAGGTGTATAAGCACCCTGAACATTTGGTTGTTGCATTCCCTGCATCATACCGCCGGCAGCATTCATGCCCATTCCCATGAAAGCCATTCCTGTACCGCCTCCATTTTCACCAGCCGCTTGCATGCCTCGAGCTACTGACTGCTGGAAGAAAGCATTTCCTCTGGCACCGGAAAGAGCATCTGCTTTTTTGACATCGCTCATTAATACCTTTGTATCTTCATCATATTCAATTGATAAAATAGCTGTTTTAACAATTTCTAATCCTCTAGAAGTTTTCCACTGATAAGCTGTTTCTACAGCCTGTGAAAGACAGGCAGCAAAACCAATCTGATCAGACTGAATCTTAGACATTCTATTGCCTTTTGATGGATCATTTGTATATTGTGAGAAAGCTGCTGAAAGACAGCCAACAACTTCATTAAAAAGCTGCTCTCCTGCTGAATTATCCATATCAGCAAAATCAAATTGAGGAGCATTTGCTGATACATACTTTACTGGTACAAAATTTTTAATAAACATAATCGGATCAGTAATCTGTAAAGTATAAGTTCCTCTGGTAAGTGCGCCTACCTGTGTTCCAAAATAAGCATCATCCCAATAAATTTCTGATTGTGTTCCAAATCTGTTATTTGGAATTTCTTTCAAATTCACATAGAAAATAAGCTGCTGAGCAGCTGGAATTCCACCATATTTGAATCTCTCCCAAGACTGTTTTACAAGAGAATCAATAAGACCGCCGCCTGTAAAGATAGATTGTGAATGAGGATCATTACTACGATATTCATATCCTCCCGGCTGAGTAATAATACCGGTAATAGCTCCCTCCTGAATTGTTACTAAAGCAGTACCTTCAGGAACAATTATTTTACTTCCATTTGTAATAATATTCTGACTTCCACGTACATTTGATCCTCTCCCGCTATTCTGTCCCATCAGAACACCTGGAAAAATGGCTGCTGTAGGAGAAACATTCCCTACAGGAGCATAAAAATCAACCCATTGATCAGCTAAAGTGCCACCTATTGCACCAGCTGCTGCTTGAATAAAACCCATAGTTTCCCTTCATTGAACAATTTGTTCAATTTTCCTTTCTTGGCATAACTGCCTATTTTATAGTATAAGTTTATCATGTCTTTAAACCATGAGTCAATATTTTCACAATATAAAAGACATCATAAGATATCTTTTATAATCATATTTATACTCTTAACACCTCTAAATTCATTAATAGAAAGAGTGCCGACAAATGTATGTGTAGGAGAAGAAGCAATAATAGATTTCTTATCACCATTAAAAAAGTAAAGTAATGATAAATTACCGACAGTCATTTTTAAATGCTTGCCTCCGCTTAATTCAATAAAATGATCAATTGTTAGATTTTCAATCATAAATAGGGGTTCTTCATTAGACTTTCCATAAGGTTCAAGCTGAGAAAGTGATTCTACATTATCTATTGTCAGATCTTCTTTCTGAATCACAATAACATCCTGTGAAGAATTAAATTCCTGATCTTTAAGTTCTTCCAATAAAGCCTGATGAAGTGATTTAAAATGCTCTTTTGATACGCTAAATCCTCCTGCCATAGCATGACCGCCAAACTGTTCTAAAAGATTATCATGTTTCAAAAAAAATTTATAAATATTAAAGCCTTCAATACCTCTGGCACTGCCCCGATAGATTTGTTTTGTTTCATCATAATGCATTACTAAAGCAGGTCTTTCATATTCCCTGGTATATTTGCCCGCAATTAGTCCGATAATACCTTCATGAACATCTTTAGATGCATAATAAAGACATTTTTCATGTTCAATCTCTAATGCTTTACGATAAGCCTGATCACTCATTGTCTGACGAAGACTATTGATTTTAGAAGCATAGGCAGCTATTTTATTCTGATAAGATGGATCTGTATCCTTCAGGAAATACTTAACTAAATGATTAGGATTAACATTCTCCGGAAGCCTGCCAAATGAATTAATCTTAGGAGCTATGGTAAATCCTATTGTTGTAACATTATATGGCTGTTTTTCTCCTTTTAATAATTCTATAGAGCGATAATGATTCTCAGACATAAATTCCAATCCTTTTTCAACAATACTTCTATTCTCATCTAATAAAGGCATCATATCTGAAATTGTTGTTATGGCAGCAAGTGAATAAAGATATTTATCATTCATACCGGTTAAAGCGCTTGCCAGCTTAAAAGCTACAAATCCTCCACATATTTCTTTAAAAGGATAATCAGCAGATAGCTTGGTATGAATAATACTGGCAGCATCAGGGAGATCCTCTTCTTCATTAAAGGTATGATGATCAGTAATAATAACATCTATTCCTAAACGATTGGCTTCTTCCACTGCTTCATGAGCTTTAACCCCATTATCTACAGTAATAATTAGTGTATATCCTTTTTCAGCCATCTGTTTGACACGCATACTATTAAGACCATAGCCATCTATAAAACGATTAGGAATGTGATAACCGACATCTTTGCCTAAATCTTTAAACGCTTGTACCATAATTGCTGTTGCTAGTATGCCATCGCAGTCATAATCACCATATATACATATTTTTTCATCATTATCCAATGCTTCATGGATACGTTCTAAAGCCATTTCTGCTTCAGAAAATAAATCATACTGATGATAAATCAGCCGATGACTGATCATCTGCTGATAGGTATCAATATCCATTTTTTTTGCTTCTATTACTTTTGCAAGTAATGGATTCACATGATAGTCATGCATAATATCATCAGTATGTTCCAAATATATTTTATGATATAACATATTTTCTCCTTAATAAAAAATAACTGGAATCAGTTATTTAAAAATCAGATCATTAAAATCAGATATATTCTTATTTTTTGCCTCAATAATAACTTTTGTCTTTAAATAGTCAAACACAACAGAAAAACTTAATGACATAATATCATCAATTATATCACAGTATTCAAGTTCTGATTTATTCTTCCAAGTCACGTTATATAAATAATCTTTAATATCCTGAGCATCAATTTTCTGAATACCTTCATTGCCAAATTCAAAAGCTTTAGAATGAATCAAAAAATGAATATCTTTTGGTAATCGATTAATACTATACATATTCTCACACTTCTCTTTCATTTACTCATTATATAGGAGTATGCGATAAATGAAAAGATAAAATTCTTTAAATTATATCAAAAAAGTCTCATAGTGAGACTTCAAAAATTAAACTTATTAAAATATTTACTTAATAATTCCAAACCTTTTTTGGTTTTCTCCGGAGAGCCGGTAAAAGTCATTCTTAAATGATAATCACACCCAAAAGCTTCACCCGGAACAAAGAATACACCATATTCCTTTTGCAGTCCTTCACATAACTGAATACTATGAATAGGCAAATAATATTTTAAAAAAGAAACAGTTCCATCTTTAGGAATAATACAGCTGACTCTTTTTTCTTTTTTTAAATAATCAGCTAAAATTTTCTTATTAGCCTCACAGATCTTTCTTGATCTCTCAATAATCAGTTCTTTATGTTCTAATATAAAAGATGCCAGATAATCATCTATCATGCCTGTTGAAATCAGTGTATAATCCCTCCACTTATCAATAATTTGAATAACATCCTTAGATGCTTTGATCCATCCTAATCTTAATCCTGCACAGGCATAAATCTTAGATAATGAAGATGTACTGATACCATATTCATAAAGGTCACTAATACTGTTTATTTCATATAATCCCTGATAAATCTCATCTATTAATATATAAATATGACGTTCTTTACATACATCTATGAGTTTTAATAGAAAATTCTTGTCTAACAAAGTTCCTGTCGGGTTATTAGGAGAATTCATGATAATCATTTTTGTTTCTGGAACAATATGAGAAACAATCTCATCAACAGAAGTCTGCCAACGATTTTCTTCTTTAAGTTCAATTAAATCACATTTACATTCCAACATTTCAGGATAGCTATAAAACTGCTGATAGGAAGGAAAAAAAGTGATGATATGATCATTGGAAGAAAGTAAAGCTTTCATGACATGTTCATTGGCGCTTGAGGCTCCATTAGTAATAGAGATATTCTCCATATCACCCTGCTGATAAAGAGAAAGAATAGCTCTTTTTAATCTGATACTTCCAGTAATTGGTCCATAATCAAGCTTAATCTGACTTAACTCACCGATAATATCTGTTTGACTTATTTCCTCTATCTGCTTAATAGTAAGAGGAGATATACATGTATCTGTAAGATTATAAAGACAATCATTTTCATGATTTGTCATCCATTTTTCTACTATAAACTCTTTAATATTCATTAGTGCATTACTTTGCTTAAGAATAGCTTTGCTCGATCTGTTTTAGGATGATCAAAGAATTCTTCAGAACTATTTTCCTCTACTATTTTTCCATCTTCTAAAAAAACAACACGATCAGCTACCGTTTTAGCAAATCCCATTTCATGAGTAACAATAATCATTGTCATTCCCTCTTTAGCTAATCTTTGCATGACCAGTAAAACCTCTTCAACCATTTCCGGATCAAGAGCGCTTGTAGGTTCATCGAAAAGCATTACTTCCGGTTCTAGGCATAATGCTCTTGCGATTGCTACTCTTTGTTTCTGTCCGCCTGAAAGATTATTAGGATATTCATCTTTTTTATCTTCCAAACCAACAATCTTTAAATATTTAATAGCGTGTTCCTTTGCCTCTTCTTCACTCTTTTTTAAGACATTAACAGGAGCTAGAGTAAGATTTTTTAATACTGTCATATTAGGAAAAAGATTGAAATGCTGAAATACAAATCCCATTTTTCTTCTTAATAATGCATAGTTTTCTTTATCCTTCTTATCCAGCTTAACTCCTTCAATATAAATATCTCCCTTTTCAGGCTTTTCTAAGCCGTCAAGACAGCGAATAAAAGTTGACTTACCCGATCCTGACGGTCCTATCAGACAAACTATTTCACCTTTTTTTATTTCCAATGAAACGTCATTACAAGCTTTTAAGCTTCCGAATTTTTTTGTGACATGATCAGCCTTGATCATAAGTTCTTGATTAATCACTGCTTGCTAACTTCCTTTCTAGCTTTTTATCTAAGTATGAGATAGTTAAAGTCATAATAAGATAAAAAACTGCCGCTAATGTATAGGCTGACATATAATCATAATTCTCATTTCCAAGCTGACTGGCAGCGAATAATAATTCACTGGCACCAATAGTCGAAATAAGAGAAGAATCTTTAATAAGAGTGACAAACTCACTGACAACAGTAGGAACAATTAATTTAAATGCCTGTGGCAAAATAACAAATTTCATCATCTGCCATCTTGATAAGCCTAAGGCAGCTGATGCTTCCCATTGTCCCTTGTCAACTCCATTAATTCCACCTCGAATATATTCAGCCTGATATGCTCCGCTATTCATGCTCATTGCAATAATACCAATCAGATAATAATCCGGTCTTACGACAAAGCCTACTATCCTGCTAATAAACATTGGTATAACCGTAAAGATAATCATAATCTGTAGTAACATTGGTGTACCACGTACTAATTCAATATAGATATTAGCTATAATTCTTAAAATTTTTGACTGAGATATTTTAAAAGATGCAAAGATTACACCAATAACCAAGCCCAGTAAAAGAGATACACCTGCCAGACCTAATGATACAATTGCAAATTTTAATAGAAATAAGAGATTCTCTGCTGTCAGTATTTTATTTAAACCTGCATACATATGTACCCCTCCTAAACATTATTTTTCTAACTTCTTTAATCCATATTTATCAGTTAATTTTTTATAATCATCACTAGCTAAGAACTTTTCCAATGCCTTATTAACAAGGTCAATCATTTCTTTGTTTCCTTTTTTAGCAATAATATAATTCTTCTCATCTAATAATGATTCACTTAGTACTTTAAATCCCTGTGCTTTTGCATAATTATTAGCAACTGCTAAATCAACAATGACAGCATCATACTGTTTTGCTGTTAATGCCGAGAAAATCTGCTGAACATTTTTAACTGTTGTTACATTAGCATTCTTTACCGCCTTAGCTGCCGCTTCACCGGTTGCTCCACTTTGTGCCAACAGTTTCTTTCCCTCTAAATCTTTAACAGTTTTAATATTACTATCTTTATTAACAACAGCAACCTGTGCTGATGCAGTATAAGGCTTAGACCACTCTACTTGTCTCTTCTCATCATAAGTAAAGCCAGAAATTCCTAAATCTACCTGTCCTGCCTGGACCTGAGTTACAATATTGTCAAAAGACATAGAATTCCATTTAAACTTATATGTTGTTGTATCAGTATTTAAATAAGATGGGAATAACTTCACCATATCAGCATCAAAACCAATAATGTTTCCGTCTTTATCCTTAGATTCATAAGGTGCATAATCCGGTGAAACCGCAACATTGATTTCTACAACTTTCTTGCCATCTTTTTTTGTGTTGCTGCCACATCCTGCTAACCCTACTGCCACAATGCCTGCTAGAACCATACTTAAAAATTTCTTCATAATCCATTCCTCCTTTTATAACATCTTGAAAACAAAAACGTCTCTTGCATATGCAA
This sequence comes from Eggerthia catenaformis OT 569 = DSM 20559, assembly GCF_000340375.1. Classification (GTDB taxonomy): domain Bacteria; phylum Bacillota_I; class Bacilli_A; order Erysipelotrichales; family Coprobacillaceae; genus Eggerthia; species Eggerthia catenaformis. Next base: position 429,677 of record NZ_KB446647.1, read on the forward strand.
GAGACGTATATTTACGCGGTACCACTCTTCTTGATAATAGAATTACCCTCTCTCATCCTTAAGGCGGATCCAACCTTTTGTCCTATGAATTCAGACAATCCTCTCGAAAGTGCGCTTCATCTTATCTTCTTTGCTAAACTTTCACCATTCTTTCAGCTCGCTTCTTGAAATCTGATAAGACTACTCTCTTTGTCATCAAGTTTATGTTATTGACAAATATATTAATATGTATTTCTGCAATTGTCAATATTTTTTAAAAAAATATATAAAAAAATAAATTATATTTCCCAAATAGTAATTTTATCTTTTCTCACCTATATCTTCTAATTTTCTTTATTCCGATTTTTAATATCATCTTGATATGTACCCGGAATCCTGGACACATTCATTAGCGAATTAAGCTGAACACATGGATGCTATCCTGTACTTTACAGGTGGCATCCATTTTGTTTTGCTCTGAATTCTTTCATTGTTGTAATAACTTATATATTCATCAATGGCATTGGAGAAATTCTCAAATGAATCATAATCCTTCTCGCAACCATAATACATCTCATTCTTTTTTTCCAATAAACCCACAATAAATGTCTCTTTTTAATTATTATATTTATTAAAAAATGACAAGATTTTCTCACTCGTTTTATGAAGAGCTTTTATTGCTGATTCACTTTTAGTCAGTGTCTGTCTGAATTGTTCTACTAATCCATTAATCTGATCTATCTGATTATTCAGATTAAACATTGTCTGTTTCTTTTTTAGATTAATCTCCTGCATCACAAATATTATTTTAACTGCTACGAAAAGACATAATAACCCGGCTAGTATAAAAATAATACACCTTACTGTATCCATTATTTTACCACTCCTTTAGTTAAATAATTCATTTTCTTCATCAAGATATGATGAAAAATCATCAACAAATTCGGAAACATCTAAATAAAAGCTCAGGAAGTCGGGATCATTATTTATTTTCTTTAAGAAATCTTCATAAAGAGCATCCGGATTATCTTTAAATTCAGCATTTTCTAAATTGTTAAAAATAAAGTCATACATCGCTGATGCACCCATAACAAAACCTATTTCTTTACCCTCTTCCCTTGCAAAATCATAAATTTCATCATCAAATCTATCTAAACCACTCATAATTGCTCCTCTTTCTCATTATACAAAATAAAAAGCTATTTGACTAATTTTTATTCCTCTTTTTTAATAATTTAAGAAGACTAAGATTTTCAGTATCAATAAAATGATGATTCTTATTTAAAGTCCCTAATTCAATATTTTTTGTTTGTCCATGATAGTCACTGCCTCCGCTTATCAAAAGATGATATTTTAAAGCAAGATCTGATAAATATTTCTGTTCATTATCATCATAACGTGAATAATAGACTTCTAAACCTTGTATACCGGCATTTAAAAGATAATGAAATTGTTTCATAAAGTCCTCTTCTGACAGTCTTTTAACATTTTCTCCTCCTAAGGGATGTGCCCATATTGCAATGCCTCCGGATTCTTTAATAGCCTCAATAGCCGCTTTAGCATCTATTCGTTCAGTTTCTCCCGGAATTCCATTGATATATTTTTCAATAGCTTCACTGATTGTAGAAGCATAGCCTTTTTTAACAATTAAAGAAGCAAGATGTGGCTTAGCAACACTGTTTAATGAATAAAGATAGTTTAATTCATAATTATTAAAGATAATATGATGAATATCCTTAAGATAATCTAATCTTTGAAGCATTTTATTTTTTCTTAAAATATTACCCTCTTTGATTATAGCTTGAAACAAAGCATTATTCTCATCATAGTCATAACCTAGAATGTGAGCTTGTCTAATAGGAGTAATTGTAGAAAATTCTATCCCTTTTATAAATGTTAAATCTTTTGGTATCTGATCCTTAACTTGCATAACACCTTGAATAGTATCGTGATCAGTAATTGAAAAGATATGAATATGAGCATTCTTTATTCTTTCAATTAATTCTAGAGGTTGATCTGTTCCATCACTGGCCGCTGTATGAATATGCAAATCAATATCTGAATTCATTACAATTTCCTCAAAAAAGCAATACCAATAGGATATGGTCCTGTATGAACCGCAATTGTAGCTCCAATCTGTCCTGTAGTAATTGTAATATTATGATTGAGTTCAGATAAGAAAGCATCATGTACAAAAGAGCAGTAATCTTCTCCTTCTTTGATATCATAACCATATCCTATAATAAACAAATAGTCATCAGTATTCAGGTTCTCTTTTTTAAAATACTCAATGCATTGTTTTAAAGCTTTATTCATTGAACCTTTTCTTCCTCTGGCAATTCCGGTAAGACTTAGCTTACCGCTGTTTAAATGAAGCATAGGCTTAATAGATAATCCGTTGGCTGCCTTTCCTACAGTTTTATTCAGTCTGCCGCCGGCAATTAAATAATCCATATTACCGGCTGTAAAATAAATATGACCTGTAGGCAGGGCAATCTTTATTCTATCGATCAATTCATCATAATCTGTATTTTCATTTCTTAATCTAACCACTTCTTCTAAAAGTAAACGATGACAAACAGTATTAAAAGTAGCATCAATAACTTCAATCCTTCTATCAGGATATTCTTCTAAAGCCATTTCTCCAGCTAATCTGGCCGCATTATAAGAGCCTGAAAATTGAGCATTGGTACAGATACAAATAATATCCATATTCTGATCTAGCACTTCTTTAAAAGCACTATAATAATCATCAGTACTTGGCATAGATGTGGTTGGAAAAATACGAGGATGGTCCACCATAAATTGATAAAAATCTCTAACTGCCCATTCTCGGACTTCTTTTTTATAATCTTTCTTATTTGCCGACATATAAAAGCTTATCAATTCTATATTTCTTTCTTGTGCTTGTGCTAATGTCATTTCACATGACGTATCGCTCATAATCTTATACATGTTCATCCTCCACTTTAATCCCAAAATATGGTACTTTCCTGTAAGTTACTCCCGCAGCATGCAAAATACGCTTGCTGGCAATATCCATTGCTGTTCCCTTATATTTATCATCCTCATAGATAATTTCTTTAATGCCTGACTGAACAATGGCTTTAGCACATTCATTGCAAGGAAATAATGAAACATAAATACGACAATTATCTAATGAAGCTGTTGAATTTAAAATAGCATTAAGTTCTGCATGTACTACATAAGCATATTTTGTTTCATTTAATTCTCCTGTTCTTTGCTGCCAGGGAAACTGATTATCTTGACATCCCCAAGGCATTCCATTATATCCTACACCAACAATTTTATTTTCCTTATTAACTATACAGGCCCCGACTTGTGTATTAGGATCTTTAGAACGATAAGAAGAAAGCTTTGCTACTCCCATAAAATACTGATCCCAACTAATTATTCTATTCATTTAACCTATCTATCCTCTCAATTCATTGAGTTTATTCTCAAACCAGTCAGGAAGCTTACATTCAAATAATAATTCTTTTCCTGTAACCGGATGCTTAAAACCTAATAGTTTTGCATGCAAATACTGACCATGAGATATATCATCATTTCTGTATCCATACTTAGGATCACCATAAACCGGATAACCAATATAATTCATATGAACACGAATCTGATGTGTACGTCCGGTTTCTAAACGACATTCTACCAATGTCATATTTTTAAACCGCTCCAATACAGTAAAATTAGTAATAGCCTCTTTTCCATTATGAGATGTTACATTCATCTTCTGGCGATCACGTTGATCTCTGCCGATAGGTGCAACAATACGACCTTTAGTATGAGGAATCTCACCATGGACTAAAGCTATATATCTCCTGATAACAGTATGTTCTTCAAGCTGTTTTGATAAAGATTGATGAGATAAATCATTTTTAGCAGCCATAATCAGTCCGCTGGTCTCTTTATCAATACGATGAACAATTCCGGGTCTTGTCACGCCATTAATGGCTGATAAATCATGACAATGATAAAGAAGAGCATTGACTAATGTTCCACTATAAATACCGGATGACGGATGAACAATCATTCCTGATGGCTTATTAACCACAATAACATCTTTATCTTCATAAACAATATCTAAAGGGATATCTTCAGGAAGAATATCAGTATTTACCGGCTTAGGATATTCAACTCTAATATAATCACCGGGCTGCACCTTATAGCTTGATTTTTCATTTTTATCATTCACAAATACACAACCGGCTTTTATCCATCCTTGAACAGATGTTCTGCTTTCATTCTCATGATGATTTAAAATCACCTTGTCAAGACGCTGATAAAAATCTTGTTCTATGAGTTCAATTGATTGAATTTCCACTGTTTATACTCTCCTATTCCCACTTCGGCTATAATGCAAAACATACCAATCACTACTCCCATATCCGCAATATTAAAAATGGGGAAATCATAACCCAATATAATAAAATCAATAAAATCTCTCACATACTGAAAAACAGCACGGTCATACACATTCCCCAGCATTCCTGCAAAGACCAGAACAAGACCAAACCTTAATAGCTGTTCTTCCGGCTTTGAACGGACAAAATAATAAATAATAACACCTCCTGCAAGTAAAGCAACAAACAAAAACAATTCTATATGTCCCGACAATAATCCCCAGGCTGCCCCGGTGTTATGAACATTGGTAAAATTAAAAAATCCCGGGATAATTTCATAACTGCTGCCTAGCTGCATTTGAGTATTTATAATTTCTTTGGTAAGCAGATCTCCTGCTATCACCACTATAAAAGTAATGATATAAAATAATAGATATTTAATAGATATTTTCAATTTCATATATTAACCTCTATGTGCTATTATACCCATAAAACAGAAAAAACTCAATTCATTGAATTGAGTTTATAACATAAAGAAAAATACAAAGAAAATGCAGAATGCTGCCAACAAGAATCCATATGTGCCAGATTGAATGCATATATCTATATTTATCCTCTAGTTTGTAAAAAATCGTTCCTATTGTATAAGCAATTCCACCACCAACAAGCAGTAAAACACCTTTCATTCCTACTGTTCCGGGAAGCAGATTAAATTTAAAGATAATACACCATCCCAATGTTAAATATAAAAACATGGATAATTTAGAAAATGAGGAAATATCAATTGCATTTAAGATAATGCCAACTATACATACTCCCCAAACAATTCCAAATAAAGTCCAAGCCCATATCGGTGAAACAGGTCTAATAGAGCATAATAAAATAGGTGTATATGTACCGGCAATTAAAATAAAAATTGTACAATGATCCATAATCTGGAAAATTTTCTTGGCTTTGTCAAAGCGCGGCGATAAGCCATGATAAAGACTACTCATTGTATATAAGAGAATCATTGAAATACCATATACAATAGAAGAAGCTAAAGCATAGCCATTATGATGCATAGCACTAAAGACAATGCATAAAACTAATGCTGCAACCCCTAAAGCACCGCCAATAATATGAGTTACCATATTAAATATTTCTTCACCTTTAGTATAATGAGGCAGCTCTCTGTCAGATAATTTCGTTCGCATATTAGACACCTCCATAACCAAAAGGTAACATTATTAGTTACAAATGTCAATATATTTAGTTTTTGATACTAGATCATTATACTATTTTATAATACCTATTATAAAAACAATAAAAATAATAATCGGTAAAATATATTTCAAATAAGGATACATCCATTTTTTAAATTGAAGTCCTTCCCCTGTATTGACTTCTTTAATAAAATTCTTCCATCCCCAGCCATACCTTGAAACACAAAAAATTAAGAATATCATTGATCCTATAGGAAGAATCAGATGACTTACAATGAAATCTTCTAAATCCAAAATACTGCTTTCTGCTCCTAAAGGATGAATTCCTGATAAGATGTTAAAACCTAATAAACAAGGCAATGCTAATAAAATCATTAAAATAATATTCATCATACAGGCCTTCTTCCGATTTAAATGAAATAAATCCATACAACAGGCTGTAATAGTTTCAAAAACGGCTAAAACTGTTGAAAAAGCTGCAAAAAGCATAAATAAAAAGAATAAACTTCCCCAGATATTTCCTAGTGGAAGGTGATTAAAAACATTCGGCAGTGTTATAAACAATAAGCCGGGTCCGCTATCTACATCAACACCATAAGCTGCACAGGCAGGAAAAATAATTAATCCTGAACATAAAGCAACAAAAGTATCTAAAAATGCCACATTAATAGATTCTCCTAATAATGTATGTTCCTTATTAATATAACTTCCAAAAATAGCCATTGAACCCATACCTATACTTAATGTAAAAAACGCTTGTGTTAACGCACCAATAACAACATTTCCAATACCAATTTCGGCTAATTTTTTAAAATCCGGCTTTAAATAAAAGGCGAGTCCTTTCATTCCGCCTTTTAAGAACAGACTATGAATAGCTAGAATAATAATTAAAACAATCAAAAAAAGCATCATAATCTTTGTTACTTTTTCAAGTCCATTCTCCAATCCAATAGAAAGAATAAAAAAGCCGGAAATAATAATTGTACATGTACAGATAAATAGAATCATCGGATTATTTAGTAATCCCTTAAATACATCTACAATCTGCTTATTATTCATACTATGATATAGACCGGTTATCGAAGCATAGACATAATAAAGCATCCAGCCGGCAACAACAGTATAAAACATCATTAAAAGGTAATTACCAAGCATACAGATATATCCATGAAAATGCCAGAATGTTCCCTTCTTTTCTAGTTTCTGAAACATTTTTACAGGACTCTTCCGAGCAGCACGCCCCACTGAAAATTCCATAGCCATAATGGGTACACCAAATAATACTAAAAAAAGCAGATAAAACAGGACAAAGAAGCCCCCACCATTCTGTCCTGTCATATATGGAAATTTCCAGACATTTCCTATTCCTATCGCACATCCTGCACTCAGCAGAATAAAGCCTAATCTAGACCCAAGTTTTTCTCTTTCCATAAATCCCCCTCATAAAATTTGTTAAACGAAGTATATTATATCACAACAAATTTAAAAAGGTAGTGTTTCTTAGTGTTTTCTTAAAACTGTTATGCTTTCTATTCCATTTGTAAAGGGAAACATATCTACGCTATAAATATCCCTAAAATAATATCCATAATTTTTAAAATTTTTTAAGTCTCTTATCTGTGTTTCAGGATTACATGAAATATAGAGTATTTCTCTTGGTCCCAATTGACAGGAAGCCTGAATAAACTCTAAAGAAGAACCGCTTCGTGGCGGATCCATAATGATTATATCTGCAGAAACATTTTGTTTTATTTGATGAATCATATATTCACCAGCATCATCCTGAATCAGATATACATTTATCAGATTATTAAAAGCCTGATTGATTTTCGCATCTTTGACTGCTTGTTTATTTTTTTCAATAGAATAAACCCGTTTAGCATATTTTGCAGCAATCATACCAATTGTTCCAATTCCGGAATAAGTATCATAGATAATATCCTCTTTTCTAATAGAAAGAAGGGATAAAGCCTTCTTATAAAGTATCTCACATTGCTCATGATTAATCTGATAAAAAGATTTTGCTGAAATCTTAAAAGACAAATCGCATAGATAATCAATAATAAATCCTTTTCCATAAAGCACTGTTTCTTTTTCTCCCAATACAACAACAGTATCTCTTGTATTAGTATTTAAAACAATCGTTTTGACTTGAGGAAACTCTTTAACAATCTCTCTAGAAAAATTTCTTGAGCCTTTCAACATAGTCTTTGTTGAAACAAGGACAATCATATATTGCTTTGTAGTATACGATCGTCTTATTAAAACATGTCTGATTTCACCTTTACATGTTCGAGGATCATAAATAGATACACGATATTTCTTCAATAATAAAGCAATCTTATGAATGATAGAATCAGTTAATTCATCATGTAAGAGACAATAACTATAAGGGACTATATGATGAGAATGTTCTTGATATAAGCCATATTCATAATTCTTGTTGAATGCTACGATAACTTTATTACGATATCCATAAGGATTATGCATGCCGATAATTGGATGAATAGCTACATGAAAGTCTTTAAATAAAGCTTTCATGTAGCTATTTTTATATTCTAAAGATTTCTGATAGTCTTGATTGATAAACTGACAGCCGCCACATTTTTTACTTATTTCACATATCATTATAATTTACCTAGAAAATGTTTCAGGAAATGATATAGTTCAACTAGTGAATCAATATCAAGATGTTCATGAGAAGTATGAATAGCTACTGCGGTTGCCCCTAAAGTAATAATATCCAGAGCCGGATTATATCCTTTAAATATTCCTGTCTCTAAACCTCCATGGGTTGCACTTTCAATAATATCCTCATCATAAACAGCCTTAAATTCTTTCTTAAGTATTTTTCTTAGAGGTGATTGTATATTATAATCCCAGCCATCAAAATCTCCTTCTTCAAAACAATTAAAATTCCATACCATAGCAAGTGTACGAAGATAAGAAGCCATATAATCTCTTTGCGATTTCAAAACAGCACGTGTACTGAAAGTCATTGATAAAACATCATCAGAGATTTCCATAATACCTAGATTCAATGACATAACAGGTAAATGTTCAATTGCTGTAGAATAAGATAAGACACCATGCGGTGCTAAAAATAACATATTAACAATATCCCATGTCTCTTCTCTAGTGTAGCTATACGATGATTCAATTTGTTTCATAGCTATTCTTAAATCAGGATCACTATTTTGATATTCCTTTCTTAAATCATTTTCTATCTCTAACATAAAATCAGCAATATAAGATTCAGTAGCAATAGATACATATGCATTTCTTGTGATCGCATTAGCCTTCTTACCGCCGGAGATATCAGTAATAGAATAACGTATGCCTTCATCTACTAAACGTTTAAGAATTCTGCCAATTAATATTGAAGCATTCCCTCTCTCTTTATTAATTTCATCACCGCTATGTCCTCCTAAAAGTCCGGATACTTCTATCTGATAAACCGGTAGCTCATTTCTTTTTTTATGGAGCTTCCTTTTCACAATAACATCTCTTCCTCCACAAGAAGAAACAATTGTTTCACCAAACATTTCTCCATCAAGAGAAATCATTCGATTGGCTTTCAGCCATTCCGGATTAATGCCTTTAGCACCATATAATCCTGTTTCTTCCTGAACAGTAAAAACACAGACTAAATCAGGATGACTGAATGATGAATCCAAGAGAGCCAGCATTGTGGCTACACCTAATCCGTCATCAGCACCTAATGTTGTCTTATTAGCATAAAGCCATCCATCTTTTTCAATAAATTCTATTGGATCAGTTAAAAAGTTATGATTACTTTCAGGATCTTTTTCACAGACCATATCCATATGTGCCTGGAGCATAACACTGGAGTGATGCTCTAAGCCATGACTGGCAGGCTTATAAATAACCACATTCCCCATTGCATCTCTTTTATAGCTAAGATCTCTTTTTATTGCGAAAGAAACGATATAATCCGCTATTCCTTCTTCATTTTCAGATCCTCTGGGAATCTGTGATATTTCTTCAAAATATTTTAATACAGGTTCTCTATTTTCAAACATACCTTTACCTCCTCTTTAATGATTGACTAAATCATAAAGATGTTTTATTTCATCCTTATGAAGTTCTCTGTACTTTCCCTCTTTTAAATCCTCTAATAATATATCACCATATTCAATTCTTTTTAAATATGTAATCTGATTATTTAAAGAAAGAAAAATTTTTCTTATTTCATGATATTTCCCTTCTCTTAAAATCAATGTACCTTTCTTTCTTGTATAAAGAGTTAAAGATTCCGGATAAGTCATAACATTTTTATCTATTATAACTCCATAGTTTAATCTATTTACATCTCCATCTGATAATTCATATAAACATTCAAAATAATAGGTTCGGGTAATCTTAAATTCAGGAAGCATAAGTTTTTTTCTCAGTTTTTTATCATTTGTCATAATCATAAGACCACAAGTTGCTCTATCTAGTCTGCCAACATAATGAAGGTGATAATCAGGAAGCAGATCAATAAGGCATTTTTCTTTACTCTTATGAGAACATAAATATCCTAAAGGCTTATTAATAAGATAATATTTTAATGGTTTCATATCCAATTTTCTATCAAGATAAAATATCTGTTCAATAGCTTCTCTATCTTCTCTGATTATTTCTTTCAAAGAAGATATCTGACCATTTCGTATGAGTTTTCTTACTTGTTTCTTTGTTCCTAAATGATTAAGAATTAATATTTCACTTATTTTCATCAGTGTTTATTTCTGTCATACCATTGATCATTGCTTCTTATATCACCATTGTTGTCAATAATAACCGGTATTTCAGATCCTCTTTTATAATAACTATCGGATAATAGAATATCCTCTAAACAACTTAATCTCTTATGTCCATCAATACAGTAATACTGATTGTTAGTTAACCTGACTTTTATTGGAAATGAAAATCCTATTCGTAGTATACTTTCTTTTAAATTTTGACTATAATTTTTTCTAATATAATGAATATCGGATAAATTTAATTTTCTTATTCTCATATAATCACCCCTCTTATTATAAACAATTTTACATCTTTTGAAAATGATTCAAGTATCAAAACTATTATGTTATAATTTTGCCAGAGGAGTGATCAAGATGGCACGGAAAAATCAGAATTTATTATTAAGCCGTATTCTTACTTATATGAACGGAACATTATTCAATGATTATTATTTTAAGATAGGTATGTTTATTATCTTTAATTATATTAATATTGAAAACATGAGTAAAATAGATTTTCTAGAAGCTGGCCCATTTAAAAACGAAGAACTGGATAGTTTTATTGGTGCATTCGGTTTTGATAACTATGAAGATTTTCAATTTACATTGTATAACGATTATCAAATCAGACTCAATCAAATAAGAGTTCGTTTGATTGATGTAAAACCTCAACAGTTTCTAGAAAAGATGGATATGCCCATCGGAAACAAAGAACTGAGTGATTTAATTAAAGAAATGTGTGAAAAGTTTTATCATGCTAAAAGAATTGTGATTTTTGGAGCTCTCTACCCTATTTCACTAGCGGTTGAATTGCAAACTGATATGATTACTTTTGGTAAGCCTTTTATTCAGTACCATATTTATAATCCTATTCATCTGGATCATGATGATGTTGCGATTATTGTCAGTGGTACGGGAAGAGCCTTAAATAATATGAAAAAAAATATGAAAGATGTTCATATTGAAAAAGCTTATTCTGTACTGTTTACTCAAAATAAAATATATCTGAATCAAAACGATAGCGATGCAACAAAAACTCTTGTCTTACCGGGAAAATTTGAAAGCGTTGATTTTAACTATCAGCTAATGGCTATCTATGATTTATTAAGACTTAATTATTTTCAGCAGTATTATCTGTAATTAAAGGAGGTATGCTTATGATTATAGCACTTATTACCGGAGCCTTAGCCGGCTGGATGGCAGGGAATCTCATGGATAGTGATGGTTCTCTTTTAAGAAATATAATATTGGGATTGCTTGGCGGTATCGTTGGCAGATTTATTCTAAAAGCAGTAGGTATTTATTCGTATGGATTTATTGGCGATATAATTGTAGCAGTAATTGGTGCCTGTCTGCTGATCTATTTAGCAAGAAAGTTGGATAATTAAAATGATAGTACTTTGTTATAGGGGATGTTCTACATGCAAAAAAGCATTAAAATGGCTTAATAATCATCATATTAATTATACTGAAAGAGAAATTACTGTTGCTCACCCTAACTTTGATGAAATAAAAAAATGGCATGAACTCAGTCAGTTACCTATTCAAAAATTCTTTAATACAAATGGCAGATCATATAAAGAAAAAAACTTAAAAAATATACTTCCTAATCTCTCTTTAGAAGAGACCTACCGATTATTATCCGATGATGGTATGCTTATTAAAAGACCATTAGTTATTAATGATAATAAAATACTTATAGGATTTAAAGAAGAAGAATGGGAAGATAAACTCTTATAAGGATGATACAAACAATGATAAATCAGATTAAAAAAATAGAAAACTACATATGTTATCATTTTGAAGAATGGGACTTAGATAATCCTATTGAGGAAGAATATTTAGATGATTACAAAAATATTAATGGAGCATCATTAGATGAGCTTTTATTATTTGAAAAGAACTTTAATATAATATTACCGGATGATTTTAAAACACTTTATCAATATAAAAATGGCAGTCAGTTTTTCTGCCTTTTTCCTTTAAGCATTAACAATATAGATATGACATTCTGTTTAATGAGTTTACAGGAAATAAAAAATTCTAAGACTTATTTTCAAAACAGAAATGCCTTGCTTACTGATTTTCCTGATTACTTTACAAATGAAGATATCAATAAAATGAAAAACAATAAAATAAAGCCTTTTCTTTTTAATAAAAAATGGTTTCCCTTTGCTCAGTACTGCAATAGCTGTTATTTGATGCTAGATTTAGATCCTAATAAAGAAGGACAAATTGGTCAAATTATTCTTTATTGTCATGATCCGGATCAGATTATTTATGTCACATCAAGCATTTCAGAATTAATTACTAAAATATTGAAACAATCTAATAATAAAAAAGCTTAAATAAAGCTTTTTTATTATTATCTAATTTTAATATCTTATTGCCAGTATTTCTCAATAAGTTCTTTATTAAGATTCTCACCAATCACAATAATAATCTCCTGCCCCAAGGATACCGGTGATAAGGATAAATGATGTCTATCCGCATTAATCTGTATCCATTTATTCTCTATAAACAGAAAACCTTTCACCCTGAATACAAATCCGGTTTTATCATCTAGAAAAAGTCTACGGATTCTTTCTTTAAGAAGTTTAATATTAAGATGAACATCAAGAAAGAATAAAGAACTAAATTTTACAAGTTCTTCATTATAATATTTAGTATAGGCTGAAACTACATAACCGCTATTCATAATATTCTCGTAATCCCTATCATTCCATTGTTCCCAGTTTTTATCAATAATATCGTTATGAATATCTCTAGGGCATGAGACAAGTGATAAAACACTTGATAGATATCTGACTGTATTATAAATAGTTTCTTTTGAATAGAACTGTGTCTTAGATAGAATAATCTTTCCAGCATTTGCGATTTCACCTGCTAATATATAATTAGCCTGTATAGAAAGAGTATCTATTTCACTATCAACAATCGCAAGAACATTGCCTATTTCATACCACTGATTTAATGGTGATTCCATAAGAACATCAAAAAATTCATCCGGATCATAAATACCTGAAGGTTCAACAACAACACGATCATATCCAAACAGATGCATAGAAATAAGCTTCGTTTTAAATCGTCTGCGACGACAGTCTGGATCTCCACCTATAACCATTTCAATATCACAGATATCTTTCAATTCATCTTCTAAAAGCATACGATCAATATTAACTGCTCCATAGTCATTCTCTATAACCGCAATTTTTTGATTTTGACCAGATAGATATTTAATATATTTTTTTATAAAAGTTGTTTTACCGGAGCCTAAAAACCCGGTAATTAAATCAATTTTAATCATATAAGGACCTCTTTAAACATTATATAAAGTGAATTTTAATTATGCAAGATTGTTACAAAAAAAGCGCCTTCACAGGCGTTTTTAGTTACGAAGAAGGATTCTGTCATTACTCTCAGATGACTGTGTAAACCGTTTAATAAGATCTTCTACAGTCATCTTTTTCTTTTCTTCCTGATTAATATCAGCAATAATATTTCCCTCTTTCATAATAAGAATACGATTACCATACTTTAAAGCATCTTCCATATTATGAGTAATCATCATTGTAGTAATATGATGTTCACTGGCTATTCTTTCTGAAATATTCATAACCTTTAATGATGTTTGAGGGTCTAAGGCTGCTGTGTGTTCATCTAGAAGTAAAAGCTTTGGTTTTACAAAAGTAGCCATTAAAAGAGTTAAAGCCTGTCTTTGCCCCCCTGAAAGTGTCCCTACTTTTGTATAAAGCCTTTCTTCTAAACCTATATTTAATGCTTCTAAAGCTTTTATAAATGCTTTTCTATCTTTATGACCTATTGGTCTTAAAGAATAGTGTTTGCCTCTCGAAGAAGCTAGTGTGAGATTTTCTTCAATTGTCATTGAAGGGGCTGTTCCTTTTAATGGATCCTGAAACAATCTACCTATCTGACGAGAACGAATATACTCTTTAGTATAAGTAATATCTTTATTATCTAAAAGGATACTCCCTTCATTAACATCAGCACCACCGGCAATCGCCTGAAAAAGCGTTGACTTACCGGCACCGTTGCTACCAATAATTGTAACAAAGTCCCCTTCATTTAAATGAAGATTCAAATGATTAAGAGCTGTCTTTTCATTGACAGTGCCTTCATTAAAAATAACGGATAAGTTCATAATATCAAGCATTTTTCTTTTTCCTCCTTGACAAATTTGCTGATGCTATCGCAGCAATCACAATAGCTGCTGAAAGAATCTTTAAATCTCCAGAAGGTAAACCTATCTGTAAAGCAAAAGTCAGTACAAAACGATAGAATATTGCTCCAATAACTGTAGCCGCTAATTGTATAGATATACGACTGCTTCTAATAAATGTAGTTCCAATAATAATAGATGCTAAGCCAATAACCATCATTCCTATTCCGGCAGTAATATCAGCATACATCTGCTGCTGAGTATAAAGAGCACCAGATAATCCTACTAATCCATTTGCCAGTCCTAAACCAATAATTTTCATTTTATCAGTATCAATAGAACTTGCTCTTACCATATCTTCATTATCACCGCAAGCACGTAATGCAAGTCCTAATTGTGTCTTTAGTAAATAGCTAAGCAAACCGACAATAATAAAAACTATAAAATAGATTAAAATTATTTTACCAATACCATTTTCTGATTCAAAAGGAGTAAAGATAGTTGATTTATCTAATAACGAGATGTTGGGTGTCTGATTCATAATTCTAAGATTTAAGGAATATAGAGCTGTCTGAGTTAATATTCCTGAAAGAATAGGATTGATTTTTAATTTAGTAATTAATAATCCTGTAAACACACCTGCTATCACACCGGAAATAAAAGCAAACAATATTCCTAATAAAGGTGATAAAGATAATGTCGTTACTGCCGAAACAGCACATCCTACTGTAAAAGATCCATCAACTGTCAAGTCCGGTATATTTAAAACCTTAAAACTGATAAAGAGTCCTAAAGAAAGTAAAGCAAATATGCCTCCCAATTCTAACGCTCCACTAATAATAATAAAATTCATAACATTCTCTACTTATAATTCCTTATATTTTTTATTCTGTATAATTGATTCCGGTAATTTTATTTCTAATGCATCAGCAGTTTTCTTATTAACATAAATATTTAGATCTGTTTTAAAAACTTTAACCGGTAATTCACTAATCTTTTTCCCTTTTAATATCTGATCCGTCATTCTTGCTGTTTCTTTTCCTAATTCTTCATAATCAATACCTACTGTTAGAAAACCTCCATCTTTAACCATTGAATCAGCTCCAGTATAAAATGGTATTTTAGCTTTAATAGCAGCTTTACCGGCTGCTGCCATAGCAGAAGCTACAGTATTATCGTTTGGTGAAAAAATTGCTTCACATTTTGATGATAAGACATTCACTGCACTTTGTACTTCATTGACAGATGAAACAGCTGCTTCTTCTACTTGAATATTTTTCTTTAAAAGATAGGCTTTAGCATTCTTAATATTTGTAACCGAATTAGCTTCTCCTTTATTATAAAGCAAACCTATTTTCTTAAGCTTAGGCTGAACCTCCAATGCCTTTTCCAGAATCTGATCAACTTGCACTTCATCACTGGTTCCTGTCATATTCTTATTAGGATGAGTAAGAGAAGATGTTAATTTAGCGCCTATCGGATCACTGACAGCACTAAAAATAACCGGTGTTTTATTTGCTAGTTTAGCTACACTCTGAGCAGCAGGAGTTGCGATTGCTACTACAGCATTCAAATTTTTCCCCTGAAACTCATTCGCAATAGATGCTAAAGTATTTGTATCGCCATTCCCATTTTTAAAACTATATTCAATATTCTTATCATTATATCCCAACTTTTCCATTTCCTTATCAAAAGCATTTTTGATTGTATTAAGGGATGTATGATCCATAAGCTGAATAATGCCTACTTTCTTTTTAGTGCCTGTAGACTGACTGCATCCTGCAAGCATACTAAGAGTTAAAGCGATTAATAAGACTGTTCCTGTGATTCTTTTCATATTGTTTTCCTCCTATCTCCCTTAAAACAAAAACATCTGTCCTGAAAAAGGACAGATGTTAAAAATCTGCTATACCACCTTTTGGTGTAAGGGAATGCTATCACATTCTTACATGTAACGTATGTATTACGTCAAAGGATACTCATTACTTTTCCCCTTTGCCCTCACAGGTCCATTTGCTTATACGTATTTATCAGGCTTCCACCTTTTCCTGATTCTCTGTAAAATCGTTTATAAACGTTATCTCCTGCTCTCAGGTTTTCTTAAATATACCACCATAATATTTTTAGGTCAATATATTTTCTAGAAAAAATAAATATTTAATATTATTTTTCCATTTTCCATAATAATAAGATCATTAAAATAGTAGCAATTAAATATCCTAAAAAAGACAGAAATGGTAGACCGAGAATAACTTTAGGAAGTGGTGAAAGAACTAAAATAGAACTGCTGATATAAATAAATCCTATCAGTAAAGCAACTACAATATGATTGTAATTATGCCTTTGAGCCGTTAAGTCTTTCTCACTTTGAGAAGTACTATGATTAATAGTCAGATGCCCGTTCTTTAAAAGTTTTAAGACATCATAGAAAATAGATGGAGATGCTATACCTTTCTTTAAAGAAGTATAAATATCACGTAGAATATGAATGGTCTGTGTTTTCCAACTTAATTCTCTTTGCCACTTAATCCTCATATGATTAGCTAACACTTCCAGTAAATTAATACTTGGCTCTACTTTACCTAATGTCCCTTCCATAGTAATCAGACTGCGGCAAAGTATTGTCAGATCACTCGGTACAGCAATCTTATTGCTTTTCACTATGACCAATAATCCTTCAATAAGAGGTCCAAAATTAAAATCACCAAAATCAATCTGTTTGTATTTTTCTACAATATTATTTAACTGACTGATAAGCTGAGTTTCATTAATCTGTTGATTTGTTTTAACAAGCATTAAAAATGCATCCTGTAAATCATAAATATCATCATCTAAAATAGCTTTAATACCCTTAGTTAAAATCTGCTGAGTTACCGGTGTTACAGTACCCATCATTCCAAAATCAATAAAAGCAATTTTTCCATCAATAATATGAATATTACCGGGATGAGGATCCGCATGAAATAATCCATCATCAAGAACCTGCTTACAATAATTCTCTGCTGTATTCTTGGCAATTTCTCTCATATCATAACCATTCAATAATAATTCATTATGATTATCTATCTGAATACTACCTACATCATCCATTGTTAATAATCTATGTGTTGTATATTCATGATAAACACGAGGGACAAGAATATAAGCAATATCCTGCTGATTCTCCCTGAAACGATCAATATTTTCTGCTTCCTTAATAAAATCCATTTCAAGCTGAGAAGTCCTCCACAATTCCTCAACAACTGCTTTAAAATCTAAGAGATTCCCGGTTCCGGCAGCTAATTTTATAATCGAACATGCTTTTCTAATAAGCTTGATGTCAGCTTCCATTGTTTCATAAATATGAGGTCTCTGAATTTTTAAAACAACCTTCTCACCGGAAACTAGCACTGCTCTATGTACCTGTGCAATAGAAGCACTTCCTAACGGTTCTTTATCAACAGAAAGAAAAACTTCATTGATTGATGTTGCTAGTTCTTCTTCAATACAATATCTAATTGTCTGATAATCTAATGGAGCAACATCAGTACGAAGTTTTTCTAATTCTTGACAGTATTCATTAGGAAGGATATCACTTCTCATACTCATAATCTGTCCAAATTTTACATATGTCGGTCCTAAGTCTTCTAATATTTCTCTCAATGTTACAGGTGTCAGACCGGTTATAATACGATGCTTATTTAGTACAGATATTATTTCACTTAATCTTTTAGAAGCATGTTTTTCATTAACTTCACCCATTCTATTCCTCTGAATGTTCTTCTTGATCCAATTCGGATAGTTTCCGGCGAAGAATATCCCTTTCTTCTTTAGAAAGTTTTTCAACACGATTAATCATTGCATCAGCGACTTTCTCTGATGCTTTATGCTTTAATTCTTCATTAAGAACTTTTCCCTGATCTACAGTAAGCTCTCCTTTTTTGACAAGCTCGTCAATCATTTCTTTAGATTTTTCAGCTGTTAAAGCTGCTGCTCCAATACCTAATAATAAAAGCTTCTTAATATTATCACTTAACTGATTCATAAATAATCACTCCTTTTTATTATTCTAACATATTTGAAATAATCATAAAACTAATACATATAAATTATTCACAATAATCTATCTTTTCCCTTTATAGTCATTCTCTCTAATTTTTTAACCCTTACAAATTTCCAATCAGAATGTTTACTGATTATAAATCCAGTGCTTCAATATAAATAGCTTATCTTTCTTTATAGAAATCTGTTTTGAAAGAAATGGTTGAGAATACAATATCATCTTTAATATAAAACCTTTCATATATTTTTGTTTTAAAGCTTTGTCTAATAAAGACAAAAGAATAATAAAAGGCAAGAATATACAAATCCTATTTATTTCTTATCCTTGATAAAAAGAACCTTATCAGTAAATTCCAGATGATACCTTAAAGATAAACTACACAGCTTCTGATAAGCCTCTTGTTCTCTTGACCATGCAAAAGTAATATAAATAAAATAACGACCGATAGAATAATCAGAAATATAATGATCATAATTTTCATCATAATCAGGAACATATTCACTTTTCATTGGAAGAAAAACATCCTTAGTCTCCATAAATAGTTTCTGCTATGTTCTGGACATAACAGATAAACGATTATAATCATGGTCATCATTCCATTGAATTTGCTGCCTATACCATTTCATAAATCCCTCTTTAGTTTGTAGTACAGTTTTATCAAACACCATTAAATCATAACTTATAAAAATTTCTCCTATGTTATTTATATACTATCTCACTAAAAAAATAAGTACAAAAAAACCTGTCATTTGACAGGTTTTTTAATATCTTCCGGCACCGGCATAGTGTTTCTGATAATAGCTTGATGAAAGCTTAGAAACTGTTACACCAGTTGATTCAGTACCGGCATGAACAATCTTACCATTACCTACATAAATAGCTACATGAGTAATCCCGCCACGACCGGTTGTCCCTCTAAAGAATACTAAATCTCCAGCTCTTAACGAAGAATAAGATACTTTATGACTTGATGCATACTGAGCAGCAGCCGTTCTTGGAATTGATTTACCATTTTTTCTATATACATACTGTGCTAAGCCGGAACAATCAAACTTAGAAGGTCCGCTTCCGCCATGTACATAACGACTTCCAACTCTTCCGTAAGCAGTTGAAGCTAAGCCGCTATTACCACCACTAGAATATGAACTTTCTCTATAAGTCGAACTCATAACTTTTGTTGAAGTTGATGTTCTTGTTCTTCCTAATTCATCAGTAGTCACTGTAGTTGTAATTCTCTGTGTTTCAGTATAAGTCTGACCATTTTTGCTCTTTCTTACTTTTTCAGTTCTAGTTGAAGAGCTGCTTGTCTCTTTCTGATAAACCTTAACTTTTAAAGATTTATCAGACTTATTGCCTGCACTATCCTCAACAGTATATTTAACAGTATAATATCCTAACTTATTTGTATTTACACTGCCCTTTGGTTCAACCTTGCTGACAAGATTTCCATCTTTATTGTCATAAGAAGATTTAATATAGCTGTAAGCATCAAAACTGCGACCCTTGAACACCTTAGTTTCTGAAGCACTCAACTTCAGCTGTGGAGCTTCAATATCTTTAACTTCTACTGTTAAAGTTTCTTGAGTCTTATTACCGGAATTATCAGTAGCAGTAATATTCAGCTTATATTCATCTTCCTTTTTAGTATTAACATCACCATCAACATTTAAAGTGAAATGATCAGTATTATCAGATACCTTTACATAATCATTAATATCAAATGAAGATCCATAATTAACTGTTACTTTATTTCCTGATTTTAAGGTAATCTTTGGTGCTGCAATATCAGAAACATTGAAATAAAACTTCTTAGAAGATTTATTCCCGGCTTCATCAGAGGCTGTTACAACAATAGCCTGAACACCTTTCTTGCTTGTATCTAATGTCCTATCTGTTTCCATAAATTCAGAAACATCACCATCAACATTATCGACTGCCTTGATATAAGTCTTTATATCACTGCTGCCATTAAGATTAACGTTAACAGCATAGCCTTCACTGTTCTTTGCACTAATGACGGGTGCTGCTGTATCTACAACGCTAACTTCCACTGTTTTCTCAGATTCATTATTGAAGGCATCTTTAGCAGTTACCTTAACATTATAAGTTCCTAATTGATTTTTATTAAAAGTACTTTTATCAATTTTGACATCTAATGAACTTGCATCTTGTCTGTTATCAGTAATATCAAAGTTCTTGGCTGTTAACTCTGTACCATAGAGAACTCGGATTTTATCTGATTTAATGACTGGAGCCTGACGGTCAGCAGCCGCATAACCAACTAAACCGAAAGCCGAGATACAAAAAAGCGGAATAAACATTGCTTTTCTACTCAAGACCTGATCTTGCAATAGCTCGAGCATCTTTTCTGTTTTCTGTCTATCCATCACTGTCTCCTTTCTAAAACTACAAAACCTATTATACTCATTATCTTCTATTTGTCTATAATTTTCTTAAGATTTTCTTAAGAAATTAAAAAAGTATTGAATATATCAATACTTTTTAGTTAAGAAATATTTAAGATTTTATTAAAAAGTGATTATCCCAAGTAAGCTTCTCTTACTTTTGGATTGTTTGCAACTTCCTTAGCATTACCACCAATAGTTATTTTCCCTGTTTCCAGAACATATGCCTTATTTGCGATTGATAAAGCTTTAGAAGCATTCTGTTCAACAAGAAGAACCGTAACACCTTCTTCTTTATTAATTGTTTTAATAATATCAAAGATTTCATTGACCAAAATAGGTGAAAGACCCATTGAAGGTTCATCTAAAAGCAATAGCTTAGGTTTATTCATTAAAGCACGCGCCATTGCCAGCATCTGCTGTTCCCCTCCTGAAAGTGTTCCGGCCAGCTGATGTTTACGTTCTGCTAAACGTGGAAACAATTCATACATACGATGCATATCTGATTGAACCTTATTATCATTTCTTAAAAATGCTCCCATTTCAAGATTATCCTTAACACTTAGCTGAGCAAAAACTCTTCTTCCCTCAGGAACCTGAGTCAGATGAAGACCAACTATCTTATGAGGTTGCATATGAGATATTTCCTGTCCATCAAAAATGATTTCTCCTTCTTTAGAAGTTAAAAGACTGGAAATAGCATGGAGAGTGGATGTTTTACCTGCCCCATTAGCTCCTATTAATGCGACGATTTCTCCTTCTTCTACATCAAATGAAATATCTTTAATCGCATTAATAACTCCATAATGAACTTTTAAATTTTTTACACTTAATAACATGCTTACCTCCTACTCATCATTGCCTAAATATGCAGCAATAACATCTGGATTATTTTTTATTTCATTTGGTGATCCAAAAGCAAGTACTGTTCCAAAGTTTAAGACACATATTTTCTCACAGATTCCCATAACCAGTTTCATATCATGTTCAATCAAAAGAATAGCTACAGAAAACTTTTCTCTAACTGTTTTAATCGTTTTCATCAGTTCCTCTGTTTCAGTAGGATTCATACCGGCTGCCGGCTCATCAAGAAGAAGAAGTCTTGGTGAGGTTGCCAGTGCACGGGCAATCTCAAGCTGTCTTTGTTTACCATAAGGAAGATTGGCAGCTTTTGTTTCTGCATATTCTTCTAAATCAAAGACTCTTAAAAGGCTTCTAGCTTCTTCATCCATTGCACTTTCCCCACGAAAATAAGATGGCATATGAAGAATTGCAGATAATAATGAATACTGATGAGAATGATGTAGCCCCACCTTTACATTATCAATAACACTCATATCCTTAAACAATCGAATATTCTGAAATGTTCGAGCAATCCCCATCTGTGTACGCTGAGTTGGTGATTTTGCATTAATAGATTTTCCATCAAGATAAATTTGTCCGCTAGTTGGCTTATATACACCTGTTAACAAGTTAAAAATAGTTGTTTTGCCTGCCCCATTTGGACCAATGAGACCATAAAGCTGATTATTATCAATTTCAAAATTAAACTCATCAACTGCCTTCAAGCCGCCAAACTGAATGCCTAAGCCTTCAGCTTTCAATAATTTTCTCTTCATTACGCTTTCTCCTCCTTACGATTCAAAATTGTATTGAACTTTTCTTTAAATGCAATACCGGCATCACTATGCTTCAATAGCATTGCAGCAATCAAAACGATAGCATAAATCAGCATACGATATTGTGAAACACTTATTAATAAAGAAGGAACTATTGTAAGTGCTAAAGCAGCAATAATTGATCCTGTAAGATTACCCATACCGCCTAATACAACCATAACAAGAACTTCTACAGACTTATTGTAGTCAAAATATCTGGGAACAAGAATACCTATATAATGAGAATATAATGCACCGGCTGCACCGGCAAAAAATGCACTGATTACAAAAGCTAAAATTTTATAATAAGTAATATTAATTCCTGATAATTCAGAAGCAGTATCATCTTCTCTTACAGAAATAATAGCACGTCCTTGCCTTGAATGAACAATTGAATATACTATAAATATAGTTAATGCACAAACAAAATATATAGAAGTAAAAGTTGTTTCAACAGGTATTCCAATTAATCCTTTAGCTCCATTAGTAATATCCAAATTTACGATAATAACACGAATAATTTCGTTAAAAGCCAATGTAATAATACAAAGATAATCCCCTTTTAATCGCAAAGTTGGAATACCTACCAATAAACCAATTAAAGCAGCAGCTAATGAACCAATAATAACAGTTACAATAAATGGCAACTGCAAGTAAATAGAAAGCAATGCACTTACATATGCTCCTACTGCCATAAAACCGGCATGACCTAATGTCAGCTGTCCCAAATATCCTGTTGCAAGATTTAATGAAACAGCTAAAATAACATTAATGCCGCAGACAGTAATAATACCACTCCAAAAACTATTAATAATACCTGTAGATAAGCCAATCATTAAGACAAGATATAATCCTAAAGCAGAAATAACGGCAATAATTAATTGTTTCAGTATTTTCTTTTTCATGAACTACACCTTCTCTCTTACATTGTTGCCAAATAAACCGGCTGGCTTAACAAGTAGAATAATAATAAGGATGCCAAATACAACTGCATCAGCAAAATCAGATGAGATATATGAGATAGTCAATGATTCAGCAACACCTATCATCAAACCGCCTATCATTGCTCCTTGAATACTTCCTATACCTCCTAAAACAGCAGCAATGAATGCTTTAATACCAAGCATTGCACCAATATATGGATTGATAAGAGAAAACTTACATCCATAAATAACACCGGCAATAGCTCCTAATCCTGAACCAATTGCAAATGCTGTTGAAATAGTTGTTGACACATTAATCCCCATTAAAGCTGCTGCTCCCTGATCCTCTGATACTGCTCTCATTGCTTTACCCATTTTTGTTTTATTAATAAACAATAGCAATAAAATTGTACAGACAGCTGTAACAGCAAGAGTAATTAAAGTAATATATGTAACAGATAAGCCGCCAAAAGTTAATGTGCCTTTAGGCATGATTTCAGGGAAAGTCTTACCTGAAGATGTAAAAATCATATAAAAAATATTCTGAAGCAAATAAGAAACACCTATTGCTGTAATCAGTACTTCCAATGAGCCTTTCCCACGTAATGGCTTATAAGCAATCTTCTCAGTAAGTATGCCAAGACAGGCTGTTAAAATAACAGAAATCAGCAAAGCAATAAACGGAGGCATTCCGGCATGCATAGAAATTAAAGCAAAATAAGCACTTGCCATAATGATCTCACCATGAGCAAAGTTAATCATTTTACCAATTCCATAGACCATTGTATATCCAACAGCAACTAATGCATACATACTTCCTGTGGATAGTCCATTAATAATCTGATTAATAAAATCCATAAATTACACCCCTTTAAAAAAATAAGGGAGAGCTTTTCTCTCCCTATAAATTTTACTGTACAGTTATATATTTCCCACTTTTAACTGTTACAATTGACATCTGTTTCTGTGGATTATGATTAGCATCATATTTAAATCCGCCACAGGCTGCTTCACTATCAGATATAGTAATCTTTTCTAATGCTTCACAGATTTTCTTAGCATCAGTTGATTTAGCATTATTAATTGCTTTCATCATGACTGTTACAGCATCATACTCCATTGCAGCAAACATATTAGGTACACTTCCATATTCTTTCTTATATTCATCAACAAATGTCTTTGCCGGTCCGCTAGCAGCATCCTTATTGAATCCTGATACATAATAAGTATTTTCAAAATTTTTAGCATTAACATTCTTAACACCTAGGATACCGTCCCATCCATCACCGCCAAATAATGGAAGATTAACACCTGAATCTCTTAACTGTTTTGTAATAGATACAACTGATTCATAGTAATCTGGTAAATAAACAGAATCAGCACCAGATTGCTTGATTTTTGAAATATAAGTTGAGAAATCTTTAGTATTTGCAGTATAGGCTTCGTTATAAACAACATTAACATTCTGCTTTTTTGCTTCTTTAACAAATGCTGACTGTAATCCTACTGAGTAATCTAATTCTTTATTATAAAGAATTGCAACCTTACTATATTTAAATTTACTTGCACAAAGCTGAGCAAGATAAGTTCCTGCATAAGAATCATTAGTACAAATTCTAAATACATTACTTAATACTTTTTTTGTATTTGCATCTAAAGTAACACTATCTCCTGAACAAGAAGGTGAAAGAATTGGTGTTCCTTTACTCTTTGCCGCATTCGCAACTGCAATACCTGAAGCAGTTGTAACCGGAGATAAGACAGCAGTTACTTTATCATCATCCACAAGTTTATTGTAGGCATTAACTGCTTCTGTAGCATCAGCTTTATCATCATAAGCTTTAATAGTAATTTTCGTACCATTTTCCTTATTGTATTTCTTAACCGCAAGTTCTAATGCATTCTTAACAGCAGTTCCATACTGAGACGCATCTCCTGTTAAAGGACCAATAAAGCCAAATTTAGGTGCCTTGATATCACCGGTTCCTGAATTTGTTGATGCATTGCCACATCCTGCGAGCATTGCAGCAGACATCACTGCTACCACCATCTTTTTAAATTTCATAATTTGTTTCCCCCCATTTCATTTATAAAATTTATAGAGTTTATTATACCGAGAAAATTTTTTAAGTCAATATATTTTTTTAGTTTTTTTATCATTTACATAAATTGTATATTTGAATTTATGATATTTCTAACTTTTTATGTTTTTTAAATAAAAAAGGGCTAATATAGCCCTTATTCGATACTTTTTAATGATTCAACCATATCTATTTTTTCTAATAATGGTCTCATAATAAGATTAATAATATATGTAAAACCTATTGTAATTAGAAAGCTGATCAGGTAAATGGTATAAGGTATATCTCTTATAAAAAGCGTTGCATCAAATTCTACCGATAAAATAATGAAGCGATGAAGCATAATACCAATAATGAATCCTAACAATGTACCAAAAAAAGATAAAATAATATTTTCCCTAAAAATATAATCATAATATTCTTTTTTTCTAAATCCTAAAACTTTTATAGTAGCTATTTCTGATTTTCTTTCTCCAATATTAATATGAGTCAGATTATAAAGTACAATAAAACATAATACAGCTGCAAAAGCAATCAGAATAAATACAATCACATTTAAAGACTGCATCCTCTTAGTAAGTTCATCAGAAGAGTGAGAAAGATATTCTATACTGCCTATCTGCTTTGTCTGTAAATAACGTGATATGGTATTTTTAGCTGATTTCTTCTCACTGCTGAGTTTTAAATAGCCTGTATTAGCTTTAAATTTTAATCCTGTCAATGATTCATAAAGATTCTTATCCATATAAACATAATGAATATAATAATTTTTAAAAATATCCGTAACTTTAACTTCTATATTTTCATCATTAATAATCAGATGAATGCTTTCTCCTTTCTTTACTTTTAAAAGTTCAGCTGTTTTCTGGGAAATTACAACTCCTTCCTGATTTACTGTTATTGGTTTTGAAGTCTTATAATTCTCAAAAGCGATAAATGAAGTAACCTCATCAGCATTGGTATAAACAGATAAAGAAGCGTAAAGATTCTTATTATTTTCTCTAATCTGGATACCAGAGTTAGACATTAATGTTACTGAAGAGATGTCTAAAAGCTTTTTCATTTCTGCTTTCAGCTCTTCACTCTCTCGGTAATTATAATTTTTTTCTAAATGCATAATTCCATCATATTTCAATATATGATTATACTGTAAAGGAATAATCTTAGTTACCGAATTCTTAATTCCAAATCCTGTCATAATTAGTCCGGTACAGCCGGCAATCCCTATAATGCTCATAAAAAAGCGTGCTTTATATCTGAAAAGGTTTCTTAGTGTAACTTTCTGATTAAATGACATTTTTTTCCAAATAAAAGTCATTCTTTCAAGGAGAATTCTTTGTCCCGGCTTAGGAGATTTTGGTCTCATTAAAACAGATGGCATTTCATATAACTCATTAATACAAACGATAAGAGTTACACCTAAAGTTATAAAAACTGAAATAAAAACTGAAATAAGCAAAACATATGGTGATTGAACCAGAATTGTTTCTGCTTTAATTCTATACATCATAATATTATAAAGATAGACAATAATGCGAGGAAAAAACTGATTGCCAAATAATATACCTATAATGCCGGCAGGCAATGTTGCCAATAAAACATAGATAATATACTGATTAAGGATATCTCTTTTTTGATAACCTAAAGCTCTTAAAATACCGGCCTGTCCTCTTTGTTCCTCTACCATACGAGTCATTGTTGTTAGGGAGACAAGAGCTGCTACTAAAAAGAAAATCAGCGGAAATATATCAGCAATGGAGCTTATTGCATCTATGTTACTGTCATAGCTAAATAATCCTGCATTTTCACTAAGACTTAAACTATAAAGCTTTCCTTTAGGAATTTTGTTTATTTCTTCTCTTGCCTGTTCTATCTTCTCTTGTGAACTGTCTAATATCTCTTTAGACTGATTAAATGCTTTCTCTGTTTCAATTTCTTTTAAAGTCAGTTTATTTTCCTGCTCTGATAACTCTAATTCTGCCTGATCAAGCTTCATTTTTGCTTCTTTTATTTTATTCTCATTATCAGCAAGAATCTCTGCTCCATCAATAAACTGTTCTGTTTTTTCTAACTGATTAGTTATTTCTTTTATTTGCTCCTGAAGTTTTTTTACATCTTCTTCATTATTCTGTCTTCTTAAATCTTCAAGCCTTCTTTTTAACTGTTTAATTGATTCTCCTAATTCTTTCAACTGACTGGTATACTGATTTTTAGCCTTATTCAATTTGCTAAGATTCTCATAATATTTCTTTTTTTCTTTTGTAAGCTTTAATTTAGCATTTATTAGTTTAGTTTTAGCTAAAGCAAACTGACTCTTAAAATCTTTATACTTATTATTATAATCATTTAATCCGCTTTTATACTGATTCTGTGCCTGTTTGAGTTTTTGTTTATAAGAAGAAGTAAGACTATCATATACATCATTCATTTTCTGGGTTAAAACACTTTTAATTCTTCCATTAACTACATCTATATACTCTTTATACTGATTACTAAAAACATCATATGAAAAGCCATTTTTTACAGTTACATTAATAGCTGTATACAGCGTCTTAACCTTCCTTAAAGTATAAATATCAGAAGGCAAAGCAAGAGATAATGCATCTTTGTTTAATATCTGAATATATCCTTGATTTGTTCCATCACCAAGTCTATTTGTTCCTCTATCAATGGAACTGATATATCTGACATCTTCAATAATACCAACAATCTTATAAGTACGACTACCATAATCATTTGTCAAAGTTATCTT
This sequence comes from Eggerthia catenaformis OT 569 = DSM 20559, assembly GCF_000340375.1. GTDB lineage: Bacteria > Bacillota_I > Bacilli_A > Erysipelotrichales > Coprobacillaceae > Eggerthia > Eggerthia catenaformis. The sequence goes on from NZ_KB446647.1 coordinate 458,008, forward strand.
CTTATTAAGATCATATTCATCATTTCGAATATTCTCATCAATCAAACATTCATTTTCAGATGACGGATATCTTCCCTTATGCAGTACAGGTCTATTAAGCATCTTATTATGGTAAGATTCACTGCTATAAACTGTAATGCCTTTTTTAGCTCCTTTACTATTAAACTGAGCATCAAACTGATAGCCTATGCTTACCTGATCAATACCCTTTGTATTTTTTACCAAATCAATATCTTCCTGAGTAAATCCTAGTGAAGATAGGTACGTCAAATGAGCATAGTGATTATCTTTAAGATACTGATTTATAGTTGCAGACATGGAAGATGGTGTATTGCGTAAACCGGAGAACATCGCTGTTCCCAGTATGATAATTAGAAAAATAGAAATAAAGCGTCCTTTAGTATGGAGAATATTTAAACGAATATTTTTATAAAAAACTTTTTTCATATTACCACTCTATATTTTCAATACTTTCTGGATTTTTATTAATTTCTATTTTTCTTACTTTTCCATTCTTCAAATGAATAACTTTATCAGCCATTGGTGATAATGCCATATTATGTGTAATAACTATAATTGTCATATGATATTTATCACACATATCTCTTAAAAGCTTTAATATAGCTTTCCCAGTCTGATAATCTAATGCCCCGGTTGGTTCATCACAAAGTAGCAACTTTGGATTTTTTGCGATAGCTCTGGCAATCGCAACTCTTTGCTGTTCACCTCCTGAAAGCTGAGATGGAAAGTTATCTTTACGCTCACTTAATCCTACTCTATCAAGGATAATTGCAGGGTCTAATGGTTCTTTACATATCTGGGTAGCCAACTCTACATTTTCTATCGCCGTCAAATTATTAACAAGATTATAAAACTGAAAAACAAAGCCAATATCATCTCGACGATAATTAGTCAACTGCAATTCGTTAAAATGAGCAATATTTTCTCCATCAACCAAGATAGTTCCGGAAGTAGGTGTATCCATTCCTCCTAAAAGATTCAGAACTGTTGTCTTACCGGCACCACTTGCTCCAACAATAATTACAAACTCACCTTTTTCACAACTGAAAGTAACACCATCATTAGCTTTAATAAGATTATCACCCATATGATAAATTTTTTTAACATCTTCAAATTCAATAAGAGTCATCTTTATCTATCCTTTCTATTCCTTGTGCAGCCTGGCTGGCACTCGCAAATGCAAAATGAAGATTATATCCTCCGCAATCACCGGTAATATTAAGTATTTCACCGGTAAAAAACAGATATGGATATTTTCTTGATTGAAAATTTTGATCAAGAGATCTGATATCTATTCCTCCTTTGCATACTTGTGCAAATGGAATTCCCCGAATAGAGCATACGGGGAGAACCAGATTTTTTAAATGCTCCGCCTTATTTCCCGGAAGATTATGAAGATAAGAAGCAAGTCTTGGATGAACAAACCCTTCTTCTTCAATATCTAAGGTGCTTAAAGCTAAAGCGTGAGCCACTTCCTCTATACTCATATCCGGCAGCATATCTATATGGAGAATAGAATCTTTCTTAAAAAACCTGGAAAGCTGCATAATCGCAATCCCGCTTACTCCATAATCAGTAAATAAAAGTTCACCTTTCTCTTGATGATTGTTAAGAGTAAATAATCCCTTTATTCGTATACCTTTTAAAGGCAATGGATGAACAAGTTCCATCTGAGTTAATGAAGGTATGAAATCATAAAAAGGAATTTGTAAAGAAGATAAAATATCTTTACGTGAATACATCCCTGATAGCTTTCCTGCCGGCGTTCCCATCGAAACAACAAGACAATCTGCATCATATGTTTTCTTTAATGTTTTAATAAGATATGAATCTTGATATTGAATTTGCGTAACTTCGGTATTACATATAATGGGAATATTCAAATTTCGGCAGTTTTCTAACAAAACTTTTTTAACTGATAATGCCTGTTCACTCATAGGATAAAGAAGATTGCCTAAATATTTTGTATAAAGACCCAGCTGTTTAAATTCTTCTTGGATATCATAGCTTAAAATAAGTTCTTTAACATAAGAAGGAAGATATCCGTCATAATGAGAGATTTTGATATCTTTATGAGAAAGATTACATCTTCCATTACCGGTAGCACTTAATTTTTTTAAAGGTTCTTTATTAGCTTCTAAAATTAAGATTTCGCTTTGGGGATTTTTCTGCTTGATTTTGATGGCACACATCACACCCGATGCCCCTGCACCAATGATAATAATTTTCTTCATACTTCTATTTTAATGTATTTAAAGAGTATTTTCCATTTTTTATTGAAAATAAATGAGGAAATGTATATAATTGTTAAGTGATTTTGTATAAACAATAAGGAGGAAAAGCAATGGGTAGAGCTCATGAAGTCAGAAAAGCGGCAATGGCTGCAACTGCTGCTAAGAAAACAAAATTATATTCTTATTATGGTAAAGAAATATATATGGCAGCTAAAGCAGGTGGCCCTGAACCGGATGCCAACCTCAGCTTAAGATCAATTATAAATAAAGCTAAGAAGGATCAGGTTCCAAATCATGTTATTAAGAATGCTTTAGATAAAGTAAAAAGTGGAACTGGTGAAGATTACGAAGAAGTTCAGTTTGAAGGATTTGGTCCTAACGGTTCTACTGTTATCGTTAAATGCTTAACTGATAATATTAATAGAACTATTTCTCAGGTTAGACCGGCATTCACAAAAGCTAAGTCTAAATTAGGTGCAGAAGGTTCTGTTTCTTATCTATATAATGTAGAATCAGTGATTCAGTTTAAAGGTTTAGATGAAGAAGCTGTTTTAGATGCTTTAATTGAGGGAAATGTAGATGCTAAAGATATTCAGACATTAACTGATGGAAGTATCAAAATAACAGGTGAACCTACAGATTATAATGCGATTAAGACAGCTATTCAGTCAATATTTAATGATGTTGATTTTGATATAGATGAAATTCAGACAACACCTACTGAACTTGTTGAATTAAATGATGAAGATATGGTTTTATTTGAAAGACTTATGAATCTTCTTAATGAATGTGAAGATGTAGATCAGATTTATCATAATGTTTCTAATTATGATGATGGAGGAGAAGAAGAATAATCTTCTTCTTTTTTATTTATGAAAATCACATTAATCAAACATTCTGCCGTTTTAATAGAAATGAATAATCATCAGCTTCTCTTCGACTATTATGATGGTGAAATAAATCTTAATAAAAACAAGCCATTATATATCTTTGCTAGTCATTCTCATCAAGATCATTATTCTAATAAAATATTCTTTCTTAATCATCCCCATAAAATTTATATATTAAGTGATGATATCCAAACATCAGTCAAAGCATATCAAGTTTCCCCTCATCAAATCTATACAATAGATGATCTTATTATTGAAACATATTTATCTACCGATCTTGGCGTTGCCTTTAGAGTTAATACTGAAGACAAAGAAATTTATTTTGCCGGTGATCTTCATAATTGGCATTGGATTGGTGAACCTAAAGATTTTTTAAATAAGCAAAAAACAATATATACACAAGAATTAAAACGTATTAGCAAACACCGATATGATATTAGTTTTGTGGTAGTAGATGATCGTTTAGAAGATACAATGTTTGAAGGTCTACAAGAATTTCTAAAAACTGTACAGTCACATTATATTTTTCCTATTCATTATTTTGAAAATTATACTATTTCTTCGAAATTAAAAAAAGAGAAACTTGATAATCCTTATCATGCTTCTCTTCTCTATCCTGATCATAATTATTTCAACCAACACTTATTTGAATCATGAATAATAATATATTCCCATAAGAATATATTCAAAGCATATGCATCCTATAGCATATGCTTTTCTATAATCATCCATATATTAATATTAACATGAATTGTTTTTATCTGAATTATAATGTTGTAACCATAACATCCATAGTACCATCAAAACAAATGGTTTCTATATCATTACAGATAACAAAATTATCTCCTTTACTGACAAATTCTCCATTTAAGGAACCTTCTCCTTCAATAACTGTTAGAAGTGAAAATGGCTGATCATGTTGTATAGTACACTCTCCTCCAATACGATATTTATAAACACTTAGAAATTTGCATTTAAGATATTGTGTTACATTGCCATTATCCAGCTTACTATTCATAAATAGTTTATTTTGTTCTAGATCAGCCGGTACCTTTGCAACATCAATTGATTGTTTAATATGAAGCTCTCTTTCATTTCCTTCTTTATCTTTACGATGATAATCATAAACACGATAAGTAATATCACTGGACTGCTGTGCTTCATAAATTAATGATCCGCTGCAAATAGCATGAAGTGTTCCCGAAGGAATGTAAAAAAAATCTCCTTTATTGATATTAATAACATTTAATAAATGATCATAATCATCATTTTCAACAGCACTAATAAATTCTTCTTTAGTACGAGCATGATGACCCATAACCATTTTAGTCTTGCCTTTAGTTCCCAATACATACCAAGATTCTGTTTTACCTAATGAGTTCTCATATTTTTTAGCATATTCATCATCCGGATGAACCTGAACACTTAAATCCTCTGAAGCATCAATGATCTTTACTAACAAAGGAAATTGCTCAGATTTGATATTCCCAAATAATTCACGGTGTTTCTGATAAAGCTGTGATAAAGTCATACCTGCATATTCACCATTTGCGATTTGACAATCCCCATTAGGATGTGCAGAAATAACCCACGCTTCTCCTGTTGTTTCACTAGGCAAATCATAACCATATTCATCTCTTAATCTTGTTCCACCCCAAATTTTATCTTGTAATACCGGTATCATCTTTAATATATGTCCCATAATATACCTCCTTCTCTTATTGTATTCCATTAAATCAGACTGTAAAGCTAAATAATAAGCTTTCTAAACTGTTTTCATAAAAACAGATAAAAAGTCATTGTTGATGAAACCATTTTTCAAATTCTTCCTGCTCATCTTCACAAAAAACAGGATATTCTCTTTTTCTTAACATACCGGCAAAAACTCCATCACCATTAACTATTGTATGTGAGAAAGTGCCGTCATAAATATGTCCATAACCACAACTTGGTGAATTCTTCTTTAGAATAAAAACGTCAATATAATCATTATCAACACGACTGATTTCTTTTTTTGCTCCTTGAACAAAAGACTCTGTAATATTTTTTCCATGACATGTCTTGATAACCAATGGGTCAGATGAAATAATTTCTGAAGAATCTCTAGGTATAGAAAGACCTCCTTTTATTTCCGGACAAAATAATACACATTCATATGTTTCATATAATTTCTTAATCCATTCCGTCTGATTGCTGTCTCCTCTATAGGTACAACAGATTCCTATAAGACAACTGCTTATTCCTATCCTCATATGCTCTCTCCTGTTTGTATTATAGCATATTGAATAAATAAGTTAATATGCTATAATACTATCATTGAGGTGATAAAAAATGCAGGAATTAAAAGAACATAAATATATGGATCTGCTTACTACAATCGCCTATATTATTTCCATAGTCTTGATTGTAATAGGAGCCATAACTAATAATTGGGCACTATATTTATTAATCGTTGTATTTGTTATTATATTATTTAGACTGACTGGATATATTATTGATCGTATACATGAAAGAAAATAGAAGGCTAATGAGAAGCCTTCTTTTTTCTTTTCATTTTCTTTTTTATCCCAATTATTAATAACATAATAATAAGTAATACAAGTGCAGTCATTTTTATAATAAACATAATCAATGAAAACTGATCAAATGGGTAAGAGCGTTTAATATAAATAGGAATATAAGCTTGTTCTTTACTGCCATCATACACTGATATTCTGCCTAAATAAGTACCTTCATAAATAGAAGCTTTTAAAGTATGATTGCCTTTTATTTTCACTTTAATATTATTTGCTCTAACGCTTTTATCAACAAAGACAGATATTTCATTCATCGATTTTAATCTATAATTAGAAGCTTTAGAAAATAAAACACGATAATTATTTATAGTTTCACCCTTATCATATAAATGGATAAGCTTTTTATTTAAGACTATATGCTTATAAACATTATTTGCATCTATAATATGGCTAGCACGTACTTTTCTTTCTTTGCCAAGATTATTGGCACCGGCTCCTCCTGTCACCCCAAACAGCTTATGACCCTGATATTCATAAGCACTTGCAAGACAATGCTTGGCTTCCGGTGTATATCCACTTTTTGCACCATTAATATATTTAATGTCAACACCCGATGATAAGTTGTTTTTTCTTAAAGTAGAAGCAAAAATAAGCTTGTTGCCGGAAGCAGTATATTTTCTACCATTAAAAATAGTTTTGAAATTATTATTTTTATAAGCTTCTTCAAGTATTTTCACCATATCTCGACAAGTAGAATAATGTTCAGGATGATGAAGCCCTGATGTATTCATAAAATGTGTAAATTTCATTCCTAATTTCTTGCATACTTTATTCATTTCTTTGACACATGCCTCTTCACTGCCATAAAGTGTTCTTCCCAAAGCATAACAAGCATCTGCACCGGAAGGAAATAATGCCCCATAAAGCAAATCTCTATAAGTAACATATTCACCAGGCATAAAACCGGCTACACTGGCTCCCTCCTTAAACCACTTATCAGTATCCTTATAAGTGATTTTAACTTTTGCATTTAAATCTGTGATTTTTTCTAATGCAACATAAGCTGTCATAATTTTAGTCATTGAAGCGGGATACATTTTTTTATCAGCATTCTTCTCATAAAGAACCTGTCCGGATGAGGCATCATAAAAGAAAGCTGTCTGTGAATATAATTCATATTCATTTTTTGCTGATATTTGATTTATTTGCATAAACAATACAAATACAGCCATCACTATAATTATTAATTTTTTCATATTGACTCCTCAAAATCTTAAAGGGTACTTTAAGTACCCTTATAATCTTATTTTCTTAATAACCTGAGAACATCTTGGACATAAACCGGTTGTGTGGTTCAGTGTTCCCTTGTCAAAGTGATTCCAGCATCTTGGACATTGATCACCTTCAAACTTTTCAGTTTTACAGAATAATGAATCATATTCATTTAAGCCATCAGTCTGATCCGTAATATCTGCTTTAGCAACGATAAATAAGGTAGCCATTTCATCTTTAAGTTCTGCTAAATCTTTATATTCATCTTTTAAAGAAATAGTTACTTTGGCTTCCATATTAGATTTGATAATTTTATTTTGACGTAATTCTTCCAATGATTTCATCACATCAGAACGCACTGTTAAAAATCTTTCAAATCTTTCAATTATTTGTTCCTGATCTTTAATATTAAACAGTTCTGGTGATTTTTCTAGAAAAATAGATTCTTCTTTATGATTATCACAGTTAAAATAATCATGAATTTCTTCAGCAGTAAAGACTAGAACAGGTGAAATAAGCTTAGTAATTGTTTTTGCACAGTAATAAAGCACCGTCTGTACCTTTCTTCTTCTAGAATCTTCTTTATCATTACAATAAAGTATATCTTTTGTGAAATCCATATAGAAAGAAGACATTGTATTTGTCAGATAGTTTAAAATAACTTTATTAGCTCCACTGAAATCATATTTGTTCATTGAATCATGATATTCAGTAAGGACTGTATTTAATTTAGCCAGCATATATATATCAACAGAATCTAATAAATCAATTGAAACTAAGTTATTTTCTTTAAAATCATTAAGATTTCCTAACATAAATCTTAACGTATTTCTAATCTTTCGATATGACTCAGAAACACCTTTCATAATTTCCTGTGAAATACGTACATCACTCTGATAATCACATGTTGTTGCCCATAATCTTAAAATATCCGCTCCATACTGATTAACAATCTTAATCGGATCAACTGTATTACCTAGTGATTTAGACATTTTATTGCCATTACCATCCAAAACAAAACCATGTGATAAGACTTGTTTATATGGTGATTGTCCATGAACCGCTGTTCCAATAATTAAAGAAGAATTAAACCAGCCACGATATTGATCTGATCCTTCAAAATAAAGATCAGCAGGATAGCGATATCCTCTTTCAATCAATACACCCGTATGAGATGACCCTGAATCAAACCAAACATCCATAATATCTTTTTCTTTCTTAAAAATACCATTTGGTGAATGTTCATTTACATATCCTTCAGGAAGAAGATCTTTCTCTTCTCTTTCAAACCATACATTAGACCCAAATTCTCTAAAAAGCTTTGAAATATGATCAAATACTTCTTTTTCAATAATTGGTGTTCCATCTTCACAATAGAAAATAGGAATAGGCACACCCCATGTTCTCTGTCTTGAAATACACCAGTCTCCACGATCTTTAATCATGTTATAAATTCTAATATGACCCCACTCATTGACCCAGTCAACTTTATCAATTTCATCTAACAGTTTCTCTCTAATTTTATCAATTGAACAAAACCATTGATCGGTAGCTCTAAAAATAATAGGTTTCTTAGTCCGCCAGTCATGAGGATAACTATGTGTAATCCATGTAAGATTTAATAAATCCCCCTGTTCATATAATCTCTCAGTAACTGTTTTATTAGCATCTTCAACATACTGTCCTGCTAACCATTCTCCACAGTCTTCCATCATACAACCATGTTCATCAACATTAACATAGACAGGAATATTATAATCATGACAGATATTAAAGTCATCAACACCAAATCCGGAAGCTGTATGAACACATCCGGTTCCTGATTCTGTTGTTACATGATCTCCACATATTACTAAAGATTCACGATCCGGATATAACGGATGTACTGTCGTTATATATTCAGCTTCTTTACCGGTAAATCTTTGAATTACTTCTTTTTCTTTTAAATCAAAAATCTCCCATAATGAATCAATCAATTCTTCTAAAACGATAAGATTTCCCTTTTCACTCTTTACTACTGCATAAGTATAGTTAGGATTTAAACAAATAGCCTGATCAGCAGGAACAGTCCAAGGAGTCGTAGTCCAAATAACAAAATATGTATCTTTATTATCTAATAAGCCTTTTCCATCTTTAACTTTAAATTTTACATAAATAGTAGGAGCTTTAACATCATGATATTCAACTTCAGCTTCAGCCAATGCTGATTCACTTGATGGTGACCAGTATACAGGTTTCAAACCTTTATAAATAAGTCCGTCTAATGCCATTTTGGCAAAAACGTCAATCTGGTTAGCTTCAAACTCCTTAAATAGCGTAAGGTATGGATGCTTGTAATCAGCAAATGTTCCCACTCTTATACATTGCTCCATCTGTTTTTGAACCTGCTTTAATGCATAATCATAACATTTTTTTCTAAAATCAGCAGTAGACATAGATTTTCTATCTACGCCTAATTTTTGAATAGCATTCTCTATAGGTAAACCATGAGTATCCCAGCCTGGAATATACGGAACATGATAGCCTTCTAATGTTTTATGTCGTACAATAACATCTTTAATAATCTTGTTTAACATATGCCCAATATGCATGTTTCCATTTGCATATGGAGGTCCATCATGAAAAATCCAGTCTTCTTTATCTTCATTCATCTTTGTAACTTTTTCATACATAGAAGCATTATTCCAGCGTTCTACATATTGCGGTTCTTTAGCCGGTAATTTGCCACGCATTTCAAAATCAGTACGTGGCATTAATAAAGTGTTTTTATAGTCCATTGTCTTATCCTTTCTCCAAATAAAAAGACATCCCTAAAGGACGTCTTAAACGCGGTACCACCTTTATTTACTATATCCATGATATAGCCTTTATCTCTTAACGCGAGCTACGGCACTTCCTAACTATTCAGAAGGCTACTCTAGAGTGATTCACAAATTTCAGTGTCTAACTGTTTCCACCATCCACAGTCTCTCTATAAGTCTTAAAATCTGTCTGTCTCTTTCTTTGTATTTTCTTCTTCTTTTATTAAACTAAAAATTTCTGAATTGTCAATAGTTTCCAGTAATTCTTCACTGATTTTTACTATCTGATTTCTAAAATCCTTAGCCTCATCTTTAAATCCGTTTACTTCATGATCAAGACCCTTAACATACTCCATCGACTCTTTCAGAATCATATTCGCATTCTTTTTAGCTTTATCAATAAGTGCACTGGCTTCCTTTAAAGCTAATCTTGCGATTTCTTCATTAGTCTTTTGAGTAACTGTATCTCTTTGAACAAGAAATGCTTTTTCCTCATTCACTCGCTGAAGCTGTGCTTTGAGATCAGCTATTTGTTTATTCAATTCAGACATTGTCTGAGATACTGTATCAAGATACATATTTACATCTTTTCTCTTATATCCCAATAACCCTCTTTTAAAATTTCTTTCCAAATCGCTCACCTCATTTATAAAACTTTCCTTCAATAAGAATATTGCCGGATCTTGTAACCTTATCAGTCACATGAATTTTAACTCTTCCATAGTGTCTCAAAGAAAGAATATCAGCATCTTTGCACACATCAGAAGCATTACTGATAATCTGATAATTCTTTTTTACATTTCCGCTATTAATAGCTTCATTTGCTTTTATTCTTGATATTCTAAATAATGAAGAAATAAGCTTATCAAGCCTTAAACTAGAAACATAGAATACCTGATTTTTAAATTCATTCCTAATTTCTATTAACTCATTCACTTCACCAAAATGAACAGATGATTTTTTAATCTTTCTGAGATGTGTTTTTATATAATCACAATTTTCGTCACATATCGCAAAACTTAAAGGAGACTCACAAATATCACCAATCACTTCTCTTTTAATTCCTAAATTCATCAGTGCTCCTAAAACATCTGAATGCTTTAATTTCCCAAAACTGTCATTATAATCTGCTTTAAGAACAGATATATGAAAATCATCAGGAACTATTTCATAGTAATCATGACAAATAAGCATTCTCTTATTCTCAGCATTAATAAATCCACCAAATGAATGGACTGATAATCTATTACCGATCACTCTACTAACAATAGACTGCTGATGCGGATCAAAAAATTTTGTTAGTATCATTTTGCCTTTATCTGCCTGATTCACATAATCAAGAATTTTTCTAACAAAATCTTCATCACCTTTATAATGCTCAAGCATTACTGCTCTAAAGCACCTTCATCATCATCTAAACTGATACTTCCTGCAACACTGATATTTTTAGGTGTGCATAAAAAGATTTTTGGCCCGATCTGCTGAATATCACCATCAATCGCATAAATAACACCACTTAAGAAATCTATTACACGTTTAGACTGTTCTTTCTGTAAACGATGTAAATTCACAACAGCTGCCTTCTTTAATTTTAAAAAAGAAGCAATTTCTTGTGTTTCACTATAACTTCTTGGTTCAAATAAAACCAGATTAGAATCTCTATTTAACTGCTTAACCATATCGCTAGTACGTACTGATTTAGCTTTTTCAAACACACTAGTTTTAGGTGTTTCTTCTACTGCTTCATTTTCTAATTCAGGAGAATAATCATCTTCTCCACTGTTTTCTTCCTCAAAAAACCATTTTTTTACTCTATCCATAAGGTAAATCCTCCTCAATATTGTCAATTATAACATATAAATCAGCTGATGAAAATATCACTTATTAAAATTCTAATGTTCATTTTCTTTTTTTTGTTTATAAATACTTCTATTATCTAATGCAAATAAACGTGCTGTAAAGTTTCCCTCTTCTGTTTCATTAAGAGCTTTATCCATCATAAACATCCTAGCATCAATATTATCTATAAAATATAAGATCTCAGCTTCTTTTAATTGAGGAAGAACAGGAGAACCATACTCTTTCTTGCCATGATGTGATAAAATCATATGTTCTAGAAGAACAACGTTTTCATTTGAATATCCTAATCTTCCAGCTTCCTCATTAATCATTTGTGCACCTATAGAGATATGACCCAAAAGATTTCCCTCTAGGGTATATGAAGGAGAAACAGGACCTGATAATTCTCTTATTTTTCCAATATCATGAAGAATAATGCCGGCATAAAGCAAATCCCTATTCAATGTTTTATAAATACCTATAAGGTTTTCCGCAACTTTTAACATTGTAATAGTATGATAAAGAAGTCCTGAAACATATTCATGATGATTATGACTAGCAGCCGGTGAAATAGAATAGGCCTCTTTATTCTTTTCAATTAAAGACATTGTGATATCATGCATTGTTTGTTCTCTAATTAAAGAAATATACCTATTTAATTCTTTCATCATTTCTTCTTTATCAATTGGTGCATGAACCACAAATTTAAGTTTTTCATCATCAGAAAGAATAATTTTTTTTAATTGAAGAACTTTCATTTGTTTTTGATGATTATAATTAATAATATCTCCAACACCTTCAACAACTGTTCCAGTTTCAAAATCTTTAATATCTTCCACCTTTACATTCCAATAACGAGCATCAATATCTCCGGTATCATCACTAAATGTAATATTTAAATAAATTCTGCCATTTGTTTTGCCGGTAACAGATCTGCTGATAAGAGCCCTAAATTGTACACTATCAGTATTAATCTGCATTTCATTTATTTTCTGCATTTTCATCCCACTTCTCCTCAATAATTTCTAAAACCAAATCATATGAATAACCTTTTTGAACCAAAAATGTAATAATTTTCGTCTTAAGCAAATGACCATCAAACTTGAGTTTATATCTTGAATAAACACGATTATATTCTTTTTCTAACAATAATCTGGTGTGTTCAGCAGGAAATTCAAAATTAATATTATTCATTGCCTGTTCAACAACATCATTGCTAAATCCTTTATTAAATAATCTTTTTCTAATATAGTTCAGCAAGGCCTTTGGTGAATATTTATTATTTTCTTTGTATAGTTTTTTTATAATCTCAACGGCTGCATCATATTCTAAATCAGCGGAAAATTCAGCCAAACACTGATCTATAGTACTAGGTGAAACACCCTTATTTTTTAATTCAAGTGATGCTTTTTTTAAGCCGTAGCCTTTATTAATCATATAACTTAAATAGTCCATAGTATAATCATAATCATTAATAAGATGTTTAGAAAGAAGCAAATCCATAGTCATATCAACCTGAATGGAATTATAGCGACCATTTTCTAATAATTTTTCTTTCATCATGATATATGTATAGTCTTTATATGTTAGCCATTTCAGTGCTTTATAGTATGCATCATGAACATGTTCCAAATCAATTAAAGCATCTAGTTCTTCTCTGGTAATTTCAATACCTTTAACCAAACCATAACGCTGTATAATATCTTTTGTAATATGAAGATGAGTCTCATACTTGCCGTGAATAAAAATTGCAGTATAACCATTCTTTCCTTCTATTAATTCGTTTAGTTGATAACTAGAAATAACTTCATTCCTCATCTGAGTATAAACATTAATAATAGATTGATAAAAATGTTCTGAATCATAATATTGAGCTTTTTTTAAAGCATTCTTTTTTAATGTATTCAGATTAGATGAAGCAAGATTCAAAACACGATCGGTAAATTCCTGTTCATCATGAAAAAAATATCCATTTTCACCTTCAACAATCACATCTTCTAAATTTGAATCATATCTGGCTAAAACCGGAAGACTACATGCCATAGCTTCAAAATAAGTTAAACCTTGAGTTTCAGAAGTGGAAGCATTCACAAACAAATCTGAAGCATGATAATAATCACTAATTACATCAGCATTTTTGGCACCGGTAAATATAATATTATCAGAAAGATTTAAAGATTTTGATAACATTTTAAGTTCATCAAGCTGTGGTCCATTACCAACCACTAATAATTTAATAGAATTATCTCTACTGACAATATGAGTCATACTTCTAATTAGTACATCAATACTTTTTTCAGGAGCAATGCGACCAAGATAAATAAGTGTGAATCCCGTTAAACGATATTGCTTTCTAATTGAAAAAACATGTTCTTTATTATAATTATAAAAACGATCTAATTCAAGACCTGTAGGAATAACTGTAATATCTTTCTTTATACCATAAGATTGAAGAGCCTGAGCAGTTTTTTTAGCCGGTACAATTAACCGTGCACATGAATCACCGTAAAACTTACTGATCAGCTCAACAATTTTTTTCATAGCATCATCAATAGGATGTTTTCCTCTTGAGATATAATGAGTATAATCTTTCCACATAGTATGATATGTATAACAGACAGGAACACCTAAAATTTCACCTACAATTTTACCAAATATACCAACACCAAATTCTGTTTGACAATGAACAATATCAGGATTAAATTCTCTGACTTCGCGCATTCCTTCAAAGGAATAAAATGAAGCTAAACGATAGCCATATAATTTTTTAATATCAATACCGCCAACTCGTACAACATGTTCTTCATAATAATCACTGTTACTTGGAAGTTCAGTTGTTACTACTAAAACATGATGATTATGTTTCAATAATTCATCCTTAAGAATCTTTGCAGATGTCGCAACACCATTAATATCAGGTAAATAAGTATCAGTAAAAATTGCGATATTCATAATCAATCTCCTTAGCCCTATTATAACATTTTAATCACTATAAAGAAATAAGCAGCACAAAAAAAGAGGGGGATGCCCTCTCTCTGCCCGGCAGCGTGCTCCTTTCGCCCTCTCGGACTATCTTCGCCGCTGTGATGCTTAACTTCCGTGTTCGGTATGGGCAACGGGTGTGTCCATCACGCCTTCACCACCGGATCTCCCGACGGTCCCTCAAAACCGGATTCCATACTTCTCGCTCTCTGACTCTCTCTCCGGTCAGGTCCTCGGCCTATTAGTGCCGGTCCGCTCAGCACGTCACCGTGCTTGCACTCCCGGTCTATCCACCTCGTCGTCTTCAAGGGGCCTTACCCTTTCGGTGGGAGGTCTCATCTCGGAGGGGGCTTCGCACTTAGATGCCTTCAGCGCTTATCCCTTCCGGACTTGGCTACCCAGCTGTGCCGCTGGCGCGACAACTGGTCCACCATCGGTCCGTCCGCCCCGGTCCTCTCGTACTGGGGACAGCTCTCCTCAGACCTCCTGCGCCCACGACAGATAGGGACCGAACTGTCTCACGACGTTCTGAACCCAGCTCGCGTACCGCTTTAATGGGCGAACAGCCCAACCCTTGGAACCGACTTCAGCTCCAGGATGCGATGAGCCGACATCGAGGTGCCAAACCTCCCCGTCGATGTGAACTCTTGGGGGAGATCAGCCTGTTATCCCCAGGGTAGCTTTTATCCGTTGAGCGACGGCCCTTCCATTCGGCACCGCCGGATCACTAAGCCCGACTTTCGTCCCTGCTCGACCTGTCTGTCTCGCAGTCAGACACCCTTATGCCTTTGCACTCGCTGCATGGTTTCCATCCATGCTGAGGGTATCTTTGGGCGCCTCCGTTACTCTTTAGGAGGCGACCGCCCCAGTCAAACTGCCCGGCTGGCACTGTCCCGTCGCCCGTCTCCGGCGTCCGGTTAGAGCCTAGATGCGCCAAGGGCGGTATCCCAACGTCGGCTCCCCCTGCGCTTGCGCGCCGGGTTCTCTGCCTCCCGCCTATCCTGTACATCACGCACCCAGGTCCAATGCCAACCTGCAGTGAAGCTCCATGGGGTCTTTCCGTCTAGTCGCGGGCAGCCTGCATCTTCACAGGCACTAAGACTTCACCGAGTCTGCAGCCGAGACAGCGCCCAAATCGTTACGCCTTTCGTGCGGGTCAGAACTTACCTGACAAGGAATTTCGCTACCTTAGGACCGTTATAGTTACGGCCGCCGTTTACTGGGGCTTCGGCTCGGAGCTTCGCTTTCGCTCACTCCTCCCCTTAACCTTCCAGCACCGGGCAGGCGTCACCCCCTATACTTCGGCTTGCGCCTTCGCAGAGAGCTGTGTTTTTGGTAAACAGTCGCTTGGGCCATTTTTCTGCGGCTCGCCTCTCAGCGAGCACCCCTTCTCCCTAAGTTACGGGGTCATTTTGCAGAGTTCCTTGGCTGCAGTTCTCTCGCTCACCTCGGGATTCTCTCCCTGCCCATGTGTGTCCATTTTCGGTACGGGCCGTATGTCGTTATTGCTAGAAGCTTTTCCTGGAAGATGCTCCTCGGCTTTCCGTACTTGCCTCAGCTTTCCGTATGCGTCACGCCTTCCCCTTATCAGAAACCGGTTTTCCCTGGTCTCCGGGTCTCTCGCTTACACCGGCTCTTCCGTCCGCCGGCACCGCCTTGCTTCTCCGTCACTCCTTCACCGCCATACGGGTACGGGAATCTCCACCCGTCTTCCATCGGCTGCGCCTCTCGGCCTCACCTTAGGTCCCGACTCTCCCAGGGTGGACGAACCTTCCCCTGGAATCCTTGGGCAATCGGTGTGTGGGATTCTTACCCACATTTCGCTACTCACGCCGGCATTCTCTCTTCCATGCGCTCCAGCCGCCCTTCCGGTCTGCCTTCGCCGCTGCATGGAACGCTCCCCTACCGCAGTCTCCTGCCCAGAGCTTCGGTGTCATGCTTAGCCCCGGTAAATTATCGGCGCGGAGTCATTCGACTAGTGAGCTGTTACGCACTCTTTCAAGGATGGCTGCTTCTGAGCCAACCTCCTAGCTGTCTGCACATCTCCACTTCCTTTTCCACTTAGCATGCACTTTGGGACCTTAGCTGCTGGTCCGGGCTGTTTCCCTCTCGTCTACGGACCTTATCACCCGCAGACTGACTGCCGCGCTTCTCCTCTGGGAACATTCGGAGTTTGATTATGCTCAGTACCGCGGGATGCGGCCATCGCATATTCAGTGCTCTACCTTCCCCAGCCACCGCGCGACGCTAGCCCTAAAGCTATTTCGGGGAGAACCAGCTATCTCCGGGTTCGTTTGGAATTTCACCCCTAGCCACAGGTCATCCGCCAACGTTTCAACGGGGGTCGGTTCGGTCCTCCATCGGGTCTTACCCCGACTTCAACCTGCCCATGGCTAGCTCACCCGGTTTCGGGTCTGCCCCGCGCGACTTCCGCCCTCTTCGGACTCGCTTTCGCTCCGGCTCCGCATCTTCTGCTTAACCTCGCCGCGCACGGCAACTCGCCGGCTCATTCTACAAAAGGCACGCCATCACCCTCTTGCGGGGCTCTGACTTCTTGCAGGCATATGGTTTCAGGTTCTCTTTCACTCCCCTCCCGGGGTTCTTTTCACCTTTCCCTCACGGTACTCGTTCGCTATCGGTCGCGCGCTAGTGTTTAGCCTTTCGGGATGGTCCCCGATGCTTCCGGCAGGATTCCTCGTGTCCCGCCGTACTCAGGATCTCTGCTCGCTTCCTCGCTTGCGCCTTCGGGTACGGGTCTCTCACCCTCTCCGGATGGGCTTCCCTGCCCATTCCCCTGACGCCTTCAATTCCGCTCTTCGCAGCTCCTTCTACCCCGCATCTCTGCGGTTTGGGCTCGTCCGCTTTCGCTCGCCGCTACTTACGGATTCTCTTTTGATTTCTCTTCCTACAGGTACTCAGATGTTTCACTTCCCTGCGTCTCGCTCCTGCGGGGCCCCTTTCGTTCGCCCCGCGGTGCTCCCCTCTTAGAGGAGCGGGTTCCCCCATTCGGATATCGCCGGATCTTTGCCTGCCTGCGGCTCCCCGGCGCATTTCGCCGCTTGCTGCGTCCTTCTTCGCCTTCGCGCGCCTATGGCATCCGCCATACGCCCTTTCTTTCCTGACCTTCTCTTGTCTTTCTTCTATGAGCTTGAGTTCTCTGCTTTTTTTCTTGCTGTTTCTCTTGCTTTTCTCGTTTCTTAGCTTTTTGCCCACAACAGATTTCAGACTCTCTTCTATCATCTCTGATCTCTTCTCTGAATTCTCTGTTATGTGTTTCGCAGAAAGTCTGATCTTCCGATCAGCCTTCCTTCTTGCTTGAAATATGTTATCCGGTTTTCAGGGACCCTCCCTTGAGTGTCTGAACACTCATAACCAAGTAGAAACGCTCTCTTCTCCCTAGAAAGGAGGTGATCCATCCCCACGTTCCCGTAGGGATACCTTGTTACGACTTCACCCCAATCATCAGCCCCGCCTTCGACAGCTCCCTCCCCTTGCGGGGTTGGGCCGCCGGCTTCGGGCGTTGCCGACTCTCATGGTGTGACGGGCGGTGTGTACAAGGCCCGGGAACGTATTCACCGCAGCATGCTGATCTGCGATTACTAGCGATTCCAGCTTCGTGCAGCCGAGTTGCAGGCTGCAGTCCGAACTGTGAACGGGTTTCTGGGCTCCGCTCCGCCTCGCGGCTTCGCCTCCCTCTGCTCCGTCCATTGTAGCACGTGTGTAGCCCAGGCCATAAGGGGCATGATGATTTGACGTCATCCCCGCCTTCCTCCCCCTTACAGGGGCAGTCCCGCCAGAGTCCCCATCCTGAATGCTGGCAACTGGCGGCAGGGGTTGCGCTCGTTGCGGGACTTAACCCAACATCTCACGACACGAGCTGACGACAACCATGCACCACCTGTCTTCTCCTCCTTCCCTTTCGGCAAGGTCTCGCGCGTCTCCGCGCGATCGGATCGATGTCAAGGCCTGGTAAGGTTCTTCGCGTTGCTTCGAATTAAACCACATGCTCCACCGCTTGTGCGGGCCCCCGTCAATTCCTTTGAGTTTCATCCTTGCGGACGTACTACTCAGGCGCGATACTTAATGCGTTGGCTTCGGCACCGGGATGTGACTCCCGACACCTGGTATCGATCGTTTACAGCGTGGACTACTAGGGTATCTAATCCTATTTGCTCCCCACGCTTTCGGGAATGAGCGTCAGTGCCGGACCAGACCGCCGCCTTCGCCACCGGTGTTCCTCCATATATCTACGCATTTCACCGCTACACATGGAATTCCGCGATCCTCTTCCGCACTCCAGGCGCGCGGTTTCCATAGCCGCCCGAAGTTTAGCTTCGGGCTTTTACTACGGACCTTCGCGTCCGCCTGCTCCCTCTTTACGCCCAATGATTCCGGATAACGCTTGCCACCTACGTATTACCGCGGCTGCTGGCACGTAGTTAGCCGTGGCTTTCTCGCAGAGTACCGTCACGAAAAGCGCATTTCCTCGCTCTCCCGTTCTTCCTCTGCAACAGAGCTTTACAGCCCGAAGGCCTTCCTCACTCACGCGGCGTTGCTCGGTCAGGGTTCCCCCCATTGCCGAAAATTCCCTACTGCTGCCTCCCGCAGGAGTCTGGGCCGTGTCTCAGTCCCAGTGTGGCCGTCCGCCCTCTCAGGCCGGCTACGCATCGTCGCCTTGGTGGGCCTTTACCCCGCCAACTGGCTAATGCGCCACAGGTCCATCCGTCAGCTGTCCCCGAAAGGACACTTTAACTCAACGAGGATGCCCTCCTTGAGCCTATGCGGTCTTAGCAGCCGTTTCCAGCTGTTGTCCCCCTCTGACGGGCAGGTTCCCCATGTGCTCCTC